>UQGJ01000001.1 GCA_900540545.1 uncultured Eubacteriales bacterium
CTTTTAAAGACTCTCCCCCCCCCCCGTCCCCCGCTGTTCCTCCGGCTCATCCGCGCTCACAGGTCGTCTTTGCGTATGACTTCATACTCATTTTTATGGGGGTCCAGCCTGTGCGCCGTCTGAACGGCAAACAATTCCCCCTCCACCCACACCACACCGCCCCTTCTCAACGCTATCGCCTTGGGGGTCACCAGTATATAGCTGGTAATGTGGGTCGTCATCGGCTCCCGTTTTACGTGCTTTTCTGTCAATACCGCCCGCTCCTGCCCAACGTACTTCTCCGTCAGCACCCCCGGAAACACCTTTCCCGGCGTCTCCAAATGCACATCCCCCCGGCACTCCACCGGGTCTACCAGCGCCGCCCGCCCGTCCAGCCAGCCGCGCCTCGTTTCGGTCAGGCCGGTCAAAAACAGGTGCCGGCCCCGCCAGCGCAGGGCGTGGCCCAGGGTCAGCCCCTGGGCCCGCAGCACCAGGGTCACGTCCCTGGCCCCGATCCCCACCTTGGAGAAGAGGTTGGTCTTGTCCGTGACCTCCACCCCCGCCCAGGTCTCCCGCGCCGGCGTCCAGGCCCAGCCCGCCTCCGTCTCCGCCAGCTCCAACACCTCCACCCGCTCCCGCAGGTCCGACGCGCCGTAGTCCATGCCGTCCCCTCCTCACAGCAGATTCATCCTATGGGCCCCCAATATCTGGCTCACCACGGGATTCTCCGCCACGACCGTCCCGGTAATGGCCGTGGTCCGCCGGTCGTAGAGGTCGGCGCAGACCGCCAGCGCCGCCATGGGCAGGTCGTCAAACTCATCCGCCTGTTCTCTCGTCAGCCCGGTATAATCCAGCACGAACTCCACAGCGGCGGCCAGCACGGCAGGCAGCAGCGGGGCGTCCTCCGCCTCCCGCAGATAGCCCGCCACGTCCGCCGCCGTTATCTCAGAGAGCTTCACGGCCCCGCTCTCCCTTAGCCGCCGGAAGCGGCCTTCATAACCAGCTTGGCCACCATCTGTGTGTTCTCCACCTTAGCGTCCACCTCCATCCAGGCGATCACACCCACGGCGTGTTCGTCGGCGAACTTCTCCCGCAGCACCTGGACGCTGGGGTTCTCGGAGACCTTCACCGCCAGGCACCGGGGGTCCAGGTAGTAGATGGCGGCCTTCCCGGCAGCCATGGCAGGCATGCTCTGAGACACATACACGTCATGGCCGAAGAGGCTGTACCCCCACTTGGCGGTGGCGTCCTTGTTCAGCAGGTAGTTGCCGTCGCCGTCCTTCAGTTTGCGGATGGCCTTCCGGGTGGTGCGGTTCATCAGCCAGATACACCCGCCCTGGAGCTGGTCCGGGACGCACTCCTGCAGGTCGATGAGCTCGTCCGCCGTCACTGTGGTGGCGCTGGCGGCGGTGACCCCGGCGTGTACGTCGGACAGGCCCGTCACCTTGCCGGCGGTGCCGTTGATCAGCTCGTTCTCGATCCACTCGGCCACCGCCTCGGCCATCTTCCGCACCACGTAGGACACGATGTCGAAGCTGGCGTTGTTCACCAGGGAGACCGACACCTTGCACAGCGCGCCCGCCAGGAAGCCGCCCAGGGAAATGCTGGCGAACTTGCCGGAGGTGGAGGTCAGGGCGGTGAACTCCGTGGCGTAGGCCATGGTGATCTTCTGGGTGGTCTCGTCGTAGCGGGGGATGGTCAGGGTCCCGCCCACGTTGTACCGGGTGGCCCGGGCGTACAGGGGGCTGATGTCCTTCACCATCTCAATGATCTTGTTGGCGATGGAGGTGGGGATCACCGCGCCGTTGTCCCCGGTGGTCATGTTCACCGCCGCCCGGGTCTCCACATCGGGGGCCACGCCCCGGATGTAGCACTCAAAGGCCCGGGTCTCCAGCGCCTCCCGGTCCTCCGCCTGCCGGGCGGGGGCCATGGGCTCCAGGGCACGGGTCTCATCGGCCACCTTCAGCATGGCGTCGATGTTCTTCAACTCGGCCATCAGCGCGTCGTACTTGCCCTGCTCGTCCTGGTTGAAGGCCCGGGTCTCCGTCTCGCAGGCGTCCACCATCCCCTGGATCTCCTCCAGGATGGCGTTGCGGCGCTCCACGCGCCCCTTCTCGTTGATCGTGATCTTAGGCATTGTGATCTCTCCTTTTCATTTTATAAAATTCAATGGTCTGACTCACCCGGCGCATAACGCTCTCCCCCTCCGGGTCCACGGTCTTTCTCGCGGTGTCCACGGTGGTGACCTCCTCCACCCGGTAGTCCGGCTCCTCCGCCTCCAGGTCCGCCCGGTACTCCACCAGCGTATCCCCGTCCTCCCGGGTCTCAATGCTGGTGGCGATGTAGGCCGGGGTCCTGTCCAGGATGGACACCTCCCGCAGCTCGATGTCGTTCAGGTATCTGCGCCGGGGGGACTCCCCCTCCCAGCGGTCTCCCCGGCTCACGAAGCCGAAGGACCAGCCCCGCAGCTCCTTGTTCCGGGCCTTCTCCGCCAGCTCCGCGTCCTGCACCACGGCGGAGGCGTACAGCCCCACGGCGTCCTCCTTCAGCGTCAGGGTGCCGTCTGCCGTGCTGCCCAGGGTGCGCTGGTGGTCGAAGCGCAGCTCCACGGCTTTCCCCGCCGCCAGCGCTTTCCCGAAGGTCCCCGGCGTCACCTGTTCGATGTACACCCCCTGCTTGTCCCGCAGGGGCCGGGAGTCCCGGCCGGGCACGTTGACGTAGCCCCGGATCTCCACGGTATCGTCCGCTCTTACCTCAATGTTCAATTCCTTTCCTCCTTTCTCTGGCCCGGCTGTAAGCCGCCGGTGAGCTTGGCCAGCTTGTCCGTGTTGGGGGTGTAACACTGTTTGGTCTTGGGGTCGTACAGCACCGTGTCCAACCCCAGCTTGATGAAGTCCAGGCCCAGCGGGCTCATGTCCTCCCGGTATCGGATCTCGTCCATCTGCATGATCCCGTTGCGGGCCGCGATCTCATAGGACTGGTAGCGCTCCAGCATACTGCCCTGGAACAGCTCGTCCGTGTCGATGACGAAGTAGGTGTCCCGCTTCTCCTCCTCCAGCAGGCAGAAGCGGTTCAGCGCCGACTGCAGCGCCTTCACCACGGGCACGATCCCCTGGGCGGCGCTGAGCCGCCGGTCCTCCTCCGTAGCCCCGCCCTCAAAGAGCTTGGGCGCCAGGCAGAAGAGCTTGCACACCTCCCGCCCGTTGGCCAGCTTGTTCTCGTTGAGCTGGGCGTCCACCGCCGTCTGGCCCATGGCCTGGAACTCCACCCCGCCGTTGAGGACCACCAGCGACTCCGGGGAGGAGTTGGCGAACATGCGCCGCACGGCGGCCTTGACCTCCGCCAGCGCCTCCTTCCCCAGCTTCTTCTCCGACTTCAGAAAACCCCTTCTGGCCCCCGTCTTGACCAGATTGCGCTCATACGCCAGCGCCTCCGCCATCACCGCGATGTGCTGGGGGGAGTCCGTCACCACACCGCGGCCTGTGGCCCCGTCCTCCGTGCTGCGCAGCACCCGCAGGATCTGCCAGTCCCGGTAGGTCTGTCCGTTCACCATAAAGTCCGCCCGCTTGAACACCGGGTCCACCCCAAGGGTCACGCTCACATTCCCCGGGGCCAGATAATAGATTCCCTGGATCTGGTTCCCCGCCCAGTGGACGTAGCTGTACCCGCCCCCCGGCAGCAGGTAGTCCCGCACCAGGGCCTTCTTCCACTGGAAGGAATCCAGCAGGTCCCCCGTCTCGTCGTTCATCAGCCGCAGCCGGTAGTCCTCCGTCAGCTCCCGCACCGTGCCCCCCTCGTCCCGGTACAGCCGCACGGTAAGCCCCGCGATCACGCCGGAGATCAACTCCACGCACCCGGCGATGGACGGCACGTTCAGGGCGTCCCGCACCGTCACCACCCGGTCCGGCGTCAGCGCCGCCAGCTCCGGCGGCATGATCTCCTCTCCAAGCTCCCGCCGCTCCAGCAGCCGGTCCAGCAGTCCCAAACCATCACCTCCTATAATTCCTGGGCCCCCCAATTGTTCTCCGCGTCAAAGACGACCTCCTGCTGCAGCAGGTACACCGCGTTGATGAGGGCCACCACCATGTCCACTTTCCCCCTGGACTTCTTCTTGTTCACATATAGATTCCGATTGGTGTCCTCGGTACACCGGGCGTTCTGGAAGTTGATCTCCAAAAGCTGGTTCTCCTCATATTGGAACCGCCGCTCCAGGATCAGCTCCTTCAGCAGCTTGGTGGCCGGGTGCAGCGTGTCCGAGTGCTGGCGCACCACCACCGTGTCATAGCCCGCCCGCTCCCACTTCTGGGCCGAGGACATGGCGTTGGCCCGGTCGTAGGCGATCCCCGCCACCTCCACGCCGTAGGCGTCCTCCAGCCCCAGCACGAAGTCCTCGATCACGGCGTAGTCGATGATCTGGTCCCCGCAGGCCACGCACCGCATGGCCTCCACAAAGGCCCGGTAGTCCACCTTCTCCTCCTGGCTCTTCTCCTCCATCCGCCCCGCGGGAATGAACGCCATGACCTGGGCCAGGACGGTCCCGTCCTCCTCCGCCACCATGGCGACCGAAGTGTTATCGTTGGAGATGGACAGGTCCGCCCCCAGCCACACGGTCCGCCCCGTCCAGTCGATGTGTTCCACCCGGCACCGCTGCAGCGCGTCCACCGGCACGTAGGTCTCCGTACCCATGCCGGAGTAGATGATATTGCAGTGCTTGGTCACGAAGTTCTCCCGCTTGCTGGGAAAGGCGATGGCGGCGGCGCGTTTCTTCCTCAGGTCCTCCATGATCTCCGGTACCTCCAGGGCCAGGGGGTTCCCCTGCTCCAGAATGCCGTCGTTTTTCATCCAGTTCTTCTTGTCGTCCGGCTCGTAGAGCAGGGCGAAGATGGTCTCGTCCCCATCCCCGTCCAGGGCCCGTTTGGCCATGTCCACCTCGTCCTCGAAGGGGTTGTCGATCTTCGGGTACTTGGTGGAGATGATACACCCCAGCTTGTTGAGGATGGTGAGCTGGCCCGAGCGCATGGCCTCCACCGCGTAGTTAGTGGGCAGGGCCCCCACCTCGTCGGCCAGGAACACGTTGGGCAGCTTGCCGTCCAGCCGGCTGGTGGAGTAGTTCAGCGGGAAGTATTGATTCTCCGTCAGCTTGCAGTAGATGTCGTCCCGGCGGAGCTTGAACTTGTCTTGCAGGGCCGGGGAGCTGGCAATGATCTCCCGGATGGCCGTCTGTACCTCCCGGGACAGCGACCCGTCCGGGGCTACGGAGTAGAACTTGGAAAAGGGCGGCTCCAGAAACAGCAGCAGAATGAAGATGACCGCCACCAGGAAGGTCTTGCCGTTCTTCCGGCAGATCTCCAGGATGGCGGTCTCATAGCGGCGGCGCTCCGGTTCCTCCCGGTAGACCACGCAGAGTACCGCGATGAGGAACAGCCACTGGAACCCGGCCAGACAGTCCGACACGGGCGCGCCCCGCTTCAGGCCCTTTGGCATGACCATCAGCCCCAGCAGTCCACCCACCAACTCCACCCGGTCGTCGTCCACCCGGTATTTTTTGTCCCGCCCACCGGCCACCTTCAGGAAGCTCCGGCACTGCTTGACCACATACCGGGGGGCGTTCACCCGCTTCCCCACCGCCGCCCTGGCGTAGACCAGGCTGGGGTGCGTGTCAAGCACTGCTGGTCCGGCCCTTCTTCCCCAGCAACTCCAGCACCGGGTCCGTCCGCTCCTTGGCCGCCGCTGCCGCCATCCCGCCCAGCTTGGCCCGGGCCTGGGGCGACAGGCTCAGCTCCCGCAGCCCCGTCTTGAAGTCGTCGGTATACTTGCCCTTGGCCGCCATCAGCTCCTTGTCACATAGCAGCAGCGGCTCATGGTTAATCTGCTTTTCGATGGACTCCAGCCGCTCCACGGCAATGGAGAACTGAGTCAGCACAAACACGTCCACGTTCCCCAGCACGCTTCCGGCCTCCATCTCCGCCACCACGTAATCAAACACCGCCCGCTGCCGCTCGTTGAACCAGTTCGGGGCCAGGAGCCGGTCCGCCGCGCCCCGCAGGGTCTCCTCCGCCTCCAGCCTCGCCCGCCTGGCCTCTTTTCCGATCTTCCCGCTGCTCACCGCCGCCGCCTTCGCCGGCCTCCCGCCCATCGTCCCTCACTCCATTCTCCATTTCTGGCATTTTCCGCCTTCGTTTGAGCCTGTGTGGTCTTACGCACTTCCATCTCGGGGGTGGGTCTCCCCCGGGGGGTACCCCGTCAACTCGTGCAACAGCTCTCGTGCGTACAACCCACGCTCCGCTTCCTCGTGGTGCTTATCGCATAGCGTGATTAGATTGCCTTCCTCCAGCCGCAAGTCCCAACGCTCCACCAATGGCTCAATGTGGTGCACAGACAGCCTACCTGGGTTATACCGCCTTGGAGCCTGCTCCTGTTCACACAGCCAACACCGATAACCGTCACGCTCCAGGATGTCCTCTCGCTTGTGGACCCACTGCGCTGTCTTGCGAAACCGGTCAATCCGCCCATCCCTGTGTTTCCCGCATACTGGTCTCTTCGGGCACTGATACCCGATTGGGTGCACATGCCCACAGTATTGGCAGCTCTTCCGCACCCCATCACCTCCAAGAAAAAGAGCCGCCCATCCCTGGACAGCCCCGTCTAAAACGTATAGAATAACCTCACAAGGAGGAATGTGCTATGCCAATCAGTGACCAATTCAGTGGTTTGCCCATGGACTCTCTTATCAGCGCTCCACTGAATGCCACCACCAAAGCCCAGGCTGAAGTCGCTAAAGCTGCCCTTGATTTTATCGGTGCTGTTGGCGCACCGACCTGTGCTGTTTCAGCGCCAGACAAAGAGCAAGTACCGCCGGAGGATTGATTCCCCCGGCGGCTTTGTTTTCACAACGATTCCTGGCCGAATCACCGCCCTCGTTTTGGCTACCCAACGCCTGGACACGTATCACTATCCGTTGGTCCGCGTTGCCACACCACGTCCATTCAGATTCTCGCCTCGCTACTCACGGTTCGCTGGGACGGCCAGGAATCACCACGGAACTTTTCAGCCCTACGCCGCTGTGCCAGTCGTATCCGTTCTCTTTATATACCCGGTGCCAGGCTATCACAATTCAATTTCACCCCGCCGTGTTCACAGCGCGCGCAGGGAAGGCCCGTTTGCTTTCCGCCTGTGGTGCCATACATCTGGTGCCTCCGCCACCCTCATACAGACGGCGGAGACATATATCCCTCATCGGGCTATGTTGCAGGTTAACGGCTTATCCTGCAGGCCGTGGCGGTATACCCGCTGAATCATTCATTCGATTATACTCAATTAGTTAATCGGTCTCGTCTCTGATACGATTCATAGCTGCCTCCTTCGCCAAATGGCTCCGATAGGTCTTGTTAGTTTAATTTCTACCAACCCACCCTCGTCCTCATGCGGCTTGGGTGGTATATAGTCCCCGATATTACCGCCTCGGGGCCGGGCGGCAGGAGGAGGGCATGGCTTTCAGCCTTTGGCCTACTGCCACGATAACAGTATAGACCCGATTTTTGGCTCTAGGGTATCAATCTAGCAACCCATAGAAGCTTGCCGTCAGCATGATGAACTCCCCATGCCATCGTTTTACCGTCGCCACCCCGCACGGCACCATCAGCGCCGCCCCCTCCAAGGTATGGCTCTTATCCCACAAGACCAGTCGTATCACCTTGAGCCTGTCCTGCCCATTGCGGTATCTTTCCGTGATCTCTACCGCCCGTTGGACCGCCTCATACTCCCGCTGCTTCGTGCTGGGCAGCTCCCGGATCGCCAGGCTCTCCACCGCTCTTGCCGTGGTCCCTCCCCGTGGCATGCCAGAGTAATCCGCTACCATCGCCGGATAATGTAAGTCCGCATATTCTTCCCGCAGCGCCGGGTAGCGACGTATCATGCCCTTGACGTAGGGCCACCAATCGTATCTAGGTTTGCTCACGTAGTACCTCCAGTGTCAAGGCTCGTCCTCCTCAGCCCCTAACAAGTCCATCCGCGCGCCGCAGTTGGGGCAATTGCAGCAAATCATCCGCCGCCACCGCCCGTCGCGCCCAACGCCGCCACCGCCTTGTCACACATCCCCTCCTTCTCTGCCTTGACTAACTCAGCGGCGTGGACCAGCTCATCAGGGGTGAGGCCGCTGTCCTCAAAGAGGCTTTCCCATGCAGCGAGGCGCAGAAAGCGTTCTTCTGGGATATTGCGAGGATAGCCCTGCTGGAGGCGCGTGTTATAGGCTTTCTGCTGGACTTCCGCCTCCTTGCGGTTCGTCAATCTCTCCATCGTCTACTCCTCCTTTGCGGGCTGGGTGAGCCACTTTAAGCAATCGTCAAGTTCGCAAAACATTTCGTTGCACCCATAGCAACTCTGATTGCATTCTGTGTTCCGTTCGCATGTTTCGGCCATTTCGCTGAGGAAATAGGCCAACTCCTCATCGCTCATGGCCCGGATACGGTCGGCGTTTGTGGGCAGATACCCCAGCTCTTTGCGACGGCGTTTGCAGGGCACCCCGTGGATTTGCAGTTCTGACCCGCAGAGCGGGCACGGCTCCAGCTTCTTATTCATGGGCGGCCTCCTCAAAATCACCGTTTTCTACCTTCTGACAAAAAACGTCAGTCACGTCGTTTCCGTACTCAATCTCTTCTAATGACGTTCCATCACCGCTGCGCAGTTCTTCGATGTTATAGCCATGACTGGTAAACCAGTCATCAACAATGCGCATTTCTGTGAGCATGGTTTTTGATAGCCGGGCAGCACGGTGCATACGTTTGCGTATATGCTTCGGTACTTTCATGCTCCACCATCCCCAGCCCCCTGCGGGCCGTGCCAATCCCAGTTGACACAGCACGCGGACGGCTCATATGAACGCGAACACCTTTTTGTGCCAATGCTCCCACATGAGGGCCTATACCACTCGCAGGTATCGCAGCAGCGGTGAATATCTGCTACCGCGGCGTCCCGCTCCGCCGTCACGACCGCAAGTTGTGCACATGCCTCGTTGTATTTTTTCAGCAGACAGTCTATTTTGCAGTTATGCCGCCTGTCCGCCGCCGCTGTGATGTCATCCGGGGTCATACCGGTAGAGGTGTAGGCGGCAAGCTGGGCGGCCTGGTCTTTGATTAGCGCGGCGGCAGCTTGGCCTATAACCTCATATTCACAGCATGGGGTTGGGTTGCAGTCATGGCATGCACGCTCCAGCGCTGCCACGATCTCCTCAGCCCCGCCCAGCAGGGCCTTGTTATCTTCCATATTTATCATTTTCACTCCCTCCACGTCTGTAGGCGTGCGCACGCTGTCTTCGCCCCATGGGGCGCTCCACTTTGCCGACATGTCGGCATGTTTTTATTGATTTGCAACGTTTTCCCGTCTTTTTAGGCTTTCGTAGATGATTTTCTCCGCGAACCCGGACGCCGGACAGACGATGTTTCTTGCCTCAAAATCGGCCTTGGTATGTGCCTGGAGCCATTCCACGGTCCTGCCCTGCCAGTACAGACAGATGTATTCGTCTTTCAACTCTGACAGTTTGGATTTATTGACCCGCCCAAACCTCCATGCCTTGGCTGGCTTGATCTGCCAGCGTTTGTGATATTTTCGCCCGGATAGCGCACCACTGTGGAGCGCGGCCAGGATAATGTCATGGGGTACACCAGCCAGCTTCGCGGCCTGTTTTGGCGTCACTTTTTAACCACCTCGTATTCCAGCGTATAAGCCCGTCTCCCGCAGTGACCGCATTTTGTGGTCTTCCCGTCACCCAGCGGCACGACTATGTAGGCGTCCTTCTCCTGCGCTATGGCATTTTGGCTTTATCCCATCAATCACGTCCACCATCCTGGCGGCCACATCCAATGATGGATTCTTCCTGAACTCGCACTTCAATCCTTCGATTTCGCGCCACATCTTGACGCTGTGGGCTCTGCACACCTCACCAAAGGCATTTACCCGCTTGGTATCGTTATAAGCCCGCACCAGCTTCTTTTTCTCGGCAATCCCGGTGTTGCGGTCGATGAGGCCTATGCTCAACTGGTAGTAAAGCAGGCGCAATGACAGGAACAATTGCTGCTCTTCTTCACCAAGCCCTGACGGCATTTCCTCTCCGCGCATGGCCGCGCGTTCAAATTGATATTCCAGTTTTTATCACATCCGTCCTGTAACTTCTGTGACTGTCTGTAACTCAAAGTTACAGACGTACACCCATTGATAACACTATGTTTTTTGCGTTTTCTGTAACTCTGTAACCAAATCCCCCGTTTTTCTACACGCGAGAGATGTTCGTATTTTCGTGGACATCTGTCCGCAGATATACACGGATACTCTCCCATAAAAAAGTATTGCGGGGGGGAGCAAAAGTTACAGAAGCATGTCAAAACCGCAAACCATTGCCACACAGCGCATTCAAGATTTCATTTTTCTGTAACCATTTAAAAAAGTTACAGAAACCGTCGTTTTGACGAAATTGAGATTATGGTAACAAAGCTTCGCTTATTTCGCTATTTGAGGGAAGTTTTAGGCACACACAGTTCGGTGACTGGCCGCTCCCAATGTACTTCGCCTTGGTGTACCCCTTCTCGCTGGTGATGATAAGCCCCTTCGTTTTCAGATGGCTTAGGAGGGCCTTGGCGTTGATTTTGTTCTCCTCGCAGACATGATTCCACACAGACCGAATGATGTAGGCGACGTTGTCCTCTACCTTGCCATAGCAGTCCCCCATCTCGGCCACGCCGCGCAGCTTGGTGGCATTGACGGCCACCCAATCGCACATGACCTCATAGCCCCGATCCGACGCGCTGACGGCCTCCCGCGTCTTCAGAAACTCCCCAATTTCTTTGGCGCTCAACGCATGTCCATCATTAAAAATCCAATCCGTTGCCAGATGGTCCGCTGTCAGGATCAATGCCGCCGCCATGGCCTGTTTTTCCGTGGTGTCGTCCTGGAGACAGGCCGCGTAATACCTCTCATATAGCTCCGCCGCCTGCTCCTTCCCGCCGTCCTCGCACAGCTTTTCAACGAAGATCCGTCCGGCCCATCCGTAGTTTGCCTTCAGGGCATTGGCCGTCCTATGGCCGTCCCGGATAACCTTGTCGTCGGCGCGGCATTCGATTTCAATCACCCGGTTTACTGCACCTGCTCCGTCAGTCTCGGTTACGATAGGGGTCTCCCCTGAGGTAATAAAGCAGTTGGCCCATGTAGGCGTATAATTCAGCCCCAGGGCCTTGTTGCTGCGCAGTTTGCCGCTGCCGGAGGCAAGGTCATAGACACTGAACACAATGTTCCCGTGCTTATCTTTGGTGAGCTGGAGCTCGTCCAGAAACAGCGGCAGGGAGTGCAGGAATCCGGCCATCATCTCGAATCCGACGGTGGTCCCCCGGAACGTTGGAAAAAACGCCTGCCCTGGGGCCGGATTCGCCCACACAGAGGCACCGAGCATTTGGGCCACCGTTTTTCCAGTGCCGCTGTCCATGCCCCACAGATGGACGAAAAATGGCAGGCAGCCCACCGGCTCGATCAGAACAGAGGCGAAAGACGCGGCCAGCACGATCCGCGCCGTGACACTATAACTTCTGGCGTCTCTGGCTTCTGCCAGCCACGCCTCCAACGTTCCAACCTGGGCAATGGCCTGATACGCCCCCCGGAAGCTGTCTGCGCTGTCAAAGACGATTCCGTCTACATAAGGGGAAAATCCCTCCTCGTTCCAGCCCATCCGGGATACGCTTTTCACCTGTGGGATCACGTCGTGGTTCAGGTCACGCATATCCCGCAAGTAGTCCACCAGGGCATTGGCCCGCTCTCCGCTGGTCACGGATACCCCTACCGCTGATAGCCTGTCCACGATTTTGGTGGCCGAGGCTATGTCCCTGGCGTCCACCACCACGTCGCTCCAGACCTTTCTCTGCGCGTAACCGCGCCTGTAGAACAGCCTCACCTTGATCAGGCCGGTATCTACGCCAATCAGTGTCTGAACCGGCATAATGGGGTGGGTACAGGCATAAATCGCGTTTCCGTTGGAGCCGCCATATTTCCAGACGCCGCTCTCATCGGCCCGCCATTCCCCGGTGTTCAGTTCAAAGGGTTGCTCTCCAAATTCGCTGATCCCTTCATCGGCCACCATGGGAAGCGTCAATGCCTTCAGCTTGTCCTTGTAGAGCTTCAGCAGCCGCTTGAAATCCCGGAAGCCCTGTTCGGCCGCCAGTGCCGCCATCCGGCGTTCTTCCATCCCCTGCTCATAGGGGTCCTTGATATTAGTCAGATATTCAAAGACCCGGCCATGGTCAAAATCCTCATAGTCAAAGGTTTTCTGCCCATCTATCTGGACCACCTCCCCAAATGTTCATCGAGCCAATATTCCAGGTACGGGAGGCGCTTGACGGCCTCTGCATACAGCGGGTGGATATAGTCCCCCGTTGCCTCTGATGGCGCAAAATATTTTGTGATCTCCCACCAGTAGCAATGCTCTGCCGCCATGATGTTGCACTCTGCCTGCTCCTGCTCCTGTAACGCAGCCTTCCGTTCTCGTTCTTCCAATATTTTCAACGTCTCTTGCACTGTAACCCTGGTTGGCGTTAATCCGAGCCCAAAATCTGCGCTGAGCCGGATCAAAGCCTGTTGGAATGTAATACCGAACAGCTCCATCACAAAATCAATGACAGAGCCGCCCCGACCACAGCCAAAACAATGCCAGCCCCGGCCGGGTTCTTGGTAAAGCATGAGGCTGGCCGTCTTTTCGTGGTGGAACGGACAACTGATATACCCGGATCGGTTTGGTTCAAAGCCATAGAACTCTCCAACCTGGTGGCCTGACAAAGCACGCTTTACCTCATCCACAGGCTTCATTTTTTCTTTCCTCTAATCGCTCCTTGAGTTCCCGGTAAAGAATGTCATGGATCAGCTTCCCGCTGGTCGCCGGAGAACAAAACAGGACTTGGCACTCATATCGCGCCAGCCACGCCAAAATACTGGCTATCAGGGCGGCTGGCCCCATCTTGCTGCGATAATCCCCGGAATAGGCTTTCTCCCAGTCGGCATTCTCCACCAGCAGGTAGAGCTTGGCCCCGGCCTGCCTCGCCCGCTCAAATTCACGGGAGAAGCGAGGCCGGTCCTTGCAATAGCAATTGCACAGCTCGTCCAGGTCCATTTTCCGTTCGATCGCCACTGTATTGGACAGATCCAGCTCCTGACCACATGGCAAGCAGCATTTGACGGAGTAGTCGCCAAACGGGAGGGCCTGCCGCTCATAACGGCAGCCCATATCCCGCAGCCGCCCCCTTGCCCTGGCGGTGTCCTGTTCCCTGGTGTCTACCAGGATAGTCATGGCCGCTAGTGCCCTGGCTGTATCAAACGGGTTCATTTCTTCCAGGGCAGGTCCTCATCATCATCCAGGACCTCGCTGTATCTGCCTGTCGCCGGCACGGTCTTGCCGTCCAAAGGCTTGGCCTTGGGCGTCTTGTAGTCGCCCTGATGGATACTGTCCGCGTCGATCAGCTTGCAGCATTCCGTTGTCCAGCCGGTCTTGTGCCCCTCCGTGGTGTCCATCTCCCACTCCTTGTCTCGGAAGAGGACGCCCACTGTCTTGCCCTTGAGGGTAGTTTCATCCCAGTCCCAGTGGTAGCCGGGATTGCTGGACTCCACCGCCCAAATGACGCCGCCCAGGGTCCGCTTGCTCCAGCCGTCCTTCTCAGTCCCATCGTCCTTGGGCAAATACATCCGATACACACCGCGCCATTTCTTGTCCTCCTGAACTTGGCCGCGATAATCCTTTTCGAAAAGCCCCCTGAAATCGCCCTCGCTCACATCAAAGGAGATGACCAGCCGGTCACCGTATTGGGTGTTCTCCACCTGGGCGTCCATGATTTTTGCGACATACCCGCCGGCGGGCAGGATTTCTCTGCCCTTATTAGGTTCTGCCTTGACGTCAGAATACATTTTCATTTACTGCTCCTCCTTGATTTTCAGGGGCGCGAGGCCCCAATACTCTCTGATTGCTGTATCCACAGCCTTGAGGTCGTTGTTGATCAGTGTACCTTGGAACATCCCCATCGGCGACTTCACAGTGTCCATGCCGTTGGTCTGGGTGGCGAAGCTGTACTTCCCATCCGCGACCACCGTTTTCAGTACGATGGTAAACAATCCCTCCAGCGTGACTTTTTCATCCAACAGCTTCCCGATGGTCTTGAATTTCTCATTTCCGTTGGCGTCAATGTCCACGTGCCCCATGAAATAGATGATCTTGTCCTCCGGCAGGTGGATCGCCGTCTGAATCAGAGTCCAGAAATTGAGGGCCATATCCGTAAATTTCTGGTAGCCGGAAGTCTTGGCCCCTCGCATGAACTCATTGGTCATGAGATAGGTTGCGTCATCAATGATGATGGCCCTTGCCGGGGCGCCCTTGATGGCGCTGTCGATTTTCATGTAATCGTCGCAATTATAGGCCTTGTGCTGGTTCTTGAACGGGAGCGGCTTCCCGCTGACATTGATGATACAGACTTCATCCGGCTCGAAGTTCCTCAGACTGGTGGACTTGCCGGACCCGCTTTGCCCAAAGACCATGACAGGTGTTCCCGTAGGTCACTCCTCCTTTTGCTCAAAAATGACGGGGCATTCATTCCCCCTGCTTGTAAACGGATAAGGCAGATATTCCCCGGTCAACAGACAGCGGTGACGCTTCAGGCTGTCCTCGTTTCGTACATACGGACACCACTGGCAGACAGTCTTGTCCTCAGGGAAGAACACAGGGACGGTTGCGTAACCCCTGGTGTACCAACCAACTCCGCCCTTATCCGCCGTCATATGTACCTCGTCACTTCAACGCCAATTTCCAGGGCAACTTGCTGGGGATCATCTTCCAGGAGGGCTATTACTGCTTCCCGAAAACAGCTCGGGCAAAGTTGCAGCCCTTCCCAATGAAAGGTACACTCATAGCGCCACACCTCCTGTTGGCACTTTGGATTCTCGCAACGTGTTACAGGACGCTGATCCTGTGGGTTTCGATACATATCAGGCATTGACTTTTCACCTCGCTTGCCCTACAATAAGGGCGTAGATTTCATGCTTTGCCGCTGGCGGGTCTCGTACACCCGTTGGCGGCCCTTTTTATGCCTCCACGAATGGGATAAACGTGACACCGAGAATCTTTTTTGTATGGGCGAGCTTTTGGAATCTCACTTGGGGCCGAAACCCAACATCGTCCGACACACGCCCGTTCTCAAACGTATAGATCTTGCCGATCTTAAAATCGCGGGCACTGGCACAGTCATCCTGCTTCTCCACGCACACCACCTTGCCGCTGTAATACTCGGGTTCCATCGGCGCGACCTCCGGCTCCATCAGCCGCTCGAACGCCAACTTGACCCCGGTATCGTAGTCGTAGGTGTCCTCGGGGCTGCACACCGCCTTGACGCGCTTGACCACCTGCTTGCCCTCCCGCATGGTCGCCGTCGTGGTCTTGCCGTCCGATGTGAGCACGATGGTGGGATACGACGCCGGGCCCGCGATCATGTCTTCGTCCCAGAACCAACCGTCTCCCATGTTTTCGCCATAGTCTTCCAGCATGTGGTATGACCCATTGCCTACCACACTGATGGTCATGACCTTGCCCAGCCACTTGTCCATGAGCCCCTTCGTTGTTCTGCCCAATCCCGCCCCACTGGTCCACGATCCGTACCCGATCCCCTACTTTGTACCTCATGTTTGCTCCTCCCTTTCTTACCGCCATACGCCCATCATCACCGCCAGCAGCACCGCCGACGTCAGGCATATCGCCGCGCCCAACGCCAGCCTCTGCACAAACGCGCCGACACGCCGGGAATGACTCTCCCGCTTCCGCTGGCACCGCCTGCTATACTCCGCCGGGTCGCTTGTCCCGGTGGGGGTCCATTCTGCGTCCATTACCTTCATTTGGGGCCTCCTTCCTTGGCAGGTCACGCGCTGGCCTCCTCTTCGCCGTAATACAGCTTGTGGGCCACGTCAGACACCAGCCAGACCTTGCGTCCATTTTTCTTGCGAGGGACCAGCGTTTTCACCCAGTCCCGTGCAGTATGCGGGCTTTTTGCCCCAATCGCCTTGCCGATTTGGGTTAACGTGAGATAAAATGACCCGCCGTTATCGTCCCGGAGCAGAGCGGCCAGTTCTTTCTCCCCAGGGGCGGCCCTTGTGCAGTTCGGCATGATTATTCCTCCTTCAGTTAATCTCTGATAAAAAGTGATGGTTAGGGGTCTTTGGGTTGTCCTCCCCGCCCAGAAGTGGTAGACTGGGGCGGGTCTTATGCCGGGCGGTCGGTGGGCCGTTGCCCAAATTGGTTAGTTGTGGTAGGATTATGTCGAGGTGATTTGTATGGCAGGGTTCAAGTGCCCGTTTTGCGGAGAAATTATGAGTTTGACTCCTGAAACAAAGACCGGATATGTTTTAAATTTCGGCTGTGTTTTTCACTTGAACGCAAAACTCATGGTGCCACACTTGGAGCTCCAGATTTACCGTTGCCCCAATGACCATTGCCAAAAGGAAACTATCATTGCTACAGGGAAAAATGGTTATATTGATGGAGGAGTAGTTAACATCTACCCAGAAGCTATCTTTCAAAATTTTCCTGATTATGTTCCGGAAGCTATTCGAGCTGATTACGAGGAAGCCTGTATTATTTGCAAGAAAAGCCCAAAAGCCGCCGCTACTTTAGCTCGCCGCTGTCTCCAAGGAATAATCCATGACTTCTGGGATATCCACGAGAAAAACCTAAACGCTGAGGTAACGGAGCTGAAGAAGCATGTCCCCGCCGCACAGTGGAAGGCCATTGACGCCGTTAGAAGTATCGGCAATATAGGTGCCCACATGGAACACGATGTTAATATGATTGTCGATGTAACCCCCGACGAAGCCAGCGCTTTGCTGAAACTGATTGAGCATTTGATAGCCAAATGGTACATAGACCGCCATGAATCCGAAGAACTCTACGAGGGCATTACTGCTATGGGGGAGGAGAAACAGCAGAGCCGGGGTAAATAACGCATGGATCATTTACTGCTAGCAGGTTTCCATCTAGGGACCAAAGCTCGATCACAACCCGGTTGGGATCGGCTTCGGTCCCTTTTCCAATATTGGACATAACCTCTATTACCTGGATGACCTTTGCGGATTTGGTAGCCATAGATTTCCTCCTTTCTCTTTTCTCGCTCTACGCAGGGCGGTCGGTGGACTGGTGGCGGCCCCAAATATTCGGTTTAACCGAAATCCATTGGCAAAAAAATTAGTTGGTCGTACCGCACATTATAGACCTTCTCAATCTTTCGTAAAACAGGAACATCCGGGTAATACTTACCACGCTCATAGTTTCCAAGCGTGTCAGTATTTACCCCAATTGCTTGGGCCGCCTCGGATTGGGTCAGTCCAGCCAACTCTCGTGCCGTCTTTAGCGTCATCCGCATATTGGCCGGGTGTTTTTTGCCTCCCATAAGCCTCACCTCGCTTTCTGTAAGTATAGCTTACTACGGTTAAACCGAAATGTCAATGGTTTTTCCGAAATTTTTTCGGTTTTTCTTGATTTCCTTTCGACAATACCGTATAATGCAGATAAAGGGTGTGATTTCAATGAGTGAGCTAGGCAACAAACAAATAATGGCCGAGAATATTCGTTATTACCTGCGTATTAACGATATTACCCAAACCGAAATATGCTCTGCGTTGGGCTTAAAAATGCCGACATTCTCTGATTGGGTTAACGCAAAAACCTATCCGCGCATAGACAAAATTGAAATGATGGCGAACTACTTCGGAATTTCCAAATCAGATTTAGTGGAAAAAAGGTCCAGCCCCAGCAAAGAGGCTAGACCTAATTCCGAACTGCACGAACTTATAGACTCTCTTCCTGCTGATAAGCTGGAGGAAGCAAAGAGTTATCTCGACTATTTAAGAGCCAAATCAGATAACTCTTGAATTGTTCCGCTTGCTTTTGGGGTAGCTCATCCACCGCCTTATGTATTACATCCCGGAGCAATACCTCCTTCTCTTCCGCTGTCCGTTCAAATTCCGTTGCCATGATTGCCCCTCCCTTCTCTGTTGGTACAAGTGTACCACAAACATCCGTTCCACTCAATCCCGTAAAATCTGACAAAGATGGCCCCATTTTTTCTACTCCCCCTCCTTCGCAAAAGCCCGGACTTTGGGACCGTGAATGTGCTGTCATATAGGTGACCTCCTCGACAAAAATCTTTCTCTTGCGCTTGACTCTATAACACAAGACCGTCATTTTTTGTCGAATCTTTCACCTAATTTTTGGGATTTCTATAAGCCGTAAATTTGACACCGATTTCCAACGGATAGCGCCAAAAACTTTTTTCATTTATTTTTGCGCCACTCAGAGAAAATAAAAAAGCCCCGCCGAAGCGGGACTAAAGAGGCCATAATTCATCGGTTGACTTATTGAGCGCGTCGGCTATGTGTTGGGCGGTTGTTATCTTCGGCTCCACGCCTTTTTCGATTTCTGCGATTGTGCTGACCGGGACACCGCTGGCCACGCTCAACTGCTCCAGCGTCATCCCGAGTTCTTTCCGCCGCTCCCTGACCTTGTTATCTACCATGGGATACCTCCACCGAAATGATGGTGGTAGGGTGCCCAGTGACCATATATTCCATCCGCCAGAGAGTGCCAACTTAGTGTCAACGTTGACACTTCTCTACGTAATAAAAAACATCACGCTGAATCGCAGTGAATCCTAGCGCACTTTTTAAGGCAAAAGGGTTGACAAATTATTACCGAGGGCATAATATATTGGTGTAACGAGTGACCTCGTTCACACAGTTAAAATAGCCCTTGGTGTGTAGACCCCCCCAAAATCCGGGGAAGGTTGAGACCAAGGGCTTTTTATAATTGGAGGGAGTGGCAATGAAAGTAGCCATTATGGTGGATGGCGGGTTTTACTCACGTCAGGCCAGCAAACTGTTTGGGCCGAAGTCTCCGGAGGAACGTGCAACCGAGCTTTATACCTACGCACTTCGGCACGTGGATTTTAAGCATGGGCAAGAATTGTACAGGATTTTCTATTATGATTGCCCGCCGTCCGAAAAGACCGTTTACCACCCTCTAAGGAAGGAGAACATACCGCTTAACAAAAGTCCGTTATATGGATGGACGAAAAACTTCCACAAGGCTTTAACATGCAAGCGCAAAACGGCGCTTAGGCTGGGAGAACTTCTTGAGGGAAGCATGGGATACAACCTTAGCCAGGAAGCGGTCAAGCGATTGTGCAACGGGTCGATTTCGGTGTCTGATTTGAAGGAGACCGATTTTTATCTTGATATAAAGCAAAAGGGTGTCGACATGCGCATTGGCCTTGATATTGCGTCACTAGCGAATAAACGCCTCGTAGACCAAATCGTATTAATAGCTGGAGACAGCGACTTTGTCCCAGCTGCAAAGCACGCCAGAAGAGAGGGCATAGATTTTATTCTCGACCCAATGTGGCACACTATAAAGCCGAGCTTAAACGAACATATAGACGGATTGTTTTCTCGTGTTAACAAGCCACCAAACCACTATTCAGACCCTTTGTGTACATTGAAACGACCGGAACCCGCAGAGAGTGAATTGCAAAAATAAAAAACCGCCCCCGGTGCTACCAACACCGAGAGCGGCATAGCACAAAGTCCCCCCAGTAGCCAAACCAAAGGCACTATTGCGCCCTTTTATTGTACCACACCAGGGCGCGAGGTGCAAGAAAGGAGTTTCCATGGCCTCGATAAAAAAGCGCGGGGACGGGTACCTGATAACGGTATCCCACGGGTACGACATCTACGGCAAGCAGCGGCGAGACTACATGACCTGGACCCCGCCGCCCGGCATGACCCCAAAACAAGTTGAAAAGGAACTGGCCCGGCAAGCTGTCCTGTTTGAAGAACAGGCGCAAGGCATTGTTATCCGCAACGGCAGCATTCGCTTGGTAGACTTCACAGACATTTTTCTCAAAGAGTTCGCCTATCCTAACTTAAAAGCCCGGACAGCTTACGGGTATGAAACTAAAATGAAGCGGATAAATCAAGCCCTGGGCCATATCAAGCTAAAGAATCTCAATCCTGGACACATAGCCGCATTTTACGCAAATCTGCGCCAAGAGGGTATGCGGGGCAAGGTAATGGCGGTCCCGCTCCCCAACCTTCGTGCCTACTTTGCCCAGCATGGCACCAAGGCCGCGGCGTCCAGGGCTTCCGGGGTCTCCCTATGGTGTTTCAAGCAAATCAGCCTCGGCAAGTCCATCGATAAAACCTGCGCCGAGAAGATCGCCCAATCCTTGGGCGCCCCCTACCACTACCTGTTCACCCCAGAGCGTAATATGGACCCTTTGAAACCTGGAACCATCCACACCTACCACCGCACCCTTTCCGCCGTCCTTTACCGGGCGGTCAAGTGGGGATACATCAGGAGTAACCCCGCCAGCCGTGTGGACCTACCCAGCCTCGCGGGGCGAAAGGCGGCCTACCTCGACGAGCCAGACGCCCGGCGGCTCCTGGCTCTGCTCTACAAAGAGCCTATTAAATGGCGGACCATCATCACCTTTGACCTGCTATCTGGCCTCCGGCGCGGGGAGCTGCTGGGGCTCCGCTGGTCCGACGTGGACATAGACACCCAGACGATAACCATCGCCCAAACCTCCAATTATATCCCGCCAAGAGGGGTCTTTGCGGACACCCCAAAATCGGACACCTCGAACCGGCTGCTGAAACTCTCCCGCTCCGCCTTCTTGCTGTTGACAGAGTACAAGCAATGGCAGGACACCCAGCGGGAGGCCCTGGGGGACGCCTGGGAGGACCAAGACGGCCGCGTGTTCACGACGGACACCGGCAAGCCGATGTTCCCGGACAGTGTGACGGCTTGGTTTTCCAAATTCGTGAAGCGGTCCGGGCTGCCCAAGGTAACGCTCCACTCGCTGCGACACACCTACGCCAGCTTGATGATTGCAGACGGCGCGCCCCTGGTTGTCGTGTCACACAAGTTGGGTCATGCCCAGACCAGTACCACCGCCAATATCTACGCCCATGTCATTGCCTCGGCAGAGGAGAAGGCCACGCATACCTTTGACAAGTTTGACGATTTGGTGGTGCCGGAAACACCAGCAAAAGATTTACCAGGGAAAAAAGAAAAGGCCGCTGGGGAATAATCCCCCACGGCTTTTTTCATGGAGCTGCTGGTGAGAATCGAACTCACAACCCCTTCATTACGAGTGAAGTGCTCTACCTTTGAGCCACAGCAGCGTATCGTATGTTTTTGCCTGTTTAAGCGGGCGTAAGCGGCAAATAAGCGGCAAGCGGCCATTTATCGCTCCTTCCTTGTGTGGTACTCCCTTTGAATTGCAAGGGATAGCGGGATTTTGTAGAACGGTAGACCTCATCCTTACGAGTGCGCTGCTCTACCCCTGAGCCACATCAGCTTATCCAAGGCGCATACCGCGCCTGACAGCTTGATACTATACCATATTTTCCGCGCTCCGTCAATCATGCAATTTTCCCGGTTCCCCGGCGGGCAGGGTATACGGTCTGTATAATCCCGTTCTTTGGAAGGGGTTTGGAGGGTGCGGAAGCGGGGCTTGCAGAAAAGAGGAAATAACTTCAAAAAAGCGGCAGTTTTTGTCGAATCAAAACAGGGGGAAATTCCCCTCCACGCGGTCATTTCTCACACCATTCTTCTCTTTTCCGCTTTTTCTGGAACCCCTGTTTCCTTGACATAACGGACAGAAGTAACCCGGTCTACACACTGTTATCCACACTTTCCACCGGGTTTTCCACATCCCCTCCGCCCTCTTTTTTCAGTAAGTTGTCCACTTTTCCACCAAGTTTTCCACAGGCCGCAATCCACGCTGCCGCCGGGATGGATAACCGTTTTTTCGTTACCATAACGCATTTTCACGGCAGAAAAAAGCGGGGTGAAGGAAATCCTTCACCCCGCGCTGATGTCCCGGTTGGCGTAGGCGTTCAAATCCGCCCCAGCAGTGTGGCCCGCCAGATACTCGTAGTAGCCCTGGCAGCCAATCATGGCCCCGTTGTCGCCGCAGAGGGACAGGGGGGGCAGGTAGAGCCGGGTCCCGGTCTGGTCGCACAGGCGCTCCAAATCGGCCCGGATGCGGGAGTTGGCGGCCACGCCGCCGGCCACGGCCACCTTGCCGTAGCCCGTTTTCCGGGCGGCGTCCATGACCCGGGGGACCAGCATGTCGCTGACAGCGGCGGAGAAGGAGGCCGCCAGGGCGGGCAGGTCCAGGGCCTCCCCCTTCTGCTGGGCGTTGTGGATGAGGTTGATGGCGGCGGTCTTCAGGCCGGAGAAGGACATGTCCAGGGGGGCGTCGTGGACGTGGACCTGGGGAAAGGCGTACTTTTTGTCGTCGCCGCCCTGGGCCAGCCGGTCCATGGGGGCGCCGCCGGGATAGCCGATGCCCAGGACCCGGGCCACCTTGTCGAAGCACTCCCCCGCCGCGTCGTCCCGGGTGGCCCCCATGATCTCCATTTTGGTGTAGTCCTGCACGTCCACGATGAGGGTGGTGCCGCCGGAGACGCAGAGGCAGACGAAGGGGGGCGTCAGGTCGGGGTGGGCGATGTAGTTGGCGGAGATGTGGCCCCGGACGTGGTGGACGGGAATCAGGGGCAGGCCCAGGGCATAGGACACCGACTTGGCGAAGTTGACCCCCACCAGGAGGGCGCCGATGAGGCCGGGTCCGTAGGTGACGGCCACGGCGTCCATGTCGGACTTGGTGAGGCCCGCCTTGGACAGGGCCCGGTCGGCGAGGGCGGCGATGGCCTCCACGTGCTTGCGGGAGGCGATCTCCGGCACCACGCCGCCGTAGATGGAGTGCATGTCCGCCTGGGAGGCGATGGCGTCGGCCAGGACGGTGCGCCCGTCCCGGACCACCGCCACGGCGGTCTCGTCGCAGGAGGATTCAAAGGCGAGGATATGGATAAGTCATCACTCTTTTCCTGTGGGATGCGGGGGGCAGGGACGGGCTGCCCGCTGGTTTTCTTTCGGTTCCTCAAGGAGAAAGGAACGCCCACGGCAGGGTCTTACGCTTCCTCCGGAATCTGAATGAACCTGTCGTAAAGCCAGGGGTTGAACTCGTAGTGGTAGAGCCGCTGGTGGGCCTCCATGGCCTCGGCCTCGGAGCGCTCCCCGGACAGGAGCATGGCGTAGCGCACGCCGAAAATCTTGGCCACATAGCTCAAATCCCGGAAGCCCAACCGGCGGTAGAAGGCCAGCCGTCTGGCCCGGAGGGCTTCCTCCTCCCCGTCCGCGCCGTCCCCCTCTGGGGCCTCGGCTTCCACCAGGATGCCCTCGGTGTGGCCGTAGCGCTCCATGAGGGCCTTGACCATGGCGGAGCCGATGCCCGCGCCGTGGGGCCGGCTCCGGCAGACGCCCAGGTAGTCCAGCAGGACGAAGCCGCCGTCGGGGTCGTGCCACAGCAGGGCGTAGGCGGCCAGGTCGCCGCCGTCGTAGAGGCCCCACAGGTCGTAGCGCCCGGCGTAATGCAGCTTTTCCATGGCGGCCAGGGGCTTGCGCTCGGCGGGCGGGAAGTCCTTGGTCAAGTCCTCCTGGTAGACCTTACGCAGGGCGTCCATATCCAGTTTTTTCAGCTCATACTGTCCCAATGCGGTCAAACTCCAATGTCATCAGAATGGCGTCCTCTTTGGGCGCGGTATAATAGCCCTTCCGACGGCCCGCCTGGGCGAAGCCGTGCTTGGCATAGAGGGCGATGGCGGCGGCGTTGCTCTCCCGGACCTCCAGGGTCAGAAAGGACAGGTGGGCCTGCCCGAAGCGGAGGAAGGTCTCCAGCAGGGCGGCGGCGATGCCCTGGCGGCGGAACTCGGGGCGGACGGCCACGTTGTCGATGTAGCCCTCGTCCAGCACCACGTGGAGGCCCGCGTAGCCCAGGACCCGGCCGTTGTCCGCCTCGGCCACCACGAAGGAGGCCATGTCGTTATAGAGCTCCTCCTCCAGCATGGCCTCGGACCAGGGGGTGGAAAAGCACAGCCGCTCGATGGCGGCGATGTCCTTCAAATGGGAGCGGTCCATGGGGACCAGTCTGTAATTCAAACCCGTCATCCTTTCATCCAGTGGGGCGGTTTCGGCGTGGCGCCGGGGGGCAAGGGAACCCGCACGTCGGTGCGCTCCGGGCCGTAGATGGCCCGGTGGGCGGCCATGACGGGGGCCAGGTCCGCCGGGGCCTCCCCGCCCACCAGGGCCAGGAAGCGCATCCCACAGGTCGCCATATCGTAGAGGGGGGTGAAGCCGCTGCGCTCATAGAAGGCGATGCGGCGGCGGCGGATGTCGTTTTCCGCATCGTCCCCGCCGGGGACGGGCTGCTCGGCCTCCATCAGGACCTTGGAGCGGCCCTGGTAGGCGGAGACCACCCGGCGCAAGATCTCCCCGCCCAGGCCGCCGTTGCGGCGGGCGGCGGTGACCCCCAAATAGTCCAGGAGGATATAGGCGGGGTCGGAGGGCTCCATCCAGAGGGTGGCATAGCCCAGCATGGTCCCGCCGTCAAAGAGGCCATGGATGTCGTACCGCCCCGCCTCATGCAGGTCCATGATCTCCTCCAGGGGCTTCCGCTCGTTGGGCGGGAACGCCTCGGCCAGTTCGGTCACGTACCAGCGCTGGATTTCCATCTCGTTCATCAGGCGCAGTTCCATGGGGACCTCCTTTCATGTGGGGGGTGGGCGGGCGGCCGCAAGGGCCGCCCCTACTCTTTGGCTTCGGCCCAGCTCTGGCCGGCGGCGGAGTCGGCTTTCAGTGGGAGGGAGAGCTGCATCACGTTCACCATCTCCTCGGTGAGCAGGCCCTTCACCTTGTCCACTTCGGCGTCGGGGCACTCCACGATCAGCTCGTCGTGGACCTGGAGGACCAACCGGGCCTCCAGCTGTTCGGCCTTCAGGCGGCGGTCCACGTGGATCATGGCCAGCTTGATGACGTCGGCGGCGGTGCCCTGGATGGGCATGTTGAGGGCCACCCGCTCGCCGAAGGAGCGGAGGTTGAAGTTGGAGGATCTCAGCTCCGGCAGCCACCGGCGGCGGCCCAGGAGGGTGGAGACAAAGCCGTCGGCCTTGGCCTTCACCACCACGTCGGTCATATAGTCCCGGACGCCGTGGTACTTCTCAAAGTAGCGGTCCATATACTCCTTGGCCTCTGCCCGGGAGACGCCGATGTCCTGGGAGAGGGAGAAGTCGGAGATGCCGTAGACGATGCCGAAGTTCACCGCCTTGGCCCGGCGGCGCATCTCGTGGGTGACCTCATTCAGGGGCACGCCGAACACCTGGGAGGCGGTGACGGTGTGGATGTCCTCGCCGGACTTGAAGGCGTCCTGCATGGTCACGTCGTCGGCCATATGGGCCAGGAGCCGCAGCTCGATCTGGGAGTAGTCGGCGTCCACCAGCTTATGGCCCGGCGGGGCCACGAACATCTTGCGCAGCTCCGCCCCCAGTTCGGTGCGGACGGGGATGTTCTGGAGGTTGGGCTCGGTGGAGGACAGCCGCCCGGTGGCGGTGACGGTGTTCTGGAAGCTGGTGTGGATGCGCCCGTCGGGGCCGATGACCTTGGTGAGACCCACCACGTAGGTGGACTGGAGTTTGGTGTATTGGCGGTACTCCAGGATCACGTCGATGAGGGGGTGGAGGCCCCGAAGCTTCTCCAGGACCTCGGCGTTGGTGGAGTAGCCGGTCTTGGTCTTTTTCACCGGGGGCAGGCCCAGCTTGTCGAATAGGATGTGGCCCAGCTGCTGGGTGGAGTTGATGTTGAACTCCTCCCCCGCCAGCTCGTAGATGGTCTTGACGTCGGCGTCGATGCGCTCCTGGAGTGTCTCGCCGAAGGCAGCCAGGGCCTTGCGGTCCACCAGGAAGCCCTCCCGCTCCATGCCCGCCAGGACGGCGCACAGGGGCAGCTCCACCTGGGTCAGCAAGTCGGTCATGCCCAGGTCGGCCAGGCGGGCGGACAGCTCGCCGTAGAGGCCGTCGATGAGGGCGGTATGGCTCACCAGGGCGGCCATGGGGGCCGCGGGGTCGGAGAGGGGGCCGAAGGCGTCGGGGTCCAGGTAGGTCTTGGCCTTGGGGGCCTCAAAGTTGAAGTAGGTCACCGACAGCTTTTCCAGCTCGTAGCTGCCGTCGGTGGGGGCCAGGAGGTAGGCGGCCAGCTCGGTGTCGAAAATAAAGCCGTCGGTAGAAAGGCCCTCGGCCAGGAGACGGCCCATGAGAGCCTTGACCCCGTGGCCCACCTTTTTGACGTCGGGCGCGAAAAGCCCCCGGAGGAAGTCGTTGTAGCAGGGCAGCTTGTCCTGGAAGAAGAGGGCGGCCCTCCCCTGCCCCGGGTCCCCCCACTCCACACAGACAGCGTCCAGGGTGGGCAGGGCCAGCAGGGAGACGTGGTCCCGGCCCCGCCAAAGGGCCAGCAGCTCCTCCATCCGGGCGGGGCCGTCCACAACCTCGATCTCGCAGGCGGCGGTGAAGGTGTGCTCCCCCGCCGGCGCGTCCCCCTGGGGGGCCTTGAGGCCCAGCTTGTCGATGAGCTTGGCAAACTCCAGCTTGAGGAACAAGTCGTAGAGGGCCGGCTCGTTCACCGGCCTGCGGCGGGCGTCCTCGGGAGTGAAGTCGATGGGGGCCTCGCAGCGGATGGTGGCCAGGTCGTAGGACATATCCGCGTCGGCCCGGCCCTCGGCCAGCTTCTTCACCACATTGGGCTTGGCCGGGGTCTCCGGGGCGGTGACGATGTCGGGCATGTGGTCGTAGAGGTGGGCGATGGACCCGTACATCTGGATGAGACCCATGGCGGTCTTCTCCCCGATGCCCTTGACGCCGGGGATATTGTCGGAGGAATCCCCCATGAGGGCCTTGAGGTCTACGATGTGGATGGGGTCGAAGCCGTACTCGGCCCGGAAGGTCTCAGGGGTCATGTCCCGGGTGGTGGTCTGGCCCATGCGGGTGGTGACCAGCTTGACCTTGGCCGTGTCGGTGATAAGCTGGAGGGAGTCCTTGTCGCCGGTGACGATGGCGGTCTCCCACCCGGCTGCAGTGTCCAGCTTGGAGATGGTGCCGATGAGGTCGTCGGCCTCCCAGCCCTCCAGCTCGTAGCGGGGGATGTTCATGGCGTCCAGCACGTCCTTGAGAATAGGCATCTGGGCGGCCAGCTCGTCGGGCATCCCCTTGCGCTGGGCCTTGTAGCCCTCGTAGGCCAGGTGGCGGAAGGTGGGCGCCTTCAGGTCGAAGCAGACGCACAGGGCGTCGGGATGTTCCTCGTCCAGCAGCTTGAAGAGGATGTTCAAAAAGCCGTAGACGGCGTTGGTGGGGGTGCCGTCCCGGGTGGACAGGGGGCGGACCCCGTAGAACGCCCGGTTGATGATAGAGTTGCCGTCGATGACCATCAGCTTGTTCATGTGGGCCTCCCGCGTTTTGTTTGGTAAGATAAAGGTATTATACCCGGTTTCTCGCCATTCGGCAAGGCTGGGGGTGGAACTGCGGCGGTCACGCCCGCCCCTGATGCTGTATCTTCTCTTGCAGATAGGATTCCATCCATTGAATCTTCGCAATCGCCCGGGGGTCCGTGCTGGTCATGGAGCGGACTTTTTCCAGGCAGCGATAAAGTGTATCTATTGTGCCATAGCAAAAGGTATCTAAAAAGAGCTTTCCGTCACAATCTGGCACAAAATACTGTTTATTGACTTGTTGACTGACTTCAGAGCAACTCTTGACAGCCTGTTCCAGGTCCTCTTCCCCAATCAAAATGCGGGGATAGAACGCCGCTTTGCTCTCCAGTTCATAAGCCTTGACCAAGCCCGGCCCAAAAACCACCTCATCATCGTGATATACATCACCTACCGCGATACCGCCACGTAGCATAAGTCCATACTGGTCAAGCAGCAGTGTCGGCCAAGCCATCAGCCCCCGCACAATTTTATTCATGGCGCCCCGCTCACTGGCCTTAATGGAAAAGATAATGCTGTCCGAAATAGAGGTCATCATGACCCCTGTCATTTTTATTGTTTTAGGCCAATCGCCTTTCCGAAGCTGGTAGGGTAATTTCAGGATAGTCCCAATCTCGCTGCAGCGTTCCACATCCTGAACCGCGGCTTTAAAGCCCAAAATATCTACAAACGCCACAATACGCTTCTCATACTTGATTTCACCCTTCACGAGCTTTCCCTCCGCTTTCTCTTTCTAACTTCCGGTACACCACAAAGTACATGGTCGTAAAACAGGCCAGGCCGCCGATGAGCTGGCTGGTGGCCTCGGCCACAAAGACGCCGGTGGTGCCCAGACCCAGCCAGGGCAGCAGCAGGGTCAGGGGGGCGTTGATGAACGCCTTGCGGAGCAGGGAGAAGAAGATGGCGTGCTTGGACCGGCCCAGGGCGGTGAACACCGACTGGCCCGCCTGCTGGAGGGCCATGAAGATGAACAGGCTGAAATAGATGCGCAGGGCCGGGGCGGCCACAGCCACCATGTCGGTCTCCGAGTTGAAGATGCGCACCAGCAGCTCCGGCGCGGCCATGGTGACGGCCCAGACCAGGGCGGAATAGGCCACCACCACCGTGGAGGTGAAGCGGATGCCCTGTCGGACCCGGCCCGGCTGCCCCGCCCCGTAGTTGTAGCCCAGCACGGGCTGGGAGCCGTTGGACAGGCCCATGACGGGCATGGTGACCACCTCGCGGATGGAGTTGATGATGGTCATGGCCCCCACGTACAGCTCGCCGCCATAGGCCTGCAAGGTCACGTTGCACACCACCTGGACCAGGGCGTTGGTCAAGTTGACGAAGAAGCCCGCCAGCCCCAGGGAGACGATGCGGCGTACCCGCCGGGCCCGGAGTCTCATACAGCCCGCTTTCAGCCGAAGGATGGCCTTTTTGCCCGTGAGGAATTTCAGCACCCACGCCGCCGAGCAGGCCTGGGCGATGATGGTGGCCAGAGCTGCGCCCCGGACGCCCAGGTCCAGGGCGAAGATGAAAATGGGGTCCAGGACGATGTTGACCACCGCCCCCAGGCCCACGGTCATCATGCCCGTCTTGGCGAAGCCCTGGGCGTTGATGAAGGGGTTCAGACCCAGGCTGACCATGACGAACAGGGTGCCGCAGAGGTAGATGGTGAGGTAGGCGTCGGAGTAGGGGAAGGTGGCGTCGCTGGCGCCGAAGAGGTAGAGCATGGGGCGCTTCAGCAGCAGGCACACCGCCGTGGCCGCCGCCCCCAGCAGGAGCAGCAGGGTGAAGGAGTTGCCCAGGATATGCTCGGCCTCGGCGTCGTCCCCCTGGCCCCGGTGGATGGAGCACAGGGGCGCGCCGCCCATGCCGCAGAGGTTGGCGAAGCCCATGAGGATGGAGATGATGGGCATGGTGATGCCCAGGCCGGTGAGGGCCAGATGGCCGGGCAGACGGCCCAGGTAGATGCGGTCCACCACGGAGTAGAGGACGTTGATGAGCTGGGCCAGGGTCATGGGGGCGGCCAGGGTCAGAATGGTTTTGGGGATGCTCCCCTGGGAAAAATCGTTTTTGCGCTCCGCCACAGCCGTCCCTCCCTTGTTTTCCCGGTCGGAGTTGTTTATACTATGGTATTATAGCGCAGAGCGCTTTGCAGGGCAAGTTTTGGAAAAGAGGTTTTGGTATGGGGTTGGAGCTGCTGGACCGGGCCGGGGGGCTGTACCCGGAATTGAAGGCCTTCAAGGACGCGCTTCACGCCCATCCGGAGCTGAGCTTCCAGGAGACGCGGACCACTGCGCTGGTGCGGGAAAAGCTGGCGGCGCTGGGGGTGGAGTTCCTCGACCTGGGGATGGAGACCGGGTGCGTGGCCCTGCTGCGGGGCGGGCGGCCCGGTCCCGCCGTGGCCCTGCGGGCCGACCTGGACGCCATCGAGCTCCAGGAGCCGGACGGGCCGGGGTGCTCCCAGGTCCCCGGCGTCATGCACGCCTGCGGCCACGACTTCCACACCGCCGGGCTCTACGGCGCGGCCAAGCTGCTGGCGGAGAGGCGGGGCGAACTGGCCGGGGATGTGGTCTTTCTCTTTCAGCCCGCCGAGGAGGTGGGCCGGGGCGCGGCGGCGCTGGTGAAGCACGGCCTGTGGGAAGCGCTGCCGGTCCGGCCCCGGTTCGTCTTTGGCCTCCACAACCGGCCGGAGCTGCCCACGGGGCAGATTGCCGTCCTCCCCGGCCCCATTATGGCGGGCAAGTCCAACTTTGTCCTCACCCTCCACGGAAAATCCGGCCACGGCGGCTCCCCCCACAAGTGCGTGGACGCGCTGGTGGCCGCCGCCGCTTTCATCCAGGCGGTGCAGACGGTGGTGAGCCGGAACGCCGACCCCCAGGAAGCCCTGGTGTGCACGGTCTGCTCCGTCCACGGCGGGTCCCCCGCCAACTTCGCCCCGGACCTGGTCACCCTCACGGGCAGCATCCGGGCGCTGAACGACGGGGTGCGGGCCATGGCGGTAGGGCGGCTGGAGACCCTGGCCGGGTCCATCGCCGCCGGGTATCAGTGTTCGTATGAGTTTGAATGTCAGGAGGCCATGCCCCTGACCTACAACGGCCCGGAAGCCACCGCCGTGGCGCGGCGGGCGGCGGAGGCTCTGGTGGGTGCGGACCACGTGGTCTGCACCCGGCCCGACCTGGGTTCGGAGGACTTCGCCGTCTACGGCCAGCACGTCCCCGCCTTTTTCTACTGGCTGGGGACCGGGAAGCCGGGGCAGGCCAACCCCTGCTGGCACAATGAGGGGTTCCGCACCGACGACGGCGCACTGCCCCTGGCTGCGGCCCTGCTGGCCCAATCGGCCCTGGAAGGGCTGGCGGAATAGGGCGGCCACCGCCTGCTCATACTAGTGCCGAGGTGATTTTATGGCAAAAAAGGGCATGAAGCGGCCCGAGGTGACCCACACCCAGCCCCGGAACGACGTTCCCCCGGTGCCGGAGCTCCAGGGCAAGCCGAAACGCACCAAGGAAAAGGCCAAGCCTATCACAGAACCATAAAAAGAGGCGCGCCGCAATCGATTGCGGCGCGCCTTTTCTACATCTCCGTTTGTAGGACCCGGACCAAAATGTTCAGAAAAGCGCCGTTGCTGGGCTTTCTTCTCAGCGGCATCCCGGCCAGGTCCTCCAGAACGGGGCGGCCGCCCTGCCGCCAGCCCGCGCCTACGGCGGTGCGGATATTCCGGTCCACGCTCTTCCAGTTGGTCCCAAAGGTTTTGGCCACCTCCGGGTAGAGCCATTTGGTGAGCTGGCCGTCCGGCTGGTCCAGGCGCAGCTCCAGCGCACGGTGCAAATATCCGTAGCCCAGGAAATCCCCGGGGATGCACAGGCGGTCCAGCAGGGCACAGACATCCTGCCTCACGGCTCGTCACCGGCCTCATCGTCATCCGCCAGGTACAGGTCGATCAGGGTCTGGGCAAAATCGGCCACCACTCTACGCCGCCGCTTCTCCGGGAGCGCGTCAAGGCCGCGGATCGTCGACAGCATGCTCTCGGACAGCTGTATCTCCCGCGTGGCGTCCTCCTTCCGCAGCAGGACCAGCGGGTCCACCCCCAGGCCTCTGGCGATGCCATCCACCGTGTCCAGCTTGGTGCTGCCCTTCCCCTTCTCCACGTCTTGAAGCGTGGATTTGGCGATGCCGGTCTTTTCGGAGAGGGCCTCCAGCGAGGTCCCCTTGGCCTTGCGGATCGCGTTCAACTGGCTGCTCAAGTTATCTTTTAATTCCATCTTGGCCTCCTTATCTATACATCAGTTACGATAAGGAGGTTTCCCCGTCTGCACAAGATAGATGTATCGGAAATAATCGGATGATTTTTCGGATTTACAACAATACCGCCCCAACGAACCGTTGAGGCGGTATTATTTTGCTTATTTGCGCACGATTTGGACGCCCTGGGGGGTATCCACCAGCTCGATGCCCATAGCCTTCAGCTCGTCGCGGATGCGGTCGGCCTCGGCCCAGTTCTTGGCCTTTTTGGCGGCGGTGCGAGCCTCCACCAGGGCCAGGACCGCCGGGTCCTCGTCCCCGCCGCCGCTTTGGGCGGCGTTTTTCTCCCGGAGCGCCGCGGCCCGGTCCAGCAGGCCCAGGCCCAGCACGGAGTCGTAGCTGTCGATGGCCGCCCGCTTGGTGGCGTCGCTGACGTCGGCCTTCAGCACATTGTAGAGGGCGGTGATGCCCAGGGAGGTGTTCAGGTCGTTGCCCACGGCCTCGATGAAGTCGGCCTTGAACTTTGCCAGCGCGTCCTGGTCCACGGCCCCCTCCTCCGTGAGGGCGGCGACCCGGGCCACCAGCTTGTCGTAGGCAGCCTTGGCGTTGTCCAGGTTCTCCCAGGAGAAGGTGAGAGCCTTGCGGTAGTGGGACTGGAGGCAGAACAGGCGGTAGACCATGGGGTCGTAGCCCTTCTCCTCCAGGAGGGAGACGGTCAAAAACTCGCCCTTGGACTTGGACATCTTGCCCCCCTCGGTGTTCAGGTGGTGGACGTGCATCCAGTACTTGCACCAGGGGTGGCCCAGATAGGCCTCGCTCTGGGCGATCTCGTTGGTGTGGTGGGGGAAGGCGTTGTCGATGCCGCCGCAGTGGATGTCCAGGTACTCGCCCAGGAACTTCATGGAGATGCAGGAGCACTCGATGTGCCAGCCGGGGTAGCCCACGCCCCAGGGGGAGTCCCACTTCAGGGCCTGGTCCTCGAACTTGGACTTGGTGAACCACAGGACGAAGTCGGTCTTGTTGCGCTTGTTGTCGTCGGCCTCCACGCCCTCCCGGACGCCCACGGCCAGGTCCTCCTCGTCGTGGTCGTTGAACACGTAGTAGTGGTCCAGCTTGGAGGTGTCGAAATAGATGTTGCCGCCGGCTTCGTAGGCGTAGCCGGTGTCCATCAGCTTGGTGATGACGGTGATATAGCTGTCGATCATACCCGTGGCGGGCTGGACCACGTCGGGGTACTTGATATTCAGCTTTTTGCAGTCGGAGAAGAAGGCGTCGGTGTAGAACTGGGCGATCTCCATCACCGTCTTGTGCTCCCGCTGGGCGCCCTTGAGCATCTTGTCCTCGCCGGTGTCGGCGTCGGAGGACAGGTGGCCCACGTCGGTGATGTTCATCACCCGGGTCACGTCGTAGCCGTCGTAGCGCAGCAGCTTTTCCAGCACGTCCTCCATGAGGTAGGAGCGCAGGTTGCCGATGTGGGCGAAGTGGTAGACGGTGGGGCCGCAGGTGTACATGCTCACCTTGCCGGGGGTGTGGGGGACGAAGTCCTCCTTCTTGTGGGTGGCGGAATTATAGAGCTTCATAGGTTACTCTCCTTTGCTTTTTCATCCATCAGTTTTTCAAGCCACTCCAGCCGGGAGGAGAGGGCTTGCAGTTCCTTTTGTACGGGGTCGGTGACGTGGATCTGGTCCACGTCGCCGGCGTAGTCCACCTTTTCCCCGCCGATGCGCACCACCCGAGCGGGCACACCCACGGCGGTGGCCTCCGGGGGTATCTCGGACAGGACCACGGCGTTGGCCGCGATGCGGGCTCCGTCCCCCACCTTGAAGGGCCCCAGGACCTTGGCCCCCGTGGAGACCATGACGCCGTTGCCCAGGGTGGGGTGGCGCTTGCCGTGGTCCTTGCCGGTGCCGCCCAGGGTGACGCCGTGGTAGATGAGGCAGTCGTCGCCGATCTCGGCGGTCTCGCCGATGACGATGCCCATGCCGTGGTCGATGACCAGCCGCCGGCCGATGGTGGCGCCGGGGTGGATCTCAATGCCTGTGAGGTGCCGGGAAATCTGGGAGTTGAGCCGGGCCAGGAAGAATAGTCTGTGCCGGTAGAGCCAGTGGGATACCCGGTGGAATATCAGGGCGTGGACGCCGGGATAGAGCAGGAAAATCTCCAGCCGGGACCGGGCCGCCGGGTCGCGGGCCTGATAGGCCCGCAGGGTCTCGCCTAATCGCGTCAATTCAGGGCCTCCTTTTGGAAACAAAAGCGCCCCCCATGCCCGCAGGCATGAGAGGCGTGCATCACGCGGTTCCACTCTCGTTTTCGCTCAAGGGCCGGTAACGGGGCCAAGCCGGGGGACATTACATCCCCGCGCTCCCGGATGCACTTCGCGCCGGGTACCCGTGGGACCGCTTTCAGCCGGTGACGTTCCCTCTCTGGCCGGGTCTCTCCCCTGTCCGCTACTCTTTCCGTTCTCCGCGCATGGTTTCCTATGTCTCCAGTATATTATCATTCCGGGGCGGTGGTGTCAAGGGAGGAGCCGGGAATTTGGAACTGGACATGAGGCGTGACGCCTGAGAAAAAGCAACTTCCTGTCACAAATTGCGTCCCTCGGTCGATTATGGTATAGTAGACAAAAAGGAGGCGGGGCGGTATGGCGCTGGTCGCGGCCCTTATTCTGACCCATCTGGCGGCGACGGCCGCTGTGGCGGGCGTTTTCTTTTGGGAGCTGTACAGACACTTTTTTGACGGTCCCTGTGCCGCAGGGACTGCGGTTGCCGCCGTCCTGCCCCTGCTGATTTACCCCCTGGGCGGCTGGCTGGCCCGGAGGAGGTCTCTTCCCGCCGGGCGCCGCCTCCATTGGACTGTCGCTTTGACGTCGGGGCTGGTCGTGGTCCTTGTGGCGCTTTTCCCGTTCGGCAGGACACTGGTCCTGCTGCCCACTTTCCTGCCGGTCTATGAAATCACCAATGCCCTCCCGTCCATGGGCCTGTCCTATGACCTGCGCATGTCCATTCTAGAGCCGCTCTTCACCACCACCCTCCAATGGGGCTATCTGCTGCTGTTCTGGCTGTTCGTATGGCCCCGGTCCAAGCCGGTCCACAACTGAAAGGAGAGAACGTTATGGCGCTGATTACCTGTCCCGAATGCGGCAGAGAGATTTCCGACCAGGCGAAGGCCTGCATCCACTGCGGCTATCCGCTGGAAAATGCAAAAGAGGACCGCTTCGCGCTGGTACTGCTGGACGCGGGTGGAGATTTGGACAAGACGGCGGAGGCGCTCCAGGGGATTCCCGGCTACGAGGCGTGGGAAAAGGCCGCCGCCACAGCCGCAGACGTTCTTCCGGCGGTCCTCCTGCGCGGACTGCCCTATGATGAATGTTCCGCCCTGGCAGCGCGCTTCAACAGCACGCTCCCGGCCCCGCCCGCGGGCGACTTCGCCAACCTGACCCAGGAATACCGGGGAGCGGCCAGGGTGCGGGTCATTCGGGACGCCGATGCCGACGATCTGTCCAGCCTGAGCGAGGCCCCCGCCGCCAAGCCTCCCAGCCCCGCACCGGCGGAGGCCACCCCTGCCGAATCCGGCGGCATGGGCTTCGGCGGGACGGTACTGGCGGTGATTTTGGGTGTCATCGCCGCCCTGGTCATCCTGTCGTTCCTGTGAACCGGCGTTCCCTTTGGTTCCAGCTGGGGGTCATCGGGGGCGCGGCGGCGCTCTATCTGGCCAACCGGCTGTGCCTGATTCCCCATGCCCAAGGGGCGGCCCTGCGGTTTCTCCAGTGGTACTTTGCCGACATCCTGGCGGGAGCCATGATTTTGGGCATCGTCAACCTGCTGCTTCTCCTCGCCCGCCGGGGCTGGCGGCTGGACACGCCGGGAAAAATCGCCCCCTTCCTCCTCCTGTGCGGCTTCGCGTGGGAGGTCCTCCCCCTCTATTACAAGGCGGGGGCGGTCTTTGACTGGTATGATTTCCTGTGCTATTTCATCGGCGGAGGCATTTACTATCTGACGGGCCGGGTGCTGGGCATCCGCGCCGAATAAGAAAGAGAGGGATTTGTTATGGCATTGTTATCCTGTCCCGAGTGCGGCGAGTTGGTCTCCAGCCGGGCCGCCTGCTGCGTCCACTGCGGCTGTCCCCTCACCCCGGCGGCGGAGCCGAGCACCCTGGACGGCCAGCTCTGCGCCCTGGTGCTGGTCGGGGCCGACTTCAACGACCTGCGCCTGCTGGGGCAGATGCAGGAGCTGCTGGGGTGCGGTGAGACGGAGGCCCAGCGGCTGCGGACGGAGCTGCCCCTGGTCCTCAAGCGCGGGGTCCCCTACCAGGAGTGCAGGGCCCTGTGCGCCCAGTTCGGCAAGGGCAATACCCTGTATATTTACCGGGACGAGGACGCCGGCGACCCCCAGCGGCTGGCGGACGCCGCCCCGCTGGACATCCCCATCTCCCCGGCCCGGCCCAAGATTCCCCGCCCCCTCTCCTTCTGGCAGCTGGTGGGCGCCATCCTAACCTCTCTGACCCTGTGGATGGTCATCTCATGGATCATCACCTGGCTTCTGAGCCGCGCCTTGTACTAAAGGGCCGAATTCACTTGAAAAGGGCCGCGCATCGCCAGGCGATGCGCGGCCCTTGTTTGCCTATCTGCGCTTTCGGAAGAGCAGATAAATCAGTGCGGCGGTGGCGGCTACCACCAGGACTACTAAAACCACGGTCACCGGCTCCATGCCGGACGTCTTGGGGGCGGGTATCTCCCCCGCCGGCGGGATGGCGATGGCGTCCAAGGGAAGGACCGCCGCGCTGGCCGGCAAATCCTGGTTGGCGGGGTCAGAGAGACAGACCCAGACGTTGCGGACCCCCATCACATAGCCCACAAAACCCCAAACCCGGCCGTCTTCATCCTCCCAGCAGCTTTGAAATGTCTGGGATGGCGTCCCATTCTCCCGAAACCACTTGGCGTCGCAGTCCGCCCACTCGACGATACCAGAGCCGGGGTATTTCCAGAGAACCACCGTCTCCAGTCCATCGAAGGCGTGGTCATAACTACTGTCGCAGGGTACGAACTCCGCCCCGTGGGCTTCTTCAAAGGTGAGATAGTCGGGTACGGGGGTACAGTCGGACAGGCGGACCCAGCCCCGGAGGGTCTCCCCCTCTCCAGAGACGCTGCTCCAGGTCTCGCCGCCCGCCGTGTAGAGGAACAGGCCGGAGAAGGTCTCCCCGTTGGCGACGTTTTCCCGCTGTTCGGCAGAGTCCGGCGCTTTCCACAGCGTGGTATAGCCCTCCGGGCCGTTGGCGGTGTACTCCCGGTACAGGTATTCAAATTCTCCCCGGTGGGCGGCATAAAAGGCGTCCTCCGGCTCAAAAATCACATCCGCCAGGGCGGTGGGGACCAGCAGGGCAAGGGAACACAACAGCGCAAGCCATTTTTTCATCCGATGAACCTCCCAATCAATAATCCGATGCCGAAGGACAGGGCGTTGGCGGTCAGGGACAGGCGCCAGGGGCGGGAGATATGCGCCCCGTAACGCCGGTAATAGAGGGCCTCCACCGCCACCGCCGCGCCCTCCAGCAGCAGGGTGACGGGCGGGGCCGGGAACAGGCTGTGGAGGAGGACCACGGCGGGATTGGTGAGGACGTTGACCAGGGCGCACAGCCCTAGGTCCCGGCCCCGGAGGCCCCAAATCAGGGCCACGGCCAGCTCCACCAGCAGGGTGAGGGCCAGGGAGAGGACGAAGGACGTCAGCATGGCGGCGGCTCCTTCCCAAGGCCCGGCAGCAGCAGGGTCAGAGATGCCAGCGCGGCCCCGGCGTAAACCGCCGGAGCGGGGGCCAGGGGCGTCCAGCCCAGGTAGGCGGGCAGGAAGCCAAGAAAGAGGGCGAAGGTCAGCAGGCCGAAGGCGAAGCCCCTGGTGTGGGGCAGGAGGCGGGCGGCGGCCCACAGAGTCAGGGGCATGGTCATGTTGAACAGGAACACCGCCGCCAGGCCCAGACCCGGCAGGTCCGAGCCCAGGAAGCACAGGGTGGACAGGGCCAGGGTCCAGGCCGCCGTCCGGGCGGGGCCGAAGCGGTCGGCCAGCAGGCCCCCGGCCGCCTTGCCGAAGGCGGTGGCGCAGACCAGGGCCAGCCCCCATTGGGGCTTCCAGGGGAAGGCAAAGAGGAAGCCCGCCCAGGAGCGGAGGACCACCACCAGAAAGAGGCACAGGAGGGTGGGGACCAGGGGGCCGGGGTCCGCCGGGAGCTGGGCGGGGCCGTTGGAGGGGCCGGTCCGGCACCCCAGGGCCAGCAGGGCGGCGAAGGCGGCTAGGGCCAGACAGATGGGGAGGGCCAAGGCCGCGGCCCCGCCGGACCAGAGACCGCCCAAATAGATGCCGAAAGCGCCGGGGGAGACGAAGACGCCCAGGGGACCCACCCGCCCGGCGCTGGCGTGGAGGGTGTCCAGCCCGCCGCCCACGTGGAACAGGGCGTTGCCCACCCCGGCCGCCAGGGCGGCGGGGAGGCTCCCCGGCAGAATCCAGGCCAGCAGGACCAGGAGGCAGCCGGAGGCGGCTGTCAGGTGGTTGCGGTCCAGCCGGTCGGCCAGGAGGCCCAGGGGCATCTGGAGGGCAAAGGCGCAGAAATTATAGAGGAGGACCACCGTGGCGGCGTCCCCGGCCGGGACCAGGAGGCCCAGGACCAGCAGGGCGCAGGACAGGTCCACCAAAAAATGGGCGGCGGAATAGGCGGTCAGGCGCACGGGCTTCCCTCCTCTCTCTGTATGTTTTGACGGCGGATGTGGAAAATAGTTCCGTGAGGTGTCACAAGTTGACGGTGTGAATCGCTTTTGATATGATAGACACAAAGATGGGAGGTTTTACTATGGCGTTGATCCACTGTCCCGAATGCGGCGGCACGGTGTCGGACCAGGCCCCTGCCTGCGTCCACTGCGGCTGTCCCCTGGAGGCCCCGAAAGACGATGCCCGGTATGCCCTGGTGCTTCTGGACCGGGGACCGGACCCGGAGGCCACGGCCAAGGTCCTGTCCCAATGGGCTGAAATCACCCATAAGGAGGCCCTGGACCGGATGGAGTCGGTCCCCATGGTCCTGCTTCGCAATCTGGACCGGGACCGCGCAAAGGACGCGGCGGCGGCCTTCGGCAAATGCTCCGGCATCAAGGTGGTGCTGGACGACAACGCCAATTCCCTGAGTCAGGCCGTGACCGCCCCGGCGGTGACCTTCCGCACCTCATTCCAGCCCGTGAGCAAAATGAGCTTCGGCGCCCTGGTAGGGGCCATCGTGGCGGGGAACGTTATCACGATGATCGTATTCTGGCTTTTGGGGGCTATTTTCTGAGGGCGGCGGTCCCCACATAAAGAACCGGCATCAAAAAACAGGGCCTTCGGCGGTTTCCGCCGAAGGCCCTGTTTTTGTTACTTCTTCCAGTTCAGCACGTCCCGGTTCTTGACGAAATACTCCACCCCGGAATAGAGGGTGGTGGCGACGATCAAAACCACGCAGATGGTGTTGACGATGGCCGGGATAGGCAGGAGCATGAGGCAGATACAGACCATGGTGGTGGCCGTTTTGACCTTCCCCGACCAGCCCGCCGCGATGACCCGGCCGTTGTCCACGGCCACCAGCCGCAGGCCGGTGACGGCAAACTCCCGGGCCACCACGATGAGGACGCACCAGGCGGGCATCTGGCCCGCCTCGATAAACCACACCATGGCTGAGACCACCAGCAGCTTATCGGCCAGGGGGTCCATGAACTTGCCGAAGTCGGTGATCTGGTCGTAGTGCCGGGCCACGTAGCCGTCGATGAAGTCGGTGACGCTGGCCAGGATGAAAATGGCCAGGGCCACGTATCGGTTGAAGTCGAAATCCAGATAGAGGATGACCAGGAAGATGGGAATCATCACGATCCGGGTCATGGTCAGCTTATTGGCAGTATTCATCGGCTCATTCCTCGATTTCCCCGGTCAGGTCGCCGTCGGCGGTGCCGGTGATGCGCACGTTGACGAAGCTGCCGGCCATGAGCTGCCCGGCGGCGGTGAAGTAGACGTGGCCGTCGATGTCCGGGGAGTCGGCGTAGGTCCGCCCCGCCCAACAGCCCTGCTCCGGGTCGAAGCCCTCCACCAGCACCTCCATGACCGTGCCCAGGCGCGCCTCGTTCCAGGCATCCATGACCCGGGACTGGAGGTCCACCAGCAGGTCGGCCCGGTGGGCGGCCACGTCGGCGGGGACCTGGTCGGGCATGTCGTAGGCGGGGGTGCCCTCCTCCCGGGAGAATGGGAAGAAGCCCGCCCGCTGGAAGCCGCACTGGGGCAGGGTCTGGCACAGCTCCTCGAACTCGGCCTCCCCCTCGCCGGGGAAGCCCACGATGATGGAGGTGCGGAGGACCACGTCGGGCATGGCGGCTTTCAGCTTCGCCAGCACGTCCAAAATCAGGTCCTTGCCGCCCCGGCGGTTCATGGCCTTCAAAATCCTGTCGCTCAAATGCTGGATGGGCAGGTCCAGATACTTCATGATTTTGGGTTCCCGGGCGATGACGTCGATCAGCCCATCGTCGATTTCATCGGGATAGAGGTAGTGGAGCCGGACCCAGTGGAAGGGCAGCTTGCACAGCTCGGTAAGCAGCTCGCCCAGGTGGCGTTTGCCGTCAAAATCGGTGCCGTAGCGGGTGATATCCTGGGCGATGACGATCAGCTCTTTCACCCCGCTGTCGGCCAGGGTCCGGGCCTCGGAGAGCAGGGAGTCCATGCTCCGGCTGCGGTAGCGGCCCCGGAGGGAGGGGATGACGCAGTAGGCGCAGCGGTTGTCGCAGCCCTCGGCGATTTTCAGATAGGCGGTGTAGGACGGCGTGGAGACCATACGCTTCCCGTCCTCCACCGTGTGGTCGATGTCTCCGAACCAGGTGGGGGTGTCCCCGGCCATGACGGCCTCCAGGGCGGGGACGATCTCGGTATAGCTGCCGGTGCCCAGGATGCCGTCCACCTCGGGCAGCTCCTCCAAAATCTCGTCCTGGTAGCGCTGGGTGAGGCAGCCCGCCACCAGCAGCTTCTTCAGCCGCCCCTGGTCCTTCAGCGGGGCGATGGACAGGATGGTGTCGATGGCCTCGCTCTTGGCCGAGTCGATGAAGCCGCAGGTGTTCACCACCGCCACGTCGGCCCCGTCCGGGTCCCCGGTGACGGTGTGGCCCGCGGCCCGGCACAGGGCCATCATCTGCTCGGTGTTCACCAGATTTTTAGCGCAGCCCAGGGATACGAATGCAACGTTCAAGGTCGTTTCTCCTTTGGTGTCAGATAAAGGCCACCCGGCCGTCCCGGCGGGGGGGCATCTTGGGGGTCTGGTCGGGATAGCCCAGGGAGATGGCGGAGACGAACTCCCCCTTACCGGGGGCGAACTGCTCCTGGATAGCGGGGCCGAAGCCCATGCGCTGGGCGGCGGACATCCAGCAGGAGCCCACGCCCTGGGCCCAGGCCGCCAGCATCAGGTTTTCAATGGCGGCGGACACGGACTGCATGGCCCCGTCCCGGTCGGGGAAGTCGTCTTTCAAAAAGAAGGCCAGCACGCAGACAGGGGCGCCCCCCAGGCTGGTGAGGAAGGTCTCAGTGTCGGCGATGGCCTCCGGGTGCTTCTGAAAGCGGTCGGCCAGCACGGGGTGGAACTTGACCTGCACGTCCCGCATAAGGGCCTTGAACTCCCCCAGCTTATCCGGGCTGCGGAGGACGACGAAATGCCAGTGCTGAAGGTTAATGGCCGAGGGCGCCGCCAGGGCGGCGTCCAGGATGGACGTGAGCACGTCGTCGGGGATGGGGTCGGCCTTGTATTTGCGGATGCTGCGGCGGGTCATCAGGCAGGTCAGTGCGTCCATCACGTTCTCCTTTCAAGGCGGCGGGTGCGGCGAGCCACATAGGGTTCCGCTATTCTTCTTCCATCTCCGCGCCGAAGCGGCGGAGGGCGGCGGAGATGTCGGACCAGGAATAGCCCCGGCGGGCCAGGGCGTCGGAGGCCCGTTTCAGCTCCTTGCGGTCGGGGTTGGGGGTTTTCAGCTTCTGGCGGAGGAGGGCGTCGATGGCCTCCTCCGGGGTCTCCAGCTCCTCCAGAGCGGCGTCCCACAGGGACTTTGGCACCCCCCGGCGGTAGAGCTCGTCTTTGATCTTATAGGGGCCGTACCCCTTGGCGGCGTAGTGCTGGGCCAGGGTCTTGGCGTACTCGGCGTCGTTCAGGAGGCCCAGGTCCTCCAGCCAGTCGGCGATTTCGGCCGCCTCGGCGTCGGACGCCTCCTTCTCCCGGAGCTTGTCGAGCAGCTCCTTCCGGGACAGGGGGCGGGCGGTGAGGGCGTTCAAGGCCTTGTCCTTCAGCCCGCTCCGGTGGGCGGAGGCGGTGAGGGCGGCGAGGGTCTCGTCGGACAGCTCCATCCCGGAGTAGAGGCCGAAGGAGACCAGTTCCCCCTCCCCCACCCGCAGCAGGCCGCCGTCGTCCAGGTGGACCAGGAACCGGCCCTTTTTATGCTTGGAGGGCTCAAGTTTCGCTATCTTCATCCTCAAAGTCCTCGGCGGATACGTCCACGGCGCGGCCAGCCGCCTTGGCGGCGGCCTTGGCCTGGGAGGGCATCAGTTTGTAAGCGTTCTCTCGGATGTCGGCCTCCAGCTTGTCGGCCACCTCGGGGTTGTCCTGAAGGTACTGCTTGGCAGCCTCCTTGCCCTGGCCCAGGCGGGTCTCGCCCATGGCGAACCAGGAGCCGGACTTCTGGACCAGGTCCAGCTGGACACCGATGTCGATGAGTTCGCCGGTCTTGGCGATGCCCTCGCCGAACATGATGTCGAACTCGGCCTGGCGAAACGGGGGGGCCACCTTGTTCTTGACCACCTTGGCCCGGACGTGGTTGCCCACCATCTCGCTGCCGTTTTTCAGGGTCTCCACCTTCCGCACGTCGATGCGCACGGAGGCGTAGAATTTCAGCGCCCGGCCGCCGGTGGTGACCTCGGGGTTGCCGTACATCACGCCCACTTTTTCCCGGAGCTGGTTGATGAAAATGACGATGCAGTTGGTCTTGGCGATGGAGCCGGCCAGCTTACGGAGGGCCTGGGACATGAGCCGGGCCAGCAGGCCCACGTGGGAGTCGCCCATGTCGCCCTCAATTTCGGCCCGGGGGGTCAGGGCGGCCACGGAGTCCACCACCACCACGTCGATGGCGCCGGAGCGGACCAGGGCCTCGCAAATCTCCAGGCCCTGCTCGCCGGTGTCCGGCTGGGAAATCAGCATGGAGTCGATGTCCACGCCCAGGGCGCGGGCGTAGTGGGGGTCCAGAGCGTGCTCGGCGTCGATGAAGGCCACCTCGCCGCCCCGCTTCTGGGCCTCGGCCACGATATGCAGGGCCAGGGTGGTCTTACCGGAGGACTCCGGCCCGTAGATCTCCACGATGCGCCCCTTGGGGACGCCGCCGATGCCCAGGGCCAGGTCCAGGGACAGCGACCCGGTGGGAATGGCCTCCACCACCACACCGGTGTTCTCCCCCAGGCGCATGATGGATCCCTTGCCATAGGCCTTTTCGATTTGGGCCATACAGGTGTCCAGGGCCTTCTTCTTATCGCTGGCCGGCGCCGCCGACTCGATGGGCTTCTTCTTCTCTGCCAAAGCACTCACTCCGTTCGTTTGTAATGAAGAATTAAGAAGGAAGAATTAATTCTTCTCCTTCATTCGTCATTCTTAATTTTTCATTCTTAATTGTTTACGGTTCCCTCCACCACGCGCCAGATGCCCTGGGTGTCCTGGTGGGTGACGATGTTTTCAAAGCCGTTCTGGGCCATGATGAGCTCCACGTCCTGAGCCTGGCCTATACCCACCTCGAAGACCAGGCTGCCCCCCAGGCGGAGGGCAGTGCCCCACTTGGCGGCGATGGCCCGGTAGAAGTCCAGGCCGTCCTCGCCGCCGTCCAGGGCGCCCCAGGGTTCATAGTCCCGGACGGACACATCCAGTCCGGCCAAATCTCTGTGGGGGATGTAGGGCGGGTTGCAGGCGATGACGTCGAAGTCCCACAGGGCCGAGTCGGGGGCCTGGGTGGCGTCGGCCTGGACGCAGGTGACCCGGGCGTTCAGATTGTTCCGGCGGACGTTCTGCTTGCAGATGCGCAGCGCCCCCTCGGACAAATCGGCCAGCACCACCCGGCACTCGGGCACGTTGTCGGCCACCGCCAGACCCACGCAGCCGCTGCCGGCGCACAGGTCCAGCACCCTGGCCCCCTCCCCCGCTGCCCGGGCCAGCAAGATGGCCCGCTCGGCCAGCACCTCGGTATCGGCCCGGGGAATCAGGACTTCTTTGGAGATGTCCAGGGGCAGACCGTAAAACTCCCACTCCCCGATGATGTAGGCCACCGGCTCGCCGTCCAGGCGGCGCTGGGTCAGCTCGTTGACCCGCCGCTCCACCTCTCCGGAGGCGTAGAGGGTCAGGTCCCGGAAGAACTGCTCCCTAGTTTTGTCGGCGGCGAAGCAGACCAGTTCCCTGGCCTCCAGCTGGGCCGCCTGCACCCCGGCGGCCTTCAGCCGCTTCCGGGTGTCCAGGTATAGGTTGTTGTAGGTGGTCGCCACAGCAATGAACCCCCCTAGAAATTAAGAATTAAGAAGGAAGCATTGACTCCTCTCCATCATTCTTCATTACCAAGCGTCCTTGCCCTTTTCCTCCGGCAGGACCTGCTTGAGGGCCTCGATGCCCACCTCTATCATGGAGTCGTCCGGCTCGAAGGTGGTCCAACGCTGGATGGCCACGCCGGGCTTGCGGATGGCGCGGCAGACGGCGTTGTCGTGGCCGCCCACGTAGCGGTTGAACTCCCAGGTGATACCCACCACCAAAGGCAGCAGGGCCAGATGGACCAGGGTGCGCAGCCAGGGGTTGGTGAACTGCCAGAAGGAGAACACGATGCTGGACAGCAGGATGGACACCACAATGACCACGAAGAGGAAGCTGGTGCCGCAGCGGGGGTGGTGCTTGGGCTGGATGCGCACGTTCTCCACAGTCAGGGGCAGGCCCTTCTCATAGCAGAAGATGGTCTTGTGCTCGGCGCCGTGGTAGGAAAAGACCCGCTTGATGTCCTTCATGTGGGAGCAGGCGATGAGATAGCCCAGGAAGATGACCACCCGCGTGGCCCCCTCCACCAGGTTCCGCCCCCACAGGGGGATGCCGGGGAAGAAATGCATGACCCCGCCGGACAGCAGGGTGGGCAGAACGAAGAACAGGGCCACGGAGAAGAGCATCCCCAGGATGACGGCCAGGGTGATGAAAAAGCTCATGGCCTTTTCACTGCCCAGGCGCTTGTCCAGCCACTGCTCGAATTTGGACGGTTCGGCCTCCTCCGCCTCCTCGTCCTCGGGGTAGAACTCCGCCGAGAACATGAGGGCGGTGACGCCGGTGTACATGGAGACGCAGAAATTGACCACGCCCCGAATCAAAGGCCAGCCCAGGAAGGGGTGCCGGTCCTTAATGAGCTTGCGCTCCTCGGTCTTGATCTCCAAGCCCCCGTCGGGGCGGCGGACCACGATGGACTTCTTGTCCGGGCCCATCATCATGATGCCCTCGATGAGGGCCTGCCCGCCGATCATGGTGCGGAAGCTGGGGCAGGATTTGGCTTCGTTTTCAGGCATATGTACTGGTTCTCCTTCGCGTTGAAATCATTCTATCAGACTCACATCCAAAATGCAAGATATTTTTCGAACTTATGTTCCACATCCTCAAGTGGCCACCGGGAGCCGGATGGTGACGATACAGCCGCCGCCCTCGGCGTTGCCGATGTCCAGCCTGCCGTTGTGGCGGGTGACGATCTCCTCGCAGACGGCCAGACCGATGCCGCTGCCCCGGGCCTTGGAGGACCCCTTATAGAACTTGTACTTCACGTGGGGCAGCTCGTCGGCCGGGATGCCGGGGCCGTGGTCCCGGATGGTGATGACCACGCTGTCCTCTTCCCCACGGATGGCCGTCTCAATGCGCTTGCCGGAGCCGCCGTGCTTGGCGGCGTTGTCCAGCAGGTTGCAGAACACCTGCCGCATCCGCTCCGGGTCGCCGGGGATGGGGGGGAACTCCTCCTCGCAGTCGGTGTGGGTCAGGGTGATGCCCTCCCGGCGGAAGAATTCGGTGTAAGTGTACACGGCGTCCTCCAGCTCGGCCTTGATGTCCATGGGTTCGATGGACAGGGTGAACCGGCCGTCCTCGATGCGGGAGAACTCCAGCAGCTCCTCCACCATGTTGGTGAGCCTGCGGGCCTCGGACACGATGATGCCCATGCCCTTCTTCACGTCGTCGGCGTCCCGGACCTCGCCGTTCATAATGGTCTCGGCCCAGCCGTTGATGGCGGTGAGGGGGGTGCGCAGCTCATGGGATACGGAGGAGATGAACTCGCTCTTCATCTTCTCCGACTGGCTGATTTTCATGGACATGTCGTTGATGGCATCGGTGAGGTCGCCGATCTCATCGTCAAACTTCTTCTCCATCTGGATGCCGTAGGACCCGCCGGCGATGCGCTGGGCGGTGTCGGTGATGCCGGCCACTGGCTCCACGATGGAGCGGACAAAGTAGAGGTTGGAGAAATAGACCATCAGCACGATGACAATGCCGATGGCCATGGCGATGCCGATGGTCATGATGACCTGCCGGTCCACCCGGCCTAGGCCCGTGACCATCCGCATGGCCCCCACCACCGCGCCGTTATAGACCACCGGGGCGGACACGGCCATGATGCGCTCCCCCGTCTCCTGGGAGGTGCCGGTCCAGGTGCGGGTCTGCTTGGACTCGATGGCATTGGCGATGTCGGGGGTGCCGGGGTAGGAGCCGGGGTAAGTCAGGTCGGTGGAGGCGAAAATCACGCTGCCGTAGGAGTTGAGGGCCTGTATCTCCAGGCGGTTCTTGTCCTCCGAGGTCTCCACGGCGTATTTGGCGTTCTGGTAGTACTCCCCCTGGGTGGTGATGGCGTTGCGCACCGAGCTGGCCGCCGCGTTGGCCTTGGACTCCAGGCCGGTGGTGAGGGTGGAGTAATAGTAGCTGGCCATGGCCGCCGAGAAGGCCGCCACGGCGAAGAGGACAATGATGAGGATGACGGAAATACTGTTGAGCATCCAGCGCTTCCGAATCCCGGTGACTTTGGCCATATTTCCGCCTCCTTTCTAAGCATGGGGGGTGTCCGCCGCGGGGAGCGGCCCGTCGGGGACGCTGGACCCTACAAGGCGCGCCCTCGGCAGGGGCCCCGCCCCTGCATTGGTATCAGAACCCCCACTTATACCCATATCCCCACACCGTGGTGATATAGGACGGGTTCGTCGCGTCGTCCTCGATTTTAATGCGAAGCCGCCGGATGTTCACGTCCACGATTTTCAGCTCCCCGAAGTAGTCCCGTCCCCAGACCGCGTCCAGGATCTCCTCCCGGGAGAGGGCCTTGCCGGGGTTGTCCATGAAGAGCTTCATGATGGAGTATTCCACCTGGGTCAGCTTCACCCGCTGCCCGTTTTTCTCCAGGGTGCGGTTGCGGGTGTTGAGCAAAAACGGCGGCTGGTCGATCTCGCCGGTGTCGGCCACCGCCTCGCCGCCGGTACGGCGGTAGAGAGCGTCCACCCGGGCGGTGAGTTCCGCCGGGGAGAAGGGCTTGGTCACGTAGTCGTCGGCCCCGGTCATGAGGCCCGTCACCTTGTCCATCTCCTGGGTCCGGGCGGTGAGCATGATGATTCCGATTTTATTGTCGCTGGCCCGGATGCGGCGGCAGACCTCGAAGCCGTCCATCTCATCGGGGAGCATGATATCCAGCAGGGCGACCTTGATGTCCGGGTTCCGCCGAAGCTGGGCCAGGGCCTCTTCCCCGGTGCCGGCCTCGATGGCCTCATAGCCCGCCCGTTTCAGATTGATGACCACAAAGCTGCGGATATTGGCCTCGTCCTCCAGTACCAATACCTTTCTCATATCCGTGACACGCTCCTTTCCTACGACTGGATCAGCCGGAAGAGGTCGGGGAGGGTCTCCTCGGTGAGGCCGCAGTCCCACCCGGCGCCCTCGGCAAACTCGGCGGCATAGATGGTATCGCTCTCGGTGTGCAGGATGAACCGGCCCGGCAGCTTGGAGCGGGTGGTGCGGTTCAGCCCCGTGAGCTTGTATATGGTGAGGAATTTTTCCGGCTGGGAGAACTCGCCGCCATCCCAGTAGCTGAACACCACGGCCCGCTCGCCGCTGCTGGACTTGTCGGCCCGGCTGAGGGCGATCTTGTTCTCCCAGGCGTCGGGCAGGATCAGATACCAGCCGTCCTCGCCGTTATAATAGGTGTTATACACCGGCCAGCCCCGGCCCTCCAGGTCGTACTGGACCCAGCGCACAGACCAGAAGTTGTCGGCGGCGGCGATCTTTTCCGCGTCGGGCAGGGCGGTGGGCTGGGGCAGTTCCAGCACCAGGTCCCCGTCGATGTCCCTGGCGGAGACGCTGGCGTTGATGCGGAAGGTAGCGTCGCTCTGCCCCGTCTCCCCGCTCAAGGTGATGTTGGTCAGCTCCCCGTTCCGCAGGGCCAGAATATCGGTGATGACGCCGGGGGTGGGGTTGGAGATATAGGACGTGACGTAGAGGGCGGGGATGTTCTCCCGCAGATAGTAGGCCCGGGAGCGGTCGATGCTCTCGGCGATGCCCGCAATACCCGCCGACAGGGGGGCCGAGGACTTGAGGACCATGCTCCCCTCGGCGTCGTCGAAGTCGTAGAAGTCGGCCTGGAACTTGCCCTCGATGGGCCGGATGGTCAGCGCCACGATCTCCTGGCGGTTGTCCATGTCCAGGTCCATGATGGCGTAGTCCGTGTAGCTGGCCGCCCGCATCAGCTCCTCGGCCTCGCCGTCCCGGATGTCGTAGGCCATAAGCTGGTAGACCTGGCTGCTGAACTGCCAGGAGACCACCAGCTCCCGGTCCTCCTCCCCGTCCAGGTCCACGTAGGAGATGGAGTTGATGGCGGTGCCGTCGCCCTGGATGACGGTCTCTACCTGGTAGTCGCCGGCCGCATCCTGGCGGTAGATGTAGATTTTCAGGGGCAGCTCGTCCTCCTTGGGCTGGGGGACTCGGAAGAAGGCGATGGCCTCCTGGACCCCGTCGCCGTCCAGGTCCATGAGCTGGACCTGCTGGGTGTAGGTGCCCTGGAGAGGGGCGGCATACTCGGCCCCTGTGGCGATGACCTCTTTGATTTTCGCGTCCAGCTGCTGGTAGTCGCTGGGGGGCTTGGGCGGGGTGTAGAGGTCGTCGGCGGACTGGGAAAAGCAGCCCGTGAGCAGGGCCATCAGCCCCGCCAGCAGGAACAGCCTGACAGCATATTTACGCAAAGGGCCCGGCCCCCTTTCTTCTAAAATGACTTTTATGTTATCATACCATAGTTTTCGCTCTTTTGGTATGGGGATTTTTGAAATTTCTCCATCCTCCACGAAAATCCGCTCTTGCCATCCGCGGGAAGAGCATGTATAATAAATAGGCTATTTGCCGGTGTGATGGAATTGGTAGACGTGACGGACTCAAAATCATGTTCCCATCGTATTGTGTCCCTACCTCGCAGGCATTGCAATTCCTAGCTTTCTGTTCCATCTTTCCGATTCAAATCGCCGTTATCTTCCCAGTTTTGCTTCCCAGTTATTTGTTGGGAAAAAACCGCCATTCCCTTGCCGTGCAAGGGATGCAGCGACACCAAGCGGGCTGGTTCGGGACACAGTGGTGTGAAAAAGCACAAAAGGCAAAGATTCAAAATCATGTGGTTGCGGTACTGTATCTGCACACGGAACTGTTGAAAACACTAGCTTTTATGTCTGATGTACTGCCCGATATTCCCGTTATCTTCCCGTCTGTCTTCCCCTTTGCTATGACGTGAAAACCGCTTAATCCGTTGCGCCGCAAGGGATAGACGCAATTTAATATGCCGGTGTGATGGAATTGGTAGACGTATCGCACTCAAAATGCGACGGGGTTTCCCCGTGCCGGTTCGAGTCCGGCCACCGGCACCAATGCTCCCCGCAGTGATAAGCTGCGGGGAGCTCTTTTATCCCCTCATGCCGAAATCCCTTTGAGCACTTCCGGCTCCTCGACGACCTTGTTTTCCGTGATGTCCACAGAGCCAGAGACCAGGTCGGCACACTTGACTTTGGAACGTTCGTCCAGGTGGGTGTAGATGTTGGCGGTCGTGGCGTAATTGCTGTGACCGAGCCACTCCTGGATGTCCTTCATGGCGGCGCCATCCTTCAAGAGGATACTGGCGCAGGTATGCCGCAGACCGTGGTACGTAATCTTTTTGAGCCCGTACTTTTTTACCAAGTAAGCGAACCGCTTGGTCAGGCTGTCAGGGTTGATGAGGTCCCCCATTTGGTTGACGCAGATGTAGTCACTGAACTCTTGGTTATAGCAGTTGCCGCAGACCTTCTTATACTCTTCCTGCTGGGCCTTCATCTTCAAGAGCAGCTCCCTCACATCAGGAATCATGGGCATGGCCCGGTTGCTGCTCTTGTTCTTCGTCCTGTCGGCAGCCACCATGATTCGCTTATCGTCGGGCTTCGCTACGGTGACGGTGTGGTTGATAAGGATCCTGTTGTTGTAGAAGTCCACCCCCGACCAACGAAGTCCAATGACTTCCTCTCGACGCAGGCCGTAGACCGCCGCCATGATGACGCCAAACTCGATCCAGTCGCCACGCACCACATCGAACAGGGCTTGCAGTTCTTCCACCGTATAGTACCCAATCACCGGCTGATCCACCTTTGGCCGCTGGATGGCATCGGACGGGTTCGCGACGATCTTCTTGATCTTCACGGCGTACTTGAGGGCCTTATGGATGTTCGCGTGATAATGGATCACCGTATTGCCGCTCACCTTGCGCTCTTCCATGCAGTATCGGTAGAACTCCTGGATGTCCTCCGGCTGCAAGTCCATCACCCGGATTTTTTTCCCGCGGAAATACGGTACGATGACACCGTTGATGTTCTGTTTGTAGCCGGTATAGGTGTTGGGCGCCCAGGTGTTGCGCATGAGCTTGAGCCATGCGACCATGTAGTCATCAAAATACATGAACGCCGAGAGGCCGTTGGCCTGCTTATTCTTTGGCGGATTGCTGTACTTCGCCCGCTCCACCGCGAGCATGGCTTCAGCACGTTTCTTATTGCCTTTCTCGGGAAGGTCTGTGGGGACCCATTTGGGTCTGCGTTTTCCATCTTCATCGTACAGGTTCAAAACCAGATACCAAACACCATTTTTTGCTTGCACATGACCCGCTACCATAGTTTTACACCTCCAAATAGTAGGGGCCTGGAATGCTTACCAATGACACCGTAATTATACCACATTTGGCCTTGCAAACCAAGCCTAAACACATCTTCCCGGTCTGTTCCGGGCCACATTCGGCCCCATTCCGTGGAGTACATTTCCGATAGAAAAAGGGACCACAGTCCCGCTTTTCAGCGGACCGTGATCCCTCGGACTGGATTATCATGCTTAGGCCCGCGCCGATCAGCGCGGGCCTAGTTGATAGGCGGTAGGATTAGGACAGATGAAGGTGTCATAAACAGAATAGCGCAACTGCGTTCTCAGCCAAAAGATACCGCCGCACTCGGTTTCGGCGATGTCTATGGCCTTAACAAACATTTCAAGTATCTTATCTTTCATATTAGGGCCTGGGGGTGGAATCATTTCGAGGTATTCTAGGTGCGACGTATCTAACAGGCTGATGAACGACGCCAAAGGATAGCCCGCAATAAATTCAGCCTCAACGTCTATGCCATATTTTTCAAACATGCTTTTAACCTGTTCCCCAAAGCGCGGGTACTCTTCTGCGTCTTTGGCGCAGCGGGCTAGTTCACGTTTACTCTCTTCGCACAATTCTAGGTTGCGGTCAAATTTCCTCTCCACCACGACCCGATCCTTAATAATTTCGGCAGCGTAGTCAATATAATTGTTTCTTATGGGGCAAATTTCAAGCGGCCTCTCCAAGGTGTGGATCATGTTGACCATCGACTCTTCGTTGTCAAACCATTGGTGTGACACTAACTGTTTCCCATCATCCTGGCTTCGGGAAAGCAATAAATATCTTCCCCTTGTTAAGGGGCCAACGTCAAAACTGAAGCCTTCGTCAAGTTTTCTCTTCAGCACGGACCGATCTTCCAGAATCTCCGCAGCATAGTCGATAAAAACCTTTGCTTCGGGCGCCTCTTTTAGCCTTTCGATACAGGAGAACAGCTCTTCTTCGCTGTCACACCAGAAATGCTTTACTTCCCATCGTACTTTTGTATCCCATTTCCCGTCATCATACTTGATACGGCTCAGTAACAGATATTTTCCCATCGCTGCTCCTTCCCAAAGACAGGCCCCACCCTTGGCGGGCCGAACCGCACTACTGGGCTGCTGTTTTTAGACTACGTGTTACCCCTATTATAACACACGGCATCAAGCCCTCGGCTGCGGCAGCACTAGGTAATACTTTCCCCGGCCAATTTGGACAGGTAGTTCAGGACACTTTTCTTGGGGACATGGAGCTTCTTACCCACCTTGAAAGACGCGATCTGCTTCTCCTTCACAAGGCGGTAGGCGGTCGCCCGGCCGATCTCCAGCATGGTACACATCTGCGGGATCGTCAGGATGTCAGGAATGTCCTTGAAACTCTTGTAGTTCATCATGCGCCACTCCTTCCATAAGAAAAGGGACCACGGTCCGCCCGGAAGCGAACCGTGATCCCTCTCGTTGAACAGCGTCCCTGTGGGACAGCTATTCTTTTTGCAGGATAATAATATCATGGCGCAGAGCGAAGTTTCAAGCCCACACGGTGCCTGACTTAGGGCTTGCGCAAGGAAAGTTTATGACTAGTTTTGGGATAGCGCCGGCGTCTTCCCGGAGAGGGCGTAGAATTCGGTGAGCTTGTCCACAGCCCTGTTGCGTCGGTTCTGGAGCCCCTTCACCGTGATGCCCTTCATCTTCTCGATCTCTGCCCAGGACAGCTCCTCGAAGTAGTAGAGCGTCACGATCTCCGCGCTGCGGCGGTCCAACTGGCCCACGTAGGTGTGGAGCCTGTCGATCTCCTCCTTCAGCGGGTCCAGTTCCTTGTACACGTTGTCGATGTTCTCGTCCAGGAGCTTTTCGAGCTGGTCACGGTAGTTCAGCGCGATGTACATGGTCTTATCACTGACTTGGCCAGAGTAGACACCGGGGCCGTCCCTGTGACCAGGCAAAGCCATCTGTCCAATCAACTCGTCTTCGCTGAGGCCGGCGGCCCGGATCAGTTCATAGTTGAGAATATTGATTTGGCGCACCTTATCGGGATAGGCCTCCAGCAGGGCAAGGACCTGACGGCGAAGCTCGTTATTCTTTTTCATGGATGTTTCCTCCATTCTATATCCGCAGGGTGGAAAGGAACGGAGAAACATCCGGCGGGCCTCTGGCCCGATAATACTGGAACGGCTCAAAATGCAGGTTATAGTTCCTACTTTTGAGAAGTATCAGTTCATCATCGGAAAATATAAAAGTGACGAAGCCATTGCTACGCCTGGATTTTCTTATCCGGCAGTCGGGCAATGGCCCGTCACTTTTACTTCATAAATTTTAGAACGGCTTCGCCCTAGGACTTACAAGTTGTAATGCTCAAGGACGGAGTACCTACGGTTTTCGCTCTTCTCAAACAACTTCACGTTCATCTTCCAACAACCCCCAATCCAGTTGCAACTTCATCGGTTCTGGAACTATACCAACATTTTCATGTTACAAGATATGAGGTAAAATTAGGAGGACGGTAATCTAAACGTAAAGGGATGAATTCATGCGGAAAGCAGAAAACTCTTCTATTGATTTTCAGAGTATTGGGGCGACGGTGAAACGGTATCGCAGCTTTTCCGGCATCACACAGGCACAGTTGGCAAAGAGGACACACGTTTCACCTCGTCACATCGGCGGGCTGGAGACAGGCGATGGTTGTTCCATTGATCTGTTGTTCGAGTTGGTCCAGATCTTGGGGATTCCCGGCGATGAAATATTTCGCCCGACAGTCCCGCTTGACCCTTTGAAAGCGAAGAGGGCCATGGTGACGAACCTGCTGCTGCGCTGTACGGAGCCTCAACTCAACATCGCCCTGGCCGTCATCCTTTCCACATTGGAAAACTATGTTCCTGGCGACATCAGCGCAGTTGCGGCGGCTTCGCTCGAATCATCCGCTTCCAGTGGGAAATCCACTGTTTGATCTTTACTACGGTCTGCCTACGTTGGCCGGCCTTTCTGTGCAGCGGTATGGGCTTGGGGCTCATGCCGCTGCTCTATTTCCTGGGCATGGCCCAAGCCGGCGGCCCCGTACGTCAGGCGGCAGGCCCCGGAGCACAACGTATATCACTGCTTCCCCTGGGTGGTTGCAATCCCTGTTGACGGGCCAGCTGAAGGCAGCCCGTTGCGTCCCGGTCCTCCCAGGTTCTTGCTTGCGTAGGACGGGGCGGCGTTGGCCGCGCCCGCACTGTTCCCATCGTGGAGACAGCCCCAATCGCGCAGGAACATGGATAGGGGCGCCGGGGTCTCATATTCCGCCCCTATCCGGTCCTCGTCCTCAGGGCCGCGCAACAGGGCGACGCCGTTTTTCACCGGTGCGGCATACAGATAATCTCTGCCAGGGCCCGCCCAGCCTTTCAGAAATTGGGCCAAGGGCTGGGATAAGACGCAGCCCTTGCGATTGATCCGGTAGTCCCCATCGGGCTCTATGAGCAGGGTGACAGTGCCCCCGATGATGTAGGCGGAGAAGCGGTCGGGCAGGTAATCCCGTGTGGACCGCCCGAAGGACAGCCCGTTGTCCAAGAGGCTGACGCGGGAAGAGTAGTAGGCCCGGATGGGTGTGCGTGCAAAGCTGGTCAGCTCCAGCCTCCCTGGCAGGGGATGGCTGGAGAAATAGACCACGTCGTCCTGGAGCACCGTATTGAGCCGGTCTCCGGGCTCACAGGCCAAGAGCTGCGCGATCCTGGTATACAGGGCACGCGCCCCTATGACCGCACCGCCTACGCCCTGACGCCGGTTTAGCAGCAGGCCGCGCCCGTCGTCGTCCGGTGCCAGCGCGCAGATGGTCCCGCACTCATAGAACGCCACATAGTTGCAGTGGAGGTAGTTCGAGGCAGCAGCCGAGAGCCGCACCGTCCCATTCTTCATCAAGGTGATCCAGGCCGCCGGCGTCATGTGCAGGTCCAACCGCCGGAATGCTTCAAAATCCTGTTCGGCCTCGGGCAGGTCGGCAGAAAAATAGAGCCTGCCCCCGCAGAGCCGCGCGGGGAGCGAATTCCAGTCCTGGCCGAACTTCTCCCCAAGATACGCAATCAGGCTGCGGGAGAAAATCGCCTTGGCGGAGTGGGGCTGGTCAGTGAGGATCAACCGGCCCTTGGGGTCGGGAGAGAGACAGAGGACGCCGCCGCGCACATAGGCACTGACACGCTTGGGGAGACGGGCTGCTGCCGCGCGGCTTATGTACATGGCCCCGTGGTTGCGGAATACGGAGCACCGCTCATTTTGCTCGATGGGGATAGCGCATTTTTGGAAACGTTCATCGAAGGATCGTCCAGCACCCTGGGCGTCCGCCAGCCCGAAGAGCAGGACGCCGGCGGAATCCAGCCATGCGGCAAGCTTCCCGCGGTCCTCCAAGGCGTACTTCTCGCGCAGGTAGCTGTATAGGCTCTGGCAGCTGATGTCCTTGCGGGCGCTGCGGCTGCTGTTGGAGATCAGGTGGAGGTCTCCCTCCGCCACAGGCACCAAAGCCATAACAGGGCCGGCCTCATAGAGGTCGGCCCAGCACCCAAACGATTCCCCTGCGGCGGCGGAGAGGAGCAGCTTGCCCATTTTTACCGTAATGGTGCACTCACGGCCTTTTCTGCGTCTGTACTTTCCCTGTTCCGTCATTCCGTACTCCTTTGCTCGTCCATCTGTCGCTGTAAGACCTCCGTCATCGCCAGCGTCAGTTCCAAGACGCTGCGAAAGGTGAGCTCCAGGGTATGCCCCTTGGGCGGGAACCACGTGGCCACGCCCTGCCAGCTTCCACCACGCCGGTACAATACGTTGATCCAGAAGGTCCCGCACCGGCCTCGCAGGCCGGTGAACTCCTTCGGAGGGCGGCAGCGCCTCAACCTCCGCCGCCGTTCCGCGATCTCCACGCCGTCGCCTGCCAGCACAGGCACACAGAACCCACGGCGTCGGTAATACGCCTGGGGGAACGCGGCAGCGTCCATGACCCGGTCAGCAGCCTGGAGGAACCCCATCAAATCAGAGAAGTCATGGTGACCTTCCACAAAGCTGTTATAGAACGTGCCCCTTGCCACGCCGCTGGTGAATGTGTCTATGCAGACGGAGAAGGTCCCCGGCTCACAGAAGAACATCTGGCCCGAAGCGGTCATAGCGACGCTCCGGCGGCTACGCTGTCGAACAGGTCCAGACCGGCGCTGAGAAGGTATGCATTGCTCCATCCCTTTTCCATAAAGTAGAGGCGTCCAGTCCGTGTGCGGAGCACCCGGTAGAGGGCGGTGACGGAGGTCAGGGCCAATGCCTTTTCAAATTTCTGCCGGGCGCTTGGGTCCTGCTGATACTCTAGCTCTACGTCGGCGTCCTGGATACCCTTAAACCCCGGGTGGGAGACTGAATGGCGCTTGAGGTCTTTCCGAGCAAACGGAATCACGGACTCCCCACGGTCCCGGAAGCTGTAAAAGCGGATGGCATAACGGTTTTTGGGATAGATGACCGCCAGAAGATCACCGGGCCAGGGCAGGCGGCCGGCGAGCCCGCGCAGCTCCGTTTCATATTCAAAGGGGTCAAAAAACTGAATGAATTTGGAGATATAGCCGCTCTCCCGGGCGTACCGGGTCCCAAGAGAGGGGGTACCGTCCGAAGGGCGTTGGAGGTCCGCAATAAACTGCTGAAGCTCCGCTGGTGTAAAATCGTCCATGGTCTTTCTCCTATGTGTGGACCAGATCAGCTTTCTTATGTAGGAGTTCCGCCTCAAACTGTTCCACGGGCATTGGGCGGTAGAAGAAATATCCCTGCCCCATGTCGCAGCCCAGCTCCTTCAGATAGGCGAGCTGCTGTGCCGTCTCCACACCCTCGCAGATGGTGGTCATCTTGGACTCCTGGGCCATCTCGATGACCTTGCGCAGAACGACCTTGCTCCGGGGGCTGGAATCAAAGCCCGTCAGGAGGCTGCGGTCGATCTTCAGCACGTCGGCGGCTACCAGGCTCAGGAGGTTGAGCGAGGCATAGCCCGTTCCGAAATCGTCTATATCCAGAACGAAGCCCTTCTGGTGGAGTTTTCGGGCCAGGGCCAACATCACGTCATTGTTTTCGATGAAGGCGGATTCGGTGAGCTCAAAGGCAATATAATCGTGGGGGATGCCGTACTGGTCCACGATCCAACAGAAGCGGTCCACGTAGTCCTCATGGAGCAGGTGTTGCCGGGACTGGTTGATGGAGATAGGGGTGAGGATGATCCCACTGTCCATCCACTTCTTCATGTTGGCGCAGAGCAGGTCCAGCATGTAGAAATCGAATGGGATGATGAAGTCGTTTTGCTCGAAGAGCTGGATAAAATCGTTTGGCATGATGACTGTTCCGTCGGGCCGCACCCAGCGGACCAACGCTTCGCCCGCGGTGGGCTGGAGCGTCTGAAGGTCCACCTGCGGCTGGATGTACAGCTTGAACTCCCCATTCGCTAAGGCGGCCGGGGCCATCTCTGCCAGCTCGGTGCGCCGAAATTGGGCGGCGTCCAGTTCGGAGGAATAGTAGCGATACTGGTTTAGGCCCTGGCGGTGGCTGACACTCTGCTGGGCCAGCATGGCCTTGTCCAGCATTTGCTTGATCCCCTCCTGCCGGTCAGTGACCAGATAGAGGCCGGCCGTGAACGAGACACTGTTGATCCGCTTTTTTAAGGCCGGGCTCAAAAGGCTTTCCCGGATCTCCTCCATGTGCCGGTCTGTCTCCTCCACCGTGTGGTGGACCAGAAGCATGGCAAAATTGTCTTTTTCGATCCGGCCGCAGACCTCCGCCGGGCCGCAGGCGGTCTTTAGGTTCCGGGCAATATCCTGGAGCACTTCGTCCCCGGTGGAGTACCCGTAGGATTGATTGATATAACGGAAGTGGTCGATACTGAACTTCAGAATGGCAAATTGTTTTTCCGGGTGGGTGTCGATGACCGCCCGGGCCCGCTCTGCAAACCCTTCCAGGTTCAGAATCCCGGTCAGTGGCTCGATCAGACGGGCTGTGGAGACCTCGTCCGCCGCCATACGGCGCGCCTCTGCTTTCAAGTGATGGTAGTTTTCCCTGGCGACTTTATGATTGAAATAGCTCTCCTCGCCCTGCTCCCCATAGGGAACAGAATTATGGATATGGGCGAGCTTCCAGCCGTCCGCCTCCCGGCGCAGCAGAGCGGAGAAGCGCAGCGGCATTTGGACCACGTAGCCTGTGGCGGGGTCGCTCTCCACCGTCATCCCCACGATGGCCAGGGCTACGTCCTCCGTGACGTAGGTGATATGGTCCCACTGGTCATAGACCCTAAAATTCCCACTGTAAATCTCCAGCTCCCGGGCGAAATAGGCTTTTACTGCGTTGCCGTCAAAGGCAAGCTCGTTTTTTCCTGTGCCCACCAGTGAAAAATCGTTGGAGAGGACAGAGAACAGTTTTTCGTAATCCCTCTTGACAAAATAGGCTTCGGTCAGCGCGTGGATCACGGCGTTTAGGTCATCCATAGTTACTCTCCCTCAATGGGCAGGCCACGCTTGGTCCCAAATCTCCAGCGGGGCTTTTCCTTTTTCTCTTCTTGCTCCATCCAGGTGGGGAACCGGCCGGTCGTGGGTTCCCGATACTGATAGACCGGTCCGCTGACCCTGAGAGGGACATATTCTTCCTTGTCACGGTCCTGCGCTTTCTTTCGTTCCCAAAACATACCTTTCGATCCTCTCTCAACTGGTGGGCCGCGCTTCAAGCCTTTTGATGGACCATGGCTGTTGCTGCGGTACGGTAAACGCCATATCTCATAACGCGTGGCGTTTGCTCCCGCGTCATCATCAACCGGCAGAAATAATCAGGCGGCGGCCAGTTTGTTGTATCAGGAGACGGCTCGCTGGAAAGAACCAGCAGTTTCCCATGTGGGATGAGATACAGACGCAGGGCACCGATGTAGCTTACCGCAAGTATCTGGGCCAGACTTTGACAGCGGATGGTGTCGTCATCCTCTATGTGGACGTCCCCATCCGCGCTGGAGGCCAGGGCCAGATACGGTCCGCAGGAATAGAGCGCCACGGCGTGGCCCAACGCTTTGGTCACGGGTGGGGAGGCTTGGATCAGAAAGGACCGCTTTAATTCCAGTAGCAAGGGCTGCTCAAACTTCAAATCATCGAATCCCGTCAAATCTTTCAGCTCGATCAGCTTGCGAATATCTGGGGAGAGCACCTTGGCCCCGGCCACCTCACGCCAGTAGAGCTTTTTCCCTTGCCAATATTCTCTGGCGAAGGCGACCACGGCAGGCTTGCGGAGGACACGCATGTCCTTCCCGCCCTCCAGGACTGTCGAGCCATCACTGTATTTAACGAAGGCCAACATTTTTCCGTTTCTGAGCACCTCGGAGCGCATGGGCATGAATGTTCTAAAGCGCAATGCGTCGGAGGTCAGCTCATAGGACATGCGATGGGAATTTTTGATGTCGAGAAAAACGTAGTCCTCCTTTGAAAATTCGGACTCAGGCTTCAATTCACCAATCAACAGCGCGCCAAGGACCTCGTCGCGCTGCGCCAAAATGCGGCCCCGATACCCTCTTGGTAAAGAGCGCAGGCAATCAACCAGAACTCTGGAGCAGATCACCCTGCGCAGTCTGTTTCCAGCCTGACGCACCGAAACCTCCATCTGTCCTTCCGGGTTATTGACCAGCGCCAAAATCTTTCCGTCCTTACTGCCGTACAGGTCCACTCTGTTTTGCAGAAAGTCACTGATGGACGAACTAAAAGTGACATAAACTCCATCCGTGGACGGCAACACATATTCCGGCTTGTTTATTTCTTCACTTCTCATATGCCACCCCTCCACGGTGAAATTCCTATGTCCATAGTTCTTAAACAGCTCTGCATGGACGGCAGTGTCCAGGCTGAAGCGTTAGGGGGCCTGGTGCGACTTTAGGACCTTGATACAGGCCTGATAATTCGCCATTCTGCTGGATTCTTTGTCCGTTTGAAGAATTTCGACAATACCCACACTAGCAATCAGCATTCCGAACATCATCATGAAAATAGATAAGTAAACAACGATACCAAGGTCGGCTGCATCGGGAGAGAAGATAATGGTCAGCATTCCAATCAGAGTACTTACAACGCCCATCACAATGGGAAATGCTTTCTGCACCCCTTCCTTGGACCGTGACATGGTATCAATCGCCCACTCCAGCAAAATAATGTTTTCCTCGTTATCATCCAACCGGAGTCCAGGCACCATTTTTTCATACTTTCTTAAACGTTCGCGCGCCTTTTCGCAGTGGGGGCTTCCCAGATATTCAAGCGGGTTTCCAGGGAATTTTTTCTTTTTTTGAGAAAGGTCCTCTGACTGGGGGATCGGCAGATCCGGCGCTGGCATCGTCTCTTCTACCGTTGTTTTTTGTGGTGTATCACTCATTTACTAAGCCTCCTCGCTGTCATTTTGTCCGTCGGGCGTGGGAGACCGTTTGATTTGCTCCATCGCAGCGTCGGCCTGTATAATTAGGTGGCCCAAGATCACGCTGACAACCAAAGTAAAAATATGGGATATATACTTGGCGGAGATAAATTGCTCTATGATATTGCTGAGAGCCTGGATGGAAAGGAGCATATATGCGGCGGCAGCCACAATCAGAAGGATTCCCACAACGATAGTACAGCCGGGGGTCTTGATCCTTTCTTTCCAGCGGTCTGTAAAAAACAAGGGGATCAGTGCGCCGGATACCGAGATAAATATGTTCGCCACGGCCTGAGAAGTGCTTTTGCTCACCGGATCGTCGTCACCTACCATCATAAAGCTGCTAACGATGAAGCAGACAACGGCAATCGCAAAAATAATGCGGACAAAGCAGATGACCTGACGGTTCGTTATGTTGTTTATCTTGCCGCGCAGTGACTTCATATACGTTTCTCCCTTTCTTGGAGCTGGGACGCCTCATACCGTTCACAGAGGCGGGCCACGGTGCCCGCGCTGACGCCCATCTCTTTGGCTGCGGCCGCCTTGGTAAGTGTGCCGGCCTTAATGGCCTGGTATATCTCGGGGAACCCGTCCGGCGGCTCCACCGGCGGGCGGCCCAGCCGGACGTTATGCTCCCTGGCCCGTTCCATCCCGGCCCTGAGCTGGGAGCGACGTCTGGACTTCACTGCCTCTACATAGCCATCGAATAGTTCTATGATCCGGGCCGCGTCCAGCGGGTCGGCCAAAAGTTCCCGCACCCTGTCTTTCACGGCAGCCTCCAGCGGCTTGGCGTCGGCGTCGTTCGGCTGTTCAAGGTCCTGGACGTACTCCTCCGCCGCCACAAGGGCCAACTTCTGGATTCTGGCCTGCTCCCGTTCCGCCTTGTCCCGGTCGAAGAAAGAGGCATCGCCCTGGGCGTGGTATGGGATGGAGTTGTGGATATGGCAGACCCGCCAACTACTGTGGCTGCGGGTGTAGATCACGCTGAAGCGCATCTTCTCGATGTGAACAAAGTATTTCTCATAGGGGGCGGTCTCCACGTCCATCTGTGCCATGACGACGGCCAGGCGGTCGGTGTAGAGCGTAGCGTGATACCACTCATTGGTGACCAAAAAGCTGCCACGGTAGAGGTCCTGCTCCTGGGTCAAATACCGCATGGCCTCCGTCAGGTTCCGGCAGACCTCGTTGGCACCGGTGCCGAACCAGCTGACCTGGGGCGCGATATACCTCATGAGCTTGGGATAATCACGCTGAACGAAATAGGCCTGGGTCAGCTCACGCGTCAACTGTTCCAATTTCTCTTTTTCTGTATTCAGCATGATTCTCCTTCAGTTGGTGTCGTCTCGGGGCGTTTACAACTCGATATTGAACAGGTCGTCCAGGTTCTCAGAGGTGACCTGAAGCTTGCCCTCCAGGACTGCCTGCTCACGGATACTGATCACAGCCGCGGTGACATCGCCCTTGACCTTAGCCTTTGCCAGCAGCGAGACACTGCCCGTCGCGTGGAGGTCACCCCTGACCAGCCCGTTGATCATCAGGTTATTGCCAAAGATGGGGCCCACCACCACGGAGTCCGCATCCACCTCGACGTCACCGTCCGCTTGGATGGACCCCTGGACCGCTCCGCCAAGGATCTGGATATTGAAGCCCTGGGCAGTCCCAGCCAGCTTGCCGCTCACCTTGATATTGCCCCTGCTGATCAGGTCCCCCTTGATAGCGCCCTGGAGCTGGACTGCGCCCCTGGCCTCCAGGTTGCCGGTGATGAAGGTCCCGGCGGCGATGATCGTGGGCTCCGCAGGAGCTTCAAGCGCCATGGGTGCGGGCTCCGGTTCGGGCTCACGGGGAAGGTCCTTGAAAAATTCAAGCTCGGAGCCAGAGTCGGCTTCCCGTTCTACGCCCTCAACCTCGTCGTCTGGCTCAACGGGTTCGGTGCCTAACCCCTCGGCCAGGTCCGCGGCCACATCTTTTTCGTGGGCAGCCTCTTCCGCAAAACCTGCAATGAGCTTTTCGATCTCAGCCCGGTCCTCGGCGGTCAACTCCGCGGTATCGCCTGTTTCCAGGCTCCGCTTCACCCTGCTGACCGCCTCTTCCCGCAGCTTCTTGTCCTCCGGGGTGGTTCCCAAAAATTCCTGCGCGGCCTTCTTAAAGTTCTCTCCAAATTTACTCATGTTTTTTCCTCCTCAAATCTACCCCTGCTCCGGACCCGGATAGGGAAATTGAACTGGTGTGACCTCCGGCGTCAGCCGGTCTATGGCAAAGCCCAATGCCTGGCACCGCTCTATCACATAGGGGAGCACCGTATTGAGCTTAGAATTGTCCGGGTTATCATGGATCAGGATGAAGGCCCGCCGCAGCCCTCCCAGGCCTGCGAGGCCGCGTTCCATGCTCTGGACCGTGGCCGCCGAGGACGCGTCCTCCAGTGAGACATTCCAATCGAAATATGTAAAACCGCGGCGGGTCATCTCCGCAATGATCTCCTGGTAGATACGCTTGTTGAAACTGTTGATACTCCCACCTGGGAACCGAAATATTTGGGGGCGGACACCGGTGGCCTCGTAGATGAGGTCATACTGCGCCTTGAAGTCGGCCAGGAACGCCTCCACAGATTCGTAGACCTGCCGGTAGTCATGGCTATATGAGTGGATGGCAATGGTATGCCCCTCGTCTACGATCCGCCGCATGAGGGTCCGGTTTGCCTCGCTGTCCTGGCGTCCCGTGGTGAAGAACGTGGCCTTGACGCCGTAATCCGCCAACATGTCCAACACCTCCGGGGTCATGGTAGAGGGGCCGTCGTCGAAGGTCAGATATGCCGTCTTTTCCACGTTGACCGAATCGTAAACGGTGTCTTCGGCGTAGAGGTCGGGATAGAGGTCCTCATAATCAGGGTGTTCCGCCTGCGGCTTGACCTCCGGGCCGGCCTTGGCTTCCGGGATGTCAGCCAGTGGGACGGGCAGGTCCGGCTCGTCCTGCGTCAGGGAGAGCGCCTCCACCATGATCTGAAGGTTAAGGACCCTCACTCCTAAAACGACGCTCACCGTGGCGAGGGTCAGGAGCAGGAGCAGTACGGTGCCAAGGATCAAGTGCTTAAAAAATCGCACGCTGCCGAAATAGCGATCATTCATCTGTGTTCATGCCTCCGGGAAAAGTAAAAGTGTCCAGCCCTGGGGAATCTTCATGCCTGGGCCGGTCGTACTGCGCCATTCCCTCGGCATTGCTGTGTCAGTCGCCATCCGCGGCGAGGTGAGAGGTGAGACCGTTCTCTTCTTCGTACTGCCGGCATTTTCTCAGAAAATCTCTGGGATACATCTGGAGTTCCTTCGCCCCTTGGGCGAAGGTCAGGCTGTGGCCAGCCACAGCCTGATACACTTCGCCAAACCGCTCCGGCAGGGGCTTGCGGGGCCGGCCCAGGGGGACCTTGTTGTCCCTGGCCGCCTGGATACCGGCGAGGCGTTTTTGGCGCAGCGCCTCCTTTCGGGATTCTTCATCACTGCGAATGACCTCCAGCACTTCCGCCGCCTTCTGTTCGTCGCCGATGATCTTGGCGATCACACTTTCAGTCTTCTGTTCCATTTCAGCCTCCTATAAAGAGTTACCCTCCAATCGTAATGACCATATCCGCCTCGGATCGGCCAATTTCTTTGCCCGTGTCCTGATCCAAAAGCAGGATGACCGCGGTGCAGGGGTAATCCCCCTTGGGGAGCGGCTTGGCGGTCTGGAGTACGTCCTCCATGATGTAGCTGTTGGGCTCCAAGGCACCGGAATCGTAGACCACGTCGCCGGTGTCGTTCCGGGAAATCACCACCTGGATGGGCTTCACACTTACCTCCGGCGAGGAGATCATCAGGTTCCCCATGGCGCTACCGTCCTCGAAATAGGGAGTGGTGTTCAAAATGTAGGCGATGGCTGTCTCTGCGGTGTAGGCGTCCATCTGTGCCTGGAGGTCCTCCACCGGCGTGCCGCCGGGCATAGCCCCAACGCTTACGTTGGGCGTGTACTGGACCGGCTCCGGGGACCGCTGGGTGATGAAGTAGAACAGTGCGGCGGCCAAGGCCGCCAGGGCGCACAGGCCCAGGACCCAGACAAACTTCCGGGGCCGTTTTTTCTTCTCTTGCTGTGGGGCTGTTGTCAGTTCATCCATGAAGTCGATTCCTCCTGTTGTGTTCTCTGCCCATGGTGGAAACCTCCCCGTGCTTGGAGGGGCTTCCACCATGGGCAGACGCAGCGGCGTCTGCCCGGATGGTTTACGCGGCAGGAGTGTCTTCGCTCCAGCTAACGCGTAGGGTAGTATTCACGGTGTAGCTGCTGCCCACGGGGATCGCCACGGGAGTCTCGCCGTCCATCTTGCTCTGGGCGAACACGCGGAAATCGTGGCCAACGCCGTCGTTGTTCAGACCGGAGAACAGGGTGACGGGGGCGTCCGGGGTGATGGATGTGGAGAGCTGATATTTTTCAAACCCGCCGATGGGCGCGGCAGAGGTAGCTCCGCCGGGCGCCATGGCCAGGTTGAGGTAGTCCAGGAGGCCCGTTTTCTCCTCCACCACCTTGGCATCGGAGACGCCCACCACCTTGAGGTCGATCTTGGCGCTGGCCCCGTCGCTGGTCATGCTGTTGTTGATGATCTGGCCCACGCCGGAGGTCATGCCTTTATAGAGACCCTCATTGTCGGTGGCCACGTTGAAGCTGATGGTGGTGGGGACCACGACGCTGATGAGCCTTACGCTGCGTTCCACTTCTCCGTGGAGCTCCACGTTGGCGTCGGTCTTGCTGTTGTCGAGCTTGGTGTCGGCGGCCAGGGCGGGGGCGGCCAGGCCCAGGATCATGACGCCGGCCAGAAGTGCGCATACTGCCTTTTTCATAGTCACTTGCTCCTTTTCGTTTTGTTTATGTTAAAACGCAGACTTTTACGTCCACGGTTGTGCGCCCGATGTAGGACTCGTCGAACCGATACGACCGGATATAGGCGGTGCAGTCATATTCTCCCGGCTCCAGTTCCACCAGGAGCGGGGCCTCCGGGATATAGCTGCCAGGCTGGACAAATTTGCTCTTGTAAAGCAGCTCACCCGTATCATCCAAGCCCATGTAGATGGACACAGTGAGGAGCTTTTCGTTGTTGGCCGGGTTCTCAAATAGGATGTTGGCCGGTGAGCGGGCGTCCTGGCAGGAGATTTTCTCGTTGATGGTATAGGCGATGAGCGATTCAGCCACCTTGGCGTTCAGCTCGGCTTGGAGCTGCTCCTGGGTCATGCCGGGCATAGGCCCCACCACCACGTTAGGCTCCATCTTGCTGTGGGACTGGTTCCAAATCAGCACAGCGCCGAGGATCAGGACTACGGCGGCCCCTGCCAACAGAAGGCGGTTGCGCAGGATCTGGCGCCGGCGCTTTTCCCAAGCCAGCTCCTTTTCTGTCTTTACGCTGCCTGTCTTGTTACTCACGGTGACCTCCCGCTTCTCCGACTCCGGCGGAGTGGAGGATGGTCTGCGCGGCCCTTCTGCCGCCGCCATCGCTGTCCTTCTTTTTGCGGCGCCAAAACAAGATAAGAAAGAACACCACCAGCACCAGGGCCACGATCAGGAGAATGAGCCACAGCCAGCTGACCGGGCGGGGCGCAGTCAGCGCGTAGGAGGAACAGTGGTCGATTCCGTAGGTCACGAATCCGTCCTCAACGGTCAGATCGGTGTAGATGGTCTCCAGCTCGCCGGTCTCGGTATTGCTGTAAACCAAACTCACGGCGGAGCCGGCTTGGAAGCCGGTCTGATCCTTCACCCAGAGCTGGGCCGGGGCGGGGAGCTTGCCGTGGTAATTGACGATCATGTACTGCACCAGGTTCTTTTTGGCGTCGATGAGGTCCAGAATGGCGTCGTCCTCATTGGGCGCACTGGTAATGAACAGGTTTGTGTCGATGCCGGCCTTTACCTTGGCGAGGTCCACGGGTTCAAATACCCACTCATACCAGAGGTCCTCGCCGTCCTCAGGGTTATAAATACACAGGCGGATGCCCAGGTCGTCCGCCGCAGCTTTCTCATATACTTCTTTGGGACAGAATAGGCTACCCTCGTGCTCGGAGGCCTGGTTGGTGAGGATGATCCAGCCGGTGCCGGTCTTGCTCACGTACTCCACCTGGACGTCCTGGGCCTCGTCAAGCTTCATGATCGTGAAAAAGGCTTCCTCGAATACCCGCTCCAGCTTGACGTCGCCCTTCTCGTCCTCGAAGAGCACCCGCACTGCGCTGGCGTCGCCCCGGACCAAGGAAATCACGTTATGGGGGATGTCCACCACAGTGTCCAGCCCAGCTCTGATGACACTCTCCAGAACGACGACCACCTTCCCGTCCTCCGTCACCTCGATGGTGACGGTGCTGTTTTCCGCCATGGTGGAATCATGGGGCGTGAACGCTTCCAGCGTGACGGTCAGGTCCTCTCCGTCCGGGCCTGCGCCCGGGAAAGTGAACTCATGGTCCCGGCCGGCCGCGGCGGATTCCTGCATGTCGTTCCTATCAAAGCTGACGGAGTTTTTCCCCTCTGGCACGATGACCTGGATCGGACCGCCAGGCCGCTCCACCACATCCGGCGGATAAGGCGGCGTTGTCTCAGCATCATCCGGCGGCGATTCCGTCCCATCTGAAGGCGGCGGCGATTCCGTCCCGGCCGAGGGCCGCGGAGGCCGGGTCGTGGTACCGCCGGGCGTAGAGGTTGGCTGGGAGGGCGGGGTGGAGCCGCCAGGTGTGGGGACCGGCGAAGCAGAAGGTGCGCCGGGGGTGGTGCTGGGTGTCGGTCCGGGCGTAGGCGTCACGTCCGGCGTTGGCGTGGGCTTCACGCTGGGAGAGGGGGCCGGGGTGGTGGACGGCGAAGGCTCTGGGCTCGGCGTGGAACCGCCGTCACCTCCACCGCCGCTCGGGTTGTAATTGGGGTCTACCTGGAGCGTGTAGGTCCAAATCAGGCCATCCGCCATGGGAAAGGCGGGGACGTCCACCGCCTTGGGGGTCAGGTAGCCCGTCTTGCTCAGCTCTACGGTGTACTCCGTACCCGATTTCAGCGTGGTGAACACGGCTTTCCCATCCCGTCCCGTCACCACGGTGTAGCCGCCAATCTTCACTGTGACCCCGGACAGCGGCCGGAAGTTCGGGCCCGTACTGCCGTCGTAGATCAGGACGGTGGCAGTGTCCGCCTGATAGACGTCCCCCTTCAAGCCCAGATCTCTGTCTCCTCCCTGTGTCGCTGCCAATGCGGGCGCCGCGGAGGGTAGGAGCAGCAGGCCCGCCAGGAGGACGGCCATCCATCGCGCTCTCTTCATGCTTCACATTCCCTTCTATCGTCAGATGTCATATGCTTTCAAACGCTTTCGCGTGGCAGAGGGCAAACGCTGTTGTTTTGCCCTCTGCCACGCGGGCAGGCCCTGCCTGCCCGCGTGAAGGGGAAGATCAATTCGCTATCGCTTAGGAAGCAGCTTTGTCGGGCTCCGTCACGGACACGGTGAACACGGGCATCACGGAGAACTGGTCCTCTGCGCTCCAGCCCAGACGGGCCACGCACATGATGTAAAAGTCCTGCTCGGTGGGTGTGGCGGCGCCGCTGGAGGAATCCACGGTCACGGGTTCGATCTTGCCGTGGGTGGTCGCACCGCTAGCAAGGCCATTGGCGTTGTCAAGGTAGTAGCGGCTGCCGTTGGTGTCGGCGACGCTGGTGGTCATCCAGTGCAAATTGTCCAGGTTGTTGCTGTCCGCAGTAGCCTTGGGCTTTTCGGTCAGGGTGAGGCCGAACATGATGTTCTTGGCGTTCTTGTTGACGTCGTCGATCTTGTTGGTCAGGGTAGCGGCGGAATTATTGACCGAAACCTCGGAGACATAGACGTAGATGGGGGTGGCGCCGGCGTTGGAGATGGTCAGCTTGGGCTGGGTCACCTGCATGGTGGAGGGGCTCTTGTCGGTGCCGGTGGTGTCCCAGGCAGGCTGGGAGTTGTCCAGATTGAAGGGAACGGTGGTGGGAATCTTCACGGCCAGGATGGTGGGCTTGATGGTGGCGGTGAAGATGGCGGTGGTGCCGGCGGCGCCTTCGTCCATGCCGCCCGCCTTCGTGACGTCGGTGGTGGTCACGGGGCCAGGGGTGGAGTCGGCGGCCAGGGCTGCGGTGGCCAGGGACAGGGACATTGCGCACGCCATAGCCATGGCAAGGAATCTCTTGCTGTTTTTCATGGTGTTGCTCCTCTCAAATTTGTTTTTGTATTGCACAGGCACATGGGCCTGTAACAATCATGGGTCTACCGGACCGCTGTTTTGATCCGCAGGGTGATGTTGCCGGTGAGTACGTAGGAATTTGCGGTGTCTTCGGCGATCCTGCCGTAGACGCACAGGCCGCTGGACTTGTCCTCCTCGCCTGTGCCCAGGGACATGACCAGGAGTTCTTCTCCCGATCCGCCCACCGTGCCGCCAGTGAGGGCACGGGCTTCAAATGCCGCCTGGCTCTCGAATTCCTCGCCCTCTCTGCCCAGGACCAGAAGGGCTTTTCCCACCTCGTCCACCTGGGCCAGGGTGTCCACCAGGACGATCTGCTGTTTCCCATCTGGGAGCGCGCTCCCATTGGCCTGGATGGCCCCATCGACCATGACGTCGATCGGGAAGCTGGATAGGTTGGTGATCACCGCCGTCTCGGGGTTCTGAATCCATGTGAGCTCCGGATTGTCTTCGCCCATTGCCTGTTCAGAGTAAACGTTGGGGTGGAGCACGAAGTCTACCTTGCAGGGGACCTGGGCGCTAATGAGCTGTGGGGCGATGGTTGCCGTATAAGTCGTGGATACCCCGCCCTCGGCACCGACCTGCGTGTGGCTGGGTTCCGGCGGCGGTGAGCCTGTGACCTCGATCACTTGGTTGCTTACCAGGTCCCCGTCGGCTGCCAGCGCCGGCATCAGAAGCACCGCCGCAAGGAGTGCCGCCAGGGTCAGGCAGCAGGCTTGTTTTCGCATCGCGTTCGCCTCCTTTCAATTATTTGCCTCATTCGGTCACCGTCAGGGTCATGTTCCTCACGTAGGCCTTGTTGATGTACTCCTCCGTGTCCTGGTCATAGAGGTGGAACGTGGCCGAGCAGGGATAGGTCCCCGGGTCCAATTCTCTGGCCAGCGGGGCTTTCTCGATATGATAGCCCGGCTGAATGAAGCCTGTCTCATAAATGGGGTCTTCGCTGTCTGTAAGGAACACCTCCACGCGGATCAGCTTGCCCTGGTCAACTGGGTTCTCAATGAGCCAGTTGATGTCGCCGTCGTCCTTCAAGGTGCAGGGGGAGGTGTTGATGATCATGAAAAGGTCGCCCCGCTGGACCTGCTCATTGAGAAGGGCCATGCGCTCTTCAGCGCTCATGTTGGGGATGCCGCCCACCACCACGTTGCTCTCGTACCCGATGCGCTCCACCTCGGCGGGCAGGCGGTTTTTACGGACCAGAAAGACCACCGCTGCGGCCAGCACGGCCACCAGAAGGAACAGCAGGATAACGGGCCACCTGCGGGGCTTGGCTTTTACTTGTGTTTCCATTGGCCTGTTACCTTTCTCATTCCACCACGTAAAGGGTGAGCAGGGCATTTGATTTGCTGATGTAGTGCCCGTCGTCCAGGGAGTAGAGGTAGTAAGTAGCCAGGCATGGGAACTCCCCGGTCTCCGTCTGCTTCACGTCCAGGGGAGCGGCCTCAATGAACTGGTCCGGCTCCAGGTAGCCCGATTCGTAGATCACCTGGCCGTTGTCGGATCGCACCACCTTGATATTGAAGCGGTTTCTATTATCCGGACGGTTCTCCAGCAGCCAGTTGACCCACTGCTCCGGGTCGGACAGGGAGACCATGGGTGTGGCGTTGATGGCCGCGCTCAAGGTTCCCTCGTCCACGGCCTCCTGGAGGGCGGCCAGCCGCTCCTCCTCGCTCATGTTGATGGTGCCGATCTGGACGTTGGGGTCCGCCGCGAAGGGTTCCGCGGCCCGGCCAACCGTGAAGTGCCAGATCAGGAAGGCCGAGACAACGATCACCGCCAGCGCCAGCAGGACAATGAGCGGTTTCCATGGAAAGGTCTTCTGCTCAGGGTCCGCGCGTTTCGCCACGTAGCTCATTTATTCCTTCGCCTCCTCTACGTCCATATCTGTCTGGGCAATACCGTCCATGGTATCTACTTCCGGCCCGCCTACGGTGAGGGTGATGGGGTAGTCGGTGGTCAGCACACGGTTGCCGTCGACGAGCCGGTACTGGACTGTGCAGGGGTAGGTCCCCGGCTCCAGGGTCCGGTCCAGCTTGACGGTCTCCACATACTGCCCGGGGGCAATGCGGTGGCTGGTGTAGAGCACCTCCCGGGTGTCCGAGCGCACCAGCTCCGCCACGCAGGGGTAGGGGTTGCCGGGCAGGTTGACGATCTCCAGGCGGCACTCCCGTTCTCCGGCGGCGACGGCAGGCGCGGCATTGACCACGACGAGGAAGTTACCCTCGCTGGGGGTAGCGCCGGGGTCCGGCGCGTTGAGCGTTCCCTCCTTGGCCGACAGCTCCGGGAAGGCCGCCGGGTCCATGGGGATGATCCCATGGTACCCGGTGACCACCACCAACCCGGCCATGACGGCCACGGTGATAAGCACTGCCAGCAGGTAGGGCAGCCAGGCCGGGTGCTTTTCGGGGGCCAGACGGGCCCGGGAAGACTTCCCGAGCTTGTCCGCCACAGTGCAGGCCTTCGTCCCAGAGGCCTGGACATTTGCCGGCCGATACGGAGGTTTCTTCTGGTTGGACTTGCCTGCGAGATGGGTGGGTTGGTGCTTCTTGTGCTTTTTACCGCTCATGTCCCGGCCTCCAGGACGTAGAGCGACACTGGGAAGTCGATGGGGCTGCTGCTCTCCTCGTTGCCTGTGTATAGGTGGTGCCGGGCAATGAGGTTATAAACCCCAGGCTCAAAGGTCCGGCCCAGGTCTACGGTCTCCACATACTTGCCCGGCTCGACCCGGTAGCTGGTGTAGATGGCCTCCAGGGTGTCGGCCATCATCAACTCCACAACACAGGCGTCGGTGTTGCCGGGGAGGTTCTCGATCTCCAGGTTACAGGATGTCTCCCCGGCGGTCATCACCGGCTCGGCGTTGATGGTGATGATATAGCCGCCGTCCGGTGCCTGTGCGTTGGGGTCCGGGGCGTTGAGGGAGCCGGTCCTGGCGTTGAGGTCCGGCAGGGCCGCCCGGCTCACCGGGAGGAGCCCGGCGTAGGCGGCGGCGACTCCCGCCACCGCCGCCAGGGCCAGCGCCACGACCACGAGGAGCACAACGAGCCAGATTTTATGTTTTTTCCTTGGCGGTTTGTCTTTCTTCTCTTTTTCCGCCAATCTGCTGGGTGCATGAGTCGGCATGGCCTGTTGTCTCCTTTCAGTTCGTGGCAGTCTCAGGGCTGTTCTTCGCTGCGTCAGTATCGCTGACCGTGTAACCAAAGTTGATGGTGTACCCGAAGGTCACGTCTTCGCCCAGATGGACGAGCCCGTGCTCCAGCTGGATGCGGTAGGGCACCTGGCCGTCGGAGCCCAGCGCCGAGATCAGGCTGGAAGTAAACGTGTTGGGCTCATACTTGATTGGCGTAAAGAGTGTCTTGCCAGCGGCGTTGGTCAGGGTGAACTTGACGCCGCTGTCCACCACGTCTACCTCCGTGTTGAGGTCCGCGCTGTGGCTGGCCAGGGGGACGGTGGCGTTGACCTTGCCCTCCGCTCCGCCGTCTGCGATCTGCGTCAGGCCGGTCAGGCTCAGCTTGACGGGGAAAGCGCTGAGGTTCTTCACGGTGCAGTCGTTGCTGTAAGAGGTGGTCGTTTGCAGGTTGATGTCCGCGTGGGGGTTCTTCGGCACGGAAACACTGACCGTTTTGCTGGTCACGCCCTTCACGGTCACGTTGATGGTGAGGTCGGTGCCGCCGGCGGTGTGGACGGTGAGGACATAGACCTCGTCCGTCTTGATGTTGTAGGCTGCCGCATTGTAGCAGACAATGGTGTTGAGCTTGCTCATGGACACGTTTCCGGTTTGATCTATCTCGTATTTGGCGTCTGCATTAGCCGCAGTCTTGCCGACGAGCCTAAAGCCCAGCTTTGCGTTGGCGTTGACCGTGCCATAGGCATAGTAGTTATCCACGAGGGTCGCTTCCGGTGTGGCGGTGTAGCTTGCGCCGTTGTGGGTGATGGTGACGCCGGTGACTGCGCCTCCATCCACGATGGCGCCCGCTGTGTTGCTCGTCGCACCGAAGACGGTATTCGTGACCCAGTACAGCTCTTTCCCCTGCCGGGGCGTTACGGTGACGTTATACACACTGTCCAGAACGGTGAGCTGGGCGGTGGCCTCCACGTCGTTGTAGACGTTCAAGCCGGGTTTCTTTACCGTAAACGTGACGTCGCCCGCCTTCATCAGGGTGATCTTGCCGTCGCTGCCGATGGTGGCCACAGATTCATCGCTGCTCTCATAGGTGACCACGCCGTTGCCGGAGCCGCCACCCACAGTGAGGTTGACCGTGCCGCCCACGTAGGCCGTGGTCTTGTCCAGCGTGGCGGTCAGCGTCTTCTGCGTGCCCTGGACCACGTTGATCACTCGGTAGCCGTTGTAGTCGGCGTAGGTGTCGTTGCCCTTCTTGGTGAAGCGAATCTCGACGCCATCGCCCAGACCAGTGAACGCGATCTTCCCGCTGGTCTCGTCCACCGTGAACACAGATGCGTTGCCGGAAGAGAAGGTGATGGCCCCGCCGGTATTTGTACCGCCGCTGACGGCGATGGTGGCGTCGGTGGTGCCGTATTTATAAACGAATTTTCCATTACTCAACGTGTAGTCGCCGCCCATATTGACCGTGGGCTCGGCCTGGGGAATCTTGACCACCTTGTTGGAGGTCTTCGTGCTGGCCGTCTGCGTGTCGTAGTTGCCGTTGGGTGTAAAAATGACCCGCAGGTGGTAGTTGTAATCAGCGGCCACGGGGGTGTAGGTGCTGTTGGTGGCGTCCGTGATGTTCGACCACGACGATCCATCTGTGCTCCGCTGCCACTGCCAGCCTCCCGTCGCATCCTTCGGGGCCGTCTCGGCGGTGAGCTGGGTGCCGATCATGGGGTCCTTGGCCGCCGCCGCCGGGCTCAGGGTAACCTTGGTGATCGAGGCCCTCTTGACGGTAAAGGTAGTGGTGGCCGAGACATCGTTGTAATAGTCGCCGCCGGGCTTCGTCGCCTTGATGGTGGCGGAGCCGCCTGCCGCCTTCACGGTGATGGCGCCGGTGGAGGAATTGACGTCGATGTAAGTGCCGCCGCTGGTGACCGTGTAGGACACCGCGCCGGTGCCGGTGCCGCCGCCACCGCTGGCGCTGACGCTATGGTTCTTCCCGTCGCCCCAGGTTGCGGTATTGGACACGCTGAAGGTGAACGTCAGCGCGCCCTGGGTGCCCTTGATCGTGGTGACGTTGTAGCCCATGCTCCAGTCGGTATATTCATTTCCGCCCGTCTTGGTGATGGTGATGGTCGCCGTGCCGATGCCTGTGGGGGTGACGACGCCGCCGGCGCTGACGGTGGCGACCTCGGGTTTGTTAGAGACAAAGCTGACCGTGCTGCCGGTGATGTTCGTGCCGCCGGTCACGGAGATGGTGCCCGTTTTGCCGTAGGCCAGCGTCTGGCCGGAGAAAGGACTGTTGAAGGTGACGGTGGGCGCCGTCTGGGTGGCCTTCACCACGGCCGCGGTCGCGGTGGCGCTCACCGTGCCGGCGTAGCTGCCGGTGCCCACTACGGTCAGGCGCAGATACTTACCCACGTCGTCGCCGTTGGGGGTGTAGGTGAGGGTGGTGGGGTTTGCGCCGGTGCAGTCAGCCCAGGTGGTTTTATCCACGCTCCGCTCCCACTTGTAGGTGGCGGTCGCGTTGGCGGGAGTCAGCGTGCCGGAGATTGCGGTCGTCGCCACGGGGGCGTTGCTGTTCAGTGTCACCCCGGTGAGTTTGATCAGGTCCTTGTCCAGATGGGGGTAACTGCCGGCTGTCTGGTTCCAGGAGTAGAGGTCAGAGACATTAACTCCGGCAGATGTGGCCCCGAGAGGGAGCTTGGCGTTGAGTTCGGTGGCGAAGGTCACGGCTTTCATCTGGGCCTCGGTATACTTGGAGCAGTTGGTCAGGCCGTTGCCGCCGTTGGCGGTACTGTCTTTCCAGTAGCTATAAGTCACTTTGCTTCCGGTGCGGGAGAGGCCGTAAGAAGTGCTGGTGCCGGAGAGAGTTCCGGCGTTGTAACACAGTGACACCTGACCGCTGCCGCTCCCGGTTCCCGTGATACCGCTCACAGAGACGCCCTTAAGTGTGCCGGTATTGTAGCAGTTGACGATCTTGCCGCTGTTGATACCCGCGATCCCGGCGGCATCGGTCGCAGTCCCCGTAGAATTCACCTCCGCCATGTTCCAGCAGTTGGTGATGAGGCCTGCGGAGTCGTTGGCAATGGCGCCTACGTAAGTGTCGCGCGAAACTACACCGCTATAAATGCCCAAGCCGTTCACCTTGCCGGTGGAGGTGATCTCGTTGACAAGGCCGCCGGTGCTGGAACGGAGGGAAGTGATCTCGTGCATCCCGCCCTCCAGGGTGCCGCTGAGGGAGGGCATAGACACCCAGCGCATGTTCGATCCCGTGCCGCCGAAGGCTTCGCCCAATAGGCTGATATTTTCCGTCAGTTCGGCGTTCTTCGAGCCGCCGGCCTTGTTGGCATACCAGGCCAGGGCCTCGGGGGTTCCAATCTGATAGGGAGTTGCGCTGGTGCCGTCCCCGGTGGGTTTTTTCGCCGTGGCGAAGGTGTCCACCCAGTTGGCCACCACGCTCCAGTCGGCAGCTGCCGGCAGCGTGCCGAAGGTGGGATACTGGCCCGCGGTGTACTTCCAGACATTATTGCTGGAGAAGTTGGTCTGGGCTCCATTGAGCTGGTACGCCGCACCCCAGCTTTGAAGCTGAGATTCCGTCATTGCAGTGGCGGCGCCACTTGCCATGCCAAAGGCTTGGGAAGCGCTACCCGTAAGATAGAAGTTATTGCTGGTTTTGGTGGTCGCATTGTGCCAACCGGCGATAGCTCCGGCGTATGCGCTTGCGGAGACATTTCCAGTGTTATAGCAATTTGTTATGCTTGCACCACTAACACTGGTCGTACTACCAACGATTCCACCCGCATATTGCCCAGCGGACGATACGTTTCCTGTGTTGTAACAGTCTTTGATAATGCCCTGTGTCCAACCGACGAGACCGCCGACTTCCTTTCCGCTCCCTGTGACTGTTGCATTATTCCAACAGCGTTCAATAGAAGCTTTGTAAATCTGCTCGTCGACTGACAGGTTGCCTACAATGGAACCGACGTCATTGGGACCGTTGATTGCGCCGCTATAAATTCCAAAATCGTGGGCAGTTCCAGCCAAGGCTTGGCCGCTTGCGCTACCGGAAAGGCTGCTAAAAAACCCATTTCCATTCTTGATATACAGGTTTTCTACATAATGGCCGCCGCCGTCAAAGTGGACAGTGGACGTGGCAATGGGCGTCCACTCCAGGCAGTTGGAGAAATCGGCGTTCACGGTGGCCGCGCCGGTGTAGCTCTTGCCGGACAGATCGATATTGGAGGTGAGCTGCGCATAGAGTGTGGTCTTTCCGCCGTTGACCTGCGCCATGAACCAGGCCATACCCTCGGCGCTGCCGATCTGGTAGGGGCTTTCGGCGGTGCCGCTGCCGGTGACCCCGGCCCCGGCCTGGGTGAGGCTCTTGCCCACGTCCTGCCAGTTGCCGGCCTTGACGGTCAGGGTCACGTCGGCGGAGGTCGCCTCGTTATAGGAGACGTCTCCCGCGCGCTTGACATAGAACGTGGCAGAGCCCAACTTGTGGAGCGTGATATTGCCGCTGCCGTCTATCGTAGCGACATCCGTGTTCTTGCTGTAGTAGGTGTAGGCGCCGGCGTTGCCGCCGCCCGCCGTCAGCTTCACGCCTGTTGCGGTGAGGAGCACCTCGCTGCCGGGCGACAGGGTCGCTGTCACGGTGGACTGCGTGCCCCGGGCGATGGTGATCTTGACTGCCGGGCTGGCGGCGTACCCGCTCTTCGCCGCGTACCGCACATAGTAGGTCCCGCCGGCCAGGGGGGTCTTGTCCGCTTTACAGGTAGTCCACCCGGTCGTGGCCGTCTCGCTGGTGTTGTACTCCATTGCGGTGGCGGTGCCGCTGATGTAGCCGGAGGTGCCCTTGTCCGCAGCCACGCCGCTCAAGCCGGTGGGGGCCTTCGTGTCAGCGGCCTCCACGGTCAGGGTAAGCGTGCCGGAGCTCTTATCGGCATACATGGCGTCGCCCCCACGTGTGACAAAGAAAGTCACTGTGCCGGTCCCTTTGATGGTGATGGCTCCGCTGGTTTGATTTATGCTGGCCACGGCGTCATTATTTCCAGTGAATTTATAGGCTCCGGCGCCGTTTCCGCCGCCTGCCGTGATCTTCAAGCCCGTGTCAGTAAACTTGACTGTCTTGCTGGTCTCCGTGGCGGTCGCGGAGAACGAGCCGGTCACCGTACTCTGCGTGCCCAGAGAGACCGTCACCGTCTGGTATGCGCTGACGTCATAAAGGTCGGTCTGCGCATACCGCACATAGTAGGTCCCGGCGGTGGTCAGCGCGGTAGTGCTGGCACCACAGGTTTTCCATGTGCTGTCGGTGCTGCGCTTGTACTCCATCGCCGCCGTGGTGTTTTTGAGATATGCGCTGGCGGCTCCGTTCGCCGCCACGCCGGCCACCGTGGTGGGCGCGGCCTGGGTCCCGCGGTTGATGGTCAGCTCCCAAGTGCCGGAGATAGGCAGGTACGAGCCGTTCCCCGCCATAGTCGCCTTCACGTACACGGTCCCCGCTTTAGTAGGCGTCAGGGTGCTGCCGCTGATGGTCGCTGCACCTGTGCCGCCGCTCACGACCTCATAAGTAACCGTGCCGTTTGTCGAACCGCCGGTGACAGCAAGGGTCACGGTGTTGGGGGCTATCACCGGGTTGGGCGTCATGGTCAGCTTCAGCTCCGCCTGCTCCGCCTTGGCCACAACGCTGGTGGTCACAGCCGTTTGGGTGCCGTAATAGTCGCTGCTGCCGCTGGGGGTAAACGTCACCTGGAGGTACTTGCCCACGTCGGTGCCGTTGGGCGTATAGGAATTCGTGGCGGCCCCGGAGCCGGTGCAGTTCGTCCAGGGACCACTGGTGCTCGCGGCGTACTGCCACTGGTAGGCACCCGTGGCCGCGTTGGGCGTGGGCGTGGCCGTGACGGCCTTGCCGAAGGTGGGGGTGCCGGAGCTCATGGACAGGTTGGTCACCGTGATCTTGGTCTTCTGAGAGGTGACTGGCGACCACGGAGAAGCCGTCTTATCGTCAGTCTCCTCCAGCCGGGTCCAGAAGTAGTAGGTGGTATTCTGTGTCACAGTGAGGTTGGTGGTGCCCGTGGCCGCACTATTTTTGAGGCTGGGGGTGGTGCTGGCCGAAGGAGCGGTGCCCGTGGTGTTATAGTAATAGTCCTGGCCCTTCACCACATTGAGTACAATTTGCTTGTCCGTATAGCTGGAGATGCTCGGCTTGGCAGGAGCCGTCTGGGTGGCCTTCGCCACCGCCGCAGTCGCGGTAGCGCTCACTGTACCGGCGTAGCTGCCGGTGCCCACCACGGTCAGGCGCAGGTACATGCCCACGTCGGCGGCGTTGGGGGTGTAGGTGAGGGTGGTGGGATTCGCGCCGGTACAGGTCGTCCAAGAGCTTTTGTTCGAGCTCCGCTCCCACTTGTAGGTGGCGGTCGCGCCAGCGGGGGCCGGCGTGCCGGTGATTTGAGTACCCACCACGGGCGCGTTGCTGTTCAGCGTCACGCCGGTGAGAAGAGTGATGCCCTTGTTCAGCACAGGGTAGTTTGCCCCCGTCTGGCTCCAGGGGTAGAGGTCAGAGACGCTGACCCCGGCGGCCGTGGCCCCGAGGGGGAGCCTGGCGTTGAGGTCGGTGGCAAAGCCCGACGACTGCATCTGTTCCTGGGTAAGTGCACCGCAGTTGCTCAGGCCGGAGCCGCCGCTGATGTTGCTGCCTTTCCAATAGCTGTAAGTCACTGTGTTTCCGGTGCGGGAGAGGCCGTAAGAATTGCTGGTGCCAGTGAGGGTGCCGGCGTTATAGCACAACGACACCTTGCCGTCCGAGCCGGCGCCTGTTGCCGCGATACCGCTGGCGTTATAACCTTTGATCGTACCGAGGTTGTAGCAGTTGACGATTTTCCCGTTGTTGACGCCTACGATACCGGAGGCATCGGTCGTACTCCCAGTAGAATTTACCGCTGCCCTGTTCCAGCAGTTGGTGATGAGGCCCGCGTTGGTATTTGCAACGGCGCCCACAGAATTGGCGCGCGAAACTGCGCCGCTGTAAATGCCCAAGCCATTCACCTTGCCGGTGGAGGTGATTGAATCAATTAGGCCGCCGGTGCTGGAATAGAGGGGGGAGATCTGGTACATCTGACCCTCCAGGGTGCCGCTGAGGGAGGACATAGACTTCCAGAGGAGGTTCGCACCCGTGCCGCCGTAAGCCGCGCCTGTCAGGTCGATATTCGCCGTCAGTTTTGCGCTCCCCGTGCCGGTGGTCTTGTTGGCGTACCACGCCAGGGCCTCGGGGGTGGAGATGGAGTAGGGGCTTCCGCCGGGTTTCTTCGTCGGGGCGAAGGCGTCCACCCAGTCGGCCACAACGCCCCAGTCGGAGGCCGCCGTCAGCGTGCCGAAGGTGGGATACTGGCCCGCGGTGTACTTCCAGACGTTATTGCTGGAGAAGTTGGTCTGGGCCTCGTTGAGCTGGTACGCCGCGCCCCAGGATTGGAGCTGGGCGGTGGTGACGTCGGTGACGCTGCCGGTACCAGCCTCATATATCGCGCTGCTTGCATATGCGGTAGTATCAGCGAAACAGTTTGTTATAGTACCGTTGCTGATTTTGGCAAAAGCGGGGGTATCTCCTGCGTTATAGGAATTTTCGATACGTGCCTTGCTACTACCAGTGGCTCTGCCGCTGTCGTCGCCAATGAACGCTCCACAATGGCCATCCTGACTGACTACGGTAGCTCGATTGAAGCAGTTCTGAATCACAGCCCGGTTATCCGCCCCAACCGTACAAATGCCGATAAATGCAGCCACGTAGTCGCTTCCGGTAATTTTACTGTTTGTTCCAATCCCCAAATTTTTGATGGTCACGCCATCTGCGTAACCTACCAGACCGATATTAGTTCCGGAAGCGATGGTCAAGTAGTCGATGACATGTCCACCACCGTCGATCGTACCAGCATACCTTGTTGAGGTGTTACCGATAGGCACCCACTTGAGGGGGGCGGACGCTGAACCACCGTATGCTGCGCCAATCAATTCGATATTTGCAGTCAGCGTGGCATTAAGGCTGGTCTTTCCACCGTTTACTTGGGTCATAAACCATGCTAGACCCTCAGCGTTTCCAACCATATAATTGGCTTCACCGGTGGGTTTCTGCGCCGTGGCAAAGGTGTCCACCCAGTTGCCCACCGCGCTCCAGTCGGCGGCTGCCGGCAGCGTGCCGAAGGTGGGGTATTGGTTTGCTGTATATTTCCAAACGCTGTTGTTTGCAAAAGTGCTCTGTGCGCCGTTGAGCTGGTATGCAGCTCCCCAACTCTTAAGCTGGTCTTCTGTCTTTTCCGCTGCGTTGCCACTGCTTATACCAAAAGCTGCGACAGAACTACCCGCAAGGTAGAAGTTATTATTGGTTTTGGTGGTCGCATTGTGCCAACCGGCGATAGCTCCGGCGTATGCGCTTGCGGAGACATTTCCAGTGTTATAGCAATTTGTTATGCTTGCACCACTAACACTGGTCGTAGTACCTACAATTCCTCCCGCATATTGCCCAACGGCAGATACGTTTCCTGTGTTGTAGCAGTCCTTGATAATGCCCTGCTGCCAACCGACAAGGCCACCAATTTCCTTCCCGCTCCCCGAGACTGAGGCATTGTTCCAGCAGCGTTCTATAGACGCCTTATAGGTCAGATTGTCAACCGACAGACTACCCACAAGAGCGCCCACGTTATCGCTGCCATTAATTGAGCCGCTCTGAATTCCCAAATTTTGAATTATGCCAGCCGCGGCTTGGTTGCTGGAGCTGCCGGAGATGCCAGCAAAGAAACCTTTCCCGTTCTTGATGTATAGGTTCTCTACATAGTGGCCACCACCGTTAAAGTGGACAGTGGAATTATTGATGGGGACCCATTCGATACAATTAGTGAAGTCGGGTTTAATAGTGGTTTCGCCGGAGTAGGTCTTGCCAGCCAGATCGACGTTAGCGGTGAGCTCAGCATAGAGCGTAGTCTGGCCCCCATTCACCTGCGCCATGAACCACGCAAGCCCTTCGGCACTGCCGATCTTGTAGGGGCTCCCGCTAGTGCCGCTGCCGTTGACTCCGGCCCCGGCCTGGGTCAGGCTGTTGCCCACATCCGCCCAGGTGGGATTCCCGACGGTGAGCGTGATGTTACTCGAAGATCTGGTTGCGTAGACACCATTGCTGTCTGCCGCCCTCTGCACATAAAAACTGACTGTGCCGGCTTTTTTGATTGTGATATTGCCGGACGTATCCACCGTCGCAACAGAATCGTTATTGCCGAAGTAGCTGAACGCTCCGCCGCTGGACCCGCCACTAGGATAAATCTTTAGGCCGGTGGTCAGCGTGTTCACCGTCTTGGACGTCACGGTGGAGCCGGATTCAAAGGATGCGTTAACCTCGGCCTGGGTGCCTATGGGGATATTCACGGTGGTTGCCGGGCTGGCGCTGTAACCGGTCTTGGCCGCGTAGCGGACATAGACGTTTCTGTTGCCGACGGATACGTTGGTTTTTGTGACGGAACAGGTCGTCCAGGTCCCCGTGTTGGTGGCGGATGTAGTGTTATACTGCATCGCCGTGGTGGTGCCGTTGATGTAGCCGCTGGTCGCCGCATTCGCCGCCACGCCCGTGAGTCCGGTGGGCGCTGCCTGCGTCCCGTCGGCGACCTTGTTCGTGCTGGCGACGGAGGTCACGTCCTTGGGGTAATAATCCCCATTGGGAGTGAAGGTCACGCGGAGATAGTACCCAGCGTCCGCCGCCACCGGCGTGTAGCTGTTGGTCGTGGTGGTGGTGATGGTAGTCCACGTGCCGCCAGTTATGTTACTGGTGCTCCGCTCCCACTTGTAGCTTCCCGCTGTGGTACTGGGTGTGGTTGTCGTGGCCGCAGAACACGCAACACCCACTTTAGGCGAGCCAGAGATCGAAACGCTGGTCAGCGTACCCGAGGTCTTGACACTCAGGTAGCTGCTGCTCCAATTTGAGGCGTTGTAGCCCGTATAGTACGCCCTACGGGCCCAGATATAATACTGGGTGTTGGCCGTCAGGCCGTTGATCGCCCACGCGGAGCCGGTGGCCGTGCCGCCGTTGGCGGCGGTGGAGGTGCCGGGGGCCGTCGTGCTGGTGGAATAGTAATACTCAATGCCGTTGGCGGCGTTGCTGATTGTAATGCTGGTGTTAGTGTGCGCCGTAGATGTAGGTGTCGCCGGGGCCGCCTGGGTCCCGTTGATCACCTTGTTGGTGCTGGCGACGGAAGTTTTGAATGTGGGGTAGTAGTCCCCGCTGGGAGTGAACGTCACACGGAGGTAGTACCCCACGTCGCCCGCCACGGGTGTGTAGCTGGAGCTCGTGGCCCCGGTGATGGCCGCCCAAGAGCCGTTGGTGGTGGTGCAGCGCTCCCATTTCCAGGTGCCCGCCGCCGTGTCGGGAGAGATAGAACGGCTGGACGAGAAGGACACGCCCACCTTGGGGCTGGCCCCCACCGTCAGGCTGGTGAAGGTGCCCGAGGTCTTCACGCTCAGGTAGCTGCTGGTCCAATCCGAGGCGTTGTACCCTGTGGTGGCGGCGCGCCGGGCCCAAATGTAATACTGCGTGTAGGACGCCAAATTATTGATTGTGAAGTTGCCGCTGGCCGTGGCCTTTCCGCCGTTGGCGGCGGTGCCGGTGCCCGGAGCAGTTGCGCTGGCGGAGCAGTAATACTCAATCCCGCTGGCGGCGTTGCCGATGGTAATGCTGGTGTTGGTGTGCCCTGTGGAGGTGGGCTTGTCGGGCGCCGTCTGGCTGGCCAGCTTGAGCACGCTGGTGGTGGCCTTATCCGCCGATCCAACATAGGTCGTCCCATTGCCGGTGAAGGTAGCGCGGAAGTAACAGTTCAAGTCAGCGGACGTGTTGGGGGTATAGCTGGCGCTGTTCGCCCCGGTGATGGTCGTCCATGTGGCGGTGGACGCGTTGCTGGTGCTCCGCTCCCACTTCCACTCGCCGACCGCCCCAGCGGGAGCCACCGTGGCGGTGATGGCGTAGCCGAAGGTGGGGGTGTAGTTGTTCAGCGTCACGCCTGTCACCGGGATGCCGGTGAGCTTTGATCCCGCCGCCGACCAGGGCGAAGCGAGCAACGCCGATGTCGCAGGCTTGCGGGCATAGACATAATAGGTCTGCCCGGCGGTGAGGCCGGTGATCGTGTAGCTGGTCCCGCTGGCCGTACCCAACTTAGCCGTTGCGTCCGTTGGCTTGGCCGTGGATGTAGTCCAATAGTATTCATAGCCGCTCACCGCATTGTTGACCGTGATACTGGTGCCCGTGGAGCCGCTGAAGGTCGGCGCGCCAGGGGCCGTTTGCGTACCGGGGTTCACCGTGAAATTGATTGTCTTCGTTGCCGCGCTGTAGTCCCCCGAAGCCGCCTTAGTTACAGTGATGGTGGTGCTGCCGCTGCCTACCACCGTGATGGCCCCGCTGCTGCTGCTGTTGAACTTTGCTACGCTGGTGTTGCTGCTGGTGTAGCTCAGCGCGCCAGTGCCGCTCCCGCCGGTAACGGACACGCTGTACGACTTGCCATCGTTCCAGGTTGCCGTAGCGCTGGGCGATATGCTCACATTCAGATCCGCCTGAGGAATCGGATGAAATAGGTACGGGTAATTCGATGTCCGATAGTGCCAGGGGGCGTCTTCTCCGGTCCTATTCGCATTTAGTTGATCCACGACACTGGAGGAATATCGGGTTGTTGCATCCAGAGCGGTGCCCAAGGCGTATTCCGTCCGTCCGTCAAATTCATGGTTCAAAGTATTATCGTAGACACAGTTGGTCACACTGCCTGTAGAAGCGCCGGTCGGAGAAGCGATAGAAACGATTGCGCCATGGTCACTACCGCCCACCAGTCGCCCTGCATTGTAGCAGTTGGTCACTATAGCGTTTCTACTGACAATACCGCCCGACCAACAACTTCCCGATTTACCATTGGTCACAGTACCAAGGTTAATGCAGTCCGTGATCGTCCCGTTCTCCCCAGCGATACCGCCCACTATACGGAACCAGTTTCCGTTACTTGTATATGGGCTGCTGGTGGACACATTGGCGTAATTGGTACAGCGTTGGATGAGGCCCCGGTTATCACCTACGATACCGCCTGTAGGGATATCTTTGGAATTGACTGTGGGGTTAATGGATGATCCGCTGCCTATAGTGAGATTTTGAATAACGGCGGCAGTGGTGGTGTCGTTAAATAGGCCGTATGTACAACCGTTACCTTTCATGTTGCTTATGGTGTGCCAGTTCCCGTCAAAGGTGTTGGCATAGTTCTTAAATCCTAGCCATGAATAGTCATTCAAATTGATGTCCGCAGTCATCTTCGCCGACAACGTTGTATTTCCCTTGTAGTTCTCCAACAGGAGCCAGGAGAGCTCGCCTGCCGAGCCGATCAAATAAGGACTGCTCTTCGTTCCGTTGCCGGAAGTCGGAGCCTGAGCCTTAGCAAACCCATAATTGAGCCAGTTTTCAGATACAACCCCCGGCATCACAAGTGCAGGGTATTGGTTAAACATGTATCGCCAGGGGGCGTTGTCTCCAGACCGCCCAGCATTGAGGGCTACTGCTATATCAGGACTAAACCTATTATTTCCATCCAGCGCGGTGCCCTTGATATACTCGGTCCGCCCATCAAGTCCGGAATGGTCCAGTGATAAGTCGATATAGCAGTTCACTGGATTTGTGCCCATGCCAGAGACAATATAGCCCATATGATCGGCACCAATGAGCTTGCCCCCGTTATAACAGTTGGTAACTGACGTTGCAGTTGTGGCAATGCCGCCTGCCCAGCTGTTGCCAGATTTCCCGTTCTGATTTACAGTTCCCAGATTGATACAGTCCATGACCGTGCCGCCAGAACCCACAATACCGCCCATCATATGTCCACTCGCGCCAGCCGTCACGTCTGCCCGGTTGGTGCAGCGCTGCACAGTACCACTATTGCTGCCTACAATACCGCCGATACTAAAAGTAGTCCCGGAGGGATTGATGGAACCGCTGCCGATGGTGAGGTTCTGGATGACGCCGGTGGCTGCTGTGGAGTTAAATAGGCCATATGTGCTGCTCGTTCCTTTCAGATTGGAAATGGTGTACCCGTTTCCATCGAAAGTCCCGGCAAAGCTGTTTATGCCTACCCAGGGCAGAGGGCTGGAGCTGCTTAAGCCGAATTCGGTGCCGGCCAGGTCTATGTTGTTCATGAGCCGGATTTTTAGGCCGGTAGAACCATATTTATTGCTGGTATCGTTATTGATGATGTAAGCGCACCAGGCCAGCTGATACGCGCTTTTTATTTCGTAATATCCGTCCGCAGCCTTGGTGGGCTTGGGGTAATATTCGCTTGTCAGTGAGCCTTCTTCTACGTACTTTCCAATTTGTTGCCAATCGGAAGGGGGCGTCAATATAAAGCTTTGCGCCAAATATTTCTCCGTCTGATTATTGTTAGCAGTCGGTCTTGCAATAGGAGTCACATATTTATACGTAGTGCCAGATGGTATTTTACATGTTATAGAAGTCGATGAGTTCATCATACCATTCGATAACCAGGACAGTTCTTGTGGAATCCCGTTCGCATCCCCGGATATCATATTGGCGCAAGTAAAAACGTCAAGAAACGTTTTATTTGAACCTAGCATCTCATAATTGTAACGCGTAGGGTCCCAGAAATGAGACGATTGCAATACTAGTGTGATGGTACCGCCACTCATTGCTACACCGTAGTAGCTAATCTTAGGGTTGTAGCTGACCGCGGAAAGACTCTTTGGAAACTCAACAGTTTTCAGAAGCTGTCTAGTAGACGATAACGCCATGAGTGAAATATCATAGCTTTTCGTATACCCGCCAAGCTCTGCTGTGAAGCTGCCGGTGGTAATCTCCGCCTCCGGACCGTCCGCCTGGGGCACGGGCTCGTCGGGGATCTCCACCTCGGCGCTCGTGGGCATGACGGAATCCCCGGCGTCAAAGGACGCCAGGGTGATACCGTTTTCGGCTGTGGGGGCAGCGGGGGTGACAGGCGCGGAGGGTACAGACGCGTCGTCCACCACTGCCACGCCGTTGTCCGTGATGATGATCCCGTCTGGGGTGGTCCAGTTCGCGGTCTCTCCGTCTACTTCTGGTGTCAGATAAATGGCCTCGTCCTGGGCGGTCAAAGCGTCTGCTAAAGTCTTGCCTGCCGGGAGAACGAGGGCGATGGCGCTGGCCTTGCTCATGCTGGAAGTAGAAAAGGAATTGAGCTGGGGGTAGGCTCTGTCTGTATAGTACCAGGTGCCGCCGGGCAGGCTGGCGCCCGCCCCCACCATGTCCGCGGTGTTCATGGCGGCGGCGTAGCTGTCGGAAATGCAGGCCATCTGCTGGTCGTAGGCGCAGGAGACCACGGTGGCCGTGTCGGCGCTGAACTGCACGAAGGCGCTTTTCTCGCCGTAGGTCAGGCCCATGGTGGCGGTGGTGAAGCAGGCGGTGATGTCGCCGTAGTTCTCGGCGATAAAGCCGGCGGAAACGCCGGTGGCGTCCACCAGGCCGGTGGAGTAGCAGTTCATGACGGAGGAATCTTCGCCAAGGGTGGCGATGAAGCCGCCCGCGGTGACACCCGCGCCGCCCACGGAAGATTCATCTGCTCCCACGGTGACGAAGGTAAAGCAGTCGGTGATCTCCACGCCGGGGCCCACCTTGGCGCCCAGGCCGCCCAGCTTGACGCTGGAGGCGGTGACGGTAAGGAAGTCACCGGGGACAAAAGGCTCGGGGGTGGCGGTGGGCCGGGTGGTGGGCTCCACCATGGGGCGCTCCACCTGTACGGTGCCGCCTCCTGGGGTATAGGTGTCGTCCCCGGTGTCCACGCCCTGGGTGGGCTGGGGCTCGGGGGTAGTGTCGGGTGCAGTGGTGGGTTCCGGCTCCTGGGTGGGCTCGTCGGTGGGGTCCGCCGGCTCCTGGTCGGGCGCCTGGGTGGGCTCGTCCGTCGGGTCAGCGGGCTCCTGGCTGGGCTCGGGATCGTCGGAAGGCTCCGCAGGCTCCTGGGGCGCCTCCGGGATCACGGGGTCCGGGTCCTGAGAAGGCTCGGAGGTGTCCGTACCCTCGTCTCCGGGCAGCATGTCAGGCAGGGGCGCCAGAGGCACCTGGTTCTCCGCAATTTCTGCGCCGCCGTCATCAGGAGTCCCTGCGTCGTCCGTCTCAGGCTGGGAAGTCTCGGGCGAAGAGGTTTCGGGCGCGGAGGACTCCGACGGGGCCGTGCTCTCCTCAGGAGCCTGACTGGGTTCCGGCTCCTGGCTGGTGGCTGGGGTGCTTTCAGGCGCGGTGGTGTCCTCCGGGTCCGGCGTCTCGGAGACAATGGGCGTCTCCTCCGGCGCGGGGGTCTCGCTCTCCACAGGAGCGGTCACTTCCGGTACACCGGGAATGGGCGCGGGGGTGGGGATGACCTCCGGGGCCACCTCCACCTGCTGCGCGCGGGGTGCGGAGGCGTACAGCTCGCCCTGGACGCCCACGTTTCGGATCGTGGCCCCCTCGGCGTAGCCGAAGAGGATGCCGTAGCCGTCGGTGTAGCCCTCCTCTTCGCTGCCGTAGATGGCGGCGCTAGTGATGACCGCCCGCTCCAGCGTCAGGTTTTCCACCAGGGCATTGGGCATGAGCACGCCGAACAGCGGGCGCTGAAGGCCGGAGATGGTGTGGCCCTGGCCGTCAAAGGACCCGGTGAAGGGCCGGTAGTCCGTCCCGGCGCTGGCCGACAGGCCGGTGAAGTCCAGATCGGCAGAGAGCAGATAGCTGCCCGCCATGTCGAACTCTCCGCTCTCCGGGTCCACCAGGTACCGCTCAAACTCCTCCAGGCTCCCGATCTCCCTCGGGACCACGTTCTCGGCCTGGGCGGGGGTGAGGGCATGACGGACCGTAAAGATCGTCACCATGCCAAACGCCAAGACCAAGATGGCGGCAATCAGGATCGCCAGCCCTCTGTGTCGGTTGATTTGGGAAGCAACCGCCTTTTTCATGCGTCAAACACTCCTTCATATCTCCAAATAAAGTTAACAAGTTAAAAGCTGGTCCGCAGGACCGTGACCACTTTGCCCATCAGGTTCTTCAGCGGAACCATGCCGACCTCCACGTTGCGGCTGTCGATGGAATCGTCCCGGTTGTCGCCCAAGACGAAGAGGGCCCCTTCCGGGACGGTGGCCGGGAAGTCCACCGTGTCCTTGTGGTGGCCGCCGCTGACGGCGTAGGGCTCGTCCAACACCCGACCGTTCACCGTGATGCGGCCGGTGGCCGCGTCCACGTCCACCTTGTCCCCGGCCACGGCGATCACGCGCTTGATGAGCGTCTGGCCGCCGCTGTGGAAGACCACGATGTCACCCGGTTCCACCACGCCGTGGAGACGGAGGTACACGCCCACGTCGCCGGCCCTGAGCGTGGGGGCCATGGAGGAGCCGATCACACCGGCAAACCCGACGACCATGGCAAAGATGGCCGTCACCGCCGCCAGCGATGCCAGGATCGCCGCGACGCGGCGGCGGAAGCTCTTGCGCCGCCCATGCTCCAGCCGGACTCGTTCTTCCTCCACCCAGTTCTCGATCTGCTGACAGAACTTCTGGCTGGCCAGGTTGTTCCGGATCATGCTCATGAGCCTGTCCCTGGGAGACCGTCGGGAGGCGAGGCGCTTGCCGGGGCGGCCGTTTCTTCGGCGGCCATCTCGTCCTTGCCCTCCCACACCAGTCTCCGCCGGAGCTGCTGGTTTTCCATTTTTAGGGCGCGAAGCTGCGCTTTTGCCTCGACCAAACATTTCTTGTCCTCTTCGCTCTGCAATCGCAGGATTAGGTATTCCTCCCGCAGGGCTTCTTGAAATTGGGTGTGCCAGTCCTCGCTCTGCTTGAAGGTCTCAGTCATCTCCTTGATACAGCTTAGGACCTGCCTGGGATCGTAGCCCCGCCGGACGAGGCGGAACAGCTGGAGGTCGGACTCTCTCTTACTCATACATACATCCCGCCTTTCCGGGCAGACTAGGGGCATAGAGAAAAACACCCCCGGGATGTCGTATAGGTAGTCCCTTTACGACACCCCGGGGGTGTGCTGCGGTCTTTTTTAGATGGTAAGAAGATTGCCCTCTTCGGACAGACGGACCATTTTCTCCATCTCCCGCTTTTTAAGCTCGTCCAGGGAGTGGACGTAGATCATGGTCGTGTTGGTGTCGGCGTGCCCGAGGATCTCGCTGAGGGTCTTGATGTCCACCTTGCGCTCAAGGGCCCGGGTGGCGAAGGTGTGGCGCAGACTGTGGAAGTTGGCGTCCAGAATGCCCGCCCTATTACATAGCCTTGCAAAATACCGCTGCATGGTGCGGGGCTCCACGTACTTGCCGTTCTTCTGCTGACAGACGAAAGCGTCGGGCCTCTTGTCCGGGAGATTCTCGATGTGCCGCTCCAGCATGTCCCACAAAAAGTCCTGCGGGCTGGGAATCCACCGTACGCTCTTCCTTGTCTTGGGGGTCCCAATCTCGATCCTGGTCTTCCCGGTCGCTTTCCCATCCTCCAGGACGCGGACTCGCTCCAGGATGCGTTGGATGTGGACGCGCCGCCGCCTGTGGTCGAAGTCCGAGAGCTGGAGGCCGCAGACCTCGCCGATCCGAAGGCCCAGGTACAGGCTGAGCCAGATACCGATCGCCAAGGTGGACTTATCCTCGGTGAGCACATCCTCCAACCACTGCTGCTCCGTCACGTCCAGCACCCGCATGTCGTTGTCCGGCGCGGTTGGCGGGTCTACCTCCAGGCAGGGATTGTATAGGAGCAGTTTTTTGCTGACCGCCCAAATAAGAGTGCTTTTCACCACGCCGTAAATATCCTGGATGGACTTCTTGGAGAGGCCCCCCGTACCGTCTACCCGCCCCTCCGTCGCCAGGGCCTCCAGGAAATCCCGGATATGGTCCGCGTTCAGCTCATGGGCGGGGATATTGCCCATCCTGGGGAGGATGTGGGTAAAGATATGCTGGCTGTAATTCGCCACCGAGGAGCCCTTTACCTTGGTGTCCGTGCTGCACTTGCCCAGCCATTGGAGCAGGAGTTGTCCGAAGGTCCCGGCGCTGGCGCTGTGGACCATGCCCGGCGGCCCCTGCCAGGGCGGAGCCGCGCAGGCCAACGGCTGGACGCTGCATAGCTGGCCACCCAGCGCCTCCATACCAGGCATCGACGGGAAGAACGCGATCCAGACTGGACCGGCCGCTCCGGCCTCCGGGATGGAGACCCCGGCGAGGGCGTCGTTCCAGCCTACCTTATTTAATGTAGTAGCTTCCATTGATCGTTTCCCCTTTTCTGGACCGCTGCCCACCCAGGCGTGATATAGTCTAGTATTATGATAGCTTATATAGGCATACCCTTGCAACTTGGCAGGGATTGTGCCTGTTTCCCTAAATATTGGATATTATTGCGGAGGAATTCAAAATAAATTCATATTTCGGCAAAATCAGCCTGCAAAAACCTTTACTTTTTTGCAGGGACGGTGTTATAATCAAGGCGTGATTTGTCTGAACACCTTTGATTTATGACCATTTTGATATGGATTGTCGTATAGGGACTACCTATACGACACCTCAGCGATATAGTCTTTAACGGCCTCCCGGATCGGGTGGGCCGTTCTTTTTTGCCCTCCTACTGCGGATTATAGGGCCTTTTCTTTCACATTTGAACCCGTCTGGCAGAACTGGTAGGTATATAGGCAGAATTCGACGTAAAGAGGGGGACGGCCTTGGTGGCCGTCCCCCTTTTAGTACACTTTATATGCCAGATAAGCCTGCTTGAAGTCCTTGGCCCGGCTGCGGCTGATTGGAAGACGGCCCCCGGTATTGAGTTCCAGCTCGTACCCCTGCACCGACCGCACCCGGGACAGGCTGACCATCAGGCTCTTGTGGCACCGGGCGAAGGGCACGCCCGGCAGCTGGGCGGCCACCTCCTCCAGTTTGCCGCGGACGCTCAGCGCCTCGCCGGTATCCAGGTGGAGCTGGGTATAGTGGAGCCTGCTCTCCAGGTACAGCACTTGGCCCTGGCTCACCGACCTTATCCCGTCCACACAGGTGAGCGCAATCAGCTCGCGGGACACCGGCCGGTGCCGGAGAGCGTAGTCGATGGCGTCACCCAGCTTCTGCCGGTCCGGCGGCTTGAGGATATAGTTGACGGCGTGGACGTCGTAGCCATTGAGCAAATAATCGGGGCTGCTGCTGACAAAGATGATACTGCTCTCCATGCCCTGACTGCGCAGCTGGGCCGCCAGCTCCATCCCCTCGGGGCCGTCGTTGAGGATGTCCAACAATAGGAGGTCATAGGGCGGCCCCGTTTTGATCGCCTTCAACAGCTCGTCCTGGACGGTGAAGCGCTGGACGCTGAACTCAATGCCGCGCTCCCGGAGGATCACCTCGGTCAGATCGCAGAGGGCTTCTAAATGTATGCCGTTGTCATCCCATGCGGCCACACGGTACAAGGCCCGTCGCCTCCCTTCGAGGAAAGATTTACCTAAGTACGGTCCGACACAGGTATGTTACACTTTCTTAGAAAGGAGTTGTAACATGAGTATGTGGACCCAACGCGCATTTCTTTCCGGCGTGCTGGCCTGCACCCTTGTCTTGGGCAATCTGGCCTGTGCGGCGGAACTTGCGCCGGACCTCCCCGGCATAGAGCAGCCGCCAGAAACCCTTTTTCCAGAGCCCTCGGCCACCCAGCCATCCGGGCCGGAGATGGAACCGCCAGAGGAGGACACGCCGCCGCCGGACATGTCGCCCACGCCGGAGCCGACGGACCCGCCACCGGAGGACAGCGAACCGCCCCAGCAGCCCAAGCCGGAACCACCCCCGACGCCGATACCCACGCCGAGACCAACGCGCCCGCCGGGGGCCAACGACGTGTTGGTGCCGACGCCCGCGCCGACCAGCCCCCCAGACGCCCCCAAGCCTACGCCCGGCCTGCCGCCGGGATCGAACGACGTTTTGGTACCAAAGCCCATACCGTCCGCTCCACCGGATGGCCCGGAGCCGCCGGAACCGTCCGGGCCGAGCAGCGATGTGGTCTACACCGAGGAGGCGCTCTCCAAATGGCTTGGAGACCATGTCCAGGAGGGCGGCACCGTGTACTTGGGCGCGGATCTGCGCCTGACTACCCGCTGCGCGGGGGCCGCGCCGCGATCGCCGGTCCAGATCGTCGCGGGGGAACACACCATCCGCCTGGCGCCGGGGGTAGTCTGGCGCCGCCCCGGTATGGTGACCGTCTCCGGGAGCGGCACCGTTTTTTATGTGGAGGACGGGGCGCGGCTCGAACTCTTCAGTGATAATGTCGTTTCCGCCCAGGGTGATGGCGCTGTCGCCGTCGTGACGGAAAGCCCTACCGGCCTCGTGATGGACTACGGGCACATCTCGGCGGAGGGGGCCGGAGCCACGGGAATCTACGCGCCGGGTAGCCTGGTCCTGACGACCGCCTCCATCTCCGCCGACGGCGTGGGAGCCACCGCCGTCCGAAGCGGGGGCGGCGCCGACCTTACTTATTGTACCATCCGTGCATCGGGCATGGACAGCACCGCCGTGAGAGCGGAAGGCGAGGTGATTCTCGACACCTCCCTGGTCCAACCCTATCCCGTAGGAGCAGTGGAATACACCAGGAGCGCGGAGCTTGAAACAACGCATCAATACTACGTCGAGCTGGGAGCGCCCGAGCTGCCGCTGCCCAATCTCTTCTGGGCCATCTTAACGGCGGAGGGCCGGGAAGACCTTCGAATCAGGGTCCCTATCGTCTGGGAGGGAGCGGACTTCCCCACAGACGAGGAAGCGGTCTTTACCTTGACTGTGGAATTGGTTTGGCCTTTCCCGGAGATACCGCTGGACTACCGCGGGCAACATCAGTGGTTCGCATATGTCCTCGACCCCGCCCGGCCGCGGCTGATCTCCGCTACGGCCAGCGAGAAGTTCGTCTACCTCTATCTGTTCCGCAGTCACAGCGGAATCGAAGAATACCTTGTCCATTACAGCTTGAACAGCGGAGAGGATTGGAAGACCTACTCATGGACAAGGAAATCGGCCACCACCCTCCGGGTCCCAAACGTGTTCGAGCCGGAGAGCACGATCCTCTTTTACTATGATGAGGTGTACGACGACGGTACTGTCCTGCGCTCCAACCTTCTGGAGGTCTACTTAGGATCGGACGGGACCGTCCTCTCCACACCGGGCAACGGTGACTACGACGGTGGAGACCGGGGCGGCAGCACCTCGCCGGAGCCCCCCTTTGGATGGCCGGAACCGCCGGTGCCGGAAATGGTGCCTCCATCGCCGTCTCAAACGCCGCCACCGGCCAACACCGCTCCAACGCCAAACCCACGGAAGCCCAATCTTACCGCCCCTGTGCCGATCCCCGTTGTTCAGCTGGACCCCATCGGCACGGTAACTGCCGCCGTTCCCACGGCGGAACCGGCGCCGCCTGCTGGGGAGACTGTCCCGCCCAATGCCAGTCCTGTCCCTGACCCTGAGCCAAGCGAGCTCCCGCCCACGCCCGCACCAATACCGGCGCCGTCAGACGAGACGCCCACAGATACGGCGCCCACAAGCACACCAAAACCAGAGGACCAGACGGAAGCAGTGCGCCAGAGCCCGGATCAGCCTGAGCGCACGGTACCGGTCATAGAGGCAAGCCACGGGGCGGAGGTCCCCTCCAGCCGCGAGCCGAGGGCCAAACGCTTTTCCCAGCCTGTCGTCGCGGTGGCCGGGGTGACGGCGCTGCTGTCCAGCATCCTGCTGGGCCTTGCCATCTGCCGGAGGCGATCGTGAAAGGGCCGCGGATAAAGCGCGTCCTGCTCTCGCTCTTCTGCGGCAGTGTTGCTGTCGCCGGGATGTGCTTTTTCCTGTTCAAGCTGCAATATGATAACAAATACGCCTCCTGGCCCCAGGCCCGCTTGGGCGTGCTGGACTACTCCCGTCCGGCAGAAGAGCTCGTCTTCCTCTGGGACGGCTGGGAGTTCTACCCCGGGCAGTTCCTCACCCCGGAGACGATCCGGCAGGGTGCGGCAGAGCCGGACTACATTTATATAGGAGAGTACGGCGGATTCGAGCTGGGCGATCCGGCCGCGCCCCACGGCGGGTACGCCACCTACCGGCTCACCATCCTGACGGCGGAGGAGCGGGAATACGCCCTGGAGGTCCCCTACATTTTCGGGGACTATCGCCTGTGGGTCAACGGCCAGCTCCGCCGGAGCAGCGGAGGAGGCGGCACACCGTACTTGGCGGTAGGCCCGGTGGATGGACGTATCGAGATCGTCCTCGCCGTGGAAGCTGATGGCCTGCTTTACGATGGTCTGGTCTACCCGCCGGCCTTCGGGTCATCACGTGCCGTCTGGGGCCTTTTACAAATTAGAAGCCTTCTCTCGGCCGCCGCCTGCGGCTGTGCCCTGTTTCTGGCGGGGCTTTACTTATATGTGGGCATCCGGGCGCGCCGGGAACGGCTGGCCCTGGCCTTCGCTCTGCTCAGTATTTGCTACTGCGTTAGTATTTTACGATTCCCGCTCCTCGCCATGGGGCTGTCCGGCAATACCGTGCTGATATTCTGCCGGGTCTGCTACTATGGTATTTTCTTGGCCCTCATGTCGATTTTAGTCGATGTGCTGGAGATAAATCAAGCGGTAAGTCGTGCCGCCTTGACGGTAGGCACGCTTATGTGCGCCTGGGTGCTGGCCTTCCAGCTCTTCGGCCTGGATGGGAGCACCCGGGCCCTGCGGTTCTTCGGTTCCACGACGGAGTGGTACAAGTTCGCTGTGGCGGCCTTTCTTATGGTCGTGCCAGTGGTCTCCGCTCTGCGCCGCCGCCCCCATGCGCTCCCGCTCCTGGCGGGGGGTATCTTTTTAGCTTCCGCTCTCGTGGCCGACCGGCTGTTTCCGGGCTACGAGCCGGCGCTCATACAGTGGCCGGTGGAGACAGCCGCCATGGTCCAGATCGGCGTCATCGCCTGGGTCCTGATCTCCGACGCCGTCCTGGTCTACGGAGACAACATCCGCTTGGGCGCCCAGAAACGGGCGGCCCAAGGGTTGGCGGCGGAGCAGGCCAAACAGTATGCCGTCCTGGCCCGGCACCTGGACGAGTTCTCAAGGGCCCGCCACGATATGCGCGCCCTGCTGATCTCCCTTCAGCACAAGTGCAGGCAGGGGGAGTACCGGGCGCTGGAGGACCTGCTGGAACAAAGCCTGGGGGCGGCCATCTCTCCTATGCTCACGTCCAACAGCCTGGTGAGCGCCATCTTCTCTGTCCTGATCCGGGAGGCGGAGGCCGGCGGCGTGATGGTCCATTCCAAATTTGGACCGCTGCCCGCCTGTCTGGATGTGGAGGATACGGACCTGTGTGTCCTGCTTACGAACCTCTTTCACAATGCTATGGAGGCCTGTTCGCACGTCCCGGAGGGCGGGCCCCGCCACATTGAGTTCAGCCTTCGATACGAGGAGGGCACGCTCTATTTCAAGTGCTCCAACACCTTCGCCGGACCGCTCTCCTACCGGGCGGGGCAGCTTATCACCACCAAGCGGGAGCGCGGGCACGGGCTGGGCCTCAAGATCGCCGGGGAGATCGCGGAGAAGTACGGCGGGACCCTTTCACTCCGGCCTTGGCAAGGTATTTTTGAAGCGATAGCCTCCATCCACTGCTGACGTCCCCTGCGCCGCAGAAATTGCAACTGGCGGAGAGGGCGGAGCGGTGGTAAGCTCAAGGTGTAACTGGTCAAAGGTAGTGCAGTGGTACAAGGACATCCCAGGGGCGAGTGCGCCCCGGCGACACCTACGATCCGGTTACAGTCAAGAGCGGCGCGAAAACCCCGTAATTGTCCCTGCGTGGACAGTTGCGGGGTTTTTCGCGTCTACCACCCATTCTGGAAAGGAGCAAATGTATGAGTGAACCCATGGACATGACCCGGCAGGACCCTTGGAATCTCGGCTCCCTGGACCTCGGCGGTGGAGGAGACCCCGGCGACCCCTTTGCCGATCCCTTCGCCGCCATGGCAGCCCCCCAGCCCACACCCGCCGCCCCTGCACCGGCCACAGTTCCGGCACCTGAGACGCCGGCTGAAGCGCCCACTGACGCCGCTTCGGCGCCCGCTCCCGCGGCACCCCCTGAGGCGGCTGCGGCCGTGGCTGCCCCGGCGCCTCCCCCTGCGGCACCCGTTGAAGCGCCTGCTCCCGCTGCCGCTCCGGCACCTGCACCTGCGGCCCCGGCTGAAACACCCGCCACTGCCGCAGCCCCATCGCCTGTATCCGCTCCCCAGAAGCCAGCCACCGCCGCCTCTGTCCCGAGCGATGGCGATCTGGACCCGCTTTCCCAAGCGCTGGAGACCCAAACGGCGGATTCCATCTTTGTCCTGCCGCCGGTCTTCTCCTATGGGTCCGCCAACGAGGACATCACCGATCCCGATATGACCTTCGAGGGCCTGCGCATCGAGAAGAGCCAGAACGATTTTCCCGAGCTCGCGGACAGCAAGCGCGTGTCCTGGAACGTCACCTACGGCAAGATCGTCCGTAACGTGGCTGACACGAGTAAGAAGATCAGCGACTTCAAGCGTGAAATGGAACAGTCCAAGGAATTTTTGGACGCGATCAAGAAGCAGAAGGACGACAAGAAGCCCCGGTGTACGGTCAAGCCGGTCGTCAAGGCCCAGAGCAAGGGCCGGATGCCCAACTACAAGGGCTTCTTTTCCACGCTCACCGAGGCACGCGCCTCGGACAAGGTCATCTGTCTGGTCCCCGGCCCGGACGGCGAGCTCTATGAGTTCCGCCGAACGGAGCTGGGCGAGTTCATCACGCCCGCGGGGAAACAGCGGGACGCGCAGGAGGTCAGGGCCGGTTTTGAACCGGCCCTGCCTCCCATCCCGTGGAGGCTCATGGCGCAGATCATCGGCTTCTTCCGCGCCTTTATGTACGTCAGCGCCCCCAACGGCTCGAACCTGGAGGCGCTGGTGAACATCTATTGGGACCGCTGGGAGAACCAATATTTTCTCCATGTTCCCCACCAGAGCGTCACCCACGGCTCCATCCATTCTGTCCTGGACGACGCCCCTGACGAGGAGCGCTATATCCACGTGGCCGACTGCCATTCCCACAACTCCATGCCGGCCCGGTTCTCCTCCATCGACGACCGGGACGAGCTGGCGACGCGGATATATATCGTCATTGGGAAGCTTCATCAGGTTTTCCCGGACATCTCCGTGCGCATTTCCAACGGCGGCAAGTTCCTGGCCATCCAGCCTTCGCTGGTCATGGAGCCCATGGAGGCGGCGCTGCCGGACCCGGACTGGTTCAACCGTGTGGAGGTCCCCACCGACTGCGCCCCGCTGGAGGAAGGGGGTCTCGTGGGATGAAATTCGCTGTTCGACGGCCCATCAAGATCGTCATGCTGGGCGCGGGCGGGACCGGGGCGTATATCGCCCGGGACCTGTACCGGCTCCTGTACGCCCTGGACCGGCCCTGCCGTTTCATCATCGCCGACGGAGACCTATGCGAAGAGAAGAACCTGATCCGTCAGAATTTCACCCCCGCCGACCTTGGACAGAATAAGGCCCAGGTCGTGGCGACCCGTTATTCCTCGGTGTTCGGTCTGGAGACGGAATATATCCCAGAATTCATCGAATACGAGGACCGGCTCATGGAACTGGTGCGTACCGAGCTGTTTCCCGACCCCAACTATACGTACTCCTGGGGCGATAAAAAAGTCAAGGAGCTGGTCATCCTGATCGGTGCCGTGGACAACAACAAGTCCCGCCAGCTCTGCCACAACGTCTTCCTTGAGTGCCAGGACCTCGTCTACATCGACGCCGGAAACGGCGTGCTGAATGGACAGGTGGTGTGCGGCGTACGACGGGCCGGCCGGACCATGGCCCAGCCGGTAGGTACGCTCTACCCGGACATCCTGGAGGCCAAGGACAAGTTCCCCACAGAGCTATCCTGCGCGGAGGCCTCCGTATCGGCCCCCCAGAGCATTATGGCCAATATCATGGCGGCAAGCTCCGTGCTGTGCGTGCTCTACAACATCATGACCAGTGGTGAGAACATCATCCGCAAGGCTACCTTCTCCACCAAGTCCGGCTTCGTCCGCACGGAGGTGGAACAGGTGAAAGCCGCATAAATAGAGGAGGAACACAATATGAGAGCTACTTTGGACGCACAGCTGTTCTGCGCTGCCCTGGAGAAGGCCTCCAAAGCCTGTGCCAGACGCAGCTTTGTTCCCGCCCTGGAGCAGGTCAAGCTGGACTTCCAGCCGGGGACCTGCCGCATGACGGCCACGGATATGGAACTCTGGATCACGGCCCAGTGCCCCAGCGAGGGGGACAGCTTTTCCGTCGTCCTCGGGAACACCAAGGACGTGCTGAAAGCCAGCAAGTCCTTCTCCGGCGAACTCACCGTTGAGGCCGAAGGCGGACAGCCGGGCAAAATCCACTTCTCCACCGCGACGCGCACGCTGTGTCAGGGTACCACGCCGCTGGGCGACTTCCCCGAAGAGACGGACCACGTCTTTGAATGGGAGTACCCGGACGTGGACGCCGCCAAGCTCTACGGGCGCTTCGAGAAGATCAAGCACGCGGTCTCCACCAACAAAAGCCGTCCGGCCATCACGGGCATCCAATTTAACCACAGCCGCGTCCTGGCCGTCGACGGGTACCGCGCCGCAGTGAATACCGACCACACGTTCAATGTGGACCGGCCTTTCACCGCACCTGTTGGTGCCATGAAGCTGCTCACCCTGTTCAAGGGCAAGCCCGTCACTCTGAAGGTCGGGTCCCTCTTCGGCGCCTTCGAGGCGGAAGGGCTCAGCCTCCGTTTCCACCTGATTGATTTTGACGCCTTCAACTTCGACGCCGCCCTCCCCACCAAATTTGAGGACGAATACGCCGTGGACGTCAAGGAGTTCACCGATGCCCTGCGCTACCTGGACAAGCTGGTCAAGCCCCATCAGAGGGCCATCCGCTTTGACGGCGGAAACCTGTCCACCGTGGACGGCGCTCTGAGCGCACAGGTGGCGGTCAGCGGGGAGGCCAACATCGTCTTTGGCTTCAACGTCCAATTCATGCTGGACGCCCTGGGCCAGTTCCAAGATGTGGACACCGTGAAACTCCAGATCATGTCTCCCTCCAGCATCATCGTTTTGACTGCGGCGGAGGAAAACGGCGACGGAGACGTGGCCCTCGTGGTGCCTTGCAAACTTAAGAGCGCGGCAACGGCCGCATAAAGGAAAGGAGCATTTTTATGAAAGAGCTGTACATCCCCAGAGGCAAGACCGTATCCCTGTCCCATGTGGAGGCGGAGCGCATTATCATCAAGGGTGTGCTAAACGTGGACACGACCGTCAGAGTCCGCAGGATCATGGGCGACGGCGTGCTGGTTGCCGGCCATGTTTCCGCCGGAAGCGTCACCGCCTCCGACATCGAGGCCGCCACCGTCACCGCCAAGCGCCTGGCCGCGGACCGTGTCGTGGCCGCCGAGCTGCACATCTCCCGCAGCGCTGCCGTCCGGGACTACCTGGAGGCGGAGTTCGTGGAGACGCCCCGGCTCACCGTCTACCAGTATGAGGTGGAGGAGCTCAGGGCCAAGCGTGTGACCCGGCTTCCCGACAAGCGCGGGGGCCTGCTGACGACCATACTGATCTCCCAGCTCCGCACCGCCTGGTGCGCCATGCGCGCCTGGTGGGAAGAGAAAAGCATGTCCGCTGGCGACGTCGAGGTCCAGGACGCGGACTACGTCCAGGTCGAGGGGGACACCGCCCAGCAGGAGCCCCAGCAGCCCCGGGACATCTGGAACACCGGATTCGATATGGAGTTCGAGCGCAAGCGGCTCAACGCCCTGTTCGATCTTCTGGACGGCCAGGGGTATCTGCTCCGGATAGTACCCAAGGACGGCGCCCGGAAATCTCCCGGAACCGCCACCCACCACGATCACGTTTCCGGCCCCAAGGCAGCCTGAGGGCCGGGAAACAAGCGCACGGCGCCCCTAAGTGCCGCCCCATGGTCACGTTCTCTTCCAGGGAGACGTGGCTTTTTTCTTTGGGGCCATCAGAAAGGAGAATGCCATATGAAAGCTATCAGCACCGGGAACCGGTACGTGATTTACGACGACACCCTCAAGACCTATGACAAGCTGCCGGCGAAGACCTATGCGATCCGCCTCGACCCGTCCTCCGGGCTGTACCTGGAGGCGCGCCCCGACTTCGTGATCGGTGAGAAGGTCTATGGCGTCCATCTGGAGAAGGTGGATAAAATCCTGCGCTCCTTCGGCCAATTCACCCGGAGCCTGGGCGTCATTTTGAGCGGCGACAAGGGGATCGGCAAGAGCCTGTTCGCCAAGCTCCTCTCCATCAGCGCGGTGGAACACGGATTGCCGGTCATCATCGTGGACCGTTTCATTCCCGGCATTGCCTCCTATCTTGAATCCATCGCTCAGGAGGCCCTGGTCCTGTTCGACGAATTCGACAAGACCTTCGCCAGGGAAACGAGTGAGTTTGGCGAAGGCCGCGACCCCCAGACAGAACTTCTGACCCTGTTCGACGGCATGGTGATTGGTAAGAAGCTGTACGTGGTCACCTGCAACGAGCTGCGCGGTCTCAACGAGTATCTCGTCAACCGCCCCGGCCGCTTCCACTACCATTTCCGCTTCGACTATCCCTCTGCGGCGGAGGTCAGGGAGTATCTCTCCGACAAACTGGAGGGGGCCTGCAACGAGGAGATCGAGAAGGTCGTCATTTTTGCCAGCAAGGTGAACCTCAACTATGACTGCCTGCGCGCCATCGCGTTCGAGCTGGGCAACGGTGCGGCGTTTGAGGAGGCCATCCAGGACCTCAACATCTTGAACCTGTCTGAAACGCAGTATACCGTGACCCTGCATTTTACCAATGGCAAGGCCCTGACCACCAATACCCGCAGTCTGAATCTTTTCGACGCTGAGCAGGTCCAGGAAGTTGACTTCTATCAGGACGGTGGAAAATGGATCAAGGCCGCATTTTCCACCAGCCAGTGCCTCTGCGACGTCAAGAACGGTATGACCATCGTGCCCGCCAGCGCTCTCACTGTCCAGAAGAGCGGAGATGTCTTTGAAAACGCCACCTATCCGATGGACGGCGGCCTCGTGCCTGCGCGCATGACGATCACCCGGACTACGGAGCGCAGCCTCCACTACGCGGCGGCGTGAACTGGGGGGAGTATGTGATGAGATTCAAGATCATCTACGATGCGCTGGAAAAGCGCCGGGCCGTGTCGCCTGGCTTTTCTGTGCACGACCGGAGCTATTGGTGGCACGATAGCTATATGGCCCACGTGCGGCCCCTCTATCTCATTGTGGAGGACCCCGGCGCGGACCTGCGCATATGGGTCTCTAAGGAGAGTTGTAAATTCCAGATCACCACGGCCAAGCTGAGCCTGAACATCAATTCCCGTGCCTACCACGAGAGTTTCCGCTACTGGAACAACATCGGGACCCAAGCGGCCGTGGCGGAATTGCTGGGGCAGCTCTTCGGGACGGCGGATCTGGACAAGGCAAGCTAGAAAGGAGAACGCTCATGTCAAAACAGTCTCAGATCAGGAACATGAAGGCCCTGGCGCAGCTGCTCTCCCAACCCCTGGGATACATCTATGGGGAGCGCGAGTGCGGCCCCAACGGCGCCAAGAAACAGTTCCTCAGCAAGGGCCGGGCCTTCCTCTCCGCTCTCGCCAAGGACCTGGGCCTCACGGACTACACGGTGCGCACCAACCCCGCCGGCATCGCAGTGTCCGGCGAGGCGACCCTTTCGGGCACCTGGCCGACGGGCAGGGACATCTATGTGAGCATCCAGCAGATGGACCCGGAGCTGGTGCTCCTCTACCGCAGAGAGATGGGCTCCGGCCAGCTCACGGTCAATCACTTCGTGAACCTCCGGGCGCTGGAGAAAGGCGACTACGACGCCCTGCTCGATCAGCTCCGCTTTTTGAACAAGGAGGCGTGGGATGGGCACAGCGCAGCTTGAACAGCAGCGGTACTATGTCCTGGAACAGCTTACCCAGGCCGTCCACGGGATCACCGCCGGGGCCGACGTGCTGGAGCGCAGCCGGAAGCTCCTGGACAGCACCATCCAGAAGAATATGGACAAGGCCCGGGAGCTGTACGCGGGGATGGAGAAAGAACGCTTGGCGCTTCTGGAACATATCCAGACCGCCCGGCGCAACCTCCTGGAGCTGGGAGAGGATCAGGCGGCCGTCTATGCGGGCGCCCTCCACGCCCAGGTCGCCGCGTTCCCGCTCATGACGCCCAGCTACACCCAATTTGCCGCGGTCCTCAAGGACTTTGCCGGGAAACTTCCCACCCAGGAGACCGCCACCGCCGCCGTCATCGCACGGCTCATGAACAACGTCAAGCTTGGCTACTATCCCACAGACCTCGAAAATGTGGGACACATCCTCCGGGGCATCACGTTCCCGGAGGGTGTGACGGCCAACCTGATCGACCCATGCTGCGGCGAGGGCCACGCCCTCGCCAAGCTGGCCCAGGGGCACGACTGCGCGACCTATGGCATTGAGCTCGACGAGGCCAGGGCCGAGGCGGCCCAAGACCGCCTCCACCGGGTGGGCGTGGGCAGCTACTTCTACTCCCGCGTCAGCCGCAGTGCGTTCCACGCCCTGTTTCTGAACCCGCCCTATCTGTCCGTCCTGCGGGAGGGCGGCCTGCGCACGCGGGACGAGCGCCGGTTCCTGATCGACAGCTTCCCGCGCCTCGCCATGGGCGGGCTGCTTATCTATATCATCCCCTATTACCGGCTCACCGGGGACATCTGCCGTATCCTTTGCGACAACTTTACGGACTTGAGCGTCCACCGTTTTACGGACGAGGAATTCAAAAAGCACAGCCAGATCGTCGTAATGGGCCTGCGCCGGGAACAGACGGATGGGTGCGAGCGAGCCCAGGCGATGGAGGCGGCGGCCTGCGATCCCACGGCGCTACCCTGTGTCACCGAGCTGGAAGAGGGGCGTTACCCACTTCCTGACAAGCCGCTGAAGGTGGAGATATTCAAGGGCGCCCAGTTCAACAAACTGGAACTGGAGCGCCAGCTCTGCGCCTCGGACAGCTTTGACAAGCTGCTCGCCAAAAGCACGCTGGATACCGCCGTCCGCCAGCCGCCGCTGCCGCTGTCCATCGCGCAGATCGGCCTTATCGGCGGGTCCGGGCTTATCAACGGCCTGGTGGACTGCGAAAGCCCCCATATCATCAAGGGCCGCATTATCAAGGCCCAAAGTGAAACGCAGGAGCCCTTCTTGGACGAGGAGGGCGAGCTCTTATACACAGAAAAGCGGGTGACCACCTTCAACAAGATGGTCTTCGGCGTCCTGACGCCGAAAGGGTACCGCTCGCTGACTTAAGAGGAGCGGGAACGTGAAACCGCAGCTGAAATCACTCCCCCGCTATGGGGAGTAAAGGAAAGGAGTTTAATATGCAGACTAAGCTATTAGTGGAAGAGAAATACATCATGGATTTAGAACTGACTGGCGCCGAAACTACCGATGAGATATTTCTTAAGATGCGGGAAAAGAAACCGTCCCTATGGCTGGAACACTATCACGCTCTATCAATGGAACATAAGGTGGTCGGCTTTGACATCATTAGGGAGATAGATCGATCAGCTCCGCTCCGCAAAGTCCTGTATCTGGATGAAAGTTCCTTTAATGGCCTGACAAGCCTTAATTTTTTCGCGTTCCTATCATCCATAAATTTTAGGAAAGGCTGCTTAATGAAATATGGATATGCCTTCCAGGCGGTAAACGGAAAGGAGATAGACATTACTTGCCGCGACACTGGTGCCACCCATCATTCTCCCAATATTGCTGTGGCGAAAGAGTGGGCCATTGAACGAGAGCGCAAGAAATACTACGGCCTCCCTATAAGCGAATGAAATGAATAGGACCGTGAGAATGCGCACACCGAAAACAAAAAAGGAGGAATTCTGATGAGCGAAAGCCTTCTTGCTCTGGCGATCCCCTTGGACCCCGACGAACTGCGACAGGTCGAGGACCCTGCGCACAGGGAGCAGGTGCGCATGTCCGTCTGGGACACAGCCACCCACTTCTTGAAACCACTCCTTGACGCGGGCGAGATCACCAGCTTCCAGCCCGCAGATATGCTTTGGGGCGTCCCCACCCATTTCCCCTACGGCGTCATGCTGGGGCGCTGGGATGCCAAGCCGCTGATCTATTCCTGCGCCGCGGCCTGGCACGTCCAGGACGAGTGCGTGGCCCGCCACATGGACGCGCTGTTATCCTGCGGGGATGTCCTGGACAAAAAAGAATTCGGGCCCATTTCTGCCACGGTCCACAGGATCAACTGGCGGGACGAAAAGGCCACGGCGCATATCAAATGGCTGGAAGGCCTGGAACAGGGCCACCTCATGCCGGGCTGCACCTTTTACCACTTGGGCCTTCGGACGTCCAAGCCCTCCGACTCCATTATGGAGGACTTGGCCTTGAAGACTGAAAAGTACGCTCTATGCGCCCTTATCATCGGCCGGCCGGATGAGACAAAATCAAACTGAAACAAATTTAATACCAGATGGAGGACTCCCTATATGAAAAAGGAACGGCTCTTTGAATTGGGCAAGCTGACCCTCTCTGAGGGCGCCAAAGCCATCTCCCACATCGAAGTCTCCCGCGCCATGTCCCGCTACCTCTGCGGTGACTGGGGCGATTGCTCCCAGGTCGAACGCGCGGACAACGACGCGGCCCTGTGCAAAGGGTTCCCCCTGAGGGCGGTATACCACACGGAAGAGGGCGTCGTCTGCTTCCAGACTGACGCCGCGCGCACCCAGACCACGGTGTACCTCGCCGGCGAGAATTAAGGGGGGATCGACGTGCCTGACACCATTGATCTGTCCCGCCTGATCCGAAACCTGTGCGGCGTCAAGGCAGAAGAGGATCATTGTGAAGAACTCAACCAGTACCTCTACGACGAGGTATTCCGGCCCCTGTTGAGCGGAGAACCTCTGCGGGTGGGCGCACTGGATTATGAAGCGTTCACACTGGACGATATCACGGAGCTCTACCGCTACTGGGAAGATGTACAAGGTGGGATTTCTTCTATGGAATACCTTGTCAAGACCCTATGCCATGCCACGCCGACCAGCACTGCCGCGCCGGTGTTCTGTTAAGGGGGTGCGGCAATGGAAGTAGAGATGGGAAACCTGCTGGATATGCTGTACCTATGCAAATCCATCTATGACCACGACCCGGACTCCTGGCTGTTTCATGCCTTCGATGAGGTCTGTGAAGACGACTATTATGATTTCATCCTGAATGCGTTCCGCGAGATATTTGAAGATGTCAACAGTCACTACCGCGAAGATGAGATGGTCGAGCTCACGGTCCTGCGGGACCCGGCCATGTACCGCTACTACTCCCTGGCAAAAGAGTACGGGCGCATTTGTGGCGTGACGGAGGAACAGAATCCCTATTTCAAAAAAGCTGCGGAAACTGTGCGCTACCAGCTCCAATTCAGCGGCTGGGACTACGACTATGATGTCCGCACCGGCACGGTCAAGGAACGGGACTGTATGATCGTATTCGCAATGGGGATGGACTTCTTTCTGACTGCGGAAGTGGTCATCGGATTACAGGAGCTATTGGACTTTTATAAAGAGGGTGCGGAGGAGCTGGAGAAAAAGCTCGCCAAGCTGAGAAAAAGGCCCGCCCGCGCCCCGGCTCGAAAGGAGGCCGCAGCCTGATGAACGAAAGCAGCGTCATGACCCTGCGACTGGACCCCGCCTCGCCCATGCTGACGGTAGAGAGCGTGACGGATGGCGTCATAGCCCGGAAGAACATCAAAAAGGAAGTCCTGTACGACTGCATCAAAAGCTCCATCGCCCATGATCCGGTCCAGTCCGCACTGCTCCCCCGGGGCTGCATCGCCTTTGGCGAAGCGGGCAACGAACGGGAGGTCGTGATCTTGTACCAGGAGCGGTACGCCGACATCAATTACTACGGCACATGCTACGAACACTTCCCGCTGCCGCGGCTGGTCTTCGCGTTCCATTGTACGCTGAATGGCAAAGTCACCCGCCGGCGGCTGGGCGTCATCCAGGACGAGCAGCCGAGGCCCGACTCGGTGATGTATTACTACCCCTTCTCCAACGTAGGGTCGTCAGACATCTGTACGGGATCGAACCCGATCCCCAATTATAAAGAGGTCCGACAGCTCGGTTCGCTGCCCCATTATATCTTGAGCCTGCCGGACAACGACGATTTCTTTCAAGCAGAGCGCAACGCGCTGAACCTCAACCACCGGGACCTGCTGGAGCACCTAAAGGATAAGGACCCGGCCTATTATTACGGCCACATCCTGGTCCCCAACGGCCACACTTTGCAGGACTTCATCGACAGGAGGTACTAAGCATGATGAAATGTACCCCGGAAGAGCTCATGGAGCGGCTTGCCAAGCCCTTCGCATCCAGCGAAGTGGAGTGGCGGCTCCAGTGGCACAACCAGGAGGGGGGCTGGGCCATCCCCTACGTGACCAACCGCGCCGTCCAGGCCCGCTTGGATGACGAGGTGGGGGTGGACGGCTGGTACAACGAATTTCTCCCCTGGCACAACGCCAAGGACGGGACCCCCTCCCAAATCTGCCGTATCTATATTTACTTCCCAGAAGCCGGCCATTGGATTGGGAAAGAGGACGGCGCCAACGACACCGACATCGAGCCTATTAAGGGCGGCCTCTCAGACTCCATGAAACGCGCCGCCGCCCAGTGGCAGATCGGGCGCTACCTCTACAAGGCTGACATGCAGTGGGTCAAGGTCGAGCAGCAGGGCAAGAGCTATGTGGTCGCCAAATCGGAGCGGACGAAGCTCAACCAGTACCACGACAACCTGGTCAAGCAGCTTTTCCCGGCCACGGGCACCGGGGTGGCCAAGCCCACGGCCCCGCCCCAACAGGGCGCCAGGCCCGCCCCCGCTCAACCGCCTGCTGCGCCTCCGGCGCAGGCTTCGCCGCAGGCACCGACCAGGGCACCCGCGCCCCGGGCGGGTGCCCCGGCCCAGGAGTGCTACGAGGTCCGGTCCCTGCGCATCCATCCCGCCACTTCCGGCGGGCAGAACAGCCATGTCCAGCTGCGGGATACCCAGGGCCGGACTCTGGACGCGTTTATCCGCGGCATAGACCCGGCCATCCAAGTCGGCGCGTGGCTGACCGGCGTAGAACTCCAGAGCGGAGAGCGCAGCGGAATCACGTTCTACATGGTCAGCAGCTACACGGTCATGCCGCCACAGGCGGCCTAACAGGCGGCGGAGGGGACTCCGGTCCCCTCCGCCCACAGCTAAAGGAGGTCACTATGACAAGGCATACCATCCAGTACATGGGCGTGGAGGTCGGCGTGCAGGAGCTTTTCACCCTGGACGTACTCAAGCAGTACCTCAATGCCCACGGAGCAACAGGTAAGACTATGTTCGAACTGAACAATGCCTTTGAAGCCATGTTCCACTGCAAGCCCTTTATCGTGCGTTACCCCTTCGGCACCTGCGGCTACGAAGGCGCGTTCTGTGTCCCCGTCCAGGAGGGGATTGCATTTCTCCGCTACCAGTACACCGGAACCGACGGAGAACAGCTGTGCCTGGACGCTTCGGAAATGCTCAGCCACGACGACATCCATATCTACCGGGAAAGTGTCGAGGCGCATACGAATTTCCTGCTTTCCGCATTTACCGATATGGAGTATGAACTCACCGGCACCCCCGCGCCGGACGGCGGCTCCACCTGGGGCGAAGGAGGTGACTTCTGATGGAGAAAATCAGCAGATTTATGATTCGCTCCATCGCCATCACGGGTTTCAAGTGTTTTCAAGAGCCCATCGTATTTGACTTCGGCAGTATGAACAGGATCACCGGCTTCAACGGCACCGGGAAGACCACCATCGCCGACGCCATCGCCTTTGCCATCACCGGCGTCCCCTTCAGCGGGGACGTCAAGGCGGCGGACCGGCTCTACGCCGGAGATACCCGCAGTATCCTGGTGGACATGACCATTGAGGACGGCGAAGGGCGGCCGCACCGCCTGATGCGGGAGCGGACGAACGACCATATGACCATCACCTATGACGGAACGCCCCTACGCAAGACGGACATGGAGGCCATGTTTGGGGAGCGCGACGTCTTCCTGAGTATTTGGAATCCCCTCTACTTCATCGAACGCCTGGGCGACAACGGAAGGGACCTTCTGATGCGCTACCTGCCCGTCGTCTCCCACGAGGATGTCATGGACCATCTGGACCCCATCAGCCGGGAGGTCCTCAAGGACGACGAGACCGCCCTGAGCTCCCCTGAGGGGTACATGAAGCGTCTGCGCAGCGACATCCGGGAGAACGAGAGCACCATCACCTACCTGGAGGGCCAGCGGGATATGCTGGCCAAGCAGCGCAAAGAGCGGGAGGAAAAAGAGGCCTCCCTTCAGAAGGAACTGGACGAAGCCCGGGACCGTGCCGATGAACTGGAGCGGCACAGGTTTGAAGGGATCGACCAGGACACCGTTGCCGACTGCCTGGCGACGCTTTACGCCAAGCGCGACGACCTGGACACAGAAGAGGCCGCCGCGGACACCCAGGAGGCCGACGCCGCCGTGGAATCCGGTATCCAGGCCGTGGAGCAGTGCCGGTCCAGGCAGTATGAGCCCAAGTACACCGAGCTTCTGGCGAAGGTGGAACAGGAGTGCAGTCAGCTCGTGGCCCGGAAAGCCAAGGATCAGAACGTGTACGCACATCTTCGGCCGGGCATTCAGTGCCCGACCTGCCACCAGGCCATCACGGAGGAGAATATCGGCCATGTACGCGAACTCTTCCATCGCACCAGCAGCGCCGTGGACGCGAGGGTCGCGGAGCTGGAGGGCCAGCGGGGCGAAGCCCTGGAACTGGAGCGCAAGGCCCGGGAGGCCTTTGAGCAATTCAAGGCCGATGACTTGGCGAAAGCGGAGGCCGCTCTGGCCCAGGCCAGGCAGCGGCGGCAGGACATCCAAGAGTTGGCCGCCGCAGCATATACCCGGCAGGGGCAGGAGCTTAAGGCCACCCTCAGCCAGATCAGCTATTACGAGACCCAGCGGGACTACGGCGTCCTGACTTCGGATGAGGTCGCGGAACTGGAACAGCTCCAGGCCAGGATCAGCCAGTTGGACGCCGCCCTGGCGGACCTTCGGAATACGGACGACGAGACCGCCGCGGAGCGCCAGGATAAGATCGACCAACTGCGGGACATCAACAAGGACAAGACCCAGAAGCTCAACGCCGCCGGGTTCTACGCCGCCAAACAGCGGGAACTCCTGTTTGGAGATTTCCGGCTCAACCGGGTAGGACTGTCGCTCTACGATGTGTTCAAGACCACCGGTGAGACCAAGGAGGCGTTTCGCTTCACCTACGAGGGCAGGCCCTACCAGTGGCTCTCCCAGAGCGAGAAGATCAAGGCCGGCCTGGAGGTCTCCCAACTGATCGGCCGCCTGACAGGCCGGGATTACCCGGTCTTCATCGACAACGCCGAGAGCGTGGCCGCGATCGACAACATCACCCCCGGCGTGCAGACGTTCTTATCCCAGGTGGTCCGTCAGCGCCAAGGTGTCCGCGTGGACATTGTCGGCGCGGGCGGCGGAACTGCGCAGGCTGCGCCTGCGGGCGGCTCGGAGGAATCCTTGCCCGCGGCTTAAGGAGGCCCGGGCATGTACAGACGGTTCCCAATCCTGGAGGTTGCCCGGCGCTGTGGCCTGTCTATCAACGAGAAGACCCGGAAACACGTGGAGGTCGAGGCAACCTGCCCCTTCTGCGGCGACCATGGCCCGGGGAAATATCATCTGTTCCTCAACACCGAGAGAGACCAGTATTGGTGCGGCCTGTGCGGGGCGACCGGAAACAGCGTCACCCTGTATGCCCGCATGAAGGGCGTGGACAATAAAAAGGCCGTGGAGGAGCTGGACGAGGACGACAACATACGCCCGTTCCCGTCCGCTCCCCGGGCCGCGCCCGCCCCTGAGCCGTTCATCAAGTCCCTGGCAGAGCGCCATGACGCCTACTACGATATGCTCCAACACCTGGCGCTCACCCCGAAACACCGGGAAGACCTTCGGCGGCGCGGGCTCACGGATGAACAGATCGACCGGAATATGTACCGCTCCATGCCCGCCACCGAACAGGCGCGGCAGCATTTAGCGTGGATATTGAACGACTTCCATGACCTTCATGGTATCCCCGGATTCTACACCACCGCCCGGGGCGCCTGGTCCATGAGCCCGCAGCAGGGGCTTATGATCCCCGCCTGCAACAAGGAAGGCTACATCCAGGGCCTCCAAATCAGGCTGGACAATGAATCCAACCCCAAGCGGAAATACCGCTGGTTTTCCAGCCGCTACATGAAGGACGGTACCAGGGGCCGCAGTTGGATCCACATTACCGGGGACGTTACCGCCCGCACTGCCTACCTGACAGAAGGGGGTCTCAAGGGTGATGTGGCGAGCGCCCTCAGCGGCGGCAAGCTCTACATCTGCATCGCCGGCGTCAACGCCCTAAAAGACCTGGAAACTGTTCTTTTGGGGCTGGACATCAACGAGCTGGTGATCGCTATGGATATGGACAAGGTCTGCAACTCCAACGTGCAGGCCGCCTTGGAGAAGATCGTCGGGACCGTCGGCGCCATCCCGGGCCTGAGGCTGCGGCCGTTCAACTGGGACCCCGGCATCAAGGGCGTGGACGATTTCATGCTGGCCCTGCGCAAGGGCTACCGGCCCATGCGCTACCCGCCGACCCCCATCACCCAGTACATGGAGCGGCGCTGGGATCAGAGCTGTCCCGGGCAGGACAAGGCCTTCATTGAACTGTGCCCGTGGGAGGAACAGGAGGTAGAGCTCTCCAGCCTCCAGTGCGAACGGCTCAAAAAAGACGAAGAGCCCATCGTGGCCGAGCGCGTCAACCAGTTCAGCGGCGGCGGCGCCCAAGACCTGCCGCCCATCATCGCCATCAACAGCACCGCCGCGACGGCGGACAAGCTGCGCTACTGGACCTACGCCCGGGCGGGCGTGAAAAAGGTCCGTGTCTATCAAAATATCCCCTGGCAGCCGGAAGTGCTGGCCGCCTAACGAGAAAGGAGCTTCACTCTATGGCAATGAAAATGGAAGACCTGATGGTCATCAACGCCGACAGCGACGCTGTGCTGGGCAAGTTCATCTACTACTCCCTGTCCAGCGTTCTGGTCCCCAAGGACAAGCTGAAAGAAATCTGCACGGCGCTGGATTTTCCTTTCAAGCCCTCGGACCGGAAGGCGCCTGTGGATTCGTTCCGCTCCGCCACCGGCGACATCTTCGAGCGCAGGACCGTGACCGGCGGCGGCTCCACCTCCATCTTCAAGGTGTACTGTCGTGACAACAGAGGCGGCGACCCTGAGACGGTGACCCGGGAGCTGGTCAAGGAGACCCTGGGCGTCAAGACCAACGACTATAAGAAGCTCGCCAACATGGGCCTCGTCCGCGCGGACGGAACTTTTTTCTATGAAAACCTGGCCTTCGACAGCGACGTGGACCCCCTCCCGTTCTGCCAGAAAGGCCAGGAGCTCTTCGAGCTCTATTTGGACCACGTAGGCCGCAGCCAGATTGATACGATCCTGGAGAACTATCTCCATTCCATGCAGGCGGTCAAGCTGATGCCCTATGGGAAGCTCTACTTTATCCCCCGGAACAATATGGCCCGGGTGGGCCTGCTGGAGGACTTTATCGCCGAGGTGGAAGAGGCCAACCAGCTCCATACCGGTTCCCGGATGCCGCTGCGTGCCAATTCCATGTACGTGGCCGACGACGCCAAGCAGCGCGAGGAGATGGCCCATGCTTTTTACGCCACCGTGAAGAAGGAGATCGAGGAGTACCAGGAGCAGATGGACCGGCTGGTCAAGGGCGGCTGCAAGAGCAGCTCTGTGGCCCGGCGTTGGGCTACCAAACTCCAGAGCATGGAACAGATGAAGCGCAATTACGAGGAACTTCTCAACCGGGAGCTCAACGACCTGGCCGACGACTTTACGGCCGTCAATTTCCTGTTGGAGGAGCTCCAGGCCCAGACCCGGAAGGGCGGCCTTGCGGCCGCCGCTTGAGGAGGCGGCGATGATGGAGTGCCATCCCAACAACAGCGGCTTTCGTATCGTCCGAGACTTCAAGGAACTTCGGGCGTTCCTGGACCGCACCCAGCCAAGCCTGGAGGTGACGGACCCGGAATGTTTTGCGGTAATGTCGTACCTGGAGGATCTCCATGCCACGGTCCATGTCAATAGCTACGGGGCCATCTTATTGAGCGGCGAAGATTATAAGCGCATTTCCGTTTATGAGACGGCTATATTTCAGGACCTAGTGGAATACGCCAGGGCGCAATGCCGGCGGACCATCGCCATGCCGGCTGATGAGGACCCGGCTTATCTTATGGCAATCCGGCGGGACGCGGAGATACTTGATAGGCTCGCCGTTCGTATCGGCCCCAGCGTCACCGTCACCATTACCGAAACACTCCAGCGCGAGGTAGTCATCCCCGGCAGCTACACGCCGGAAGAGGCCGAGAGCCTCGTGGAACTGGCCTGGAAGAACGGGGAGTATGTCCTCGACGCGGATGACTTTACCGATGTTACATTTAAGGTCCACGTGACGCCAGCCCCTTAGCGGATAGTTTTGATTGCATGAATATCATCAATCTGATATAATACTATCAATGAAAGGGGGCGGTGCTATGACAATCAAACCGTCTACGGCGCTGCGTAATGATTATCCGCAAATTTCCGAACTGGCGAAAGCGTCCGGTGAGCCCATCTTCATCACGAACAAAGGCGAAGCTGACATTGTAATTCTGAGCATGGAGGCGTATGAGGAACGCGAAAAAATGTTCCGCCACCGTGATTTGATCTATGCCGCTGAAATCAGCAGACTGAGCGGCGAACCCGTCTACACGCCGGAGGAAGTAGATGCGGAGATGGAGGCGTTATTCGGTGCCTTTGAAAAGTAAGCTGGTCTATCTGACCCCGGCCCTACGGGATATGGAAGAGATCGTCAAATTTCATATTTCCGAAGTAGTGCCGGCCTCCGCCCGGAAAATCTACCGGGCTATGAAGGACAGCATAGATAAGCTTCGGGATTTTCCGCTGATTGGGCAGACCCACCCTGATCCTATGCTGGCGGCGGACAATTACCGCAAGCTGGTACTGACAAAAACCTATGTTGCTGTTTACAAGGTGATAGATGGAACTGTGTACGTCTACCGTGTTGTGAACGGTGCGACAGATTATCCCAAGCTACTCAAATAACGTATCCGAAAACCGCCCTGATCCGTCAGGGCGGTTTTTGCCGATGTCACCGTTTTTCTTGACATAAGGTAATAATAATTCTATAATTAAGTAAGAATAAATAACTAAATGGAGGTGCCCTATGGTAATCAAATCTGCCACTTCGCTGCGAAGCGACTATGACGGCATTGTTAAGTTGTCAAAATCGAAACAGGAACCGGTTTTCCTGACCCGCAACGGCGAGGGAGAAATGGTCTTTCTTCCCATCGAACTTTGGGAACGGCGGGAGGCAGAGCTGGACCTGTTGGCTCAGCTGCTCCGCAGGGAGCAAAATCGGTTGGCTGGCGCAAAGACCTATTCTATGGAGGAGATGCAGCAGGTAGCCGAGGATATTCTTCATGAAGATTGAATGGCTTTTTGAAGCTCAGATGGAGTTTCGGGACCTTTTGACCTATTATCGTGTCAACGCAGGCGCCCCATATGCCAGGAAATTTTCGGACAAGATATTGGACTCCGTAGAACAGCTAGAGCAGTTTCCTGAGATGGGTGTCCTACGCGAGGACGGCCTGATGGGAAAGTACGGGTTCCGCGCCCTATTTATCGACCAATATGTTTGCGTCTATCGGATTGATGGAGATAAAGTGACCATATATCATCTTGCAGACGCAAGGACAAATTACCTTTACAATATTTTTGGGATCGAGCCATAGAGATGTTGATAACCGGCGGCCACTCCATTTGCAGGAGTGGCCGCCGATCCTATCTCAGTGTCCCCAAGAATCCCACCGGGTGGACGACATGGTCCCCCTTGGCGTCCAGGTTGAGCGCCGGGTCCATGAGCGTAATGCCACGCTGGAGGCTGTGGTAACCGTACTTGGCGCGCACCTTGTCTATGGCCACCTCCAAATCCTGCTCCTTCTGCCGTGCCTGCTCGTCCGGGAACATAGAGAGCTGCTCGTCCGCAGGGATCAGCCCAATGGCCCGGACGGACAGGCTTCGGACAGGCTTGCCGGAGCGGTGGTGTTCTTTGTAAAGACCAAATGAGGCCGCAAGGAGGTCCCGGGCGGTGTTGGTTGGCAGGCGCAGCTTGACCTGCCGCTCGTAACTCCACAGGTCCTTGTCCCGAATACCCACCTGGACCGTGGTGCATAGGGTGCCCTGCTCCCGGAGCCGGGCAGACACCGATTCACACAGCGCCAGCAGTGTGATTTTGATGTCGTCATCGCTTTCCAGATCACGGGGGGCCGTAGTAGAATTCCCAACGGTTTTCACCGGCGGCACGGCATAGTAGGGGCTTACCTTGGAACTGTCCCGCCCGTTGGCGAACTCATGGAGCATAATGCCGTTCTTTCCCAGCAGCCAGTACAACATCTGAACGTCGGCCTGGGCCAGGTCGCCGATGGTGAAGATACCATACCGGGCCAGCTTGGCCGAGGTCGCCGGTCCCACGTAGAGAAGGTCGCTTGCCGGAAGGCCCCATATCTTGTCTCGGTAGTCCTCCGGGGACAGGACGGTGGTGGCGTCCGGCTTTTTCATGTCGCTTCCCAGTTTCGCCAGCACTTTGTTGAAGCTGACCCCGATGGAGACGGTGAGCCCCAGCTCTGCTTTCACCCGGGCGCGGATGTCGTCGGCCAGGCCCTTTCCGCTCCCGCCGAACAGGTGCAGGCTGCCCGTGACGTCGCACCACGCCTCGTCTAAGCCAAACGGCTCCACAAGGTCGGTGTAGCTGGTGTAGATTTCCTTTACCAGCGCGGAGTATTTGAGATAGCGGTCCATATGGGCGCCCACCAGGATCAGGTCCCGGCACCGTTCCCGCGCTTCCCAGATGGCTTGGCCGGTTTTTACCCCAAACGCCTTGGCTTCATAGCTTTTGGCGAGGATGATCCCGTGCCGTGCCTCCGCGTCACCTGCCACGGCGATGGGCTTGCCCCTGAGGGTGGGGTCGTAGAGCATCTCGACCGAGGCATAGAAATTGTTCAAATCAGAATGAAGGATCGTGCGCCTTTCCATGACTATCACCAGAACATTCGTTTGATGACAGTCTATGACGTGTCGGTCTATTTATTCCACAGGTAAGTCTTGGCGCCTGACGGCCTGCGTGCCGCACCACCTGTCCTATATGGGTTTTCCGGCCGATATGTAAATCTTGGTAAACAACAGGACAGGGCCGGACGCCTGCTCCTGGCGTCCGGCCCTGTCCCGAAGGAAAGAGGATAAAATGAAAAAGAAGAAACTGTCTCTTGCAAGTATTAGGATACAACAGGATTGTTAAGAAAGAAAACACCAGTTGTTACAGCCCTATGAAATATTGGCGTGTCAGTGCTGCGCCGTGGTAAAATACACCCGAAGGGGGTGAAATTCATGGTTGTTGCAGTCATGACCCTGCGCCTTTACGCGCCCTGGGTCCATTCGCTGAAGGAAAAACGCATGGAGCTCAAGAGCCTGTTGGCAAAGGTCCGGGCCAAATTCAATGTCTCGGCGATTGAATCCGGGGAACAGGACGTTCACCAGACCTTGGAGCTGTCTATTGCGGCCCTGGCCGCCGATACCGCCCAGGGCGACAGTATTCTGGATACGGTGCTCGCTTTTTATAGAATCCAATGCGGAGGCGGAGGTCTGCGGGGTGGATCGGGGGCTTCGGTGAGGGTGGGCGGTCATTTTCCCGCCAAAAAATCATTGAGGGCTTTCCTTTTTTCGTCCAGCTCTTTCATCCAATCGCTGTTCCCGCTTTGGCTTAATGGCTCTCTTTCTTTGATGAACTCCTTTTCGGCGCTTCTTCTTGTTACAGTGACATCGTCTGATTTTATCAGCCGGAACGTCAATGCTATGCTGGGATCGTTGATCGTTTCGTCTGTAAACCCAAAGTATTCGGGTCTGTTCTTCAACCTATAAAGGTGTGAAGCGCACCGCACCAGGGCAAAAACAGATTCTCCAATATAAAGAGGGGCAGAGCGCCCATCATGCTGGACACTAATTTCATAGATACCAGCGCTGATGGCTTCAATGAAATCCTCTCGGAAAAAATTGATTTGAATATTCATTTGATGTACTCCCTATCTTTTTTTCGTTCCGCGGTATGTCTTTCTGTCTTGGACCAGTATAGAGGAAATCGCCCGTGGCCGCAACCGGGAAAGTGCAGTGGTCTAAACCACTGCACTTTTTCTAACAGAGCCGAACGGGGTAGAATTTGTAGGAAACATGTAGTATAATATTTCCAATCATTGCAACGGATAATACCTAATTATCCCTTGATTTAGTACTTATGCGTCAAGTGTATTGTTGATAGGGGACATACTATGCTTAATACAGACATATTTCAATTTGAATTTGTTGATCGCACGGTTGAGCGCCAGACAATAGATACGTACCTTTCTGATTTTTCCAAGAGCGCCGGCTATGCGCTGTGGCTACACGGGCAACGCGGAACAGGCAAGAGCTTTTTCTTAACAAAGCATGTTACGGCTAAAAAAGATTTTACAAGCGTATATGTAAATGTAGAAATTAATATTGCATCTCCCGGGGCCTACCTCAAAGAATTTATCTCACAACTAAACAAATCGGCGGATTTGAAGTTTACTAGCTATCTGCGTGCAAATTATCGCTCAATTGCATCGATAGGTCAAAAGGCAGTCGGCGTTGCGCTCAACTTAGCCGATTTAGATGATTTGGGGCTGGACGAGCTGGGGGGAGCAATTTCAAACCACTATATCTCTAAGCGTGGTGAGAAAGAAAGCACCGTGGCCGTACTTAAAAAGTATATAGCTGAAGCCTTAAAAAAGTGCGAGCGTATCGTATTTGTTCTGGATAACTTTAGTCTAAGTGATGCCACCTCTCTCGACGTAATCGTACCTACAATCCATGAATTTTTATGTGATGCACGCATTAAGTTTATTATCTGCACAACGGACGATGATTTGGCAAAGCGTTTTGACATTAAAAGTATCTTAGCGGAAAAAATTCCTAACAAACCAATGATAATTCAACCGTTTGATTCAAAACAACTGTTTGCCCGTATGCTGGAGCGCACGTTTGATTTGGATGAGTCTAACATAAGGCTGCTTTCTCAAGCATTTGATCTTTGCCAGGGTGTACCCCAAAGATTTAAGGAAATATTGATCAACCTATATTCAGCCCAGGGGATCACGGTAGACGGCGACAAGGCCCGATTCGTAAAAGATGTATTTCGAAAACTGCTCATTGAAGGGGAGATCTCTTTTGATATCGACCTGTTATGCCAGGAGCAGAAAGGTTCAAAGATTATTCTACAGGTAATGGCGCTATGGGGAGCACCGGTCTCCGCAGGCATCTTATATGAGTTTCTGGAATTTCTTGCGGGATGCGATCCCATAACCGTACTAAAGGAAGAAGCCAGGCAAACGCTAATGGCTCTGGAAGGATTACATATTCTCTCGCCATTGTTTGAAAATAACATTGTGCTGTACCAGTTTGAGCACGATTCCTTGAAGCTGGCTGTCACTGAGCATTTTCGGGATGACCGCTCCGTTCCATTCCTGCATTACACAATCTATGAATATCTCATGACACGCGAGGAGAACAAAGATCAACCGTATTGGCGTAGCTACTACCAATCCCTGCTTGCATATCACTCTTTTGCAGCACATGCAAACGGATGGATAGAATGCAATTATGCCTATGGGTATACCTTTTTTGACGCCGGCTTATATAAGGATGCTGAACTGATATTTTCGAGGTTGGAGTCTGATGTGACGAGTCTCTCTGGCGAGCAGCTGCTTACGATGGGAATTACATTCTATAATTGTGGGCGGTACTCTAAAGCCGATGACTTGCTTTCTAATATTCAGTCGAGAGCGCTGATGACTGACTTTTCCCCTGAACAAATAATTAAACTCTATACGTTTCAAGCACGTGCGAGGTCATGTATGCTCGACAGCAAACGTGCGTTGGAAGCAATTGCGCAGGCGGAGAGATTTGACATCGAGGATCGCCGTCTCCAAATCATGCTCATGGGTGCAAAGCAAAGTATACTGTTCCTGGCTCCGGGACGCTTTCTGGAGGCGAAGAAACTCTTTGATACCTTGGTTGAGCTTGACGCGAATACTTCAGAGATGGCGCTGGTTTACCAGTCAGCGATGGATTATTACGAAGGAGCCGAATCACAGGCCCTTCTCAACCGGGGACTCGCTCTCGCAAAACAATTTTCCGATCACATTACAGAAGGAAAAATTTACAACAATATGGGCTTTGAGGACTTGCGTTGCGAAAATTATGAGGAAGCCCGCCGGCATTATGAAGAAAGCATCTCCATCCTGAAAGACCTCCAGCCCCATGAGCAGGTCTATCCATACAGTAATTTAGCCGTACTTCATATGATTTCGGGAGAATGGGAGTTGGCGCTTGATGACATAGTAGAGGCCCTTTTCTGGAATAGATCCGAATATGCGTCCCTTGTACTCAAAACCAACAGAATGCTGAGTTATTATTTTTCTGGCAACCGTCAATGGGAAAAGGTTTACGAAAATCTATATAGATATATCAGCAGTGAGCACTGTGTAGATAATAAAATCTACAAGAAAATATGTATCAATATGGCTTTGCTGGCGTCAAAAGAGCATGGGCACGTTTTAGAGGCAAGCAAACTCCTGGATCGGTGCCGCCCATATCTTGAGACGGAATGGCCGCATGGAAAGTATCGCTTTCTAAATCTGTATCAAAAGGTAACAGGGGTAAAAAGCGAATTGGTTCCTCCCCCGGATCCTCGTTACACGAAATATTATTGCGGGCTGGAATTTGAGCCATGGATCGTCAACTTCAGTCACGACTGAGGCCGAGCCGGGCCGTGGCAGCGCGAATAATATTGCCCACGATGTTTCCAAAAGGGATGTCCAAGGCACGGCTAATAATACCGACTTCTGATGTCTCACTAATTACTGCATTTCCATTTATCTCAATAAAATATAATTGCCCGTCTTTTCGCAGCCGAAAATCAGCCCGGGCAAAGTCCCGCATACCCAGCATTTCAAAAGCAGTTTGGGAGGCATGCTGAATCATTTCGATTTGATGAGACGGCAAAATATCTCGCGCAAGATATTCTTTCCGTTTTCTGTTTGCTTTTTCTTCCAGGCCAAACACAAAATCCTCAAAGTAGCGAATACCGTTGTATTCACACATGACTGGCTCTGTCAAATAGTAGCTTCCGCGATTCCCAATGATAAAACAGGTAATTTCATATCCCTGCACATATTCTTCAACCAGCACTTCCTGAAAGCGTTCTAACAATTCAGGCAGCTTCTGCTTAAGTTCTTCTGCGTTGGAACATATACTCTCCTGCGTAATTCCCAAGGACGAGCCTTCTCGATTAGGTTTAATGATGACAGGAAAACTCAACTGTGTATGTAATGGAGATGGAGAACGCCTGAATACAGTTAAACCATGAGGTACATATAGTTTATCGGAAACAATTTTTTTAGCATATGCTTTATTCCCTGCCATTAGTCGGGCCAGCGGATCTGATCCCGCATATGGGACCCCAAGTAATTCCAACAAAATAGCGGATTGAGCTTTGCGGCTAATATGACTTAACCCGTCAGAGAAATTAAGAAACAAGGTGTCTGAAAACGAACTCTTTCGAGTATACGCCTCAATCAAATCTGCCACGCCGCCGAAAAACGCTGTATTGAAGCCGGATTTTTTTAGTTCGCTCACTACAAAATTGATGCTTTCCGGGCTAGGATGGTCGCTGTATGGGCGCATGGACTGCTCGGACTCATTTTCAAACTGATCCCTAGTATTTGCAACAATATAATACTTTTTAAATTCCATGCGAATCCTGCCTTTCAAAAAGCACGAACGTATAGCCCTCATGCTGATGAAGTAATACTTGGGCTCGATAGTCGGCCTCCATTAAGGACCGCCCTTGCGTATATGCTGACTCTGATATTAAGTGGAATGCCGAGAGGGTCTTCTGCTCTACGCGCCTCATAAAACTGGAAGAAATTGGTGCAATAAGCATATCTTCTGTCGTCAATATTTCTCTATGCACCCACCCTGCCTCCGCGCCGGCCTTGACAATTGCCTCAATAGGGTGAAATCGCCGGAGATCAGCTTCCAATATATCGGGGAAATATTTAATCCAATATTTTTCTTTTAATTGGTGTGAAGATTCCGTGCAAATACAGAGTTTTGCACCATTTGCAGCAACTTGTTTAAGCGTTTCAAAAAGCGTGTTAAGCTGACGGATATGATGAATTACGTCAGTGCAATAAATTTTATTGAATAAGACCCCAAAGGATGGTAGATGCAGATTGTCACCAACCTGGATTCGATCAGGATGTATCTTCATTTGTGCAATCTCTCTCATATGTGCTGATGGCTCAACACCATACGGCTCTATTCCATAATCAGAAATAAGTTGTTGTAAGTAATTTCCTGTCCCACAGCCGAAATCAAGCACCGCTTCGCCAATGGTGGGCATTAGCAAATGACACAGCCCGGAATAGACTAGTGGCTCTATGTCGCGAGTTTTTTCATAATACTCTGCCTGCTCCTCGTAGTTTATTTTCATAAAGCCGCCTCCAAGTTTGTTACTAGGGATAATTAGGTATTATCCGTAGTTAAGCTGAAGTCGGTTTCTGGGGTGCTTGGCTGCCAGGATCCGGCGCTGCTTACTCCCGGTGACATGGGTATAGATTTGCGTTGTCAAAATGCTGCTGTGGCCCAGTAGCGCCTGGATGTAACGCAAATCAACATCGGCTTCCAGAAGTTCTGTGGCGCAGGTGTGGCGAAACATATGGGGCGTGACATGGAGTTCTACGTGGGCCGCCTCCAGGTACTTACGGATCATGGCCCGAACGGACTGGTCGGAATATCCCCGCCCGTATCGGTTGATAAAGAAGTGCCCGGCGGCGTGGATGGTATCTTGGTGCGCGGAATAGTAGTCTCTCAACGTAGAAAGCACGTCCTGGTTTTCCACCTGGATGACCCGCTCCCTGGCCCCCTTTCCCATAATCAGGATCGTCCCCGCGGTGAGGTCGACAGACTGCGGCGGCAAGGAACACAGCTCCGATACCCTGACGCCGGTCGCAAAGAGAAGTTCCAGCACAGCCGCGTCCCGCAGAGCTCCAGGGTGGTTATCGCAGACAGCCTGGTGGACGGCGGAGAGTATCGCCGCCACACTGTCCAGCGGAATGGTCCGGGGCAGTATTTGCGGCTCGTTGAACTTGACCCGCAGAGATGAAAAGGGACTTCGTTCCACCAGCTCCATATACTCCAGCCAAAAACAGAAGGCTTTCAGACTGGCCGCCTTACGCTTGGCGGTTCGGGGCTGAAAGCTTTTTTGGAGATGTACGATATAATTTGAAATATTGTTGCGGTTCAGTTCACCGTCTGTCCCAATCCAGAACGAAGCAAATTGGCCAAGGTCGATCTTATAAGCTTTCAGGGTATCGTTGGACAGGTTTTTCTGGTATTTGCAGTAATCAAGATAATTTTGAATCTGTGTGCTGACCTCCATGACTGACACTTCCTTTTTGTCGAATAGTGTAAGTATATCAGGAAGTTCAAAGACGCTGTACCCCGTCTGCCTCCGCCTCCGGGGCAGGCGGCTTTGACATGCGCACCCCTTGCGGCTGCGATGTTACAGCCCACGCCATTCGTTATGTATACTATATGTTGTGCAAAACATGGATTTTGACACCACAAATTGATTTTTGAAGAGCGGGGTGGTATACTGTCGAAGAACGAGAGGAGCGATGATGATGGTCCTGCATTGTGATCACTGCCATTACGATTTTGAGCGCCAAGGCCGGGTGGAGCAGTGCCCTGACTGCGGAAAGACAGGTAAGGTCCGCACGGCGACGACGGATGAGGCCAAGGCGTATCAGGCCAGAAAGCGGGAAGACCTTTGGGCCGATCCGCTCCCGTCAAAAGTGGGCTGACGAAAAAACGCCTGGCAGGGTCAACCCCCGCCAGGCGTTTTTTCAAACATAGAATTCTCTCATATCATCCAGCCGCAGGCACCCAAGCCTGCGGTTTTCACTTTTTCCCGCCAGGCCGCAGTCGATGTCGAGGATACCATTGCCGTGCCATATGGTGTAGGGCCCATCCTGCTTTGCCAAGAAATTCACCGGCGTGTGCCCAACGACCGTCAGCCGGTCCGGGAACGGTGGCGGGGCGTCCGGTATAGGCCGGCCCCAGATGCGCTCCTCCCGCTCTCCGGCGGGGTAGCCATGGACGAGATGGAAGGCCCGCCCGCTGACCTCAAGCTCCAGGTGGTCCGGCAGGGACCTCAGGAACCGCAGTATCTCCATGCGCTCCGACGGTGTGCAGATATAAAGCAGCTCCCGGTATGTATTGCCGCCGCCGTTCTGCTTCCAGAGTTCCCGGCTTCCAACGACGTTGTGGGGCCCCAAGGTATCCAAGCACATCTGCTCATGGTTGCCCAGCAGCATGACCATATTGGGGGCGGACATGATTCCCCTGAGAAGCGCAACACTGCCCGGCCCCCGGTCTATGACGTCACCGATGATATACAGTGTGTCCCTGTCGTTAAAGCCGATCAGCTCCAACAGGGCGTGAAATCTGTCCTGGTTGCCATGGACATCGGAAATACAGTAGAACATATTACTTCCCTTCAGAAGCACCAGGGTAGCGGTAGGCCCAGTACCGACCCTCTTTGTACTTCTCTAGTTTTTGTTCAGCGGCGAACGCAGCGAGGATACGGTTGGCCGTTGCGCCAGACACCTTGCAGAGGCCGCGGACGTCCGCGTTCTTTATGAATGGGTGATCAACCAGATATTGTTCAATTAACCGCCAGCGGCTGACCTCCACAGCTTCATCGCTCATTTCATCGCTCATTTCATCACTCATGTTGAGCGACTCCACCAGGGCGTCCCTGATAGCAGTGAGCATAAATTCGATGAAGAGGGTGGATTCACCCGCCTCGTTGGACGCGTTGATGGCCGCATAGTATTCCTGCTGACGGTCGTGGATGATGGACTCCACCGGCAGCCAGGCAAAAAGCGGCTCCCATTTAGAAAGCAAAAGAGTATGCCAAAGCCTGCCCATCCGGCCGTTCCCGTCAGAAAACGGATGGATCAGTTCAAATTCATAGTGGAACACACAACTGCGGATAAGCATATGGACGTCGGTGTCCCGCACCCAGTCCATGAGACCCACTACTAGCTCGGGGACATATTGCGGCAACGTCCCGAAATGGAGGACGCGGCCGTTCTGATCTACCACCCCGACGGGCCGCGTACGGAACGCGCCGGCCTCCTCGATGAGCCCATGCATCATTACGCCATGGGCGGAGAGAAGGGCGTCGACGGAATAGGGGTCCAGCCCGTCCATGTGGTCGTATATCTCATAGGCGTTTTTTACTTCTGCAATATCCTTTGGCGGCGCAATGACCTGTTTTCCGTTCAGCACCGCCGTGACCTGTTCAATGCTTAGGGTATTTTGTTCGATTGCCAGGGAGGCATGGATCGTGCGTATGCGATTGTTCCTGCGCAGGGTGGGATTGGTGGAGAGGCTGCTGGTCGAACGGAACTTACCCACCATTTCTGCAATTTCAGCGACGGAGTTGATGATGGGATTCGTAACTTCAAAGGGTGGTTTTTTCATTCGTCAGCCTCCTTCCTTGGATTTATTCTATCATTCTACCGACTATTTATCAAGCGCCCGGACGATTAGATGGGACACCGACATATGAGGCGGTGTCCCTTCCAATTTTACATCCGTGCGAGCTCTCCCGCAATGTCGTCCCGCCCCATCTGGCTGGTGCGGTAGAGCTTGCCGCAGAACTGCTCCATGGCGGAGGTGAAGGCGTAGCCCTGGTCCATCAGCAGGCCGGTCACCGTGAACCCCAGTTTCTCCTGGCGGGCCTTGAACCGCTCCAGGAACGTCGGGGAGACTTCACATTCACCGTCTGAGGAGAAAATGACGTCCGCACGCCGAAACTCCTCCCGTTCCATCAGGCCCAACGCCTCGGTGAGCGGGGCCTCGAAGTCGGTCCCGCCGCCAAGGACCAGCTCGGCGGCAGCGAGCATTTCCTCCGGCCCATATTGGCCCGGCAGGAACAGGTCCGTTTTGACACTGTCCGCGCTGGCGTAGTGGACGAGGGCGAAGGCCCGCCCTTCCCGGGCGGCAACGCCCAGCATCATCAGCGCCAGGGCCTTGCTCCAGGCTAGGGCGTCCCCGGCCACGGAGCCGGACTCGTCGCGGCAGTAGATAATGGCGCCGCGGCCGGCCTTGATGGGTTCCCGGCGGCGGTACTGCTTGAGCGATCTGCCCTGGAACTTTCGGATGAACAGCGGCACCGTCTCCGGCAGGGCCAGCAGGGCCAGCTGCGGGGTGAGCACCTGGGAGAGACGGTTGCCCTCCTCGATGGTGTACCGCTCCCCAAGCCCATATTGGTAGCTGTCCCGCCGGGCCGCGCCGGCGATCTGGCGCAGGCGACCCAGTTCGCGGGTAATATCCATGAGAAGCTTGCTACCCCGGATCCTTTTCAAGATGTCCCGGTTCACAGGAGCACTCTGGGGGTCGGCGGGGTCGCCGCCCCAGCAGGAGAGGATGAGACTGGTCTCCTCGGCGCGCCCGGCGGCTGCCTCTGCGGCTTTCGCCACCAGGGCGCGCACATCCTCACGGTTTGCGAGCATTTGGTCGTCCACCGTGCGGGCAAGGTGGCGGGCCTGGTTCACGGCGCTCTGGAGCTTGTTGGCGCACGCAAGCGCCTCGCGGTCGAGGGTGGGGTTATCGCCGCCGGTCTCACGCTGGGCCAGCAGGTCCTTAAGTTTCTCTGCAAGCCCGTCGCGCTGGCGTTCCTTCTGCGCCAGAAGGTCCAGGGTCTTTTTTTCACCCGTCCCTTTTTTCAGCAGCTCGTCCAGGTCTCCCGCTATGCTGCTTATAAATTCACAGGCCGCGTCGTAGGCGGGCGTGGCCCGCCCCTCGCAGGCGGTCTTTAGGGCATGGTACTTGTCGTCATCCATGAGGTTTTCCAGAATGGAGCGGTTGAGCCTGCGGGCAGTCCCGGACAGCTCTTCTTCCGGCGTCTTCTGGACAGCCAAGGTATAGACGCTCTGGTAGATGTCTCTGGCAAGCGCCGGGAAGGTATCCAACTTGGCCGCGCACTCGTTTTCCAAATCGTCCATCTGTCCGTCGCCGGAGCGGAGGCCGTCATAGACGCGGTCCTCCAGGCGGGTGGACTTCAAAACGCGGTCGGTGGTCGGGGCGGGCATGGGCAGTCCGGCCACAGATCGGACCAGTGGAGAGCCCAAGAGTGCGTCCATACTGTGGAATACGTCACGCATTCCCATCACCGCCTCCCGGTATCACTGGAAGAAACCAGAGGCCGCCGCAATCTGCATGGCAGCTCTGGAGGTCTGCTGAAAGCGTACTGCCGATGAGAGGGAGCAGTTCTGCCAAACCGCCCTCGTGGTGCTCTGAGCTGAAGGTGACACTGTATTCGTCCCCCTGGGTCATCACATCCTCGTGAAGGATATACGAGAGGAATGGGTCAAGTCCATCCCATGGAATGAAGTAGGCCGTGTGCTGGACCGGCATATGTTCCATCGTTCGCACCTCTTTCTAAAATGGACCCGGGGAGGCCGAAGCCTCCCCGGGATAGATTTTTACTGGTTCGCCCAAGGGTCGAAGTCGCTGTAAGGGTCCTCGGGGGGCGGATAGCCCCCCGGCGCGGCGGGCGCCTGCGGAGGCGGGGCATAGGGGGCGCCCTCTGCGGCCTGACCGTCGGTGGGGGCGGCGTCCTTTTTGCTGTCCCCGAAGTAGACGTTGTCCGCCGTGATCTCGTCCTCACGGTGTTCCACGCCGTCCTTCGTCCAGGGTTCCTTGTTCTGGAGCCGGCCGTCGACCGTGATGAGGCGGCCCTTGGTGAAATACTTGGAGACGAATTCAGCCTTACCGCGCCAGGCGGTACAGGAGAAGAAGTCGGTCTTTTTCTCCTCACCCTGCTTGGCGAAGTCCCGGTCACAGGCGATGCGGAACGAACACACAGAGACATTTTCCGCTGCCTGCCGGAGAACGGGGTCGGCGACGAGTCGCCCGGTCACGATAATCCTATTTAACATAGCAGAGGTCTCCTTTCAACTTGAGCTTCCTGGCCTTCTTGCGGCCGTTTGCGTTTCCCAGCCGCCGGTGGAGAAGGAACCGCCGGGGCCGTCTGGTGATGGGTTTCATAGATGTACCCTTCCTTTTATGCCGCCTCCAGGTACTTGGGGGCGAACTGAATGATGTTGTCCCTGGCGCCGGCGAGGGCCGCCTGGACCTGCTTGCGCTTCAGCCCGCAGGTACGCCCGATCTCGTCCAGGGACCGGCCCTCCGCACGGAGGTGGACCACCTTGCGCTGTTCCGGGAGCAGGGCCGACTTGAGGGCCTGCGCGTCTTCCTCTTCCAGCAGCGTGGCTTCAGCGCTCTTCACCATCATGCGCATACTGGTCATCTGTGCCAGCAGCTCGTCGTTGCGCCGGCTGCGGTATTCCCGCCGCCACTGGTCCAGGACCTTGTACATCATCTGCCGGTAGGCGATGGTGGTAAAGCTGTACTTATGCAGCGATTTCTTATCCACATAGTCCCGGGCGGCGGAGAGGTAGCCGAACACGACCACGTCGTAATATTCACGCCATGAGAGCTTGCACAGGTTCAGGAACCCGCCGATGACCCGGTCATGGTGCTCTGCCGCGAAATCGGACTGTTCCTGGGTAAGGGGCGCTTCGTTGGCTTTTTTACACATGATGATAACCTCCAATATTTGTTGTGGTCACGCGCTTGCACTGTGTTTGATCTCCCGGATGGCCTGGAGACTGGCGTAGGGCCTCTGGGTCTCCTGGTGGGCCCGCTCGTTGAGCGCCTCCAGTTCATCCACCTCCGCGTCGATCCGGCCACGCTCGTTGTCGTCCGCGGCCCTTGCCTGGGTGTCCAGCAGCAGCTCATAGAGCTGGAGCAGTTCGTCCCGCAGCTTGCCCACCCGCACGATGGGGTTGGCGTCGGTGGCGGCCTCGAATTGCGCGAAGCTCTCCAGGGCCATCTTGTGGACGTCCTCCAACTGCTGCTTCAGCGGGTCGATACACTTGTGTTCCAGATAGGGACAGATGACCGCCCGGTCCTCCGGCGTCGTCCACAGATAGGCGCTCAGGATCAGAAGGTCCCGGCTCTCCACCTTGTCCCTGCCGTCCAGCCACGCCTTGGCCTGGGCCAGCGGGTAGTAGCCGAAATACTTGCGGTCGCTGATATGCAGCCCTCTGTCCCGCAGCTCGCAGAGGATGTCGTCCATCAACTCGTTGATACTGTCGGGCACAGTGACGGCGGCCACCTCCTTCTGCATTTCAAACAGCTCGTCCAGCGTGAAGGAGGCGTCGGCGGAGGGCAGGGCGGCGCCCTGCTGCTTGTTTTTCAAAATCCGCAGACGGTTCCCACGGTCCTTGACGTACTCGGTGACGGCCTTGAGCTCGAAGCGATCATAGACCGCCCGGAGGATGGCCTCTTCCGGGTTGGTGAACGTGGGAATCTCGTTGCTGGCCGCGAAGAAGGAGATGGTAGGCAGATCCATGGTCTGGCCCTCGTTGGTGAATTTGCGCTCGTTGAGGGCGGTGAGCAGAGAATTGACGATGCCGTCGTTGGCTTTCCATATCTCGTCTAAAAAGACGACGTAGCTGGTGGGTATCTTCCCATCGGTCTGGAGCTTGGGCTTATTGCCGTGGATGAGGTAGAGGGCCTTGCGGTAGGCCTCCAACCGCTGCGCCTGCCGCTCCAATGCGGAGAGGGCGGGGCCGTCCTCCGGCTGTTCCCGCAGCGCCCGGGTGGCGTCTTCCAGGTCCTTCAGCCACCCCTGGTAGACCTCGTCCTTGTCCAGGACATCCTTGTCGGGGTTGCCGGGGATCAGGGTGGACAGGTCCAACTGTCCGAAGAGCTGTTCCTCGGTACACTGCTTGCTCATGAGATGGCTGAACTGCCGCGCGGAGGTGACTCGGTCCCGAAACAGGTTGATGACCAGGCTCTTGGCCTGGCCCACGTCCCCCAGGAAGAAAACGTTCTTTCTGGTGAGCAGGGCGATGGCGATAAGCTCCACCACCTCTTCGCGTTCGGCCACCTCGCTGTTGACCGCGTCCATGACGGCGTGCATTTTCTCAAGCAGATTCATGCTGTCCGCCCTCCTGGAAGCCGTCCAAGTATTCGATGAGGCTCTTCCCGTCGTAGTCCTCGATGATCTCCAGTTCCCTCATGAAGTCCAGCACAGAAAAATACATCTCCTTGGCCGCGGTGATCTCGCCCGCGCTGAGGGGGACTCTGGTGCGCAGGGCGTCCAGGCATTCGGCCATATCGGCGTAGGTATTCGTGAACCTGCAATCATTCATATAAGACATCTGTCTGCGTCCTTTCTGTTGGCCTCACCCCGGGGCCCCGCTGTGGGGGCCCCAGCGGCGGGCCGCGCATTTTCTATCTGCTGCCGGACGGGCTCACCACGTGTCGCGGCAGGGGACGAATTCAATCTGCGTGTCTGCCTCGATGGGGCAGTTGGGCTCGCCGTTGAATTCGTTGCCCTGTTTGGTGCACAGCATGGGAGCGCTCTGGGGGCGCGGGTCCACATCGACGTACAGCACACCGCCGCAGTCGTAGACCGGCCGGTCCCAGCTATCGCGCCCGATCAGGGTCAACACCATTTTTTTACTCATATAAGCACTCTTTTCGTTAGAATCATGGCATGGTTGGTGGAGACGCCCCTCGGCGCTTCCATGACGCCGGTCAGCATCTCCAGACCAGCAGATGGTCCGCGGGCGTCTCCAAATACTCCTCCGGCACCTGTGCCAACCGATGTGTATCACGGTACGCCGCCAGTTTCGGGCATCCAATCGCCAAGTCCCACGCGGACAGCTCCAGGACGCAGTGGCGGGCGCGCCCCCATGCGGGGAGCTGCGTTTCGCCAAAGATTCGGGCATCCTCCTCGCTGAGGAATTTTCTGGCGTGACACTTGTCCGTATAGCCGATGGCGTCAGGCACCCCTGCTTTCTCACCGTGGCAGGCGTAACAGCTGTGCTCGTCGTTGATCCGGGCAAGCACGTAGACGCCGCTGCCGCCGTCCATCACTCTTCCCTCTGGTAGAAGCCGGGGTCGTGGGTGACGCTCAGGCGGAAGCCCTGGCCGTCGAACTCGATATACAGGTCCGCCCGGTCGCGGCTGCTCTCGCTGCGTACCTGATGGAATTGGCGCAGGGGCTTGCCGGGCACCTGTTCGATAAAGCCCCCGAGGTTGGTCATGGTCATCATGTTTTGGATGGCCTTCTCGATGTCGTCACAGCCGTATTCCAACCCGGCGTAGCCCACGGCGGCCGGGTCGAAGGACTCCGGCCTGCGCGCACGCTCGGGTACCCAGTCCATGGCCTTACAGATTTTCTGGCACTCCATGATGACATCGCGGCTGCGCAGGTCGAAGTAGCTGGCGGCGGCCCAGGAGCGGATCATGGAGCAGATGAGGGTATAGAGGTTGCGCTGGAGACAGGGGTGTTCCTCCACAGTGGCCAGCTGGACAAAGTCCCTGATCTCATTTGGAGAGGTGTCGTTGAGCCCGTTGACGAAGTAGAAGAGCTCAGAAACCGCGTCCTGCGGCCGTACGTGCAGTGATTCCCCGGTCTTCTGGAACTGGATGAGGCCCGGACGCTTCGCAACAGCGAACGTGTCGCCCGCCTTGAAGTCCAGCTCCTTCCTCGTCTCTGCGGGGACCATGAGGCGGCCCTCCGCGTCCATCTCTTCGGTGCGGTTCAAATAATCCATGTTCAATTCTCCTTTTCCAGACGGATGGTGAATTCTTGGTGGCCGATCCTGGAAACGCCCTGCATGTCCTCGAAGTCATCCAGGGCGGCTGCACAGGCGAAGTTGTCCATCAGCTCAATGAGCATCAGTTCATCGCCGTTGGCGTCGTGCAAGCCGTCTGCCCGGCCGTGGACGACACAGTAATCCAGATGGGCGATGAACATCGGCGCACCCGCTCGACGGCACCGCTCCCGGTAGGACAGGACAGCGGGCTGCCGTTCCAGATGTTCCGCGTCAGTGGGATGTCCGCCGACACGGCAGACCTTGGCGGGGATGGTGTCGGCATTGGTGAAGAGGCTGAGCTTGGTGTAGCAGATACTCATAAGGCGTCCTCCTCTCAGGCGCACCACTCTCGGTATTCGGCGTAGCAGTCGGAGCATATCCCTCTGCTGAACTTGTAGCCGACCACATCCAGAGCGGCGGAGAAGATAAGGGCGTCCCGTTCATCCGGGAAGGTAAACACGCCCATGTCACATCCGCCCATATTGCAGATGCCGGTGACCACCTGCCACTGTCCGTCATCCCAGAAGGTGTCGAACTTCGCACGCTCCCGCAGCTTGGAGATGGGCAGGGCCATCAGATCGCCCAGGGCGTCGCGGTACTTCGTGGGCGTGTTCCGCCAGCGCCAAAGCTCTTTCCGGTCCTTGTGGAGCTGCTTGGCCAGCTCGTCAACCTGGTCGTTTTGGAATCTCTCGTTGTCACGGAGCCGCTGGAGTTCTTCCGCCCTGGCCTCCTCCTCGGGGTCGGGATAAGGGTAGAGCCAGGCCGAAACACGGCGGCGCAGCAGCAGAATGGCTTGGCGGGCATGTACCAACAACTGGCGGATCGTTTTTCTCATGTGTTCATTTCCTTTCTGATCCCGCGGGCAGCTGCCACCCGGCGGGGAAATCATGGTCGGGGACCAGTTCGGGGAGCTTCTCCAAAAGGGGCTCCATGAGCGCCCAGGTCTTCTTCCCGATAAGGTCCGTCTGAAGCACGCTCTCCAGGTAGTAGAGCGTACCCTTGTGCATCACGTAGCCGTGGTAATAGGGGCCCAGCTCACCGCCGGGGAAGGCGCTGTCGATCCAGAATTCCTGGCGCAGCGTGGTGGTGAACCGGTCGCCGCCCAGGGCGTCCGGGCCCGGCAGACCGAGCACGCGCCGGGCGTTTCCCAGATGGGCGATCTCGCCGCGCTTGAACGCCGGCGTCATTTGCAGCCCCTTTCCACGCAGTCCGCATAGAAGCGCGCGGGCATAAAGGTATAGCACGTCCCACAGTAGAAGTAGGCGACCATATCACCCTCGTCCACCTCCAGCACGTCGCCGCTGTCCAGGCCCATGCTCTCCAGGATCAGGTCGGGCTCCTTCATAACGGCTTTGTAGAAGGATTGGATGGAGGGGAAGGACAATGTCTCCTCCCGATGGAGCTTGTAGAAGCTGGCGCTGGGGTAGGCGGTTGGGACGCCGCCCACCGATAGGACCGTTGTCCCGGAAAGGCCGGCCGTCCTGCTTTCCTCGTCCTTGAAGCGGAACACGCGCAGCCCCAGGGGGGAGCGTCTGCGCAGGCACCACTTGGGCGTGTACACCTTGGGGTCTCTGGACCCGAAACGGTGCCATCGCTTAGGATTGTGTGGGTCGATACAGTAGCGGTTCTCAGGGTTGTGCTCCTGATAGAAGGGGCAGCTTGGCAAGCAGACTGCCCGCAGCTTGGGCTGCGCCATCTACTCCGTCGCCTCCCCTTCGGATGGGGCCGGGGCTTTCGGGAGCTGGTGCATTTTGTCCGCGTTCATCCGCGCAATGTACCAGCAGCTCCCGTTGTAGAAGAAGAACTGCGGTTCCAGGCCGTCGTCCACCTCGATCAGATCGCCCGTATGGGCATAGTGGCCGGTAAAACGAAGGTCAGGTTCCTTTCCGGCCTTGATTTCATCCCAGAACCATTTGGGCACCGCATAGTCCGTGACCCGTTCGGCGCCGACAGAGACAAAATCGCTTTCGCTCGGGAGAAGTCGGTCCTTCTTGTGGAACGCGGCGTAGAAAAACAAAGCAGTATCGGAGAGGCCGTAACAGCGCAGGACACAGGGATTTTTCTTTTTTCCGCACCACTTGGGGACATAAATCTGAGGGTCCCCATTTTTGAAGCGGTGCGGATGCTTTCCATAGAGGCAGACCCGCTGGCCCGGCTTGAGCAGGACGCCGTGAACTCGTACCTCTTCACGGCTCCTGTTGCAGGCATAAGAATCGCAGTTCGCGCACTTGGGCGGCCTGACGCGCTCCAGGGTCCCTAAAGGCCGTCTTTTCACGACTGGACACCCCCCATGGACTCCGGGTTCTCTTCGAGCCAGGCTTTGACGCGGGGCCGGTCCTCCTCGTGGAACAGGTCGACCATCGCGTCGCACATGGTCTTGCCAGCGGGCAGCGCCAGATCACCGCAGCGCCAGGTTTGGAAGGTCTGGCCGCGGACCGCCTCCAATGCGGTCTCCAGCGAAGTGCCGTTCCCGACGCGCAGACCGCCGCACAGCAGTCCGCCGCAGACGTCGCACTCACCGATCAGGCAGAGCAGCCAGGCGCCGCGCTCCAGCGTATCGTAGCTGAGTTCGTACCGGAGCGGCCTCATGTGGTCCTTGAAATACATGAGATTCTCCGCGACACCGACGCCTCTGATACACTTGCACATCTGGTCCTGACAGCGTTTACAGTCCCTCATAATTGATTCCTCCTTCATCATGCCGCCTTGGGCGCGGAGCCCTTGGCAGACTTGCTGCGCGGTTTCTTCGCCGCCGTTTGGGCCTGCTGAGGCCGGACGGGCGGCTGGAAGTAGCGGGCCTGCTGGTCCCGGACAATGAGGTCGCCCCGGGCGGAGAACTCCAGGATGACGTCGCCGGAGAACTGTCCCATCCCAGAGGTGAGCAGGCCGTGATGGTAGTAAAAGGGCTCGTTCGGCAGCGGCAGGGGCGGAGCGTCCGCCCGCTTGTCCTCCACGGCCACGACGGTGGCCTTGACGTCAGCCCCATTCTGGAACCAGGAGTGGGCCATGGCGACCTGCTCTTCCACCGTCATATCGCCCTCCGGGGGCGGGGCGGCGTTGCTGCACTCCAGAGCCAGCCTGTCCTGATGGATGGTGAGCGCCACGGGGGCGCCGGCGGAGGCCACGATACAGGCGCTCTCCACGGCCCGGCAGAATTCCGGGGCCTTGACGAGGGCGCGGTAGACGGGCAGTACGCTGGAAAACACCGCGTTGGCGTCCAGGTAGCCGCCCTCGATACGCCGGGAGGAGAACAGCACGGTCTCGTTGGTGAATACCACGCTTTTGTCCGTCAATCCCATCCGGTAGGCGCTCTCGTCGTCGGAGAGCCTGGCCAGCACCTTGAGGGCCCGGGCCGGCATGAGGAAACTGACGTCGCCCATGCACTCCTTGTCGCCAAACGCCTGCACGAGCTGAACGCCGTTGCAGGCGGTGGCCATCAGGCCCGTCCGGCTCAGGGTGATATAGACGCCCTTCAGCATGGCCTTGGCCTTCTCGCCGGAGCTGGCGGCAAAGGCGGTCCTCCGGGCCAGGGTGGGGATACCTGTCACGGTCACCATGTCCAGCGGCATGGGGAGCTGCGGCATATTGTAGTTCCTGCCGGGCAGTACGCCGATATGAAACTCCGCGTGTCCGCTCTTGATGTGCAGCCGATGGTCGGCCTTCTCCGTCTCCAGCAGGACCTCTTTTTCGGGCAGCTTGGAGATGATCTCGGGGAAAAGCTGGGTGTCCACGATCATGGAGCCGCCTTCCGTCACGTTCGCGGCGCCGGTGGCGCGGATGGCGATCTCGAAGTTGGTGGCGGTCAGGGTGACCGCCTTTTCTCCGGCGGCGAAGTGGATGCCGGAGACCTCCGGGAGATTGGCGATGTCGGGCGCGGCATAGGCCGCCTGTTTGGTGAGCGCGAGCAGCGCGTCGCGCTGCATGGTCAGGTTCATAGAGAGCCCTCCTTTTACGCCGGGATACTGAATAGGTCTACCTGGCCGTCCAGCATACCGGGGTCGTGCTTCTTTTTCGGTTTCTTGATGGTTGTGAGGTTGCGGTTCACGGACCACTCGGCCAAGGTCTGTCCCAGCTCATAGGCCTCCTTGGGCTTTTGGAACACGGTGGCGGGCGGGAGGGTGGCGGGCTCGTTCTTCTCCGCCGGACCCTTTTCGCCGTTGGGCTGGGCAGGCTTGAGGAACGCCATCCGCTGGAAGGCGGTATTGATGTCCTCCACGCTGTCCTTGATCCCCAGAGCCAGCTCCTTCGCCATCAGGGTGGACATATCCTCGCATTCGCTCATGGCGGCGAGGCCCTCGTCGGTGAAGCAGTTGCCCTCCACGACCCCAGCCACGGCCAGCTTCGAGGCCATGAGCTTCATGGCCTTGTGCTGCATGGTGGAGATGTAATAGAGCATATATACCTCGACCCTGGGCGCGGTCTGGTTGATCCGCCAGGACCGCCGGGACGCCTGCCGGAGGGTGAAGAGCTTGTAGCCGGTGTCGTAGAAGATGAGAGTGGTGAACGCGTTGAGATCGAGGCCGGTCTCCACCAAGCTGGGGTTCGTGATGAGGACCTGGAGGCCGCTGGCAAGATGGTCCTCCACCCATTTCTCACGCAGGAGCGGCTTGACCTTGGGATGGAGGATGTCTGTTCGGAACCCCTCTTTTTGCAGCAGTTCCTTCAGTTTTTTCTGGGTGTCCAGCCTGGTCCAGTTGGTGTAGATCATCACCCTTTCTCCGGCGGCTGCCTTTCGGCGCACGATCTCCAGGACCTTTTCCTCCTTGGGGCGTAAGGCGTCGTAGCTGGATGTGTCCCGCGGGGTGACGATGGTTCCGCCGTCGTAGGGGTCAACGACGGGCGGGTGCCCATAGGGCTGATCCGGATAGGCGACGAGCAGGTTCATGTAGGCGGACAGAATCTTCTGCGCCGTTTTCGGGTGTGTTTTCATGAAGTCCTTCAGTGTCCGCTCCAGATTTTGATACTCCTTCTCCACCTCGGACGGGACCTTCAGCGGGACGGGCAGCTCCACATACTCCGGCAGGTCCTTGCCCATATCGGACAGGGATAAAAAAGAGGCGTATTCAAGCAAAAACCTTGAATACACCATGGGGGAGACACCCGGCAGCAGCCGGGTCTTAGTTTTGTGGATGGACGATCTGCGGTTGGAATGGTAGTCCGCATCATCTATCTCGTAGACTTCCTGGATCACCCCGTACTCCTTGTTGAAGTCGTTGGGGACGGCATAGTCACGGCCATCCTTCTTCATCAGGGGGGCGCAGAGGCGGAAGAGCAGATAGAAGATACCGGAGCTGTAACCGTTAATGAGGGTGGCCGTCATGCCTACCACTTTCCGCGCGGCCTGGACAAGGTCGTTCATGGCGTCGCCCTGGCCGCTGTTGAGCGCGTACTGGTGCAGCTCGTCGATGATGAGGCCGTCGACCAGGCCCTTGCAGTGGTTCTTGATGTAGGAACTCAAGGGGTAGGCCCTCCGGGCGCCCGCAGTCGGGTAGTACCCGTCCGGGTCATCGGCGATCTTACGGAGTTTGTCTTTGGTGACGGCGTTCGGCACCTTGTCAAAATGTTCCGCCGCCATGTGCCGGTGGATGAATCCATACTCACCCAGCTTGATCCACTCACCCGTGGTCCGGTCCGGATTGATGGCGGTCCAGAGCGGAGCGCCGCAGGAGGCGCACTTATGGTTTTTCCTGTTTTCCCTCTTAAAATAGAACTGGTCTGCATTGACAAAGTAGCCTTCCATGTTCATCATGACCGGCTCCCCGCAGTCAGGGCATACGAAGCCATTTTTCCGCCAGTCCCAGGTCACGGCCGGCTGGCGCATGTAGCCGTCCCGGGCGCGCTCCTTGTTGATGACCACGTAGCAGGACCGGTCGCCCTGTTCGTAGAGCTGGCGCACCCACTCAAACTCCGTGATGCTGTTGACCGACCGGGCGAAGGTGTCCGGCAGGGATTCCTCGATCTCACGCACCCATTTGTCCCGCATATGGCTGGGGCACAGAATGACGTTGAAGGTCTTGCCCCGGCCGCGCCGGTCCTGGTTGGCTTTCAGCCCCCACAGGGCGGCCATGGCGGTCAGGCCGATCTTTGTTTTTCCCGAGCCGCATTCCGCCACAATGAGTCCAACCTTCTGCCGGTCCAACTGCCGCTTGATGGATTCCGCGACGGCGAGCTGGGCGTCATAGAGGCTGTACCCCGCCTTCTCTGTAATGCTCTTGTTGATGGCGAGAATCTCCGGTGAGAGCGGTTCCGTGGCCGGATCGAACAAAGGGACGAACATGTTCTTGATCCGGTCGGCGAGCGCGGCGCCAAAGGTGTTGAGATACTGCGTGACGGTGTACACCTTGTCCAGGGCCGATGGCCCGGGCGTACTGCCTGGAATGACGATGTCGCCGGACTTCAAGCCGTCCTCCACCACGGAGGCGATGTTCTCGTCCTGATTGGTGCAGCGCAGCCGCCAGACGTCGAAGGGTGGGGCGTTGGAGCAGACCGTCAGGCGTTGGAGGTCGCCGCGCTGTTCCAGCTCGCTCAGGATATAGTCCTGGAACTCCGGGATGAGGGGCACCGCCGTTTTCTGGTCCACCGCGTCGAACAGGGCGCGCCGGTCGCCGGGCGTACAGAAGAGATAGGCATTTCTGGGCGGGAGGTCCGTGGGGATGCCTCCATCCTCGTTTTCCTCCTCCACCGCAGCCTCTTTTTCCGCTTCGGTCTCCTCGTTGCCTTCCGGCTTATCGGCCTGGAACTCGTTTTCGTCGGTCAGGACGATTGCGGCCTCGGCGTAGATACCGTTGTGGCTGAGCTGCCGCCGGTACCGTTTGGGGAGCGCGCTCAGGGTCGCCAGGGTCCCGTCCGGCATTTCGGCGGTCAGAGTGCCGCCGCCGTAGATGGCGTCAGCCATGCCGTGGACTGCCTCAGGGTATCCGCCGAAACGGGCGGCGCAGATGGTCTTTCTCCCGCCGTCTTCTTCGTAGGCCACTGTGTCCGCGTAGTTGGTCAGGCGGATCTTGCCCTCCGAGCCGTAGTACGTGAGTGGGATCAGATTGGATTGGTTCATTCATACCTGTGCTCCTTTCTAAAATGGGGTTAGACGCGAAAAACCCCGCAACTGTCCACGCAGGGACAATTACGGGGTTTTCGCGCCGCTCTTGACTGTAACCGGATCGTAGGTGTCGCCGGGGCGCACTCGCCCCTGGGATGTCCTTGTACCACTGCACTACCTTTGACCAGTTACACCTTGAGCTTACCACCGTTCCGCCCTCACCGCCAGTTGCAATTTCTGCGTAGGGATGTAAAAGGCATTCTGCTGCCTTGCCATACCAGTGCTGATGCGCTATAATGCAAGTAAAAGTGCCCAATTTTCGCAGCAAAATACAAACTTCGTGGTTTCAGTAATGGAGGACGCATATGATGATAAGTTTATTGTCAGATGTCCTTGGTCAATATGATTTTGCATCTCATTATCTCATTAATTGTGACATGAATTCTGAATCAGGGGCGCAAACAATTTTACATGAAGCTTATCATATGATCTTTACGCTACAATCGTCATATGGATATTTTCTTCATATGCACACCAGAATATCTGTTATTGATAACCGTTTTTCATATATAAATGAAATACTTCTAAAACACAGTGTAAAAGTTCAAGAATGTGCATGTACTTTTTTTGAAATTCTCTTTATTATTAAAACTAAATCATATGAAAGTGCAATGACGTTTATTAAAGATTTAAGGGCCAACAATAGAGAATATTATAACTATGTTAAGCCACTATTGCCACTTTTGGACTTCTTGAAAATTGAAAAAGATGTTCCTTCTAATGAGCATATTAAGTTACCCATAGACCTAATAAATGAGTTAGTTATCGGACTTGTGTTAATTTCACTCAATGTTGATTTAACAAAGATAAATTCGGAGATTTATCGTTCTCAAAAAAAGTTGAAGGTATTTTTATCGTCTAATGGTGCTTCAGAAGAATTTATACCTAATAGAATTTTCAAAAACTTGGTTCACGCTTTAATATCTGACTTACAAGAGAATAAAAGTATTGATAATATATTACATCAAATTGAGGATAAATTACCACAAAAAGACCGTAGTACTATGTCCTTAATGAAGGATAAAAATATACAATTAATTCAAAATATCTATGGTGATTCAAAATCTAAAGAAGTAATTATTGATAGTTTAAGTATGTCCGCAGTTAAAGAAGTGGACAGTATTGATATATTAGGGAGCGGTATTCCAACTAGCAGCAATAAAATTTATCCAGGAGAATTGGTAGATGAAATAGAGATTATCAAATTTTCACAAAATGTAGTTGGAGCTTTACTGGTCTTTGGAACTGTGCAAACTTTACTAGCGAAACCTACCAGACAATACTTTATCCAGCCGGATTTAGATTCAATTCGTGAAATCAATGAGCAATACATTGCAACATTTCTTGATTTAGAAAATCACAAACACCATCTTACGTTATGCAATCAAACAAGCCTCAATGAAATATGCACTAAGGCGAAGTGCCCAATAATTATAAATTACAAGGCATATGATTTAGTAAAATCAATTATAAAATCTGATATTCCGTTTTACATATATTGTGATAGGTCCTATAATAACGCAGTTGGAATTATTGAAAAATATGTAAACAAAAAGGCTGCCTTAATTTCCTTTAATCAAGGCGGCGTTGCAGATTTATTGGTTTTAGTAATAGAGTTAAATACAGACGAGTATTTTTTCCTTCCGATGGTTGACATTGCAAAGATAAATTTATTTCGGGATATAAAAAGCGGAAAGCTCCAGATTGATCTTTCTCTAGAGATAGATGAGGAGTTGCTATTAGAATTTGAAATAATTATAAACTGTATTTTCTACTACTAATTAAACAAAAAAGTACGGTGCAAGATAACGAAGAAGGGGGCGGCCCGCAGGTCGCCCCCTTCTTTCACCACTTTTTCAAAATCCGGCCCCGGACCAGCTCGCGTTCCTGGTCGTAGCCGTCCACCACCATGATGACCTGATCGCCCAGCTGGAAGTCGTCGTCGGTGAGCTGGGACGTGTACCGGCACCGGCAGGTGGTCTCGTCCGGCAGCACACAGTAGATGCCGCCCTTGTACTTGTTGCTGATGACCGCCGTGCGGCGGCTGTTGATGGGGTGGCGGATCTCCGCCCCACGGAACGGCGACGGCTTGGCCTCCTTGATGGAGATCATCGGCCCCTTTTCCTTGTCGAAGCCCAGAATCTTGCAGCGCATCTTTTCACCGGGCCGGTAGCGCTCCCGCAGGTCTGGCACGTAGGCGTAGGTGAGGTCGGAGGCCCGCAGATCGACGTCGTACCCGCCGCACTCCACCAGGCACCGGGTCGGCCCGACGGAGAGAAGCCGGCAGGTGTTGATCTCACCCTTGGGGTGGCCCTGGGGCGACGTGCCGAAGAACCAACGCCTGGCGGACAGGGCCATGCGGCGGGAGGCGATGGCGCACTCACCCCGGCGGTCCACGTTCAAAATCACGTAGTCCAGCTCGCAGCCCTCCATGTTCTTCAGAATGTAGTTGGGCTGCTCCTCGCCTGGCATCCACATCTCCGTCTCGGGGATCAGGACCTTGACGCGGTAGTTGATGATGACCAGGCTGCGCAGGTGTTTCTCCACATTCTTGCCGCTGGCATCCTGGACGGTGAAGGTGTTCTCGTCCATGCCGACCACCCGGCCGGTCAAGACGGACTTGGAGGTGTACGAGGCGTAGATGGATTCCCACTCCTGCCGCTCCTCCGGGCTCAGGTCCCGGTCCAACTCCCGGGTGTCCAGGTCGCGGAACCCGCGCTTGGCCTGTTCGGCCGCCGTCTCCGCCTTTTGAGGCACCGTTTTCTTCACGGCGGCGGCTTTCTTGGCCGGGGCGGTTTTCTTGGCCTTGGGGGCGGCGGCTCTGTCCTTGGCGCCTGCCTTGCGGTCCACGCCAGGGTCCATGTAGTAGGGCCGGACCAGCGAGCCCTCCGCCTTTCCGTCGGGTCCATCTTCGTCATCCGCGGCCTCGGCTGCGGCGTCCAATGCGTCCGGGGCCGGGGTGTCCTGGGGGCCGCCATCCTCGGGCGCCCCGTCCTCCGCAGGAAGCGGTTCGTGGGCGGCAGGCTCTTCTTGGGCGGTGGGCTCCTCCTCGGCTGTGGCGGGCTCCGGCGTAAGCGCAGGCGGGCCGTTCTCCTGTGTCCCGGCGGCGTCCGCCTCAGTCCCGTCCGTTTGGGGCTCCTCAGCGGCGGTGCCCGGCGCCTCAGCCTCCGTGGGCTCGTCCACCGCTGCGGGGGCCTCTTCGCCCGGTTCCGCAGCGGGAAGGCCATCCGGCGGCCCCGCCGCAGGGAGCTCACCGCCGTCGCCGGGCGCGTCCGGCACGTTCCCATCAGCGGGGAGAGCGCCGGAGAGCGTCTGCTCCTCCTCCGGCGCAGGCGCAGCGTCCTTCTGCACGGTCTTCTCGGCGGGGACGGCTTCTTCTTTCTTTTTTCTGCTGGGCATAAGTTGGTCACTCCTTTCAGTTGTGGGGAACGGTTGGCACTCTGGGGTCAGGGGGCCTCACCCCCTTTGTAATAGCGGTACCGGGCGGGCCCGCCGCTCTCTGGCACCGCGAAGTAGCAGGGGTACTTCGGATGAAGCAGGTCCCGCTGTCCGCCGTAGGCCAGCAGGAGGATGACGGTGCGGTCTACGCCCTCCGGGGGCCGCTCCAGGAGAAAGTCGGTATGGGCCTCGCCGCCGGGCGGGACCGGAAGGACAGCCATACTGGCCACCTCGCCGTCCCGCTGGGCTAGGAAGCACAGCTTGTACGGCGGCCGGTCTGCCGCCAGGTCCAAGAGCCCGCCGCCGGCCAAATCCTGCATGACGTCCACCGCCGCCAGCATCCAGACGTCCGGCTCCTTGCCGCGCAGGTCTGGCCTGGAGTAGAGGCCTTTCCCGTGGTCCGCCGCTTTCCCGATGTAGCACAGCTGCCGGAGGGACGCGGCCACCAGCTCCGGCGTCTTTCGCTCGTCACCCGGGCGGAGGAAGCGGTAGGCCTGACGGCCGTAGAGCCAGCCGGTCTTCTTCATGAGCGCTAGGAGTTTCTCCTGGTCATGGGTCAGGTACAAATCCGACGCCCCCTTCGCCCGGCGCCGGCGGCCCGGGCTGCAAGGAATTGAGATAGGGGTCCACCAGCGTGTCTCCCGCCGCCTCGGTGATAGCGTTGAAGATCACCGACATAACGTAGGCCGTGGAGTTCTTCACCTCGCGCATGTTGGCCCGGAGCTTCTGCCGGGCGACGCACAGGAGGGTGTAGTCCAGGTCGTAGAGCCTGGAGCGGACCCTGGCCTGGGGCAGCACGGCGTTGCCGATCCGAAAGCTCTCCGAGTAGTAGAGCCGTTCGATGGCGGCGGCGAAGACATGGGCGGTGTCCGCGTCGAACAGCTCCAAATGGCAGTCCCGCAGAATTAGGTCCAGCCCGCCGTCGTCCGTGCCTACGGGCTGACTGACTTCTTTGGGACTCCGTTTCGTTTTACTGGAATCAATCTTACTGGGGTACATTTGGCGCACTTCTTGATGTGCCTCTCCCGCAGGTCCAGAAGTGCGCCCGGTGCAGGTCTGGACCTGCCCGTTTGGGACTTCTTGATGTGCCGTTTCAGCACTTCTTGAAAGGGCGCTATGGCCCCCCATGCCTTGGGCGGGCGTGGCAGGGCCCGCCCCTTGATATGTATTTTCCGCACTTCTGCCCCCCGCGGCCTCGTCGCCGGGGGCGACAAAGGGGGCGCTGGCGGCGACGGGCTCCTCCAGCTCCACACGGGCCAAGTATATCTGGTTGGCGTCGCCGCGCCCGCACCGTTTCTCCCAGATGAGCCGGGCGGCGGAGAGTTCCTTCATGGCGTCGATGACTTTGTGGTAGCTCACCTGGAGTTCCTCCGCCAGCGACGCCCGGGTGTAGATGATGAACACCTCGCCGGTGTCGTTCACCCAGCCGTTGAGCCTGGAGAGCTGGAAGCGGTTGAGCAGCAGCGTGTAGGCGACCTTGGCCTCCAGGCTCAGGGTGCGGTACCGCTGGTCGTCGAAGAGCCAGCGGGGCATTTGAAGATGGTAGTAGCTTTGGATGTCGTTCTGGGTCATGAGACGGAAATCAGGCCGGCAAGTGAGCGGCGCTGCCTTCATATAGATTCCTCCTCGTTCAAATGGCACAAAAAAAGACGGTGGGCAATCCCTCCGTCCTCCGGCCTATGCTTTATGGCTGTCTTTCCAGATGCCGTCCACGTCCACCTCGCTGGGATCGCGCTGACGCACCTTGGTGATAAGGCCCCCGCCGGTATCCTCCTCCGGGGCAGTACGCGGCTGCGCTTCCTCGTCCCGGTCCACAGGCTGCTCTTTGGGTGGAGCCGGTGGGCGCGGCGGGTCCGGCTCCAGGCGGTAGAACGGCAGCGGCCCGAGAGTGTCCCCCTTGGGGGGCGCATGGCCGGGCCGTCCGGGGCGCTGAGATGGGGCGTGTGCTTCCGGCCCCGCATGGTCCACGGGCGCGGGGGCGGGCCCTGCCCGGCTGGGCGCGGGAGCGGGGGCTGGGGACGGACGGGGCGGCGGATCAGGCTGGTGGGTCTGCTCCGGCTCTTCCCGCGGAGCTTGTCCGGCCGGGTCTGCGCCGGTCGGGGGCTCCGCCTTCCTGCGCCAGGGCGGGGTGTATTTGGTCACGTGGGTCTGTACGAGTTCCGGAAAATACGGGTGCTCCTCCGGCGTCAGCTTATACATGCGCATGGGCGGCTTGTTGCGGATAAACACCAGACATTCGCGGTTATCAAGCCCCAATATCTCGTCCTCGCGCATCAGCGGCCGCTGGGTGTTGCTGCGGGTCTGGGAGTAGGGCCTGGTGGAGTGGTACACCGGGGAGAAGAGCGGCATGAGGGGCATCTGGTTGTTGGTCACGGAGATGGTGCATATCCCGCAGCGCCGCTCCAAAAAGGAGGCCGTGGTGAGATCGTTGGCGCCCAGGTAGATCATCAGGTCGCAGTTGGCCTCCTGCGTCTCCCACTCTCCCCGGGGGTAGCTGTGCTGGTACTGGGCCAAGGACTGCACGATCAGCTGGCAGTTGATCCCAAAGCCGCGGGCGGAGGCCAGGACCTCGCTCATGCCGTCCAGGTAGCCGATGTTGCAGTATTCTTCCATAAACATATTTACCGTCACGGGGAGCCGCCCGTCCTCGCCGTTGGCCTCGGCGTAGTGGGCCAGACGGGTCATGGACAGCGAGAAGAAGAGACTGCTGAGGAACCGGAAGGTGCTGTCCTGGGCCGACACCACGCAGAAGTAAAAGCACTGGCGCTGCCCGGGCAGCAGCAGGTCGATGTCGTTGTGGCGGGTGATCTCGTCCACGGCCTTGGACTGGAAGACCGCCAGACGGTTGCCAAGTCCAATGGCGATGTTGCCCCACAGGTTTTCCTTGGCCTTGAGGAAGTGGCCGTGAGGCCCATGGGCCGGATGGTCGTCGGGTAAGGCCTGGAGGGTCGCGTTGATCTCCTCGATGGTCCGGGTGGACAGGAGCTTGTAGACCTCTCCAATGGAACGCTCGTCGATGGGCAGGCGGACCTGGGTCTCGCCCACGGTCAGCAGCACCACGTAGTGAAGCAGGGCCTCCAGCAGGTTGATCTCCGCCCGCGCCCAGAAGTCGTTGGATTCGCCGGGACCGTTGGTGTTCTGGATGATGATGTTGGCCACCGTCTGGACCTCGATGGGGTCGTCCTCCAACCCCACAAGGAAATTACAGCCGTCGGAGTGGACCATGTTGATGAGGTTGAACACCCGGACCACACATCCCTTTTTCCGCATGAGAGGCGCCAGCTTGCCGTAGATTTCCCCTTTGGGGTCGCTGATGATGGCGCTCTCGCCACGCTTGATACACTGGAGCAGGAACGGGAGCGCAAAGCCCCGGGTCTTGCCGGAGCCGGGGGCGCCGATACACAGGATGTTGCTGTTGAGGCCCTGGGTGTAGGGAAAGGCCACGTACTCCGCGTACTTGTCGTCGTCCAACGGGTCGTCCTTCAGCTTGCCCAGCAGTATGCTGTCGGTGTCCGCGATGGAGCCCACCTCCAGGAATTTCTCCATCTCCTTGCGCTCCATGAAGTGGGCGCTGCCGTGGGTGGAATCCGGGATGATGTCAAACCCGCGCTTGTCGTGGGTGTACTTGTAGCCGGACAGGAAGACGTAGCCCTTCTTGGTGAGCAGGCAGGCCAGCAGGATGATGACCAGGGTGACGACGATCCCCGTGGGGGTGATGATGGCAATGAGGTTCATGATGGGGTCGGTGACCCAGATACTTTCCACGGCCTCCGGCCCCCAGGTCTGTTGCAGCCCCAGCCGGATCGAGTTGACGAACATCCCGTAGAAGTAGTCCGCGATCAGGATGATGGGTATGTAGAACTTGAACTTGCCCTTGTGCCGGTCCAGGAACTTCCCCAGCTTTTTATTCAGCCGGTCCTCCAGCTTGGCAAGGTGCGTGGACAGCCTAAACAACGAGAGGACCCCCTTCCGGCGCGGCGGCCTCCCGGTGCTGCGGTTCATAGAGAAGTCCACCGCCCAGACCGTCCATGAGCGGCCCCGGGTCAAAGTAGAGCAGCTCGATGCCCTGGATGGGCAGGGCTCTGGCGAGCACCCCGTCCACCTGGTCGGTCATGGCCGCCACTTTCACGTTGGGGAAGCCGCGCAGCCACGCCGTTTCGCACAGGCTCCGCACGCGGCGCAGGTCCATGTCCAGCGCCACCACCAGGGGCGTGTCCCCATCCATGGCGTCCACAGGCAGTTCCGGCGGCGGCGGGCTCCAACGCCGCCCGGCGATAAGCCGGGACACCCGGGCGCGGTAGTCCCCCTGCCGCATGAGGGCAAGCTGGAGCGCGCCGGTATCGTCGCAGGACGCCAGATAAAAGGGCCGCTTGGTCTTCTGGTAGGCCTCCGCGTAGCTCACCTGGCCGGCCTGGGGGTGACGGCGGACCGTCGTCGCCTTGAGCACGTGGTACGCCTCGGCGTAGGTGCGCCCCGTCAGGAGGTAGGAGTAGGTCATGCCGAACCCTTTCCCGTAGAGCGGGCAGAGCCGGTGCATGATGGCGTTCTCGTGCTGGATGAGGGGGCCGTAGCTCTCCTTGGAGGCGTAGTAGACCAGGAACGCCTCGCCGCCCCAGTGGCCGAACCCCGCGCACTGGATGTTGCTGGATACGTGGTTGAACTTCTCGCTGCGCATAGGCTTGGACTGGAGGAAAACAGGCTGGCGGCAGAGAAGGTCATAGTCGGTCTGGCCCACCTCGATTCCAGCCCGGCGGCAGAGGAGCGCAACGCGGGCCGTCTCACAATAGCGGCGGGTCTTTTCCGGCTGGAGGGACTGGCCGGCATACCGCTGGTATCGGTAGCCATGCCCCTGGAGGAACTTCTCGCCCTTTGCGCTCAGGCGGAGGAACTCTTTCTGCTGGTTGGGGCCGCATAGCTCGATGATCTGATGGGAGAGGAGCTGTTGGACGGCGGGCAGATAGCTGCCCGCGGAGCCGTACCGTTTGAACTCGCCGGAAGGGACCAGGCCGTAACAGCCGACCAGGTCTACCACTTCCATATCAACGCTGTCGAGCAGCAATAGAATCACCACACTTTCGATTTCACGTCTGGGGCTGCCTGGGTGGGGCGCGGATTCTGAAACACGTCCGCTGTCTGCCCGGCCAAACCGTTTCAGCGCAGCGGCTCAGGCCCGGCCGCAGGCGACGCGCACAGGGTTCCTTGCGTCGCCTGCGGGGCGGGGCCTGTTTTTCAGTTCCACGTCGGGCGCCCGGGTGCCGTTTAGAAGAAGGGATACCTGCCGGCGCGCATGTAAAAGTAGTCGTCGGCGTCCGCCAGGGGCAGGAGGAAGATGTGGCACCTGGGCACCTCCGCCCGGGTGGCCAGGAGGCAGACGCTCAGGGTGAACTGGTCGTCGTCCTCGAACAGGCGGCCTTTGAGCGCGTTGGGTACGGCCTTCCAGCCCTTGTTGTCCTGGTCGTAGACGTTGCGGTTATGGTACTCACAGTGCTCGTCGATGACCAGCAGGGCCTCCCGGTACCAAGGCAGGGTCGCGCCCTGGGCCTCCAGGCCGTCCAGGAGGCGGCGGATGGTGTCGCTCAGGTATGCGGGCGGTTCCCGGGTACAGTGGGGCAGCAGGGTGGCGAGCTCCAGGTGGAGCCAGCCGTGTTCCGTGATGGACGCCGACCCGGCCAGGTCCATGGGCGGCGGCGCGCACCGTTTCCGGTAGTGGGCGTCGTACCGAGGGCGGTGGCGTTCGCAGAGGTTTCGCAGCTCCACGGTGGCGGCCTCCAACTTCCCGGCGGTCTTGTCCATTGCCTCGGCCAGCCGCACGGGCTCCACCGGATCACTGTCCAGCAGCGCCATGACGCCGCCGGTGGCGAGGTAGGACTCATGGGCCAATGCCTGGACCCGAACCATGTCTTTTTGAAGGTCAGCCATCGGACACAGCCTCCTCTGCGGGCCGTGCGGAAGCCCGCGCCCGCATATCGGTGGGCGACGTGGTGATATACTCATACTCCATCGGTGTCACCGTGAAGCTCACCGGCACATGGTTGCGGCCAATGCAGAGGAGCCCCTCGCCCCGGTGGAACCGGGTGATAAGCTGCTGCTCGCTCTCGGACAGGTTCAGCTTTTTGCGGGCCAGCTCCGCCTCCTGCTCCTCAAGCTGCATCACGATCTTGATACGGGTGCTGTCCAGGATGGACTTGCCGTACTTGCCGCCCTCCAGGGCGTCCATGTCGGCGAGGCCCTGACTGGTGACGCCGGCGATCCCGCCCAGAGCCCGGATCAGTTTGACCGTGCTCACCACGTAGTTGGCCGCCAGGGGGTTGGAGGTGGAGCCGATCAGTTTCCACAGCTCGTCCGCCAGAAGGACGGTGCCGGTCATACCGTTTTGGATGATGAGGTCGGTAGCATACTCGGTGGCCATGTAGAGGGTGCAAAGGAGCAGGTCCTCCGGCACGCCGGTGAGGTCGAGGACGATGTAGGGGTTGGCGGCGTCGATGGTGGTGCGCCTGCCCATGCTGGCTGCCGAGCCGCTTACGTACCGGGTGAGCACGGTGGCCAGGTGCCGGGTCTCCTTCCTGGAGTTGAGCACCTCGTACCAATCCGGCAGGACCGGCATCTCCTTCACCGTCACGCCGTCCTCTTCGTAGAGGCTGGCGTTATCGAAGGTGATCCCACACTTGGCGTAGCACTCCACCAGGGAGGCGTCCAGGAGGTTTTTATCCTCCACCGTCAAATCCCGTTTTTGCAGGGAGTACCATATCTCCAGTTTTGCGATCTTGTCGGCCAGGAGAGAATCGTTGCGCTCGGCGAGGCCCTTGGCCCGGTTGTAGACGTCGGTGGTGGCCAGGCGGATGTCCATCTCATTGATACAATCCTGCGACGACGGAATGAGCCGGGCGTACTCTCCACCCACGGCCTCGCAGTGCGGGCGGAACTCATGGCCTTTTTCCGGGATGATGTAGATGATGTGCCGGCCCTGCTGTCGGTAGCGCCCGCCGATGGCCTGGAGCAGGAGACTTTTACCGACGCCTGTGGAGCCGAAGCAGGAAAAATTCCCGTTGGGGTAGCGGTAATCGTCGAAGTTGTCCAGAAAGACGGGGCTGCGGTTATACATGTTGAGGCCCAGGAAAATTCCGGTCTGGTCCGTGAGCTCATAGCTGACGAACGGGAACGCGCCGGCCACGCTGGAGGTGAGGGCGTTGCGGCGGGCCTTGCGTTCGATGTTGGGGTCCAGGATCGCCAGGGGCAGCAGGGAGAGAAAGCCCTGCTCCTCGTGGATGGTGCAGCGCTTGGGGAGCATGTCCATGCTGACGCAGAGGGACTCCAGGCTGGTGAGCCGCTGTTCCAGGGTCTCCGGGTCATCGGCAACCACCTCCAGGGTGGTGTGCATATAGTAGAGGTCCTCGCCCTTCCGGTTGATCCCTTCCTTCAGATAGAGGCCGGCGTTGATGGCGTCGTCCAGCTCTTCGTAATCTGCCCGGGTGTCGCCCACGTCGCGCATCCGGGACCGGCGCCACATAGTCGATTGGCCGATGTTTTTGACCTCCTTTTCTTTGGACTGCCGTTTCACCGTAAAGGACAGGCTCACACCCTCTCCGGCCTCCACCAGCGGGGCCAGCCACGCCCGGCCCACCACGGTAGTGTAGCCGTAGCCGGCGATGAACAGGTAGGCGTGATACACGCCGTCGATCTCCACGTAGTCGGCGGGGATCATATCCACGTCGATGGGCGAAAGGATGTCGGTGATGGTCGTGGCCCCGCCGGAGAGGTCCGGGACACCGCCAGCCCGGTCATGGCGGCGCAGGGATAGCACGCGGCGTTTCTTCTTTACCTGCGCCTGTTCCCCGGCTTGCAGAAGGGCAACTTCCTCTTCGCCATAAACGCCATGAATTGCAGAGATCATATCGAAAACGCCAAGGGGCAGCTTGACGCGCCTGGAGGTGGACTTGTTGTAGATTTCATAAAGGAGCTCCAGCACGGCGTTGTCGCTGTACTCCGGGTCCAGGACCGTCAGGCCGCAGCGCTCCAGGTACCGCGCGGCGGTGTCCGCCACCTCTGCCATGCGTTCGGCGATGGCCTGGGGCGTGTTATCTCTGGCCTTCATGCTCGGCTCATACTCAAAGGAGAGGAAAAAGCGGTGGCAGATGGCCTCGTTCTCCACCATGCGGGAGACTTCACGGATGTTATCCTCTATCATGGCCCGGCAGGCTGCTACCGGCTCCCGCTCCATGTTGGCCTGCTGCCGCTCCCGGTAGGCATCCATATTGAACTTTTGCGTCCGGACAGAGAACTGAAGCGTCTGGGGGGCGATCTTTAGGTAGGACGCCATATCTGCCAGGACCACATCCTTCTCGTCATCGGACAGGGTGTAGAAGTTGACCGGCAGCACCTCCAGAATACGAACGAACCGGCCGTCCTTGGTGGCGACGGTGCCGCGGATGATGTCTTTCACAGGAATCCAGCGCTGGATACTCCCGTCGTAGGTGCTGTCGTAGGCGTCGTCGCCTTTAATGGCGCCGCCGAATATCAGCTCTTTTAAGCCCATGGCTGCTGCCGACCTCCCCTCTATATGTGAGTACGCCGCGCCGGCGGCGCCAGCACCACCAGGTGTACAGGTAACGGGTCAGGCTCTCGTCCGCCAAGCCCAGGAGCGCGAAGCCCGCCACCGGGATAAAGATGACGAGCGTGGTGATGATCTTGATGGTCAGGTCTTGGATGGGCAGGAATCTGAAGCACAAAAGCAGCACCGGCAGCCCCAGGACCGCGGCCTCGATGACGTTGCGCAGTTCAAAAAGGCCCATGACCTTGCCCGCGTCGGTGTAGTTGGCGGGGATATAGTACGTTTGCATTTAATTTGTTCCCTCCATTTCTGGGACAGGTTCTAATAGGTTGGAGCGGCCGGCGGAGAACTCCTCCACCAGCCGCTCCTGCTGTTCTTTACGGTCTTGTATCACGATTTCAAAAGCGCGCTCCACCAAACGCCGCTCCCCTGGGGTGGCGGGCCGTTTCTCCAGTTCCAGGTCGCTGATAAGCTGGTGGGAGACGCCGGCCGCCTGCGCCAGGGCCATGAGCGGGATGTGGTAGCGTTGACGAAGGTCCCGGAGCAGCAGCATGACGCCACCTCCTAATCCGGGCGGGAGATGACCCAGAAGGGGCCGCCCGCCTCGGCGTCCCGCCGGGCCTCCGCCGTGAAGATGGACAGGTCCCAGGTCTGGTTACTCCGTTTGGTGTTGGCCGGATCGGCCACCAAAATTTGCCCGTCGTCGGTCGTGCCTCTGAGCACGATAAAATGGCCGCCGTTTGTGAAATGGCCTTTTGCCATCAGGGCGATCACAAGGTCGCCACGCTCCAAGGCTTCCACCAGCTTTTTGGCGTCCAGGCCGATCCCCTCGACGCCCAGACCGTAGTGGGCCGCCCCGGTGGGGATGATGGAGTGGTAGCTCCCGTGGCCCGGGCAGCACTGGCCGTTGGCCGCCGCCCAGTCTGCAACGTCAACCGGCGTGATGTCCGGGTCGGCAAAGGTGGCCACCACCATGGCGAGGGCGGTAGGCCCACAGCCGGCGGCGCCGATCGTGTCTGACGGGCCATAGAGGGTATTGCACCAGCGCTCGTCGAGCTGGTTGTAGTAGACGACTGGCGTATCCACCTCGGAAAAGGTGAAGTCGGAGAAGTCATACCCGCCGCCCACGCCGCTGGTGTCCACGATCTGGTCGTCCTCCAAGGTGTCGTGGATGGCGGTGGCCCAGGCCTTTTGCTCCTCGGTAAAGCCGAGCATGGTCATGAGCGCGTCGGGGGTCCTCTCCCGCACGTCGATGTGCAGTACCCAAAGGATAGCGGCGGTAGGCCCTTCCCCGATGGTGCGGGTGATGAGACGCCATACGCTGTACACCTTTTGCTGGACCACCTCCAAAATACTGGGCTGATCCATCGCAAAGAGGTCTTGCTGGTGCCGGACTGAATTGATGGCGATAAACCAGTTGGGGGTGATTGCGCCAATCTGCTTGTTGACCTCCAGAAAATCGAAGGTCGTTGTGCCGTCCTCTTTCGTGTTTGCGGTGACAGCCGCTCCGACCAGTTCATCCACTCTGGCCTGGGTCGCGGCGTCCACCTCGCCGTAGTAAGAGGCGACGACGCTTGCCTGGTCGTTGACGGCGATGATGTCATCGGCCTTGGCACTGTTGAAGCCGAAGAGGATGTTGGGCAGGGCGCAGATGAGGATGAACGGAAGCAGGATCAGTACGCACAACAAGGCGATGAAGCCCTTGACGAGTTCGGGCCAGAAGGACTTGACCGCACCCACTACCGCGCCGGGCGCGCCGCCTTTGGCTGCCCCGGCGGCAATGTTGGCGATGGCGGAGCCAATACGCTGGGCCGCGCTATTCGAGTGTTGTTCCTGGCTCATTTCTTTTTCCTCCCTGTACGGCGGTCTTTCTTCTTTCCACCCCCGCCGCCGGATCGCTTATATCCGGGCTGCGGCTGCGGGGCGCGGTCTCCCGGCCTCGGCTGGGGCTCCGGCCGCTCTTGCTGGGCGCCCATGGGGGGCGCGCCTGCCCCGTGCGTGGCGGTCTCGGTGCGTGAGGGCCGTTCCTGCCTACCCCTGGGAGGGCTGGCCCCCACGATTGGAGGCGCTTGGGGCTGCGGATGTTCCTGGCCGTCTCGCGCGGCGGCGGAACTGCCGCCAGAGGCGCGGGGCTGCGGGACGGGGCCCTTGGGCGCGCTCATTGGCGCGTCGCCCCGCCCACCGATGGGAGGCCGCTGCGGATGGGATGCCGGTTCCTGCGCAGCCCTGGGGAGGCCGGACGCTTTATCTGCGGGCGCCGGCGCCCGCGGCGGGGGTTCCTGCCCGCCCCTGGGAAGGGATTGCGTCAGCGTTGAGGGGCCTGCCGGACGGGAAGGCCGTTCCTGCCCACCTCTGGGGAGGCCATAGCCATCCGGGGAAGGCGGCCTGGGCCCGGAGTGGGCTTCCTGCGTGCCCCTGGGGGAGGTTCCCGAACTTGGTCCACCCCCCTGGGGTTGAGCCGGTGGCGTCGTGGGCTGCGTCGCTCCACCGGTTGGAGGGCCTGGATGGGGCGGCCGCGTCATTTCCTGCCCACCCCTGGGGAGGCTTCCGCCCATTTGATAAGGTGTCTGTGGGGGCACGGCGTCATTCCTGCCGTCCCCTGTGGGCGTCTCAGGCGTCACCCGGGCGCTGTCCATCCTTGGGATACCGGGGCGCGATGGCCGCCCGGATTCGGACGACTGCACATCCACCGTACTGTGCTGGTGTGCAGCGGCCTCGGAGAACGAGGTGCGGACGCCGCCCCCGCCGGGGGCTGGGGTGCGGTTGAAGGATTCGCCTCCCGGTGCCCGCGTCCCCTGGGAAAAGTCAGAATAGCGGGTAGACCCGCGCGGCGCTGTCCCTGCGGCCGCTTTCCCATCCGTTCCAGCCTGCCCCGGAGGGGCGGTCACACTGCCCTGGAACTCTTGGGGGATGGGCTGGCGCTGGGGGCCACGGGCGTCCTGTGCCCCAGGCGCCGTCTGTATCCTGGTGCCGTCATTTCTGGGTGCGCCCGGCGCGCCTGCCGCTCTGGACCCGCCGGAATAACTGGTATAGGTGGGCCTGGTGGTCCCAAAGTGAACGGAGCTGCGCCGGGTACCGCCGGGCTGTCGGCCTCCCGGTGATGTGGCCGCGTCATGCCCGATGGGGACAGTCGTGGAAGAGGGCGGGACGGTTCCAGCCTGCCCCTGGGTAGGCGCTCCGGGATGGTTGACCCCATCTTGACCGGACGCTCCGGCCACCGTGGGTCTTGGCGCACCAGTCTGTGTTCTCTCCCCGGACTGTCCAGGCTGTGGCGGGGCCGATCCTATACGGGCGTCGGCGCCCTGGAATGTTCCTGCCCCGCCCTGGGACGGCGTTTGCCCGGTCTGGGCGGCCGCAGGCGCGGAAGGGTCTTTTATCCCGGAGTGGCCTGTGAGGCCCGGTTCCTGACTGGACCTGTCCCGACCTTGATGGCCTGGGCTCTGCTGCGGGGCTGGCGGCGGAACGGTGCCGGCCCCCGCCCAGCTTGGAGCGCCGGGTGCTCCAGCGGGTCCGGTTCCAGCCTGTGTTTGACCGCCCTGTTGCTCGGTCTGCGCCTGATGGTCTTTGTTGGGGGCATATGGGCCGTAACCACCCGAGGCTCCCGGCCTGCCCCTGCCTGTGGCGCCCCGGTTCCAATGGACGGCGCCGCCCGTGCCGGAACCAGGCCCACCGCCGGAACCGCCGCCGGGTCCGCCGCCGCTTGGTTGCGTGGCTCCGCCGCCCATAGAGCGGCCCACCGTGTGGCTGATGGTGGAGGTCATGCCGCGCACCACCGTGTAGGCTAGCATACCAGGCAGATTGCGGCCCAGACCGCTGCCCGTGATGGCGGGATTGAGTCCAATGCGGGTGATGATCTCGTCCACCTTGCGGGCCACCCGGGCAATCGCCACAATGAGGATGGCCCAGGGGATGGCGTCCAGGCCCGCGGGGACGTAGCCCAGGGCGGAGATCAGCATTTTAAGAAAGATAACGCTGCTCACCATCATGAAGCACATGGACCCGTACATCCGGGCCCAGCCCTTGAAGATGTCCGCCGTGCTCTGGCTGCCGCCCACCCCAAAGGCGAGAGGGGCCAATATGGTGAGGGAGGCCAGGACCACGTACCGTTCGCCCACCTCAATACACAGCTTGATGTACTGCCAGCCGACCACCACGCCGATGATGATGACTAGGAGCCACGCGGCCCCCGTATTGAAGATCGTCTCGGTGGGCATCTGCACGGTGACGCTGGACGGCACCTGCAACAGGTCGATGACCCGCTGGGTGAGGTTTAGGCCGAGAGAGCATATCTCGTTGCTGACGATGAGGAGAAATGAGAACACGAACGTCCTGGTAAACAGGATTCTAGGGTCCTCGCCCTCGAAACCCACGCCGGAGAGCATACTCCGCGCCGCCTGGAAGACCAGGTTGCCCAGCAGCAGCGCCCAGCCCACGGCCCGGAGGATACTCATGATGTCCGCGGCCACAGGCACCGTGCGCATGAAGTAGGATAGGTCCATGCTCAAAACGTCCAGCAGGGCGTTCGAGACATACTCCACCAGTTCCAGAAACAGCTCGTAAATCCATTGAAACAGGCCCTTGAATAGTAGTTCCAGCAATTTCCCACCTCCTTTCCGGTGTGCCGGAAAGAGGTCAGCTGCCGCTGGGGGTCAAAGTGGCGTAGCCGGAGAAGAGCGGGGCGACGTAGGCGACGAAAGCGCCGATGCCGTTGATGACGACCCACGCGATCCAGATCCGCCGCAGCCAGTCCCAGGCTTGATCGACCTTGTGCTGATTATTGGAAAGTTTAGCCCCGATGACCGCCACGGCGGACATCAGCCCGGCCAGCGCCGTGCTGATGCCTGCGATCTGCTTGTAGACGTCCTTGATAATCTTGTCGGCCAAGCCCCACATGTCGCCCTCGGCGGCGAAAGCGGTCACCGTCAGGAGCGACGCCAGGAGCACGGATACCATGAGGCAGAGATAGACGCGGTAGGCTTTGCGGCAGAAGCCGCGCTCTTGAATCGGATTTTTCAAAACAGTACCTCCATTTAGGCATAAAAAGAGAACGGGTCGCCCCGTTCTCTCTCTTGCCGGAGGTGCTGCACTGCTCCTTTCCATACAAAAAGGGAACGGAGCGTTCCGTTCCCCTACGCATTATTTGATTTTGGGTCAGTTGAGGGCGTCCCAGCGCTCCTGACCGCCCTCCAGGTGGTAGGTGTGGCCGTTGGTGGCCTCTACCACGTCGAAATAGTACCAGGCCCCCTGGACATTATCCGAATAAGTCCTCATACCGCTGAGCAGGCCGTCGGCGGCCACATGGCGGCCAAGGACCCGGTTGACCAGGGTAATGACCTCCGCCCGGGTGATAGGGTCGTCCGGGCGGAACGCGCCGGAACCGTCGCCTTGGACCCAGCCCAGGGCGGCGGCCTGGTTGATCTCGACCCGCGCCCAGTGGCCGGCGATGTCGGTAAACTGGTCGGAGTCGGTGTAGTCCTGGTCGCTGAACCGGGCGGCAATGGCGGCGAACTCGCCCCGAGTGATGGGGGCAGCGGGGTCAAACCGGTTCCCGCCACGACCCTTGACGATACCCATAGCGGCCAGGGTGGAGACGGCGGTGTTGTACCAGTCCCCGGCGGAGCAGTCCGCGAAGATGTTCTTTTCGGTGTCGTACCGGGCGTGGGCGTCGCTGCGCATGAGGCGGTAGAAGATCATCGCCACCTCGGCGCGGGTGATGGAGGCGCAGGGGCGGACCGTGCCGTCGGGCAGGCCCTGGATGTAGGCCATGTGGTCCTCGGTGTTCAGAATACCGGCCCAGCCGCCGGGGGCTTTCTCCCATGCGGCGTAGAGGGTCATGCTCTTCGTGAGCTTCACGCTGTCACCGGCAAACTCCTTCAGCGCAGCGTCCAGGAGCCAGCCCAGAAATTTATAGCCCTCCCGGGTGGTGGTGTAGTCCGCCAGCTTGACGACGGTATTCCGCGTGCCGGTGACCGGGGCGAGCTTGACGCCGCCGTTTACTTCAAAGGTCAGGGTGTACTCGGTAGGCGCGGAGCTGCTGCCGCCTCCGCCGCCGCCACCGCCGCCGGTGAAGCGCCAGTGGGCGTAAAGGGTGGTATTGGCGGTCAGCTTGACCTGGGATTCCGCCGTGATGTGGAGGCCGCCGTCCTTTTCGGTGTACCAGCCCTGGAAGGCGTAGCTCCCGGAACGGGTGGCGCCGGGCAGTGATCCAAAGGCCGCGTCATAGGTGACGCTGCGGGTGCGGTCGGCCTCGGGCAGGGCGTCGCCGCCGTTGGGGTCGAAGGTGACGGTGTAGGTGTTGGCCTCCCAGCGAGCGGTGAGTGTTTCAGGCGCGGTGATCTGTACGGTGGTGCTACTGGTGACCTCTTCACCCGCCGCATTGAACCAGCCCTGGAAGGTGTAGCCGGTGCGGGTGGGCGTGGGCAGGTCCCCGTAAGGGGCGTCGTAGGTGGCCAGGACCTTTTCGAGCGCCAGGGGGTCGCCGCCGGCAGCGTCCAGGGTCACCACGTAGATGTTGGGGCTGTATCCGGCGTAGATGGTGGTATCGCCCAGCAGCTTACAGATTGCCGCAGGGTCCAGGACGGGGCCGGTGGGGCTGTCGAAGTGCCAGGCCACGAGGGTATACCCCGGCCGGGCGGGTACGGGGAACGCCCCGGCGTGGCCGAGGGGCTTGTCGTAGGTCATGACCATCGTGCCGTCCCCCTTAAGGGCGCCGGGGGCGGGGTCGAAGGTGACGGTCACGTCGATGGGCTCATACCAGGCGTAGAGGGTCCTGACGCTCTCCCGGCCCTGGCTGTCCACATGGATGAGCGTGTCGGTGGAAACAATGGTCTCCGGCGTGATGAGGTTGCCCTCGGGCACGCCCAGCTTGCCGTCAGCGTCATACCAGGCCACGAAGTCGTACCCGGTGAGCGCGGCTGTGGGCAGGTCCCCGACAGGTTCCCCATAGGTGACGCTTTTCCCGGAGGAAAGCACGCCGCCGTGGGTCTCGAAGATCAGGTCGTAGACGTTGGGCGCCCAGCGGGCGTACAGGGTGAGGGCGGTGAGGCCCTTGGGGTTGACGTCGTTGATCTGCGTGCCGGCCTCCACCTTTTGGGCGGTGGCGTCCGGAGCCGTGTACCAGCCGAGGAAGTGGTGGCCCACCAGGGCAGGGTCGCCGGGGAGGCTGGCAAAGGAGCCGCCGTAGTAGAGCCGGCTGCCCACCGTGACCGGCGTGCCGCCCTGGGCGTCATAGCTCACGTCGGTGGCGAGGCGGTCGTAGTACAGGTAGGCGGCGGCGCTGCCGTCGGCCTTGATCGTGACGGTGTAGTCGTTATCCGTACTGGGGACAAAACCAGGTACGGCCATACCGTAGAGATCGACGGCCACATCGCTGGTGCCGGTGAGTTCGTCGGTCTGGATGAGCGTGTAGTTCTCCGGGGACTTGTCGTAGGAGACCGTATTGTCGTGGAGTACCTGGGCCAGGTGGTAGACGGTATAACTGGTGTCGCCCACCGGCGCCCAGTGGGCGTACAAGGTCTGGTCTCCGGCGGTGAGGTAGTGGTCGGCCGCCTGGACCTGGGCGCCGCCATGAGGAGTGGTGAACCAGCCGATGAGGGTGTATCCGGCGCGGGCGGCGTCCGGGAGAGTGCCGTAGAGTCCGCCGTAGAGGAGGTCGGTGTAGGCCTGGCCCTGGAGCGTGCCGCCGTTGGCGTCATAGGTGACGCGGCAGGCGTTTCGGTCGTAGTAGAGCGGGAACACGCTGGTGCCGTCAGGGGCCATGGTCACGGCATACTCGTTGGCCCCGCTGGAGGTAAGCCCCGCAAGCTCCAGCCCGCCGCCCAGGTCCGCCAGGGACAGGGGCACGATGGTGGCGCTGCCGTTGGCAACGCCGTCCTCAAAGGCGTCGGCGCGGTAAAGGTAATACTGCCGCTCCACGCCGCCCCAGGTCATGGTGTGCAGCTCGCCGCCCTCGTAGCCAGGATTCAGCCCGCCATCCGCATACTCCAGCCAGTGCTGGACCTCGTAGTGGATGTCGGTGCGGGCCGTCCAGCGGGCGGTGAGGTACAGGTCCTCCACCAGATGGTTTGCGGTTTCCGCCGTCACTCTGGTTTCGCCGGCGTACCAGCCGCCGAAGGTGTAGCCCGTCAGGGTGGGTGTGGGCAACTCGCCGTAAGCGGCCGCGCTCTCGGCAAGGCGCTTGCTGCGCGTGTCACAGGCGCCGGGCGCCGGATCAAAGTAGATGGTGTGGTAGACCTCAGCCCCGCGGATCGTGATGGTCAAGTCAGCCGTCACGTTGGAGATCGTCAGCTTGCCGGCCACGGGGTCGTAGCTGTGGTCGCAAGCGCCCTCGATGGTGATGTCCTCCTCTGCGGGCAGGCCATACCGGGGGGCCGGGGTGAGGGCGATAACGGTGGTGTCCTGCCGGATGACCACGGTCTCTGCCAAATCAGCGGTGACGTTGGTGGTGGAGACGGTGATGGTATGCTGCGCGTCTGCGTTCACCGTGATGGAGATGTCCCCGCTCACTGCCTCGCCGGGAATGTGGAGCGCGCCGGTGTCCGGATCGTAGACATACTCACCGTCGCTCAGCTCCACGCCTCCCACGGACACGCTGATGTTTCCGGGGAGCTGGTAGCCTTCGTCAGGAATGAGCACCGTGTCGTAGTCCTGGTCGATGGGCGTCTCGTCGGCCGCATTTTCGCTGGCGGCCCCGTCGATGTCGATGTTTACCCCGACGGTGAACCAGAAGAGGACCAGGTTTTCGTCCTGAAGCCGGATGTCGTACTCCCCGCTGTCGTAGGAAAAGGCGTCCTCGTCGCTGGCCTTGATGGAGTAGTCAATGGGATCACCCACCACCACTCCATAGGTGGCCTCGCCGCAGGTGACGCCCACATTGCCGGTGACCGGGCCGAGCAGAGAGAAATGCACCTCACTGTCCGGCAGGAAGATGTTGTCCTCCACGCCGCCGGCCTCATTGCCGCTGACCATCAAGCCGCCGTCGAGGATCATGCTGCCGCCGGAGGCCAAGTACACTCCGCCGCCATTGGTATCCACGCTGTTGCCCTGGATACTTCCGCCATAAAAGCGGAACCATGCGCCGGGCTCCACCGCCACGCCGCCGCCGTAGCTGTCGTAGCCCTGGGTGGTGTGGATGGTGTTGTCCCGGATCACGCCGCCGGTCATCCGAACCGTCCCGCCATTGGAGATCAGGACGCCGCCGCCATAACAGGCCGTGTTGTTGGCGATGTAGGCGTTTTCAATAGCGGAGCCTTCCTCGATCTCCAGCGTGCCGCCGTCTACAAGGACATTGCCGCCTCCGTAGGCCAGGTAGCCGTTGGCGAGCACCGCGCCGTCCGACAGCACGGCGGTGCCTCCAGGGCCCACATACAGAGGCCGCCCATTGGTACCGGGGACCTCGGGCATCCGCACAGTGACGTCCTGGAGCGTGAGCTGGCCCGCCAGGACGGTGAGGATACCGCCCGTGCTGCTGATGTTGTCCGTTCCCGTGTAGACGAGGGCCGCGCCGGGCTCCCCAGCGATGGTGACGGCCTTGTCCTCACCGAAAACCACAGGCTCGGTGAGTTCCAGCTCGTCCAGGATCACGATGGTCCCGCTGTCCGAGACGGCGGCATAGGCCGCGCCCAGCGTGGCGAGGGGGCCGGATTGCCCGCCGCCGCTGCCGTCACTCCCGGAGGCGGAGACGTAGATCGTCCCACTGTCCGCATAGGGCTCCGGCGCGTTGTTCATAAACTCCATCTCTTCCACCATGGGCGGAACTTCCGGTCCCGCCGGTTCTTCAGCCGCAAGGGCCGGCGACAGCAGCGAAAGGGACATGGCCAGGGCCAGCGCCGCAGAGAGCACCCTGGTCCGACGATTGTTCATCTTCATAAATGATTCCTCCTAAATCATGTCATGGGCTTGTCTTGTTCCTGTATGGACGCTATACTAATGGTGAACTGAATAACTTCAGAGGGAGGCCGGCGCAATGGAGGAAACAGCAGTCCGGGCCCTGGCGCGGAAATGCGGGTTCTCGCTCCAGCGGCACCGTTGGGGATACATCGTTGCCGATCCCGTGAGCAACACCTGTCTCACCGATTCCGATTCCCCGCTTGGCTTGGAGGAGGTCTACGACTGGCTTGTGGACTATTCCGCCAGGGCTGCCAAAGAGGACTAAAAAAAGCCCCCCGCTCTGTCTGCTTGACAAAGTAGGAGGCCATCAGTATAATAGATATAGCAAGGGCGCTGCACAAGCGGTTAGCCCGGGATCAGTAGAGCGATTCCATCAAAGAAACCGTCACCGGCCAGGGTGGCGGTTTCTGCTTTTCACAATAATCGTCACCGTGAAGGCTCCGATATGTAGTGTGATCCGCATGGCCTCACCCCCTTTCGGGGAGTGTGACTAACCGCCTGCCGTCGTGCAGCGCCATCGTTATTATACCGACGACGCCCTATGTTGTCAAACCTTAGAGAATAATAAAAAAAGCCCCCATGCTCTGTCCGCTTGACAAAGTAGGAGGCCATCAGTATAATGAATATAGCAAGGGCGCTGTTGCAAGACGGTTAGCCCTTACAACTCAACACAGGGTTACCTATGCTGACTGCTCGTGCCACCGGGCAGTCAGCACGCTTTTGGGGATATGTACACCATCATCCAGAGAATGATGATAAAACACATCGCGAAGCGCAGGGCTTTCGCCCAACGCCCGTGTCCCATCGGCATCACCTCCCTTCTCAGGGAAGTGGCTAACCGCCTGTATCTGCAACAGCGCCAATGCCATTATACTGGTGGCGCCCAACAATGTCAAATTGTGCATATCCCGGAGAGAGCTTGACGGCCCTCTCCGGGATTTTTAGTTACTTATGGTAGTGATCGAAGGCAGCCTCCAGGATTTGATAGTAGTCCCAGGCGGTGCGGTCAGTCACGTCCGTGAGGAAGATGGTGCCGTTGACCACCAGGGCGTCTAGGGTGTCCTTGTCCGGCTCACGGCCCAGTGCCCGGTTGACGATGGCCACCGCCTCGCTGCGGGTGATGTTGGCGTCAGGATCGAAGCGCCCGTTGCCCCGGCCCTGGATGGCGCCCAGGTCGGCAAGCCGGGTGATGTAGCCCTCGGCCCAGTTGCCCCTGGTGTCCTCGAAAGTGGTCTTGCCCGGTGTGTTGTCCAGGCCCAGCAGCCGCGCCACGATGGCGGCGAACTCCGCCCGGGTGATGTTGGCCGCCGGGTCGAAGATTCCGTTGCCCCGGCCCTGGATCAGCCCCGCCTGGACACAGTAGCCCAGGTTGGCCTCATACCAGACCCCGGCGGCCACGTCGCTGAAGCTCACCGGGTACTTGGCCGCCGCGTCGAAGCCGGGGGCCACGCGGGAGATGATGGCGGCAGTCTCCATGCGGGTGATGTTGTTCCCGCCGCCGAAGGTGCGGTCCGGGTAGCCGTAGATGTAGGCCCGCACCAGCTGACCCAGCTCCGCCGGGAGCTTGATGACGCCGGCGGCGACATCCTTATTGGCGTTGACGCTGCCGCCGCCCACGTCGGTGGAGCCGTATTTGACGGTGATGGTGTATTTGCCCTCCGGGACGGTGATCTCGTAGTGGCCGTCCTTGTCGGTGGTGGTCTTGTACTGCTCGCCGGTCTTGGTGTTGGTCGCTGTGACGTCGGCCCCCTCGATGGGGTTGCCCTCAGCGTCGGTAACGGTGCCGGAGATGGTGACGGTCTTGTCGGGCTGGGTGACGCTGCCGCCCCCACCGCCGGAAGAACCGCCGCCCCCGGAGGAGCCGCCCCCGCCACCAGTGGAACCGCCGGGGTTATCTCCGCCACCGGGATTGTCACCCCCGCCGGGATGATCTCCTCCGCCGGGGTTGTCGCCGCCGCCAGGCTGGTCCGGGTCAGGCAGAGTGATGGTGAGCTTTAGGCCGGAGACGTCCGCCCCCTGGACCGTCACGGAGCCAGCGGCGCTGCAAGTGCCGTAGGTGGCCTGGATGGAGTAGCTGCCGTCCGGCACTGTCACAGTAAAAGCGCCGTCCCGGCCGGTGGCCGCCACATACTCCTTGCCGTCCGCGCCGGTGAAGACGACTGCCGCCCCCTTCAAGGGGGCATTTTTGTTGTCCTGGACCAGGCCGGAGACCTTGTAGCCGGTGACGGCCTCATGGCCGCCGTCGCCCACGTCAACATCGCCGCCGCCCAGGTCCTCTTTGTCGGGATAGGTGATGTGCAGATGGTAGGTGCCCTCGGCAAGCCCAGTGAAGGTGTAGACCCCGTCGGCCTCGGTGATGATCTGGCCCACCTGTTCGCCGGTGGCGGCGTCGGTGAGGGTGACGGTGGCGCCCTTGACCGGGTTACCGTCCTTGTCCTTCACGACGCCGGTAAGGGTGTAGCTGTCCGTCGTGATGGTGATGTCGCCGCCCTCGGGCTGGTCGGGATTGGGTTTCACTTCCACAGGTGTGTCCACAGAGCCGCCGCCCCCGCCGATCCCGTAGGCCACCTTGACGATGTAGCGTCCGGCAGGAATATTGGCGAACTCGTAGTAGCCGGCGCCGTCGGAGACGGTCTCCATGAAGCGGAGGTATTCGCCCTCGGGGTTTTCCGGATTCTCGCGGTAGAGATATACGGTGACGCCCTCGACGGGGGCGCCATCGGCATCGTAGACGTAGCCGCGGATGGTGTAGCTGTCCGCCGTCGCGGTCTGGTCGGGATCGCCCGTGCCGCCCTCCACGGTGTCGTCGTCCACCTTGATGTCGCCCTCGGTCACGTTGTCAAAGGGGCGGGTGATGACCACGGTGTAGGTGCCGACCGGGAGAATAAACTCGTAGGCGCCGTTGGGGCCGGTCACTTGGTAGCCGACCTCATTGCCGTCCTTGTCGTAGACACGGACCTCGGCTCCCTCCACGGGGTTGCCGTCCTTATCCAGCACCACGCCGGAGAGGATGCCATAGCCGGGCTTGGCGGTGGTGTCGATGGTGACATCTGGGACAGTCAGCTCGGGCTGGCCCGCCACGGTGATCTCCTGCTGGGCCATGACGGTACCTTCCATGTGGTAGACCAGCTTGTAGCTGCCGTCTGCCACGGCCTCCACCCGGTAGGCGCCGTCGCGTCCGGTCTCGGTGGAGGCGTACAAACGACCGCTCTCGTCGTAAAAGAGGACCAGAATGCCCTCCAGGGGCTTGCCGTCCTGGTCGATCACCTTGCTGGTGACCACGCAGGGCTCCGGGCCGGGCGCGGGAGGCGCGGGGACCTTCACCGTGATCTGCGGTACGGCGGCGTCCGCATTGTGGATCACGAAGGTGGCGCCGGTGGCGGTGTAGTCCTGGCCGTCCAGGGTGTAGAGGACGCTCACTTGGTAGGTGCCGTTCTTGAGGCCCGCCACGGAGAACGTGCCATCCGCGCCGGCGGTGACAGTGCCGGCCAGGGCGTCGCCGAGCCAGATATTGACTTGGGCCCCGGCTGCGGGCGCGCCGTTGCTGTCCACGACCGTGCCCCGGGCGGTGTAGGTGTACTCCTCGCCGCCCCCGCCGGAGGGATCGTAGACGAGGGTGACATCCACGCCGGAGAGGTCCGCGTTGGTCACGGCCGCCTCAGCAGTGCCGGCGGAGTAGGCGGCCAGGTCCTTGGCGGCCCGGACTGTGTAGGCGCCTTTGGTCACGCCACTAAAGCTGTAAGTCCCGTCCTCCTTGGAGCTGGTGGAGGCCAGAGCCAGCTTGTCTGCGTCATAGAGGGTAACTTGGGCCCCGGAGACCGGGTAGCCCACGTTGTCGTAAACCGTGCCCGCAATAGAGAACCGCACCCGGCGCACCGTCACGTCGGTCCCGTCTACCGTGACCTCATACTCGTCCTGGAGGCCGCCGGTGACGGCCACGCTGTAATTGTAGGCCGTTCCGTGGTCGTGGTAGACGTACCGGCCCGGCCAGGTGTAGGTCCAGCCGCCGCGCTCGTTGAGCGCCCCGGTCTCCCCGGTGGGCCGGCCGTCCACCAGCAGTTCGGCAGTGAGGTCCACCCGCTGGAGTCCTGCGGCGTCGGTGGCGTCGTCCCAGGTGACGGCGGTAGTGACGTCCCTGGTGGCCGGGATGTGGCTGGTGGCCAGAGTAGGTGCGGCGGGGTCGGCGTCCAGCGTGTAGCCGGAGGGCGCCGTAGCCCGGAGGGTGTAGACGATGACCGTGCCCTGATTCGCCCGCACGGGGAGCTGCGGGAATACATGGTTCCAGCTCTCCGCCTCATTCCCGCCGGTGAGCACAGCGGAGAGGCCGGTATCCACCGGGCCCCTGCCGTCGCCGTAGTCCGCCCAGAGCTGGACGGCCATTGAGGCGGGGCGCAGCCCGTCCCGGTCCGCGTCGTCGGCCCAGGTGATCGTGGAGGCATAGTCCGCCACGTCCAGATTGCGGGAGATGGTCAGCGGATAAGTCCGCCGCCCCGCGCCGTCGGTATCAAAGGCGTAGGCGTGGTAGTCCACGGCGTACCCGCTCTTGTTGAGGGCCGCTGTCTCAGCGCCGGGAATGAGCCAGGTGTAGGTGATCTCCAAATCGGTCTGTACGGAGGACCACACGGGCACGTCCTCAAAGGTGTAGCGCCAAACAGCCCCGGTGGGGCTGCCCTCCTGGGCGATGGCCCGGTCTGTCTTGACCCCGTCGGCGTAGAGTTCCAGCGTCACCTCCTTGGGCCGGAAACCGTCGTCATTGGCGTCGTCGTCCCAAGTGAGGTCGATGGTGAGGTCGGTGACGTTGGTGAGCGTGATGGTGTTGTCCACCACCTGGGCGACGTAGTTGTCCCCGGTGGTGATGCCCACGGTGTAGACGATCTCCTTGCCCGCCGCCTTGGTGGGCAGACCGCTGAAGGTATGGCTCCAGGTGTACTCGCCCTTGATGTCGTCATTGGTAAGCGTGTAAGTCTGGGCGGGCGCGCCGTCCGCGTAGAGGGTCAGGACCGCGCCGTAGTTCCTGGAGTTGTTGGCGTTGCGGTTGTCCTGCCAAATCAGGGTGGCGGTATAGTCCGTGGTGGGCTCGGTGGGGGTGTAGCCCTTGTGGGTGAGATACACGTCCATGCCGTCGTAGGCGGCGGTGTAGTCGGCCAGGTCGCCGGATGCCTGGACGGAGTAGACGATGATCTTGCCGTCTCGGTAGGCGGGCAGGTCCTCAAAGGTGGCCTCCCAGCCGTCCGCTGCATAACAGCGCAGCGTCCTGCCGGTGAGGACAGGGCCCGCGCCGTCCAGGTAGTCCGCATAGAGGGTCAGCGACACCCGCTGGGGCCGGGCGCCGTACTGGTCGTCATTGTCCTTCCAGGTAACGGTGGCGGTCCGGGAGGTGGTGCTGGCCGTGCGGCTCAACACCACGGTGTCGCCGATGTAGGCGGCCTCATATCCCACCGGAGCGGTGGCCACGGCGCTGTACCGGATAGCCCGCCCGGCGCCGTCCGCGCCATAGGTGTACTTGACGAAGCCATCAAAAAGGACGGCCCACCCATTTGCCTGGGTAGCCGCCCGCTGGTACTTGGAGAGTTCGTCGTCGATGCTGAGGGTGACCGCTACGAAGTCAGGCCGCAGGCCGTCAGCGTCATTGTTGTCGTCCCAAATGACCTGGAGGGGGATGTCCGTATACTCCACGTCCAGATTCATGGTGACGGTCATGCCGCTGGTGGCGGGCTTGTACTTGCCCGCAGAGCTGGTGACGTAAACGCTGTACTTGATCTCCTTGCCGCCGTCCCGGTACACCGGGAACTGCGGGAAGTTGTGCTGCCAGCCGCCGGCGGCGTCCAGCCAGGCGGTGTGATCCTCCAGCGGGGCGCCGTCTGCGTAGAGCATGACCTCCACGCGGGAGAGGCGGTCCCCGGAGACGTTATCCCGGTCGTTCCAGACGACCTGGGCGGTCAGGTCCTTCCGCTCCCGCACATGGGTGAGCACCACGGAGAGGCCGGAGGTATCGTAGACCCCAAAATACTCCGCCGTGTATCCGCCGGGCACCGGCTCGACCCTAAAGGTGTACTCAATGCGGCTGCCGTCCTTGTAGATGGGGTAATTGCTCCAAGCCACCTTCCAGTTGGTGGTGGCGGAGAGCACCTGCTTGTCGCCGGTGGGCTTGCCGTCCGCCACGAGCTCCGCCGTCACGAGGTCCGGCCGCAGGCCGTCCGCATCCTCTTCGTCCGTCCAGGTGAGGAAGGCAGAGATCGTGGTGGAGCTGGGCACGTAGGTCATCTCAATGACCATCTCGGTGGTGGCCGAGGTATAGTCGATGAGGGTGCTGGTCACGAAGGCGCTGTACACGATCTTCCGCCCGCCGCCGGTGAACTTGGGAAGGCCCTCCCAGGTGTAGCTCCAGCCGTTGGCGGCGGAGAGGGTGACGTGCATATCCTTGACGGGCTGGTTGTCCGCGTAGAGCTGCACCGTCATGCTGGCCGGGCGCTTGCCCGCCTGGTCGTTGTTGTCCTGCCACTCCACCGAGACGGTCCGGCTGATGGTGTCCACCTCATGGGAGAGGGTGACGGTGTAGTCGTCGTAGTCGATGGCGTACTGGTCCAGGTCCCCCTCGCCGGTGGGGGTGACTTTCAAGGTATACTTGATCTCCCGGCCCTTGTTGCCAGCGGCGTCGGTGTAATACTTCTGCCGGCCGGCGAAGGTGTAGGTCCAGGTGTCCCCGTAGCCGGGCAAGGTCACGTAAGTCTCCGCGTCGTCGATGGCCTCGCCGTTGGCGTAGAGCCGCAGCCGCACCGAGGAGGGCCGGTAGCCGTCGTTGTCCGACTGGTCCTGCCAGACCACGTAGGCGTTGACGTCGGTCAGGATGAGGCTGTGGGTCATGAGGATGTACCCGGCGTAGCTGTTGGAGGTGAAATCGGCGGCGTAGGTGTACTGGTCGCTGACGCTGCTGACCACCGCCACCGAATAGACGTAGGCGTTGGAGACGGCGTCGGTCTCGGCCAGGTCCCGGAAGGTGTAGGTCCACTTGTTGCCCGCTGCGTCCGACTTGTCCCCGGCGCTGAAGGTGTGGGTGAGCCCGGTGGAGAGGCCGTTTTGCAGCAGCTCCACCTTGACCTGCTCTGGCCGCACCGCGTCGTTGTCGCTGTGGTCGTCCCATTCGATCTCCACCGTATAGTTCATGGTGCGCTGCGTCCAGAACGCATAGAAGGTGACGTCGCCCCGGATCTTGCCGTAGGCCTCTGCCCGGGTGCCGGCCCCGCCTTTGGAGGTGTACCACCCGGCGAAGGTGTAGCCCTCCCGGACCGGGGCGGGCAGGACGGAGAGCATTTCGTCATAGTCCTGGTGGGTGGTGGTGACCGCGCCGCCGGTGTAGCCCGTGTCCCAGGTGATCTCGTACCCGATGGCCTTCCAGCCGGCATAAAAAGTAGCGGCCCCTGTCACCAGAGTACCGCTTGTGAGAGGTGTCGTGCAGGCCCGGTCTAAGTACCAGCCCGTGAACTCGTAGCCCGTCCGCTTGGGGGCGGTGGTGGGCGGCGTGACGGTGGTGTCGTGGGCCTGGGTGGTGGTGGTGCCGCCGCTGCCGCCGTTGGCATTCCATGTGAGCGTGTAGGTCTTCGGCGTCCAGATGCCGTATAGCGTAGTGACGGGCTTCGTGGGCGCCCAGCCGCCGCTGTTGACCGGGGTGGTGCTGGTGGGCGTCGCGGCCCAGCCGCCGAAGGTGTAGCCTACCCGGTAGGGGTTGTCAGGGAAGGCGAACGGGAGGCTGACCTCAACGGTCTCGGTATAGTCCTCTTCCCTGGGGTCCGCCTCCGGGTCCTTGTGGACGACGTGGAACGTGATAGTAAAAGAGAATTTGCCCGCCGTCACGTAGGAGGTCGTGATTCCGCCCCCGCTGTAATTCTGGTCGAAGTACACCAGGTACATGTCCGCCCTGCCAGGGATGTTGTCGGGATCGTCCGCGACCTTCACTCTCCAGTGGGCGTAGTAGATCGTGGTGCCGGCCTTGATGGTGATGTCTCCATTTACCTGGGTCCCGCCCACAGGTTCCGTGAACCACCCGATGGGCTCATAGGTGACGGCCCCTTGCGTGTTGACGGAGAGCTGCGGGAGCGAGACGGTATCGCCCACATTGCCTTTAGCCGTAGGGGCGGGCTGGTTGGGCAGGTTGTAGTCGAAGATGACCTGGTTGGCCCCGGCGTCGGTACCACCGTTATAGGAGGGGTTGATCCCCAGCCATGCGTTGCCCTCCACGCACTCACCGCCGTCCGCCGTGGGGTCCTCCTTGTGGTTTTTCAGCACCCACACGGCGCTGTCGTAAGTGAATGGGCTGTAACTGCTGAGCTTGAAGGTGCTGTCCACGGCGGTCGCCCCGATGTCGGGGAACTGCTCCCCCGACGTGCCCAGGCTGTACAAGACCACCTTGGGGTAGAAGGGGTTGGAGGTGGAAATGCCGATAGCCCCGTCTCCGCTGGTAATATCGCCATAGGCGATGAGCTTGCTGTTGGCCGTAGAGACGTAGACGTTGTTCTTGAGGTATTCCGGAGGGATGGAGCCGGTCTGGTCGAGCTCGTTGTCCTTGATGGTGCTGGAGCCGCCCACGAAGACCCGGCCACCGTCGGAGACGAAGACGCCAGCGCCACTGTTGGCGGCGTGGTTCTTTTCGATCTTGGCGTCATTTAGAACGAGCTTGCCGTTGATCCCCGTGTCCGAGCTGGCGGAGACATAGACGCCGCCGCCATACTGGCCGCTGTGCTGGCCTATGATGCTGGTGCCGTTGAGGATCACTGTGCCGTGGCAGTGGATGGCACCGCCGCGCTGGTCGGCTTTGTTGGGATTACCTATATCGAATTTGGTGTTGGCAGTGCAGGCCACAACGCCATCGAAAACATAGATAGCGCCTCCGGAGTTGGCGCTGTTACCGGAAAATGTAACATCGTCCAGGGCGGCCCTGCCCTGCTGGATATAGATGGCCCCACCAGCAGTACCGGAGCTGCCTTCCGCTACGTTGTTGGTAAATTTGGTGCCGTTTCTGACGGTCAGCGTCGCGTTGCCAATTTGGACACCTGCGCCTTTCTGGCTTAGGCCTAACGCACCGTTTTGTATTGTACAGCCATCCAAGGTTAGATCTGCCGAGGCCGAGATTGCGCGACACCAGCTTTTGGCATCAAATGTGATATTGCCCATTATTGTGGTCTTCCCAGAAACGTATAGCATGGTGTTACTTTGAGTATCAGTTGGCACCCCGGTAGTCCAGTTATTCCCGCCAATAGCGGAAATTGTTACGTCTGTTCCTTCTTTAGGTTTGAGCGTAACAGATTTGACCGCTTCGTGATGCCCAAGGTAACATGAAGTGGTCAAACCAATGTTGTCCAACAAGCAAAGGGTCAAATCAGTGACACCATTTTCATTTGCTGCGTCATAGGCCTGCTTGATTGTTTCAAACGTATCATTCTGCCCCGCAGGCCCGGCATGGCCTGGGTCAACGTAGTACGTGGCCGCACCTCCGCCTGCTGCCATAGCGGGAACAGTGGTTGCGGGCAGGAAGCTCAAAATCATGGCTAACAGGAGCAGCCAAGACATAGCCTTTTTCACTTTCTGCTTCATAGTTACTCTCCTTTTCATCAGTTTGGGCAAAAGAAAAGCGTTGGCACATTTCTGTGTCAACGCTTCTCCTGCTTAAATCGTAAATTGCCCTTTAGAAATCCAGATCCATATCTGATGTGTTCCATAACGGTAGCGAATAAGACCACTTGGTCATTTCGTAAAGTTCCTTCAAATTGTGAAACCCATCGAGATAGATATTTGAATACTTGTTTCCTGCTGAATCAATGCCGGTCGCTTCGATGTAGTAGAGTTTTTGCCCGAGCGTATAGTCCGCTTTATCCATCTCGACGACCAAAATATACTTGCCGTCTTCACCGCTCACTGTCCGGCCCAGTTCCCGCCCATCTTTGTAGAAAAGTGCAATATTGGCGCCAACCAGCGGTTCATTATGACGGGATTCGTAAACAGTTCCCTCAATAGTGACTGTCACGGTCTCCCCGGTGCGGGGCGGGATGTCCTCTTGCGGGGGTGTAGTCTCCACGGGCTTCTCGGGCTCTGTGGGCTTGGAGGCCAGGTCCGCCACCAGGTCAACGAGCCGAGCCGTTACGGTAGCGGCCTCCGCCCGGGTCATGGTCAGGCCGCCGTTGAAGTTGCCGGCGTTGTCGCCCTTGATCAGCCCCAGGGCATAGGTCTGGCCGACCGCTGCGGCGTACTTGGTGGGGATGTCCCCATAGTCCTTGATCTTGCTGGTGTCCACCGTCTGTTCCTTCGCCCCGAGGCTCTTGGCCGTGTGGGCCAGGATCACCGCCATGTCGTAGCGGGTGATCTCACTCTCGATGGCGGCGTCGGTGACGGCGGTACCCTCCAGCAGCCCCTTGGCCTTGGCCGCCTCCACCCAGGGGGCGTACCAGTTGGCGGCGCCCTCAGTGGTCACGTCGTCGGGATAGGATACCCTGCCGACAAGGGTGAGGAACATCGCCGCGGACAACTTCATGTCCGGGCTGAACGTGGTGCCGCTGGTGCCCTTGATGACCCCAGCGTCGGCCATCCGCATTACAGGCTCATAGGCCCAGTTGCCGGGGGCCACGTCGGCAAAGTCCGGCGTAGAGTAGGCCATCGCCCCACCGGCCAGGCCCACAGTCAGGGCCAAGGCCAGGAGCAGGGCGGGGAGGCCCTTATTCTTCTTCATCGCTTAATTCACTTCCTTTGCTGTTGCTGCCGGTCAGTTCGCTTTTTTTGCAACCTGTAACCAGCCGCCAAGACCGATACCAACAGATTATTCGTCCAGCATGAGCTTTTTGTGGTCGCCTTTAAGCTGGTCTAGCTGCTCCTTTTCGATTTGAGAAATGCTTTTGGGCGGGGTCGGCAAAGACTCTGGCATTGTACCGCCGATTTTTTCAATCGTTTCGCGGACTTCCTTACCGACGGTGTAGTGGATACTGCTGGCCTCGTCCAACCCCTGCGGATCATCTCGGCGCATTTTCGCTTCCGTCTGTGTGATACGGAACAAATTTGCACCCAGCTCCTCACTTCCCATATGATCGAGTATCTTTTCCTCGGGTGCGAGGCCTTTCCTACGGTGAATATCCGCAACTCTCAATCCGCCGTACAGGCCCATATATCCCGCATTTTGAAACTCAGCATACTCTGACTGCTCGGTGATACCAGCTCGATGAGCTGCCTCGGCAAGCATAGAGTTCCAATTTTTTACGTCCCCTCGGATGACCAGGCGCTTACTGTCCTCGTCGAGCTGGTTGAACGCGTCTGCAATTTCTTGCCTGCGCGTCTGTATTGCAAAATAGGTTTGGCCCAGTGCGATGACCTCTTTGCGGGGGTCACCGTTTTGCATTATCAGATAACAAGCATATCGGGAGAGTTGAAAATCCACCACTTTTTTACTTGCACCTTTGGGCATGGGGATCGTTTTGTTGACCTCAACAAAATGATCAACATACGCAAACCCACTGTTTTTGCAGGACAGCATCGCCTTATCAATAACCTTAGAGAAATTACGCCATTCTGCGTAGTCAAGCACCAGCGAAAGTTCACGTGCATACCAGAACTCGATGCCGTCATCGGTTGTATGCTTTATATCCTCAAAGCGTTGATACTCTTTTGCATTAAGACTAGCTATAACAATCACCATCCATGATCTTCCTGAGAGCACTTCACTTGTCCTCGAATAGCTTCACAGCATTTTGTTTTTCCTCTAAAAATCAACCACTCCCTTTATAAATTGTCCGGCACCCCGGCCGGGGTATATCGGTTTCGCGGCAGGGCCGCTATTATCCACTCCCTGGAGCCGCATATAGTAGCTTCCGGACAGACGCGCGGCGAAACGCTGTCCGGTATCAATCACTCCCGGCCCTGGCAGGGGCGGGCACGGGAAGACCAATACGATATTCGGTTCTGCCGCCGGGGTCAGGCCCCTTTTCGGTAAAGCGTGGTCTCCACGCTGGCCCGGATACAATGGGTGTCCTCGTCGAAGCGGCACACCTCGAACTCCTGGATGCCCAGGCGCTCGAACTGCTCCGCCATCTCGGCGGGGACGTCCATCGTCAGGTCCAGGCGTATCCGGATGGCGTCGTCCTCTTTTCGGGGCTGCTGGTTTGGAAATTGATATACCATGGTGGGCGCTCCTTTCTGTCAGGCTCCTCCCAAACCCAACATAATACATTCAATTCCGCTTGTCAAAGGTTATTTCTAAACTGATGTGGCGTTATAACAGGAACCTAGATATTACAATGCTTTGCGTGGCTTTTAGGGCAAAATATTTTTACTCTGTTCGCTCCCCGAGACGGGGGTCAGAACCAGTCCCCATCTTCCGCGTCAGGGGGGATCGCGTACCAATATCCCCCGAACGTGTCCAGGCCATAGAGCTTGTGGACGACATCACCACGCTCTTTGGTGCGGATGGTGAGCTCTCGCCCGTAAAGCCGTGTGGCAGTGCGGGGCTTGATCTCGATGACCCAGTCTTCCGGGTACTGTTTCAGCTTGGTCAGGTCCACCAGCATATGCCGCTTTGTAATGCGGTAGCGCTTCAGCGGCTTGAACGCGTAGCCCGGTTCCGTCAGTTCGTAGACGGTGACGTTCCGGCTGGCTTGATAGGCCCAAACGGCCAGGAGCGCCGCCACCAGGGCGGCCAAGGCCGCGATCCACCCGAGGCAGGGGCCCTCCAAGGCACATCGCAGAATCCACCACACGATCATGGGGGACCCACCTCCAGTTCGCAGATGGGGAGCGCCTGCGCCTCCCGCCGGCCGGCGCGGACCTCGCAGGAGAGCTTCAGCGCGGTGTCCAGCGCCCGCTCCGTATCCCTGGGCTGCCTTTTCACGAAGGGGTACAGAAGCAGGAGCTTGCCGTCGGGCAGCTGGGTGAAGATGATTCGGACCAGCGTCCTGCCTTTGGCCCGCAGTTCATAGAGGCTGCGGTAGCGTTCCAGGCTGAAATGCTTGACGTGGGGTTCTCCCACAAGGCCGAGGGGGGTGCGCTCCAGCATGGCAAGCTCCATGATGACCTTCTGCCGCAGTTTCGCGTCAAGCCCATCCATGAAGCACAGCAGCTCGGGCCGCGCCCCACAGTCTCCGGCACAGATATGTAGCTTCACAGCGCCTTCGCCCCCTCTCCGCCCACTTCGGACTCCAGGCCCCTGACCAGGACGCCAAACTCCTTCATCAAACTGTCCAGGAACGACTGAACCAGCGCTTTGTTCCCGGAGAGCCACCAGACAGTGGGCGGCAAGGGCTGGCGCATCATATCGTACTGGATGGAGTAGCGGACCAGCAGATGGGTGTAATCCCGCTGGGCCAGGTAGCCTTTGAGGTCTTCGTAGACCTCGACCACAGCCTGGGCTTCGCTGTGATAGTCGCACAGGTCGTTGAACAGCAGTCCGGCCATGATGTGTCCCAGAACGGCCACGGCCGGTTGGCGGACGCCTCCGCCGGCGTCCAGAAGCCCCATGTGCTTGAGCCTGGTGGGCGCCGAATCGTCAAAGGGGCTGGGCCCCCAGGTCCGTATGACATTCATACTCTTCATAAATTCTCCTCCTTGACCGTGGGAGAGGGGTGCCCCTCCCACGGCATTTCAGTTTCTTGGAGTCAGCCTACGCGTTCTTTCAAAAACTCCAGGAACAGGCCTTGGAGGGCCTGCTCTCCGCCCAGCTTCTTCAGATAGGGCTCCAGGGGCTTGCGGTCAAAGGAAATCTTGGACTTCTCCCACTGGGCCTGTTTCCAGTCGGCCTCGGCCGCGTTCCAGGCGGTGGTGATCTGCGGGATGGTGGCGGACGGGGGCGGGCAGTGCTCTTTGATGTAGGACGCCACCCGCGGGGGCATTTTGTGGTTGAGCGACGCCCACACTGACCGGAGCCGCTCCTGACTGTCGGCGTCGTATTGAGAAATGACAACGCCGCTGTCGATGGCGAGCCTTTTCTGGTCCACGGCGTCTTGGAGCTCCTCACTTAGGAAGGTCAGCCGAATGAAGCGCCACGTATTGGTGGGCGACATCCCAAAGGCCGCGGCCACCTCTTTCCGGGCGTCCTCCAACTTCTGTCCGACTCGGACAGAAGTGCCGTCCCCCTGGACCAGATCACTGCGGTAGCCCTGGTGGGCCTTGGCCTCCACCAACGACCGCAGGGCCCAGCCCAGCTCGCAGGGGGCGTAGTCGCTGCGCCGGTACAGGTTGGTAGCCGTGGCGATGGCCAGCGCCCTCTCGTCGTCGGCCTCCTCGATGTCCGCGATGATGGACGTGTAGCCCAGCAGCTTGAACGCCGCCACCCGGTTGTGGCCGCTGAGGATCTCATACTGGTCCGTCCCGGGGACGGGACGCACGATAATGGGTACCAGGAGGCCGTCCCGCTGGAGCTCCTGAGCGAACCGCTCCAAGGCGGGCGGGGCCAGGAGATGGAACCTGATCTTGGCCGAGAAGAACGGCAGCAGCTTGTCCAGCGGGAGTTCCTTGCGCCGCCTGGGGAAACGGATGATCTTCTTATCCGGGGAGAACAGCCGTCCATAGGCGGCCTCCACAAATTCCTGTTCATCCGGCGGCGCCGGGTCAACCCGTCTCTGCTTAAGCGCTTTGCCCAGGTCGCTTGCCGACATACTTCATCACCTCTTTTGCAAGTTCTTGATAGGACAGGGCCGCCGGGGCGGTGGACTTGGCCTCCCGGATGGTGAGGCCGTGGGCGGGCTGCTCGGCCACCATGACATGCCGGCCGATCCTGGATCGGAACACATGGACGCTCTCCCCGTAGCGGTCCCTGACCTCTTCAGCCACCGCCGCGGCCAGGTTGGTGCCGGACTGGCACATGGTCAGCAGAATCCCAGCCACCTCAAGGTTCGGGTTGAAATGGCTCTTGGTGTAGGCGACGTTATCCAAGGTGCCGGGGACGCCCTCCAGGGCGTAGTATTCCGCTTGGACCGGGATGATGACGTGGGTCGCCGCCACCAGAGCGTTGAGGACCAGCATGTCCGGGGAGGGGCCGCAGTCGATCAGCATGTAGTCGTAAAGCCCGGCCAGCTGGTTGAAGACGGTGCGGAGCACAAACTCACCGCTTTCATCTTCCTGGTCGGTGCCGAAGGCGGCCTGCCCGGACTGGAGCAGGACCAGCTGGCGGTCTACCTGGCGTAGCTTTTTGTTGGCGGGAATGAGGTCCAGGCTCTTGCCGCCCTTGAGGTTGCGATGGACGATGGCCTTGTCTAAAAGCGGGCCGATTCCGTCAGGGTCGTTGAGGGCCCCCACCATCACCGTTTTTAAGGTGTGCTTCAAATCGGTGGGGGTGAGGCCCAGGCCCAGAGTGGTATTGCCCTGGTGGTCGTTGTCCACCAGGAGCACCCTTTTCCCAGCCTGCGCCAGGGCGTCTCCAAGGTTGATGGTCGTGGTGGTCTTGCCGGAACCACCCTTTTCGTTGCAAATGGCAATAATTTTGGTTTCCCTCATATCTAAATCCTCGCTTTCAGATGTTTTCTTGTCCGATAAAACTCACTCAGAACGAATGTGATGGCCGATTCCTTTGTTATCATGATTTTCCCATTGCAGGGTCGGAAATAGCGGACCCGTTTTTCACGGATGATCTGCCGGGCGAACGTATCGCAGATGTTGAGCATTGCCACGAATTCAGCCGTGGTCATCACGTCAGGGTAGTCCGCAAAAAGGGCACTGTAATAATCCCGGTCCTTCGATTTTTCACCCACGGCCTACACCTTCTTCCTCAGAGGGCACTCAGCGTAGTACTTGCTCATGACGAAGTCGATCACCCAGACCTTCGGGATCATGAAGTCGGGCTTGATGAAAAAGTGCTTAACCCGATTCTCGTGCATCAGCTTACGGGCGTAGCAGTCTCCGATCCCCAACATTTTTCTGAACTGCAAAAGGTTGACCACGTCGGGGTAGCTGGCCCAAATCCTTTCGTAAAATTTCCGTCCCCGGCGGTAGTGCTTGCCGTCAATTTCGTATAGGGTCATATTTCTGAAGTGGACGCCACCAAAAACGACATCCTTTTCGTGAAGCGTAATACTTGCCATTCGGTGCCTCCTGTGGTACAACTTTTAGGTGGCGGGATCGATGGCCATGAAAAAAGCCGCGGCCCCGTTTCCAGGACCACGACTGAATCGCGGTAGATTTTCCAGCACCGTACCAAGCAGGGACATAGGCTGTCCCCACTGTATACGGCGCCGAAATCTCCTAACTCCTGGAAACTTACAGTGTCATTGGCAAGCATCCAGGCCCGCGTTTTCTTCCCAATTTATCTTCCCAACAGGATTTTTTGAGCCTCTTTTATAGAAAATGAATTTAATAGGAATACCAGTGCTTCTGACGATTTTTCCTTAGAGCCGCAATGGATTGGCAGTCACGGAACGACACGGAATGAGACGCAGTAAGACGGAGAAAAACGATGGGGGCAAAACTCAAAATCCGTTGGTGGCGACATCGTGTCGGTTCGAGTCCGACCACCGGCACCAGCTCAGAACGGCCCTGTATGGCACGAATCCCCGCCTGACGGCGAGGCTTCTTAGCCGGACAGGGCCGTTCTTCGCTTTCCGCCCGTGTCCGCTGCGCCGGGGCACGGGCGGAGAGGGACAGGGGACATTAGCCTGTTTGGCACGAAACCGCCTTCCTGGACGGGCCGAAACCGAACTTATATAGGAGGACCCGGCTGTCTCCCATAATGGGAGACAGCCGGGTTTTTAGTAGGGCCATGTGTCTGAAGTGACATTATCAGAAAACCTCTGGAAGCGCAATGAATTCGACGTAGCGTCGCAGGAGCGTCGCTGCTTCCGCCCGGCTGGCTGTGCCGGCGGGGTCAAAGCGGTTCCCGTCCTTGCCGGTCAGGAGGCCGGACTGCTGCATAGCCCGGACGGCCTCGGCTGCCCAGGGCGCGACCTCCCCCTCGTCTGCAAAGGCCGCCGCCGTCCGGGTGACGAACAGAGTGTCGCCAACCGCACCGGCGTAGCCGGTGAGAATGACAGCCATCTCCTGGCGGGTGACCGGGCGGTCCGGATCAAAGGTGTGCTCGCCGGTGCCCTTGACGACGCCCTGCGCCGAGGCCCAGGCCACCGCCGGGGCATAATAGGCGTCTGCGGGGACGTCGGCAAAGGGTTGTGACTCGCCGCCTGGTTCCGGGCATCCCGCGAGCCGGTGGAGGACCGTGACGAACATCCCGCGGGTTACGGGCAAATCGGGTGAGAACCGTCCACCGCCAGTACCGTTGAGCAGCCCTCTGGCCACCGTGTAGCGAATGTCAGCCTGGGCCCAATGCCCGTTGATATCCTCAAATTCCGGCGCGGACACGGACTCGACACCGAACAGGGTGAGATGCCCGGAACGGCCCAAGATGGCGCCGCTCTCGGACTCATAGCCGGAGACCGGCAGAACGGCGGGCTGCCCATCTGCGCCGACATAGGCCAGGCAGATTGTATCACCCTGAGTTTCCGCCGGGAACCGGTGGTAGATGGCTAGGGTGGCATACCCCTGCCCGAGGGAGGAGATTTCCCTGCCGCCGCTGGTGAGGGTGACGTCGTAGGCCGGGCCCGAGAACTGCGCCGTCCCGTCCAACTTCACGACCTGGAGAATCACGTCCCCCTCCGCCGCAGCCAGAACAGCCTCCAGGGCCTTCAAATCCAGGGACAAGGAGAGCTGGGTCGTACGGAAGTCCAGGCGCGTAATTCCGGCGGATACCAGCGCCACGCAGATTTCCTTGGACAACGTGAGTTCAAACGTTTTGAATCCGGCCTTGATTCCGCTCAGATCGACGGCCAGGGCAAGCCCGTTGGCCGCTTTTCCGGTTCGTTCCGCTTCTGACCGCGCTTTTTTCAGCGCCGTCTCCACGTCCTGGGCCGACAGCTTCGCTTTCAGCAGCCCACTGCGGTTTACCGTGGTGGCGGGGATAATCACGCCGTAGGTGGACGGGTTGGGCCTTTTCTCGGCGGCTGGGGGCTGCTCGACCGTGATGAGGGCCCCGGCAGAACCGGAGGAGGGGCCGGAGGAGGAGCCGCCTTTCCTCTGCAGGTTCTGTATGGCAGTTCTCAGCGCGTTTGCCGCCGCATCCAACTCTTTCTGGGTCGCGTTGTCTTTTCCCGCAACGGTTTCCGCCGCGGCCAGCGCGGCCGCCAGCGCGCTCCAGCTCTCCGCCGTGTAGTCGCTCTGGGAGAGCGCCTTGGCCTGGGCCAAGATGGTCTCCAGCTCGGTATAATCGGGAGCACCGGGCTGGTCGCCGTTGCTGTTGGTCGCGCCAAAGATAGTGCTTGCCACCCGGGAGCCGCCGTCTGCCACGGGGAGCTTGGCCGAAACGATGCCGGCGGCATGGGCGCCGATGGTAACGCCGCCAGAGTCATCCACCTCGGCCGTCCCGCAAACGGGCAGGGCCTCCCACGCCACCAGGGGATGGCCGCTCAAGTCCAGCAGGCCGCCGCCGTCCAGCTCGCCCAGCAGGGTGAGCTGGGCCTGGGTCGTGGTCCGATTGCCCAGGGACTTGTTGGTCACGTCCTCGCCGGCCTCGTTTTGGAGGACCAGCCGCTTGACCGCGCTGATTTTCTCGTTCATCAGAATGAGGTCGGCACACTCGATATTCCCCACCGCGTCGGCCGCCGAAATCACAAGCTCCTGCACGGCGGCTTCACCATCCAGCGCAGCGGAGAGGGTGAACGTCCCATCGGGACCGACCTGCGGCTGTGTGACTGTTTGAGCCTCTCCGTTCACCGAGACGGACAGGACGGCGTCGGGGTCGGTGACGCCTGTGACCGTAACAGAGTCTCCCTGGAAGAACGCGCCGTTCAGAGGCGCGCCGATGATGAGCTTGGGCGGCGTGGCGTCCACCGCGAAGGAATAGGTGAAGCGGCAGCCGTCCCCCTGGGCATTTCTGCCCGTGAAGGTCAGGGTGTGCCCGCCCTGGGCCAAATCGTTCAGAGGAATCCGGATGCTCTGTGTGGCGGTATCCACCGTGCCGGAGGCCACGGAAGCTTTGGGCTCCCCAGTCTCCAGGTCGATGCCGCCCGCCCCCTCGTCCAGGGTCCAGGCGCCGATGACGGGCGCATCGGTGGTCAAGGTCAGGGTCAGGACCTGGCCAGGATCGGTAGCAAGCACATAGGTATCCAGCGTGGCCGTCTCCGCCGTGCCTCCTATTGAGGTGGTCACTGGAACCGGAGTCCTGTCCGATGCGACCTGGAAGATGGTCGTCCTGGGTTCATTCAAGAGCAGCGGCTCCGATAGGGCCTCCTCCGAGAAGAGCTGGCTGCCGTCCTTCTGGTTCCGATAGGCCGAGACCCCCACCCGGTAAGTCCTCCCGCCGAAGAGGCCCCGGAGCGAGGTGGTCTGCTGAGCCTCGTCCAGCTTCTCACCATTGTCATCCACCGTCTTTCGATAGGTGTACTGGCCGCCGGTGAGCAGGGTGGTGGAGTCATCTTTCGCTGCCTCGTAGAACATGCCGCTGCCGTCGGCCAGGGTGAGGGTGTCGCCCGCGCCCACCTCGTAGACGTTCACGTAGTAGCCGTCCACATTGCCCCCCTGCGGTACATTCACCCGGATGAAGTGGTCGCCGCCGTTGGCAACGGCCACCGAGGGCGGCGCGGCGGGCAGCGCCGCGTTGGTAAAGTCGAAGGTACTTTCTGTCTCCACAGTGCTGTGAAGCTCGCCCGACTTGGTGGCCACCGCCTTGAGGTAGTAGCTCCCGCTGGGGAGGGAGGCGGGAAGGGCAAAACTGACCGACAGAGATGTATCATTGTCAATGGTTCCGGTCTTGTAGACCAGCGCATCCTCCCTCTCCGCCGCTGCGTCCACGGCAAAGAAGGAGACGCTCTCAAAGCTCATGAGGTCCGTCCCGGTCAGCGTGGCAGCGATTTGACCATCCGTGTGGGTCGCGCTCAGTCCCGTCAGCTCCGGCAGGGCCTCCACGCCGTAGAGCCCCACCTCGGCCCCCATGGGGGTATTCAGGGTCCAGGCCTTGCCGAAGTCGGTGCTCTTGGAGAAGGTCACCGTGACCGAGGCGCGCTGCGTCTCCTCGTTCCAGCCGCGGTAATAGGCGTTGGCGGACGCATTGTCCGGGTCGTCGACATTCTTGTCCGCGTCCAGCCAGGTCAGCGGATACGAACCGGTCTGATTGCTGATTTTGATTTGCTCTTTGCCCGCCTCCGCCGCGTTCGCGTCCCCGGCGGGGTAGTCGATGGTAATCATCACGTCGGTATCGTCGTAGCTCCCCAGGGTCAGGGTGAATTTGTCCCGATTCAGTTGGTCTTCCTCCGCTATGGTGATTTTATGCCCCGGCAAAGCATTTTCAAAGAGCGCGGTGCCGCCGCCGCTGCCGAGGAACCGCACGTTGGTCCCTACCGCCGCGTAGAGTTGTCGACCCGTCACAGGGTCGCTGTACACCGGCGCCGCGTTCATGGCCAGCAGCTCCGGATAGGTTGGCTTGCCCTCGGCGCCCAGGTTCCCGAAGGATACGCTGCCGCCCCAGTAGTAGACCACGCCCAGGCCAATGCCAAGCACCTCGATGTTACCCCAGAGTCGTTCGCTGCTGGCGCCCACGTCGGCGCCGCCCACCTGGATGCCGCCCACCAGGGGGACGTCCTCGGGGATGGAAATCTGTACCCGCAGATAAAACTCGAAGAAGCCGTCGTTTTCCACCACGATGTAGCCGGCCCCATTGATGATCCCCAGGATGCTCGCGTTGACCGAGGCCAGGAAGTAGAACTCCGGATACCAGTCGAATTTCAGCCGGGCGGAGTTGAGGACCTGTACGCCCCCCACCTTGCCCTCGGTCAGCTTGATCCCCACGCCCCGCAGACTGATGCTCAGGTCGGCCCGGGCTTCGATGATCTGGAGAATGGCCACCTTGACCGACAGCAGGATGGTCAGCGGCGGCAGCGCTGAGGTCCCGAAAATGGTGTCGTAGAGGTTGTCGATGCCGCCTCCGCCGCCCTGGATCCACAGCACGCCGAACCCGTCCACATTGATACCGGGGACAAAGCCGGCAATGTAAAAGTAGAGCTTATCCGGAACGGGGGCGCCGGTATCCGGAGCACCCTTGAGCTGAATCTCAAATTCCATCTCCAGCTTTTCCATCATCTTCCCCTTGCCCAGGAAGCCCACGGCCCAGTTACCGATGGTGGAGATATTCAGCTTCCCGGACATTTGGGGCAGGGCGGGGGAATAGCTGGGCAGCCCGATCTCCACCTCGGCGGAGAACCCGATGAACTGGCCGCCGCCAAAAAGGATATTCTCCACCTCCACGTTCAGCTCCGGCTCGCCGAAGTCCTCTTCCTCCTCCCTGGCAGCCTTGTCTTGCTCCTGGTAATACCGCAGGTCGTCGGCGGAATACTGCTTGCTGCACAAGAGCAGATGGGCCTGTTCCAGTGCGGAGAGCTTATGGTCGGATAGGTCGCCCCGGGAGGTCCCGGGGATGATAAAGCCCAGGTCCATCTTGGCCCGGAATGCGGCCACCATGGTCTGCGGGTCCGCGTCCTCTTTCCCGTCAATGATGCCCAGCTCGGCGTATTCAAAGTTGAATATGAAGCCCGCCAGCTCCTGGCCCAGGCCCGCCGCGCTGGGCCACATGAGCATGATGGGCTCCTTGCCGCTCATCTCCGCCGCCTTCGGCTCGCCGTCATACTCATATGTACGCAGCCCGTAGTCCTTGCCGTTTTCAAGGGTGGTGAAGGCGGCCACGCCGTCCCAGACCGGCGAGCGCACGCCGCTGGTCAGAAGCTCACCATCCACGTCCACCTTGACGGCCTTTTTGTCGTCCGTCTGGTAGACGGTCAGGGAGCCGTCCACCAGGTCAAAGCAGTTGTTGATGACCACCGCGTCTCCTCCGGGCCGGGAGACCGCCACCGCCTGGGTGATGGTCTCCCCGCTCTTTTTCAGCTCGAAGGCGCCCCGCAGCTCGAAGAGGATCTCCGGGTCCCCCTTCTGATATACCTCGTAAGCCGGTTCATTGGGGAATGCCTGGATGGAATAGGCGGATTTGTCGCCGCTGCCTGTCTTCACCACGGCCACCACGGCGTAGCCCTCGTTTTTATACCGTGGGTCGTCGCTCACCGTAAAGGCCAGGGCAGGGGCAGTGACTATATCCCCGGCGGGACCGTCTTTGCCACGGAACTCCAGCCGGTAGTGGCCCACTGGCAGGGTCTCGGTGAGTATCACATGGACGGTCCCCTTCGCCGTGTCGATGCTGACGTCGCTGTCGGGAATTTGATAACCGTCCATGGTATCGTCGGCGGGCACCGCGAAGAGGTCGTACACGCCCATGTTGAGCAGATCAAGATCGGTCCCGGTGAGATAGACATTTCGGGTGCCCTGGTTGTAGATGATCTCCGGCGTGCCGCTGGTGAACTGCGCTGAGGGCAGCTTGCCGTCTCCGCCGGGGCAGAGGAGCATGGCGCTGCCCGCGCCCAGCAGGTTCCCCACCAGCAGGTCGGGGCTCGCCCCCTCTTCTGAAATGTCAAACACCTTGAACTCGATCTTGCGGTAGTGGGAATCCGCCCCTACCTGGGCCGAGAAACTCCAGTCGGTTTTCCGGGGCCGCCCCACCTCGAGATTGGTATATATCTTGGTGTACGGCTTGACATAGCTTGCGCCTGTCACGGGAGTGCCGTTGTCGTCATAGACAGTGACGCCCACGGCGGGATAGACGGCCACCAGCACCTTATCGTAGGCTACCGCGTTACCGTCGTCAAAGTTGTTGATGATAGTTTCGATGGAGAATTTGCCGTCGTCCACATAAGTCTTGTTGCCCTCCGCCAGCTCCAGGGCGGTCTTGTCCATGGTTACGTTGACCGAGACCGACGCGGCTTTCTCCACCATTTCATTTGAGTATACGCCGTAGTATGTGGCGCACACCTCGGTGTCCTCCGCCGTCGCGGACTTGGCGTCGAAGTAGAGGGCGTAGGCGCTGTCCGCCGTCAGGTACTGGACGTTATAGGGATTGGTAAAGGTGAGGTCCGGGTTTGGCGTAAAGTCAAATACCGTGGAGGCCAGGTTGTTCCAGTGGCCGAAGGCCACTTTATTGGGGACGCACTCCACATTGCCGATGGCCGCATTCACCGTGAAGGCCGTCACCGTGGGGCTCATGAAATCGTCGTAGGCGAAGAAGGACTTGCTGTAAAAGCCCTTGTCGCCCCGCTCGATCACCTTCTCCTGCTCCACCCGGCCCGTCACGTCGGGAGCCGACAGCTCGTAGATGGCCCAATCCTGATAGCCCAGGGCGGTGTCCATCAAGATCCGCAGCTCTACCTTGGCGTCCGCGGCGGAGGGGTCCGCCTTTCTGACGGAATAGGAGATGCGGACCATCCCGTGCTGGTCCGTGCCGGACCCCGCCAGGGTGAGGGTCTGGGTGAACACCAGGCCGTCCACCGACCACACGCTGCGGATAGTCCCGGACTCCTTGGTGGACTCCACCGGAGTGGAGTCGGCGTATTTCCTGCCGAATATGTAGTCCGCGGTCTGTCCGTTCCTGGTCACCCGGATGGACGTGAACGACGTGTCGTATTCGTCGTCCGGGAAGAGCAGATTTTTGTTGTTGTCGTCCTTGACCAGCTTGTCGCCCTCCAGGGTGCGCACCTGGAAGCCGCCGTTTTTGCCGTTGACCGTGACGGTCAGATAACTGTTTTCCAGGGTGTAGAACGCCGCGTCCTGGTCCGCCGCCAGTGCGGTCAGCCCCGGGACGGACGTGAGGGCCATGGTAAGAACCAAAATCAAGCTGACCACTTTTTTGCCCAGATTTTTCATCTCTTTCCCTCCTGTCACGTATTCTTCCGCAGCTTGATTGGCCCTATTGGCCCACATAGACGTAGAACAGCAGTTCCTTGCGGCTCTGCGTGCGGACATAGATGGTGTAATACTGCTCCTGCTTCAGCCTCAGCACCCCGTCGACGACGGGGGTGGAGCCGATTTTCATCTGGCCCGTGGTCTTGTAGCCCGCCTTATAGCGGATGGTGTAGGGCTCGCCTTCGGGCAGATTGTACAGCTGGATGGTCAGGCTGGTCTCGTTTACCACCACCGTGCTGTTGGGGAACACCAGGGTGTCCCCTATTTGGGCGTACAGATCCTCCGGTCCATAGACCCGCACCGGCACAGAGATAGGCTCAGACTGGTTTCCCTTCTCGTCCGTGGCGGTCACTGTGGCCATATAGAGCCCAGTCTGGCTCAGTGTCACGCCATTCGTCTCAACGTCCAAAGTAATCTTATCCCTGGCGCTCCGATCGTCGGTGACAGTCAGATTCCCCAAGATGGCCGTCCTCAAGTCATCTGCGGACGAATCCATGGCAATGGGCAGGGTGGGAGCTTTCAGCAGGAGAACCGGCGGAAGCGTGTCCGGAGGCAGGACGTCCAGATAGGCGGTCACCTTGTCCTCCCGTTTGTCTGTGGCGGTGATGGCGTAAGAGGCGCTCCCCTCGGCGATGGTGAAGGGGGTAGCCACCCACGTGTCCGCGGCCACCGATTGCGGGTGGGAGGTGGTCTCGCCGGTGGTATAGACCACATCCACCGCCTTATTGGCCTTCACATAGACGGTGTCGCCGTTTTTCAGCCGGCCCAGGCGGAAGGCATACGGCTCTTCCGTGCCGTTCGTCCCTTTCCTGTACGTCAGCGTCAGGACGTCACGGTCGATGCCCGTCACCTCCGCGCTCCCCGTTCCCCAGTTCCCCGCCGCGTCCGTCAGGTCGATGGTATAGGTCCCGTTGGCCTGCACGGTGAAGGAAAATTCCGTTTCATAGACAGGCTGGCCGTCCCCGCCAAACTTGGGCGCCTGGGCGCACATAACGGCCTCGCCGGTCTTGAAGCTGATGGTGGCGGTCCGCTTGTTGGCGCTCAGCGCCACCGCAGGCCCTTCCGAGATTTCCGGCGGCGTCAGGTCCATGTTTCCGACGGCGGGCAGTTTCGCCGTACACGTCAGGCCGTTGAGCGCCTTGAAGGTCAGGGTCAGCGCGGGCGTGTTTTTCAGGTAGGTCACGGTGGCGGTGCTGCCCGCAAGCTGCACGGTGATATGCTCCGTCACGTCCCCGTCGCCGGTCTCCGGTCCGGTCCACGCGGCCTCTACGTTCCGGATATTCTTGCTCAGGATAAATTGGGCCGAGATGGGGCGATTGGTGGGCTTCTCTAACTCACCCGACCATTTGGCTTCGCCGAGTACCACCGGCGCGGTAGTATCCAGGGTGACCACCTTGGCCTCCACGGTGCCGGCATTGCCCACCGCGTCCTCCAGGGCGAAGAGGAAGGTCCCGTTTTCGGTAAAGTCGTGATACCAGAGATTCTGATACTCACTAGGCTCCGTCTCCTGCGCCACTCCGGCCTTGTTGACGACGGTGACGGTCTCCTCCCCGTCCGGTTTCAGATAGGCCCGTACGGTTTTACTCCCCGGCATGAGCCGGTAGGCCACCGTACCCGTGGGCGGGGTGTTGTCGATCTGTCCAGCGGGGATGAGGAGGGCCGCGCTGTTGCCCCAGCGGTCCACCAGCCAGACCTTGAACGAGGCGTTCGCCTTCACGGTGACGGTCATCCCCGCCGCCGTGACGCCAGCGATTTCCGCGCTCACGCCGGACTGATAATCGGGGGCCTCTGCGGTGTCCTGCTCCGAGACAAAGAGCTTCACTCCGCGGACCGGGGACTCAAAGTAGAATACATAACTCTGGGCAGGCTCCAACGTCAAAGAGATGTCGCCGTCATCGTCGGGATAGCGGCCCACGGTAGAATAGAGGCCCCGTAATCCCTTTTTGAGCTCTACGCTGAAGGCGGGAGGCTTCTTGGGGTCCACGGCGTTGGGGTCTGGGACGATCCTGACGGGGCAGACGGCGGTCAGACTCCCCTGGTTGCCCGCCATGTCGCGGTAGACAAAGGTATGCGTGGTGGGGCCGTCCAGGGTGAAGGTATAGGTCAGAGCCTCCCCGCTCAGCCCCTCCACCTCTTCTTCACAGAATAGGCTGGCCGTGACGTCGCCGGTGGTCTCCCCCGCCACAGGGGGAGACGCATAGGTGTAGCGTATCTCCGCCGGCTCCAGTACCCGGTCAATGTTATCCACACGGATGAAAAACACCTTCGTCTTCTGTCCATCGCCGGCGCTCTTGACACCCACCCGCAGTTCCGCGTTCTCCCTCACGGTGGCGGTGGCCGAGCCGCCGTCCGCCGCCACCGTATGGTCCACGACCCCGTCCGGCACGGCGGTGATCCCAGTGATGACGCTGCCCTCGATGGCCGCGATGGACAGGGTCACGTTGTCCCTGGTGGGCTGGTCCTCCGACCAGTCCACCTCCAGGCCCAGCCCGTCGAAGGCGGTTACATCGATCTCCTGGGTGTACTTGTTCCCGAAGAGGTCGTAGTAGGTGATTACGTGCTTGCCGTCCCGGTAGATAGGCAACCCGGTGAGGCTGTGGCTGAATACCGCGCCCGGCCCCTTTCGGACAGGGGAGTTGAAAGTCAGGGTCAGGCCATCGCTCTCGCCGTACTTCGTTCCAGTGCATGTGGGTTTGGTGTTGAAGCCCGAATTCATCCCCGTGTCCGTAGTCATTGTGGACAGGTTGCCCATGTCGTCAGAGGCGGAGAAGTTGATCCAACGGGCGGGAGATGTATCCGGGACGTCCGCCAGATAGGGACAGACGCCTTTGATCTCCAGCCCCAGCTCGTAGCGCTCAAGACTTTCATTGTATGTGCAGGGAGAAATGAGCTTGGATTCATACACCCCCGACGGCTGGAAAGAGCTGGCCCGCCAGATGTCATTTACGTTATTGGGAATGGGGACCTCCCCCTGCGTTACGTGAGTTCCGTCCTTTCCGTCCACCTGGGAAATATAGAGCCTGCCCGCCGTGATGGGCCGGTCGTCTCCAATCGTTACGGTATAGCCGAACTCACCTTCCGGAATACCACCCAGCTTTGTAAAGAACACGTCCGGCCCCACGCCGTCCACGTAGTTGATTTCCCGCTTCACCATGGTGGCGTTGCCGAACTCGTCACAGATGAAGGCGCGGTAGGTACCGCTCTCCGTAATGGATTGTACGAAGGGCTCGTAGGCCGTCCAGCTCGTTTTCCCGGCTACGGCATAGGAAATGATGGCCCCGTTGGGGGAGGATGCCTTCGCAAAGCTCAGCGAGGCTCCGTTGACCTGACCGCCGTCCTCCGGCGCCTCCGGCGAGACCGACACCTCCAGCATGGGTTGCCCCCCACGCACATAGGCGGTGACCTGCCGCACGGGAGAGACGTATCCGTTTTGCAGGACAAATCGATAGCAGATGGTGTTTTCCTCCTGATTTTTCAGGACGGGGACGGTGGGGTAGGTCGACAGCCCCAAATCCGTCGTGGGGTCGTAGTCGTCCTCAGTGATGGGGCCGTCCACCAAGCGTACCGCCGCCCGGTCAAATGGCCCAAGGGCGGAATAGGACGCGCGGCTCTCCCCCGCCGGGTCGTCCGCGTTCCAGAACTTCCAATACACCTCGGAGTAGCCCTCGGAATAGTCCGGAAGCCCCTTCACGCCGAAGGACAGATAGCGTTCCCGGGTAAAGCCCGGTTCCTCATAGCTGCCCAGCTTGACGTTGGTGAAGTAGTAGCCCTCCGGCAGCTCGGATGTATCCGTCGTGACTCGGGCAAAGGTATGCAGGTTCGTCGTCCCATACCCTGTGGACAGATAGTAATCGGACATGCCAAATTCGGTTGGCTCCTCCATGTAGAGGAAAATGTCCTCATATTTGGCCTTGGTCTGCATCCGGTCCGCGTTGCTGTTGTAGTTGTTTCTGCCGGCGCCCAGCACGTCCACCGTCACCGTGACGGTGTAATAGCCCGTCTCGTAGGCCCTGGGCACGTCTTCCGTGCCCCCGTTCGCGGGTCCGTCCGGGATCTCCGACGGGAAAACAAAGGTCTGGTCCTCCCTCCCAGGCTCCAGGGGGAAGCTGCACTCCCACGTTGGATGATCGCCCGTCTTGCCCATATAGGTCAGGGTCACAGTGGAGCGTTCGAAGTCCACGTCGTCCACGCCCCACTCCGGTATGAATTCGTTCCGAACGGTAAAGGGGAGCTGGGCCCCTGACAGACTGCGCAGGACCCGGGGCGTATCGTCGGTATTGGGGTCGTATTCCTCTGTGCCGGCCCGCAGGTCGTTGGGCGTGCCATCGGGGTCCTTTGGAGCGCCGAAGGTCACAGTGTTAGGCGAGCGGCTCCCGCCGAACTGCTCCGTATAGCTTGCGGTTCGGAACTCCAGCTCCTCAAGCGAGGTGCTGGCCGTCGGAATTGTCGTTCCTCCGAATGCAGAGTGGTCGCCGTAGGCGGTCAGCAGAATGGCGTGCTGCTCACCGTAGAAGCTCCGCCAAAGGGTGTCCAGGTTCTGGGCTAGGTCGGCGTCGTCCGTCACCGGCGTCGAGTCGCCGAACTCGTAATTCTCCGCTGTCTTGGAATAGGTGGCGTGGAACCAGCCGTCGGTCACCCATGTGCCGGATTGATTATCGTGATAGACCAGGCCGCCCTGGTCGCTCACGCCCTCACTTCTGCTGGTAAATGCGCGGACAAAATAGTCATCCGGCGCTTCCGTGAGCTGATCTTCCAGCAGGAAGAGGGTCGTGGTGGCGGTCTTGTCGATGTTGTCGTCGTCTCCCGCGTACAGCGGCGGCGCCTGCACCGTGATTGGATGGGCGTAGCCGCCGATATTCCCAGTGTAGTCGGGATAATTGCCCAGAAGCAGCTCGGGGTCGAAGCCCAGCTCGTAGGAGTAGGCGGCGCCCACCAGGTCATAAGTATAGTCTTTGGTCGCCGTTCGCTCATTGCCCTCTGTGTCGAAGGCCCGGACGGACAGCGTGCCGCTGTGGGTCTCGCTGTCCGCCAGCCCCTCCTGAGTGACAGTGAAGGTAAAGGGCTGCCCTTCTTCCGCCTCGTTCTCGGGCGTGTTCCAATCGGCTTCACCGAGGCCCCAGCTATACTCCACGGCGCCCAGGTCGCTGGCATAGTCGGAGACCTTTACCGTGATGGCGACGGAGCTCTGATCCCCGGGCGCATAGGTCTTGACCACGCTGGAAAAGTCGATGAGCGGCGGGGTGCCGTCCCCCTTCTGATTCAGGGTCCAGGCTATGCTGGCGGAATTGCGGGCGTAGTCCCGGACGTTCACTAGGGCTTTCAACGTTTTGAAGTTGTAGTCCACCCCGTCGATGAGCTGGAAATGCAGATAGACCGTATTCCCACCCGGAAGCTGGGGGAAGGAGCCGGAGTACCCCGTGGTGTAGTCCTCTTCCGCCGGGCGCAGGGCGCCATCTGGTCCGGAGCGGACGGCGTACCGGTAGGGTCTCATGCCAGTCTCCAGGCCGAAGGTGCCCTTCAGGTCAGTGATCCCGCTGGTGTAGGCTGGGTTGTTGAGATCGCCATTGTCCTGGACCTGGATGGGGATATAGAAGGAGTTCACGTCGTCTCCGCCGTCGTCATAGCGCAGGGGTTCGTAGAGATCGCTCCCGCCGACGGTCGGCAGCATTAAGGACGCAGAGGGTGGGCACGTGTCGATCCAAAGCTGCTCACGGGGCAGCTCCAAATCGGCTATCTCAGCCGCAATGGGATTGCCGGCCACGTCGGTAACGGTAGAAACGCCATTCTTGTCGGTGGGGAAAGAAAGGGACGTGATTGCAATGGGCGCGGGGCTTTCGGACGGCCGGCTGCCGCCGATCTGGGTCAATCCAAAGACCAGCTTGGTCACAGGGCGGGTGCCGTTGGACTCCACATAGGCGTACAATGCCCGGGCGATGACGGGCTCATAGTACCATTTTTTGTCCTCGGGATGGTAGACGTTATTTTGAAAATTAAAGGTGGCTATGATGTATAATAAAGTCGTCGACCAGTCCATGGGGGCCAACTCCTCGTTGAAGGTGACCACGGCCCGGAAGCTGTCGCCCGCCCCGGCAAAGACGGCGCCCCGGTCGATGTCGGGCGGCCACTCGCCGTTCTCGGGGGTGCGGTAGCTGTCCTGTGAGATCATGCTCCCCACCAGCTCCACCTTCTCCACCTTTGGAGCCTTGGCGTCGATATAAAAATCCGTCAGTACCTTTGTACTGCCCGTCCAGTTGATGGGGTTGCCTGCCATGTCGGTCACCAGGGAGTTCGTCTTCTGCTTGCTCTTCAGCTCGACGGGCTTGCTGTCTCTGCCGTACAAGGTCAATTCGAAGGCGTTGTCTCCGTCCTGCCTGATCCAGGTGTCCTGATCAGGCGCATCGCTGCCCGCTTTGGACTGAATGCCGGTGATCTGGTAGTCGGTGACGTTTTTGCCGTCTTGCTCCGCAGGTTTCCCGTCCAGGGTCTCCGGGACGGTGAACTCAAACACCATGGTATCTGTCCCCAACTCCACCAGCGTGGCGGAAAAACCGTTCGTTACTCCCGCATTATTGATGCGGGACACCGTGGTCAGGTTCAGTTTTATGGCACCCAATGCGGGCGCTGTTTCGCTGGCGAAGCGGATCTTCTCACTGAAATGCAGGGTGACGTAGCCTGTGTCGTTTAACTTAAAGCTGGTCTTTGGCTCACTCCCAGCCGCATCCGCCGACACGGTGATTTGCTTGATCGTCGGGAGCGTGTCGTCGGCCAGGACGAAGGACATATTCCGCACCGCGCTGCTGCCGCAGGTACAGTTCTCATTGCTGCCGAATTTCAGGTCCAGCGTGTGGCCAGCCTCCAGGGCGAGGGGCATCCAGTTTTTTGCGTCCTCGTTCCCGTAGTCCACAAAGGTCCGGTTGGGGTCGGAGGAAAGGTTCTGATAGTCCTTGATCAGCCGGCCGTTGACGTAGCCATAGTTATCAAACAGCTCCACCCGGGCCATGTCGCTCTGCTTGCCCGGGTGATTGATCAGATTTGCATGGTAGTCCCGTTTCAGGGACGCGGAGAAGTTGTACTTGATCTCGTTGACCTTCTTGCTCTCGTTGTCCTGCTTGCTCTCGTCGACCTCGTTGCCAATCAGGTCCCCGAACTTCTCTCTCCCCGCGCTGTAAAGTCCCTGCCACACCTTGTCGTTGCTCTTCCTGGTAAAAGAGCTGTCGTAGCTCAGGGTGTCGCCGGTTCCGCCGGTGACCTTTGGCGCGACGTAGACCGACGGGGACAGCCGGCCAGCAAAGTCGTTCTCAAACAGTCCAATCATGTTGAATGCGGAGGACTTGCGCACGTACTCGGCAAAAAAGTCCGGGTCATACATGGTCTGGGCGTTGAGCAGGGCGATGCCGCCCATGTCCACTGGTGGGGCGGTGACGCTGCCGCTGGCCGCCTCCGCCGGAACGGCGGGCAGCAGAGAGACGGTCAGGGCTAGGGCCAGCCCACAGGATAAAAGCTTTTTGAATCGGGCGTGCTTTTTCATGTTTCAGAGACCTCCTTGTTTTTCCGGCCCTCCTGCAGTAGGGCGTTCAATTCCCCGCACAGTTCGTCCAGCCTGAATGGCTTTTTTAGGCTGTGCACGCAGCCCCGCGGATAGGTCCCGCCGCTTGACAGCACCAGCGCCGGTACGTCCGTCAGGCTGCGAAGCGCCGACACAAGCTGGGAGCCGTCTCCGTCGTCCACCACAACCGCATCCACCGGGCCGCACGCTTGCAGCACCCGGCCCGCCTCGGCCAGGGTGGACGCCGTGCGGACCGCGCATCCCGCCCGCTCCAGTGCCATTTGGCTGATATGAGCCGCGTTCTCATAGTCCTCAATGAGCAGAATCACCGGCCGGTCCTTCCCCATCTGCACTGCCTCCCTTCCCTGATGTCCCCCATGTTTAAGGGTCTTTTTTATTCCATAGGAATAAAAAAGCAGAAAGCCACATGGCTTTCTGCTTGATATGGGAATCGCTTCCCTGGTTAAAGTATAGCACACTGCTGTGGAAAAAGCGAAATGTTTAGAAATCTTTACCTTTCCGCCGCGTCTATTCCTCGGCTTCGAACCGATAGCCCTCCCGCCACAGGGATATGATGGTATATCCGCTCCCCTCCAGCTTTCCCCGCAGGTTGGACAGGTGGGTCTTGACCGCGCGGTCGTCGTCGTTGGCCGCCTGGCTCCACACCTGCTCGTACAGCGTCCTGCGGGAGAGCGTGGTCCCCTCATTCCGCACCAGCAGCTTCAAAAGCGCGAACTCCTTGGGGGTCAGCGCCATATCCCTTCCTTCCACGAAGCCCCTCATCGCCCGCTCGTCCAGGGTCAGGCGCCCGCGGGTCAGGAGCCGGGGTTCATCCGCGCCGGCCCTGTCAGCCCCCGCGGAGCCCTTGACCAGCAGGGCGGCGACCCGGGCCTTCAGCTCCATGTTGCGGTAAGGCTTGGTCATATAATCGTCCGCGCCGCCCGTCAGGCCGTCCAAAATATCCTGGTACTGCCTGCGGCTGCTCAGCATCAGGATGCGCGCATCCCCCGCCGCCCGGATTTCAGGCACAAGACTGGGGCCGCTGCCGTCGGGCAGGATGACGTCCAGCAGTACAAGGTCCACGGGACCGGCGGCCAGCTCCCGCCGTGCCTGGGCCAGGGTTTCCGCCGTGCGTACTGCGTAGCCGTCCCGCTCGAAGAGGAGGCGGTTGGCGGTCAGCACATTCTCGTTGTCCTCCACCATCAAAATGCACGGTCTCTCCCCCATAGATGCCCCCTCCTTCTCCCCTTACGCCTCTCCGGCGGAGCGGGCCGGCAGGGTGAACCACACCCGCGTCCCCGCGCCCGGCTCACTCTCCACGCCGATCCTGCCGCCGTGGGCGTGGACGATTTTTTTGCAAATGTAAAGCCCCAGGCCGGTCCCCGTGCGGCTGCGGTGCTCCGGGTATCGCTCGAAAAGATGGCGCTGAAGCTCCGGCTGTATCCCCTCGCCGGTATCGCTGACGGACACCGTCACCGCGCCCTCTCCGTACTCCGCCTCCAGGGTGATCGTCCCGTCCCTGGTGTGCTTGGCGGCGTTGGACACCAGATTCAAGAGCACCTGGGTCAGCCGTTCCGCGTCCCCCTCGATCTCCGGGAGGCCGTCGGGGAGCGACAGCTCCAGCCGATTCCCGCCGCTCTCCGCCATCTCCAGGCACCGCCCCCGCGCCGACCGCAGCAGCGCCGCCGGGTCCACCGGCCCCATGTGCATGGAAAAGCCGCCGCTGTCGATGGCGGCCACGTCCAGCAGTTCGGCCACCATTCGGTCCATCCGGTCGGCCTCCTCCAGCATGCGGCGCATGTTATCGCGCAGGACCTCCACCGGAAGGACTTCGTCTTCCAGCATATCGCCGCTGAGCTGGGCGAAGCTGGACACCACCGTGATGGGCATTTTCAGCTCATGGGAGAGCTCCCCCAGGAACTCCTCCTTCATCTGGTTGGCCCGCCGCAGCGCCTCGGCCTCCATCCGGCTCTCCCGCTCCGCCTGACGGGCCTCGGCCACCCGGCGCATGGAGCCGTAGAAGATGGTGATCATCTGGAAAAAGGCGTAGACCAGCATCGCCAGGTCGTTGAGGACGTCGTCGATCCCGAACAGATAGATATTGTTGTAGTAGAGCGCGTCGTGGACCACGGCGAACATGAACAGCGCCAGTCCCGCCGTCAGGACCCAGTGCTCCAGGTGCATCTCCCCCCGGCGGACCATCCCGGGCGCCTTGACGGCCAGCAGCGCCGCCACCGCCAATACCACCACGGCGAAGGCCGCCTCGAACCCGATCACGCTGTACGACATGGGCCGGGTGGGGCAGAACAGGCAGAATATCCCGTAGGCCCCGAAGAGGCCGACGAACCCCCGCAGGAACCAGTTGGGGAGCAGGTGCGCCGGAAAGACCCGCCGTATGATGAGCAGGGTCAGGATGGCCCCCACCGGCCCGGTGAGGTACTCCAGCCGGAACAGGACCTCCCAGGGCAGGCCGGGAAACCAGGCCCCCAGGAGCTTGATCCCCGTCACGCCGGTGCGCAGGCCCCAGGCCAGACAGAGCAGGGCGAAATACAGGTTGGAGCGGTAAATGCGCAGGAAGCCGAACAAAAGGGTGTGGGCGATGGCCAGCGCGAACAGGATGCCCATGGTCACGCCGACCAGCCCAAATTCCAGGGCGACATGCCGCTTTATCAAACTGGGCGCGCCGAGGTACAGCCCGACGGGACTGCCGTTTTCCCTGTGGACGAAGTTGGAGCTCTGGCGCACGATCTCAATGACCCCGTGCTCCGGCCGGACCTCAAAGAACAGATAGTCATAGTCCGGCTCGGAGTCGTCAGCGCTCAGGCCCGGACGCCCCACGTCCTCCCGCCGGACGCCGTTGATGTAAATGCGCTCGGCGAAGTCGATGCTGTGGCCGTCGATGGCGTAGACGCCGCCGTCCGGCACCCGGATGCGCAGCCGGGCGGTGCTGGTCTCCGTGGGCTGTTCCGCGCGCCCGACCTGCGCCTCGCCGCTGCGCAGGTCGAATTCCTCCGGCGTGAGCAGCGCGTCCGGGATATACTCCACCGCTCCCATCAGGCGGACGAACCCGTGTTGAAAATCAAAATCAGTCAGGTCCCAAGTGCCGTCCTGAGAGGAAATCTCTTGATAATCCACCGTATCGTAAAGGAAGTGGAGCCGCAGATACCACAGCCCAAAGCAGCACGCAATCACGAGCGGAAGGACGATGAGCAAAGCTCTCCACGCGTCCGAGCCGCGCCGCCGGTCCTCCATATGCCCACGCCCCCTTCCCCCCGCCCACCGCGGCGGTACGCCGTTCCTTTGGCATCATGTTACCACACATCGGCGCAGGGCACAACCGGCCTGTCCGGCGAGCAGCGGACAAATGCCCAATCTCCGTTTACCGCTCCAGCAGGCGCTGGAGCATGACGGCGACCTCCGCGCGGGAGGCTTGGCCCTGGGGGTTCAGGCGGCCGCCGTCGCCCTGGACCACACCCGCGCCGCAGGCCCACTGGAAGGCGGGGACCGCCCACTCGGACACGTCGAAGGCGTCGGTGTAGCTCAGGATGTTGGTGTCCTCCCCCGCGCTCACGTCCCAGCCTTGGGACTGGGCGAAGCGGTGGAGGGCGGTCACGAGCTGTTCCCGGGTGATGGGGTCGCCGGGGCCGAACAGGCCGTCCCCGTAGCCGCCCATCAGGCCCTGCTCCGCGCACCAGGATACGGCGTCGGCGTACCACGCGCCGGGGGCCGCATCGGTAAAGCCGGTCCCCTTTTCCGCTTTCGGGCTGCCCGCCATCCGCCACAGGATGACCGCCAGTGTGGCCCGGGTGGTGCCGCCCTCCGGCCGGAACGCGGTTTCCGTCACGCCGGTCATGAGGCCCTTTCCGTTGACATAGGCCACGGCGTCATAAAACCAGTCCTCCGCCGTCACGTCCGTGAAGGGGAATGCCTCCTCCACCACGGCGTACACCGACCAGTGGTCCGTCTCGAAGCGGACCTTGCCATCCTCATAGACCGCCCCTGGCATCCGGGTCAGGTCCCCGGCGTCGCTGACGTAGTACACCGCAACCACTGTGTCCGGGTGCTTGCGGGTATAGTCCAGGGTGACGGACACCTTGCCGTCCCCAAAGTCCACGCCGTCGCCGTTGACGGAAAAGCCGTAGGTCGTGGCCTCGGTGAGCTGTCCCCGGGCCTTTTCCGGCAAATCTTTAAAAGCCACCGGCGCGATGACCAGCTCAGGGGCCTTGCCGCCCGCCGCCAGAATGGCCTGGATGGCGGCGTGGTCGAAGGCCAGGGCCGCGCCGGGCAGCTCCACGGTCAGGGTGGAGCCGGGGACCTTCGCCACCTTGTCCAGCACGGCGGAGGGCACCGTCACCGTCCCTGTTTTGCTGTCGGAGGTGGCGGAGGCGGAGGCGGTCACATTGCCGTCCTTGTCCTTGCTCACCACCGTCTCGGTCTTGACCTTGGAGCCGTCGGCCTGCTTTTTCTCGGCGGTGGTGACCTCCTGCGTGTTGCCGTCGGGCCACTTGGTGGTTTCCACCACGCTCCCGTCCGCCTTTTTCGTGGTCGAGGTGGTGGAGCCGTCGTCGTTTTTCTGCGTGGTGGTGGACGTGGACGACGACGAGGAGCCGCCGGTGGTGGGGATGGGCGTGCAGACCGCCTTCACCCACATGTCGGCGCCGACGATGACGACCGTCAAGGTATCACCCTCCACCTGCGCGGTCCCACCGTCCACCCTCACAGTCCCGTCGCTCGCTTCTATGGTCTTGCCGTCCACCTCCCAATGGTCGAAGCGGCAGCCCTTGGGCGGCTTCGCTGTGAACCTGGTTATGCTATTCCGATCAAGCATTCCGCCGGGGTAGTCGGTGTTCTCCGCGGTGAGGGCGTAATCGTTGCCGACGGGCAGGGCTTTATAAGAGAACGTCACTTCGCCCATGATGTCGGGCAGGGCCACGGCGTCCCCCGCCGGGAAGGCCCCGTTCTGGGAGGAGTGGAGATAGGTGCCCGTCCCCCGGGTCTGGGCCAGGAAACCGCCCGCGGCCCCGGCCACGCTGCCGCCGGTGGTGTTGGTCAGGGCCAGGGTCCCCGTGCTGGCGCTGGAGAGGGTCACCGCCCCGGCGGAGGTGAGGGCGGGACCGGCGCAGGAGACGGTGTTCTCCCCCTTGAACTCCAGCGCCGTGCCGCCGGGCAGGGCCAGGGGGGCGGTGAGGGATACGTTTTCCAGCACCGCCCTGTGGGCGTCCGGGTCGTAGGCCAGGGTGCCGCCGCCGGGGAAGAGGTAGGTGGTCTCCGCCGCCACGCCGTCCAGAGCGGGGGGCGCGGAGGGGTCGCCCACGGGGAAAACCTGCGGGTCGGTGAACGGGCCGTCGGAGTCCGGATTTACCTTACCCAACACGCCGCCCATGCCGCCCGCCAGCTTCACGGCGCTGCCGCCGGAGGTAGGGATTTTCAGCTCTCCCTTCGCGCCCAAATTCAGGCCGTAGCCGGTCAGGCCGGTGGCGGTCACCGCGGGGCCGTTGAATTTGAAATTGGCATAATCTGTGGTTTGAATTTCACCGCTGACACTCCAATCGATGGGTTTGGCGTAAAAGCCGTCGGTGGCCCCCTCCAGGGTCAGAGAACCGGCGCCGGAAACGGTATAATAATTGAAACCTCCCCATATCTGGGCGGCCCAGGCGGGGCCGGTACGGCCCCGGAGCGTCAACGGGCCATCAAGCAATATAGAGAATGACTTTTTCAGCTCATGTACCGTGGTCATGCCGGTGTCCCCCTCCACGGTGACGGAGGCGTCCTTCCGAACTACATCAAGAAACACGTTCTCCAAGCCGGCCCGGCCGCCGACCAGCCGGTTCTCACCGTAACAGTTCAACAGGCAGGAGTTCAAGGGGTTGCCGTCGCTATCATACGCCAAGTGGGTGGACAGGGCGGGCTCGCCGTTCCCGGTGGTCAGGTCCAGATTGCAGATGATTAGCACTTTTTCGCCCGCACCAAACCGGAGGCTCACCCCCTGGAGGGGGTTGCCCTGGCCGTCGATGGTCACATAAAATCCTTTGCCGCTCAACACCAGGCCGGTAAAATCGTAGATGCCGGGGGCAAGGCCCTCCGGCAGTGTCAGCACGTAGCTCTTGAAGCCCACCTCCGGGAGGGTCTTCCAGACCAGGGGAAATGTGACGTCCTCGGCCTGGCTCTCGTCCCCGCCGGGCCAGAATACCGCCGTCGCGGCGTTGTGCCTCAATATCAGGGTGCTTCCCGCGTGAATGCTGTAATCCGCCACCGTTTTGCCATCCTCCAACGCATTCCCGTTAAGTTCCAGCTTCTGGTCCTCCACGGGAAGTCCCATGGCCGTTGCCAACTGTTCCTTGAGACTCTGTATGGTATGGCTGAATTCCGCGGACAGCTCGCCGGACCAAAGCACCTCGTCGTCCTCGTCCAGATACTGCACGTTGATCTGGAACGGTCCCGTCCCCTCCTCCGCCAGCGCCGCCGTGGGGAGCATTGCCGCCAGCACCGCCGCGCACAGCAGCAGGGCCAGCCCTCTCTTGTTCCGTGTGTTCCTCATGTTCCGTCTCCTCCTTTTTTCTGCCCCAAGGGCGGTCCGCAGCGGGTCTCACGCGCCTGCACCGCAGGCGCGTGGAAGGGGGTACCCCCTTCCGATGGTTCCTATTGTTCTTTTTT
>UQGJ01000002.1 GCA_900540545.1 uncultured Eubacteriales bacterium
CCGTGTCGGCCCCCTGGTTTTCTTTCGGTTCCCTTTCTCAAATGAGAAAGGGAACCCGCCGGAGGCATCTCAAAGTCCCATGACCCGCTCCATCAAATACCCCTCCCGGATGCCCGTGTCCGCCACGGCCACCTCCTCCACCCCGTAGGCGTGGACGATGCCCCGGAGGATGGCAAGACCCGGCAAAATCGTGTGGACCCGGTCGGGGACGGCGTGGAGGAGTAGGTGCAGCACGTCCCGGTCGCCGGTGGACAGCCGCCGGTACAGCTCGTCCACCTCCCCGGCGGTGAGCCGGCCCGCCCGGTCCTTCTGGAACAGCTCCACGGCCAGCTTGTCCGCCGCCCGCACCGTGCCGCCCACGCCCCGCAGCAGGGGATAGGGGCCGGCGGGGATCGTGGCCTGTTCCAGCTCTGCGGCGATCTGGACCTCCATGGCCCGCCGCTCCGCCGGGGTGAGGAAGAGGCCGGACACGTACCGGCTGAACAGGGAGAGGGACCCGATGGGCCGGGAGCACGCCCCCCGAACCGCCCCGTCCCCGAAGGCCACCAGCTCGAAGGACCCGCCGCCGATGTCGGCCAGCAGCCCCGCGCCGCCCTCCGGCACCGCCCCCCGGAAGGAGAGCCGGGCCTCGGTCTCGCCGGACAGGACCTCCACGGCGATACCGGTCCGCTGTCGGATGGCCTCCACCGCCTCGGCGGTGTTGGAGATATTCCGCAGGGAGGCGGTGGCAAAGACGTACAGGTCGGGGATATTCAGGTTGTCCATCAGCGCCCGGTAGCGGGAGAGGACCCCGCAGGCGGCGGCGATGCCCTCCGGGGACAGGACACCGCCCCGGACGTACCCAGCCAGCCCGGCGGTGGACTTCTGGTGGAGGATGGACTGGAAGGACGTCCCCTCCCAGCGGTAGACGGACAGGCGGATGGTGTTGGACCCCAAATCGACGATGCCGCAAATCATGGCGCAGCCTCACTTTCTCAAATCGGTATCTTCATTTTACACGCTTTTCCCCCGCGGGGCAATCCTCTTCCTGCCTGCGTCTGGTCTCGCAGAGGGCTTTGCACCGCTCCTGACGGGCGGCGGCGTCCAGCCGCCGGGCCACGATGAGGGCCAGATTGTCCCCCAGGGACGTGAAAAAGGCGGCCAGCAGGGCCAGCTCGTCGTCGCTCCGGCCCTGGGCCATCTGAATGGACACCGCCGCTGCAACGAGGACCAGGGCCTCGCCGTCGGGGCCGCCCGGCACACAGACTTCCACCCAATCACCCCCCATTGCTTCATTCTAGACGGAAAGCGGCGGATATGTTACACTGTCAGGGAGGTGATACCAATGGAATACAGGACGATTCCCGGCCTGGAGGCCCGGCCCTCGCTGCTGGGCTACGGCTGCATGCGCTTTCCCACCCTGCCCCAGGGCGGCATCGATGAGCCCGCCGCCAAGGCCCTGCTGGACCGGGCCATCCAGGGCGGCGTGAACTACTTCGACACCGCCTACTTTTACCACGACGGCGCCAGCGAGTCCTTTACGGCCCGGTCCCTGGCGGACTACCCCAGGGAGACCTACTATCTCACCAGCAAGCTGCCCACCACCCTGGTCCACAGCCTGGACGACGCCAAGCGCATCTACGCCGAGCAGCGGGAGCGGCTGGGGGTGGATTATCTGGACTTCTACCTGCTCCACAACCTGAACGGCCCCCGCTTCCGGGAGATGGTGGAGCTGGGGGTGGTGGACTGGTGCCTGGACCTGCAAAAGCAGGGGGCCTTCCGCCGGTTCGGCTTCTCCTTCCACGGCAGCTACGGGGAGTTCAAGGAGATTTTGACGGCCCGAACCTGGGACGTGTGCCAAATCCAGCTCAACTACATGGACACCCAGGAGCAGGCGGGCCTGGAGGGCTACCGGCTCACCGAGACCCTGAGCGTCCCCCTCATCATCATGGAGCCGGTGAAGGGCGGGGCCCTGGCCAGCCCGCCGCCGGAGGTCATGGAGCTGCTGACCGAAGCCGACCCGGCGGCCAGTGCCGCCTCCTGGGCCCTCCGCTGGGCGGGGAGCCTGCCCAACGTGATGACCGTCCTCTCCGGCATGTCCGCGATGGAGCAGGTGGAGGACAACCTCCGCACCTTCAGCCCCTTCCGCCCGCTGGCGGCGGGGGAGAGGGAGACCCTGGACCGGGCCGCCGCCCGGTTCCGGGCCAGGATGAAAAACGGCTGTACCGGCTGCCGCTACTGTATGCCCTGTCCCGCCGGGGTGGACATCCCGGCCAATTTCAAGCTGTGGAACGAGTACGGCATTTACGGCGACGCCAAGCGGGCCGCCGCCAAGTGGAAGGACCTGGCCGGAAGGGCGGACGCCTGTGTCTCCTGCGGCGCCTGCGAGGAGAAATGCCCCCAAAAGCTGCCCATCCCCGCCGACCTGGAACGGCTGAAGGCCGAATTGGACGCTATTTAAGTAGCCTTCCCCCTGGGGGGAAGGTGGAGCGGGCGTGGCCGCGGGTCCCGATTCGCGTTAGGGCGCCAGATCCTGGGGCGTCAGCCCCCGGACAAAGGCCTGCATCTCGGACTTGGAACGGATGCCGTGGGTCTGGTCCACAATGGCCCGCTGCTCGTCGGGGGAGAGGCTGGCAAAACGCTCCATGGCGGGCACGTCCTGGACCAGCGCCATGCCAAAGCCCATGGGCAGGTCGGCGATGGGATTCAAGCTGTTCATATCAAATGACCTCCTTTTGCTTCCGGTTCCGGCCTTAGTTTGCCCAAAACTGTTCAAATCAGCGGGAAAATCGGAAAAAATCCCTGGAAAATGGTCGCTTTACCACTTCCATTTTCCTGAAAATTTGATAGAATGGTAACAATTTGCAGGGCGGCTGGTCCGTCGTGCGTGAAGGAGTGCAGAAATTATGGCAATCATCAACAAGAAGCCGGAGACGCTGGCTGCCAAGGCCGCCGAGGCCAAGCCCGCGGAAAAGACCGTGGAGAAGGCCACCCCCGTGACCGCCAAGGCCGCCGAGAAGCCCGCCAAGGCCGCCGAGAAGCCCGCCAAGGCCGCAAAGGCGCCCAAGGCTGTCAAAGCCCCCAAGGCCAAGGCTGAAAAGGCCGTCAAAGCCCCCCGCGCCGCCAAGGCCCCGGCCGTCACGCTGTGCGTGGAGCATCAGGGCCGCCAGGTGAACGCGGAGGCCATCGTGGCCGCCGTCAAGGCCGACTGGACCGGCGAGGCCATCAAGACCCTGGAGGTCTATGTGAAGCCCGAGGACGGCGCCGTCTACTACGTGGTCAACGGCACCGGCACCGGCAAGGTGGACTTCTAAGCATAGACGCAGAAAAAATCCCCGTGGCGAACGCCACGGGGATTTTTGCATCTGTTACATGGGGCTCAGGCTCAAGTCCGCCAGCCCGAAGTTGGAGCCGGTGTAGACCACCGTGGCGTCCACATAGGCCAGACTCATGGGGAACCTGCCCTGTCCCTGGGAAGAGGCCACCTGGATGGCCACGGAGAACCGGCCGGTGATGGTGTCACCGTTCACGGCAAAGTGGATGTGGTCCCCCGACATGGAGGAGACAGGCCCCTCCACCTCCTTCAAGCCGTGCTCGTCCAGATTCAGGTCCAACGAAGTTTCCCCCAGCTGGAGGGTGGCCACGTTGGTGGCGGCATCATAGCTGCACAGCACCGACTGCTCCACAATGGCCCGGTAGTCGGATTCTTGGAAGGTCAGCACGGTCCAGCCTGTGGAGCCGAATTCCACCACACTGAGTCCGTAAGCGCTGGCATCGGTGCCGCTGCCCAGGTAGGGGATAATTGCCAGCTCCATATCCATGTCGCCGTCAAAGTCGCCGTAGGCCATGGTGGGCAGGATGCCCTGGGGCGTAAAGAAGGTGCCGTTCAGCCCCTTCCAATCCGAGCCCACGCGCAGGATCAGGCTCTGTTCCTTTTCCGGCCCATAGACACCGTAGAGCCAGGTGTCGCTCTCCGGCAGCTGGGAGACCAGATAGATGTCCGACCCGTCCGCGGCCACCCCGCCTGCGGCCATCTGTTCGGCGGTGGCCAGCTGCGTGGGGAAGTCGTCCAGGGTCAGCTTGTCCGGGTCCCCGTCCCAGCCCTCCGGCTCCGGGGTGGGGGTGGGCAGGAGGACGGTCTCAGTGGGGAGGACCTCCGGGGTCTGGGTCACCTGGGGCGCGGCGGTGGGCACAATAGTGGGCTCCGGCAGGTCCGCCGCACTGACCAGAGGCGTTGCCTGGGGCGTGGCCGTGGGCCGGACTGTGGGCGTGACCTCCGCCTGCCCCTTGGCGCAGCCCGTCAGCGCCAGCAGGCAGGCGGCGCAGAGCAGAATCGATTTTTTCATAAGGAAGGCCCCCTTCCGTCGTCAGCAAGTTACATGACTCTGATGATAGATTATACCCGCTGCGGCGGGAGAAAACAACTACAAACTATGAACAAAGAGCATCAAATTGGATATTTTTCACAGAAAATAAGTGACCGCTACCCCAAATCGGCCAGCCGCTGCCGGTAGAGCCGGCGGTAAAAGAGCAGGGCCAGGGCGCAGGAGACCACCTCCGCCAGCGGGAAGCAAAGCCACATCAGACCCGGCGCCAGCCGCCCCAGCACCCACGCGGCGGGGAGGAGCAGGACGATCTGCCGCAGCAGGGAGATGACCAGACTCAGCATGGGCGCGCCCAGGGCCTGGAACGAGGCGCAGAGTACCACCGACGCCCCGGCGAACAGGAAGCTGGACGCGATCATCCGCAGGGCGGGCGCCCCGGCGGCAACCTGCTCCGGCGTGGCGTTGAACAACCCCAGGAATACCTGGGGCAGGCCCGCCAGCAGCAGGGCGCCCACCGCCATGATGGCGACAGCGATCTCCAGGGCGAAGCGGATCAGCCCCAGGATGCGCTCCCGGCTTTTGGCCCCGTAGTTGTAGCCCACCACCGGGATAAGCCCGTTGTTCAGGCCGTACACCGGCATGAAGATGAAGGACTGGATTTTGAAGTACGCCCCCAGAATAAAGACGGCGAAGGGGGAGAAGAGGGCCATGATCTTATTCAGCCCCAGGGTCATAAAGGAGGCCAGGGACTGCATGACGATGGCGGGCAGCCCGATGCGGTAGACCTCCAGAATGACCCGGCCCTGGGGCCGGAAGCCCCGGACCCGCAGGGGCACGGCCCTGTTCCGGCGGACCAGGACGAAGCCCACCACCATGCCCACGATTTGGCCAAAGATGGTGGCGATGGCGGCCCCCGCCACCCCCAGCATGGGGAAGGGGCCGATGCCGAAAATGAGCAGGGGGTCAAAAATCAGGTTGATGACCGCCCCCACGCCCTGGACCACCATGGGGCCCACCGGGTCCCCGCTGGCCAGCAGGATGCGCTCGGCCACGAACTGCATGGCCATGCCGATGGAGCCGCAGGTGACGATGGACAGGTAGGTCCCGCCATAGGCGGCGATGAGGGGGTCCGTGGTGAAAAAGCCCATGAAGGGCCGGGACAGGAACAGCCCGAAGAGGAAAAAGACCGCCCAGGAGACGCCGTAGACGAAGATGCCGTTCATCGCCACGGCGTTGGCCCCCGCGCCGTCCCCCTCGCCCAGGCGGCGGGAGAGCAGGGCGTTGACCCCCACGCCGGTGCCCACGCAGATGGCGATCATGAACATCTGCACCGGGTAGGCCAGGGCCAGGGCCTGAAAGCCCTCGCCGGAGAGCCGGGAGACGAACATGGAGTCCACCATGTTGTAGAGGGCCTGGATGAACATGGAGAGCATCATGGGCCAGGCCATATGGATGAGCAGCCGCCGGACCGGCATGACCCCCATTTTGTTTTCTTCCAAATGTTTCAGTCCTTTCACAGGACAAACGGCCGCGATGTATCGCGGCCGCGGTCCGGGGGCTACACTCCGCTGTTGGAGATAAGCCTCAAATCATAGAGGGAGAACCCCTCGCCGTCGTAAGTCACCGTGGCGGTCAGGGTGCCGAAATAGCGGACCTCGCCGTTCACGTCGGCACCCAGGCCGAAGACGGCGTACAGCGCCCCGTCCTCCACCCGGAAGGCGGCCAGGCCGCCGAAGTCCTCGTGAAAGCCGATGCGGCCGGTCTCGGTGGGCCCCAGGGTCAGGGCCGCGCTCTCCCGGCCGTGGGTGACGGTGAGGGTGCGGTTCCCGTAGGTGTAGTCCAGCACATCCAGGAGCTGGCGGCTGTACGCCTCCGGCTCGAAGGTGCGGGCCGTCCAGCCACCGTCCCACTCGTAGACGGTCAGCCCGGAGGTGGCCTCCCCCCGCAGGACCACCGCCAGCTCCGAATCGCCGTCCCCGTCCCAGTCGGACCAGACCGCGGCGGCGACCTGCTCGCCCTCCGCCAGGGTACCCATGGCCTGGAGCTTGTCCACGTACCGGAACAGCAGGTCCCGCCCCTCCGCGTCGGGCCGCTGGACGGCGTAGAGGGAGACGTCCGCGCTGTCCGCTTTCGCCAGACAGGCCACCCGGGTCCCGTCGGCCAGCTCCACGGGCAGCTCGCCCTTCTGGGGCAGGGCGGTCAGGTCGATGTGTTCCACCCAGGCGTCGCCGTCGCCCGTCTCCAACGGGGCCGACGGCGCCGGGGCGGTGGTCCCGGACACCGCCGGGGGGCTTGTCCCCTCCGGCGGTGCCGTGGGCGCGGGGGCCGCTCCGCACCCCGCCAGCATCACCAGCAGGAGCGGCAATAACCATGGCTTTTTCATAGCTTCCTCACATACCTCAAATCCACGCAGACCGCGTCCGGGGGGAAGGGGATGTCGGCGTGGGTGCCGTCCCAGGCGAAGCCGTGGGCGGCGTAGAACCGCCGGGCCCCCTCGTTCTCCCGCAGGACGAAGAGGAAGGCGTCCCGGAACCCGTCGGCCTTCAGCCGCCCCAGGGCCTCCTCGAAGAGCAGACCGCCGTAGCCCTTGCCGGTCTCCGCCGGGTGGGTGTAGAAGGAGATGAGCTCCCCCCAGCCCTCGTAACCCGTGGAGTCAAAGGTACACACCGACCCGGCGTTGTAGTTTTCCGTCCGGGCGGGGCCATAGTTGATGCAGGCCACCGGCGTGTCGTCTCTGTAAAGGAGCAGACCATGACACCGGCCGGTCTCGTGGTCCTCCCGGAAGAATTTGACCCAGCGGTCGTCGGTGATTTCCCGGGCCATATAGTCGTCGGGCACGTAGCCCACGTAGGTGCTGCGCCAGCCCAGGGCGTGGATGAGGGACATGGCGCGGAAGTGTTCGTCCTTACAGGCGTCCACAAAATGTAAGGCGTGATCCATTTACACCAAAGCCTCCTGGGCCTCCGCCGCCTCGCCGGGGGCCGCGCCGTCCTCGGCCTGCTTGGCGATGGCCCTGGCGTTGGCAAGCATGAGCTTGATGCGGTTTTCCTGGTTGATTTTGGTGGCGCCGGGGTCGTAGTCGATGGCTACGATATTGGAGTTGGGGTAGTCGTCCTTCAGCCGCCGGATCATGCCCTTGCCCACGATGTGGTTGGGCAGGCAGCCGAAGGGCTGGGTGCAGACGATGTTGGGGGTGCCGGAGTGGATGAGCTCCAGCATTTCGGCGGTGAGGAGCCAGCCCTCGCCCATCTTGTTGCCGTCGCCCAGGTAGCCCTGGATAAGCCGGTGCAGGTCCTCGAAGGTGCCGGGGGCGCGGAACCGCCCGGATTTTTCCAGGGCGGCGATCATGGCCCGCTGGCACTTCTCCACGTAGTGCATGAACACCAGGCAGGCCTTCTTCTTGATCCACTTGCCGCCGTACAGGTCCACGTCGGCCACCCGGTTGTAAATCTTGAAGATGATGAAGTCGGTGAGGCCGGGGACCACCGGCTCCGCCCCCTCGGAGAGCAGGAAGGACTCCAGGTTGTTGTTGCCCAGGGGGGAGAACTTGACGTAGATCTCGCCCACGACCCCCACCCGCACCTTCTGTTCCCCGGCGACGGGCACGGCCTTGAACTGGTCGCAGATTTTGTCGAAGTTCTCGCACATGCTCTTGTAGGACAGCCCCTTGCCCTGGTCCATCCCGGCCAGGAGCCAGTCCATGCAGACCTCCACCGCCCGGTCCGTGTCGCCGGGCACCACCTCGTAGGGCCGCACCTGGTTGGCCACGTTCATGATGATGTCGCCGTACATCATGGCGAACACAGCCTTGCGCAGAAAGTTCAGGGAGAGCTGGAAACCGGGGTTCTTTTCCAGCCCGGACAGGTTCACCGAAATCACGGGTACATAGGCCATGTCGGCCTTCTCCAGGGCCTTGCGCAGCAGGTGGATGTAGTTGGAGGCCCGGCAGCCGCCGCCGGTCTGGGTGATGACCAGGGCCACCTTGTGGGGGTCGTAGCCCCCGTTTTTCACCGCGTCGATGAGCTGGCCGATGACCAGCAGGGCGGGGAAGCAGGTGTCGTTGTGGACGTACTTCAATCCCTCGTCCACGATGCCCCGGTGGTTGGTGTTGAGCATCACCGCCTTGAACCCCTCGTTCTGCATCAGCCGCACCATCATGGCAAAGTGGATGGGCAGCATCTGGGGCACCAGGAGGGTATACTCTTCCTTCATCTCCTTAGTAAACAGGAGACGTCCGGTCTCGTCATAAATCAGTTCAGCCATAATGTCAGGTTCCTTTCGCTTGTGCGTACAAATAGGCCCACGCCGGACGGAATCCGGCGCTCAGGCCCACGTTTTGGGAGAGGATATGGCTCTCCGCCGTACTGTAAAAGGGTACGATGTCCCGGCGGAGCAATTCGTCTTTCAGCAGCGCGGTAAGATTCACGCCCAGCCCCTGGCCCCGCCACTCCGGCAGGACCCGGATGCCGATCTGCCACAAGCGCGCCCCGTCCCGGCTGGCCCCGGCCATGGCGATGGGAGTGCCCTGCTCATCCAGCGCGGCCACGGCCAGCATGTCGGGGGTGTAGGGGTTGAAGGCCAGCGCCTCGTCCCAGGTGTCGTCCCCCCGGAATTGCTCCAGGTCCGCCTCCTCGTACCACCTGACGGGGCGCAGGGGCCGCGTCTCCGGGCAGGGGAGGGTGGGCAGGTAAAAGTGCCGGGCGTCGCCGATCTCGTAGCCGAAGGGGGCTAGCCCGGCCTCGATGCGCCGGTGGTTCTGGGGCAGGAACAGCCATTCCGGCTTCCGGGGCAGCAGGTTTTCCTCCGCCCAGGGGAGAAGTTCGCCGGCACAGGCCGCGAAGAGCCGTCCCCTCCAGAGGACGATTTCCAGGAAAGGGGTCCCGCTGCCGTACTTCCGGCGGCCGGGGTGGTCCCGCCAGGGAAAGACCGCGTTGCAATCGCTGTCAAGGCATTCCGCCTCGCAGCCTAAATCCATAGCCAGCTGTTCCTGGGCCAGGGTCCAAACGGTGTTTTTATCCATTGCCCTGCTTCCTCGCGTCCATGGCGGCCATCAGGGAGCGCACCCGGATGCGCACCGCCCCCAGGTTGCTGATGTCGTCGATTTTGAGCTGGGTATACAGCTTCCCGCCGCCCTCCAGAATAGCGCGCACCTCGTCGCCGGTGATGGCGTCCACGCCGCAGCCGAAGGAGACCAGCTGGATGAGCTCCATGTCGGGCTGAGTGCAGACATACCGGGCGGCGTTGTAGAGCCGGGCGTGGAAGGTCCACTGGTTCAGCACGTGCCGGGGCTGCTTATCCTCCAGATAGGCCACCGCGTCCTCGGTGACGATAACGAAGCCGAAGGAGGTCACCAAATCGTTGATGCCGTGGTTGATTTCCGGGTCCATGTGGTAGGGGCGGCCCGCCAGCACCAGGATGGGCATCTGGTGCGCCCTGGCGTAGGCGATGTACTCTGCCCCGGTCCGGCGGATGTCCTCCCGGTAGGCGTCGTAGGCGGCAAAGGCGGCCTTGGCCGCGGCGGCCGTCTCCTTTTTGGGTACGTCGAACTCCCGGGCGAAGTAGTCCCCCGCGTGCTTGGCGAAGTCCTTGGGCCGGTGGAGACCGAAGTAGGGGTCCAGATACTTCACCTGCCGCAGGTCGGGCACGTTGGCGGCCAGCAGCTCGGGGTAGTAGGCCACCACGGGGCAGTTGTAGTGGTTGTCGCTGATGTGCTCGTCGAAGTTGTAGGGCAGGCAGGGGTAGAAGATGGCGTCCACGCCCTGCTCCACCAGGGCTTCCACGTGGCCGTGGAGCAGCTTGGCGGGGTAGCACACCGTGTCCGACGGGATGGTCCGCTGGCCCTTGATATACAGCTTTCGGGTGGACTCGGGGGAGAGGACCACCTCGAAGTTGAGCTTGGTGAAAAATTCGTACCAGAAGGGGAGGTTCTCGTACATGTTCAGTCCGAAGGGGATGCCGATTTTCCCCCGGGAGCCGTCTCCGGTCCCCTTGCCCTCCATGGCGCGCAGCTTCTGATATTTGTAGCGGTACAGGTCCGGCAGCTCCGCCTTTTCCTGCCCCAGGGGCCGGGAGCAGCGGTTGCCGGAGATGAACCGCCGCCCGCCGTCAAAGGAGTTGACGGTGAGGGAGCAGTGGTTGGTGCACAGGTTGCAGGTCACCGGCTTTGCCGTGTGGGTGAAGGACTGCAAAGCGGTCTCGCTTAACAGGGTGGACTCCTCCAGATGGGCGTCCCGGGCGGCCAGAGCCGCGCCGAAGGCCCCCATGAGGCCCGCGATAGTGGGCCGGGTCACGTTCCGCCCCAGCTCCAGCTCGAAGGCCCGGAGGACCGCGTCGTTGAGGAAGGTGCCGCCCTGGACCACGATATTCTTGCCCAGGTCGTCGGCGGAGGCCGCCCGGATGACCTTGTAGACGGCGTTCTTCACGATGGAGATGGACAGCCCCGCCGAGATGTCGGCCACGCTGGCCCCGTCCTTCTGGGCCTGTTTCACGCTGGAGTTCATAAACACCGTGCACCGGGACCCCAGGTTGACCGGATGCCGGGTGGTGAGTCCCAGCTTGGAGAACTCTGCGATGTCGTAGCCCAGGGCCTTGGCGAAGGTCTCGATGAAGGAGCCGCAGCCGGAGGAGCAGGCCTCGTTGAGCATGATGGAGTCCACGGCCCCGTTGCGGATCTTGAAGCACTTCATGTCCTGGCCGCCGATGTCGATAATGAAGTCCACGTCGGGGTTGAAGTGCCGGGCGGCGTTGTAGTGGGCCACCGTCTCCACCAGCCCCAGGTCGCAGGAGAAGGCGTTCTTGATGAGGTCCTCGCCGTACCCGGTGACGGCGGAGCCCCGGATGGTGATGCGGTCCCCGCACAGCTTGTAGATCTCCTTGAGCTGTTCCAGCACGATGGCAACGGGGTTGCCCTGGTTGGAGTGGTAGTAGGTATACAGCAGCCCGCCGTCGGGGGCGATGAGGGTCATTTTCGTGGTGGTGCTGCCCGCGTCGATGCCCAGATAGGCGTCGCCGGTGTAGGTCCTGGCGTCCACCTCGGGGGGGTGGTTGCGGTCGTGGCGGGTCAAAAACTCCTGGTACTGCTCGTCGCCGTCGAAGAGGGGGGGCATGGTGTCCACCAGCCCCACGTTGTCCACGGACTCCTCCAGCAGCTTCAGGCACTCGTCAAAGGGCCGGGCGGCGTAGTCCGAGGCGCACAGCGCCGCCCCCATGCCGGCGAAGCAGTCGCCGTCCTCCGGGAAAATGGCGTGCTCCCCGTCCAGCTTGAGGGTGTCCACGAACCGCTCCCGCAGCCCGTAGAGGAAGTGGAGGGGGCCGCCCAGAAAGACGATCTTGCCCTTCAGCTCCCGCCCCTGGGTCAGCCCGGCCACGGTCTGGTCCACCACGGCCTGGAAGATGGAGGCCGCCACGTCCTCCTTCCGCCCGCCCTGGTTCAGGATGGGCTGGATGTCGCTCTTGGCGAACACGCCGCAGCGGGAGGCGATGGGGTAGATTTTCTCGTGCTTCAGCGAGAGACGGTCCAGCTCGTCGATGGGCACGTTCATCAGCGTGGCCATCTGGTCGATGAAGGCCCCGGTGCCCCCGGCGCAGGAGCCGTTCATCCGCTCCTCCAGCGCCCCGCCGAAGAAGATGATTTTGGCGTCTTCGCCGCCCAGTTCGATGACGGCGTCGGTGCCGGGTATGTAGGTGTTCACGGCGGCGGCGGTGGCGTAGACCTCCTGCACGAAGTCGATGCCGGAGCTTTTCGCCACGCCCAGCCCCGCCGAGCCGGTGATGACCATCCGCACGTCCTTTCCGGAGAGCATGTCCCGGATGCCGCGCAGCGTCTCACACGCCCGCTCCCGGGCCTTGGAGTAATGCCGCTCGTAGGAGCGGAATAAAAGCTTGTTCTGCTCGTCCAGCACTACCACCTTGACGGTGGTGGAGCCGATGTCGATTCCAATTCGTAAACCCATAGAGGCGTCACCTGTCCTATTTTTTCGTACCCTACATACTATAACAAAATCCCCGGATTTACAACCCCAAACCTATGAACAAACTATGAAATTCCTAGGGAATTATTAGGGATTAAATAGAGAACCTGCCCACGGCGCAGATGCGCCGTGAACAAGACGATGGTCCGTAGCGACATCCCCTGCGGAGGAGCATATTGAGGGGCGGCACCCACTGTCCGCGCCATTTTCACCAAATTTTAAGAATCTTTCTCTATTCTTCTTAATCCGAATGTTCTATGATAGAGGCAACACATGAGAGAGAGGGAGATTCCATGACCAGAGACGAATACCTCCAGGAGCTGCGCCTGCGCCTCTCCCACCGGCTGACCCAGCCGGAGCTGGAGAACACCATGCGCTACTACGAGGAGTACTTTCAAGAGGCCGGGCCGGAAGGTGAGGCCAGGGTCATCCAGGAGCTGGGCAGCCCGGAACGCCTGGTCCGCCAAATCATGGGCGAGCAGGTGATCGAAGAGGTCCAGCGCCCGGAGCCGGTCTACGCCAGACGGCGGACCGGCATCGGCGCCGTCTGGACCGTCATTTTGGCCCTGTGCGCCGCCCCCGTGGCCATCCCCCTGACCATCGCCCTGGTGGCGGTGGCCGTGGCGCTGGTGGTGGCCGTTCTGGCCCTGGTGGCCGGAGTGGGGGCCGCCGGTATCATCTGCGTGGGCTTCGGCCTGATGAGCGCCGTGCTGGGCTTCACCGCCATGCTGACCCACGGACTTGCCACCACCATGTACTTCGTGGGCGGCGGCATGGTCACCGCCGGGGTTGGCATCCTGCTGGTGGCGGGCATCCTGTTCATCGCCGGCGGCTGCTTCCGGGGAATCATCCGGCTGCTGGGCCGGGCACTGCATAGAGGGGAGGCGCGGGCATGAGCGCTGGTAAATTTGCGGCGGGCGCGGCGGCTTTTCTGCTGCTGTCCGGCGGGGTCCTGGCCGTGGCGGGCCACTACATGGGGGCCGAGCATGAACTCACCATCCAGCGGGACGGCTGGAGCGTGGAGGTCTCTCCCTTCAGCCTCCACGGCCTGAACAGCGAGGGCTGGGAGACCGGCTGGGACGGTTGGAGCCAGGACCGTACCCCCGGCACGGTGCCGGACCGGCCGGTGTGGCGGGTACCGACTAAGTATCGGAATGAGGTCGAGACCGTCAGCGCCGCGCCGGAGGCCTTCACCAGGCTGCATATCGACGCGGACATCAGCGACGTCATCGTGGAGCAGGGCGACGCCTACGGCCTGGAGCTGAAGTGGTACAGCAACGTGGGCTACACCATGGACTGGTATCAGAACGGCGACGCCCTGGAGGTATACAGCCGCCTGCCGAACAACAGCCTCAAAGGCAACAATCAGGTCGGCGGCCTCGTGGTCGTCACCCTCCCCGAGGGCGCCGCGCTGGACGACGTGAACGTGACCATGGACATGGGCGACCTCTACATGGCGGACGTCCGGACCGGGACCGCCACCCTGGAGAGCAGCATGGGCGAGACGGCCTTCCTGCGGGGCGCGGCGGACCAGATGACGGTCCGAGCCGACATGGGGACCTTTGTGCTGGCGGACAGCGCCGTGTCCGGCGTGTTGGACGTGACCGCCAGCATGGGCGATGTGGAGCTGATAGACAGCCGGGTGAGCGAAAAAATCCTGGTGGACTGCGACATGGGCGGCGTCATCCTGTCCGGCGAGCTGGCCTGTGACATGGATGTGACCAGCAGTATGGGCAGCGTGGATGTGTACACCGGCCTGGCCCGGGACCAGTACACCTATGACCTGAGCGCCAGCATGGGCGACCTCAAGCTGGACGGCGTACGGCAGAAGGAGGAGCACGTCCGGGGCGGGGCGGGCAGCTACCGCATGTCCATCTCCACCGACATGGGCAGCGCCTCCGTCCACTTCGGCGGCGGGTCCTACATCCCGGAAGCCCCCGAGACCCCGGAGGCCCCGGACGAGATCGTGGACCTGCCCAACGAGCTCTACCGGGCGGTCCCCGAGCACGACGACAAGAGCCTGGGTATGAGCGCCGGGGTATTGAGCTATGACTTTGCCGTCCAGGACACCACACGGATGGACATGGACGTGGAGAATCTGTCCGGCGTGCTGGAGCTGGGCATCCGCAGGGCCGTGGGCGGGTGGGCCTACGACCAGCGCCCCTGGGACAGCGAGAGCGACAGCGTGGAGCTGGAGCCGGGCCGGTATACCGTGGTCATCCACGCCGAGGCCTTCCAGGGCAGCTACCACCTGACCGGGGAGACCGTGGCATGAAGCGCCTGTTCCTCTGCGAGGACGAGGCAGTCCTTCCCTCCATCCGGGAGGAGGACCTGCTCTTTCCCGCAGCCCCGCTGGTAAAGCACTGCGTGGGCTGTTTTGGCTGCTGGCTCAAAACGCCGGGCAAGTGCGCTATCCGGGACCGCTGCGGGGTCATGCCCGCCTACCTGACAAAGTGCGACGAGTTCATCATCATCAGCCCCATTTGGTACGGCGGCTACTCCCAGCGCATCAAGGCCGTCCTGGACCGCTCCATCGGCTATATGCTGCCCTACTTCCGTATGCTTCACGGGGAGATGCACCACCAGATGCGCAGCGCTCACAGCTTTGCCCTGCGGGTCTACTTTTACGGCCCCTGCGACGAGGAGGAGCGGGACATCGCCCGCCGCGTGGTCCAGGGCAACGCCAGGAACCTTGGGGCCAGCGGGTATTCCGTGTCCTTCCTGGCGTCGGAGGAAGCGGTCAGGAGGGCGCTGGCATGAAGATTTGGATGCTGTGCGGCAGTCCGCGCCCCCAGCGCGGCAACAGTATGTACCTGTTGGAGGGTCTGCGGGACCGCCTGGGCCCCGAACAGAAAGTCACCATCCACCGCGCCGCCGGCGAGCGGGAGGCCATCCTGGAGGACCTCCCCAACAGCGGCGCGCTGGTCATCGCCTTTCCTCTCTACGTGGACGGCCTGCCGTCCCACCTCCTGGGCCTTCTGCGCTGGCTCCAGGCGGCCATGCCGGAGCGGCAAAAGCCGGTGAAGGTGTACGTCATCGCCAACAATGGCTTCTACGAAGCCGAACAGAACCGGGCCGCCATCGACATGGTCTGGAAGTGGTGCGACGCCTGCGGCCTGACCCGGGGCCGCGCCCTGGCGGTGGGGGCGGGGGAGATGCTGCAGGTGGCCCCTCTGGGCCGCGGCCCGTCCACCAACGCCGGAAAGGCGCTGGACCAGCTTGCTAAGGACATTTTGAGCGGCGCCTCCGGCGAGACTATGTACATCAAGCCCAACTTTCCCCGGTTCCTCTACCGGCTGGCGGGCCAGTCCGGCATGCGCCGGACCGCGAAGAAAAATGGTCTGAAAGCCTCGGAGGTAAAAGCGAAAATCGACCCGGATGAGGGCGGCGTATGAAACGGTATGCCGTCCCCCTGGGGCTGTGGCTGCTGTTCGAGACCGTGGCCGTGACCCTGTGGCTGACTTTGGACAACCTCTTTTACTTTTTCAATTTTTCCTATATCGGGACCTGCCTGTCTATGGGCATCCTTCTCTACACAAAAAGATGGAAGTACGCCAGGAACGTGGTGCAGTTTGCCGTCGGCCTCTATATGCTGGTCTACCTCGGGATACTGTCCCAGGAGAATATGCAGATAGAGGGATTCTGGTACTATCTCTTTTTGGGCGTCTTTGAGGCGGCGGTCATCCACTACGTGGTGGCCAAGATATTCGGGCCCCTCTTTTTCGGCCGCGGCTGGTGCGGGTACGCCTGCTGGACGGCCATGGTCCTGGACCTGCTCCCCTACAAGAGGCCGGCCCGGCCCCGAAAAAAGCTGGGGTGGATTCGGGTTGTGGTCTTTGCCGGCTCTCTGCTGTTTGTAGGGGGGCTGTTCGTCCTGCAAGTGCCGAACCTGAACCAGATCATGTTTTGGAGCTTCATCGTGGGGAACGCCCTGTACTATGCCATAGGCATCGGATTGGCCTTCGCCTTCCGGGATAACCGCGCCTTTTGCAAATATGTCTGCCCCGTCGCCGTTTTCCTGAAGCCCGCCAGCTATTTCTCCCTTATGCGGGTCAAATGCGACGAACACAACTGCGTGTCATGCGGAGCCTGCAAAACGGTCTGCCCCATGGACGTGGACATGCTGGACCCCGCCCGGAACCGGCGGAATGGAACGGAATGTATCCTGTGCCTTCAGTGTGTCAACACGTGCCCGAAGGGAGCGCTTCATCTGTAAAAAAGCACCGCGCCGGTCATAGGACCGGCGCGGTGTCTTTGTATGCAATCCAGTACGTTTTGCAGGTGGCCGGTGCGGCATCGGGGAACGGGACGCCGGAGGCAATCACAGCCACCGGATAAACGCCGTCTTATCCTCCGAGTTGAACCCGGCCTTTCGGTAGAACGCCAGCGTGGCCTCGTCCTTCCGCCCGGTGAGCAGCATGACCTTGTAGCACCCGGCGTCCTTGGCCAGCTCCGCCGCTCGGCGCAGCAGGGAAGTGGCGTACCCCCGCCCCCGGGCCTCCGAACAGGTCACTACGTTCTCGATCAGCCCATAGGGCCGCGCGCCGTGGGTCAGGTTGGGGACCACCACCAGTACGCAGGAGCAGACCGCCCGTCCGTCCATGCAGCCCAGCAGCAGGTGGTGGCCGGGGTCGGCCAGAATGGCGGTCCAGGCCGCCTGGGCGGCCCCGGCCTCCGGCGGCTCCTCGTCGTGGAGGTCGGCGTACAGCTGCAAAAGGGCGGACAAATCCGCCGCCTGCGCCTCCCGGATGTCCAGTTCCATGCCGCTTACCCCCTTCGGTAGATCCGGGTCAGCTTTTTCAGCTTCCCGGCCACGTCGGGGTTGAAGGCCGCCGCGCGCACTCGCCAGGACCAGTTGTGAGGTCCGGCGGTGCCGGGGGTGTTGACCCGGGCGTCGGCCCCCAGCCCCAGCACATCCTGCATGGGCGCGATGGCCAGGGCGCAGGGCGCGCCCCAGGCCCCACGGATGGCCCCCCAGCCGAAGCCCTCGCCCTCATTGAGCCGCAGGTAGTCCGTGGCGTATGCCCGCTCCGCCGGGCTGGCCTCGTCAAAGAGCCACTGGACGAAGGTGGGGGTGTCGTGGGTGCCGGTGTAGACCACCGCGTCCCTGGGACAGTTGTGGGGGAGGTAGGCGCTCTCGCCCACCGGGTCAAAGGCGTAGACCAAGATTTTCATTCCCGGCAGTCCGGACCGGGCAATAAAGTCTCTGGCCGCGTCGTCCAGGTCCCCCAGGTCCTCGGCCACCAGCTCCAGCCCCGGTACCGTCTTGGCCAGATAGTTCAGCAGGGCCTGCCCCGGACCCTGCTCCCAGTGGCCCTCCAGCGCCGTCTCGGCCGTTGCCGGGATGGACCAGTAGGTGTGGATGCCCCGGAAGTGGTCGATGCGCACACGGTCGTAGAGCAGTCCGGCGTGGGCCATCCGCCGCCCCCACCACTGGAACAGGGCCTTCCTGTGCCCCTCCCAGTCGTAAAGGGGGTTGCCCCAGTGCTGTCCCGTGGCGGAAAAGGCGTCGGGGGGCACGCCGGCCACCGCCGTGGGCATGAAATCCCCGTCCAGCTGGAACAGCTCCGGGTTGGCCCACACCTCGGCGCTGTCCGGGGAGACGTAGATGGGCAGGTCCCCCATAATGGACACGCCCCTGTCGTTGGCGTAGGCCCGCAGGGCCGTCCACTGGCGGAAGAAGTGATACTGTAAGAAACAGTAAAAGTCGATGTCCTCCGCCAGCTTGGCCCGGTACCGCTTCAGCGCGGCGGGCGCCCGGCGGCGGGCGTCCTCGTCGGGCCAGCGGGCCATATCCACGCCGCCGAAGTGGTCGTGGAGGGCGGCGAACAGGGCGTAATCCGCCAGCCAGTGGGCGTACTCCGCCTCAAAGGCCGCCCGGGCTTCCAGGTCTTGCCCCTTGCCCCGCTCCCAGGCCTTACGCAGCAGGGGCAGCCGGGTCTCGGCCAGCCAGGTGTAGTCGATGCGGTCCGGGTTCGGATACCGGGCCGTGTCCCGCTCCTGGGGGGTCAGCAGGCCCCGGTCCACCAGGTCGTCCAGGTCCAGGAACCAGGGGTTCCCTGCGAAGGCGGAGGGGGACATATAGGGGGAGTCGCCGCTGCCCGGCGGCACCAGGGGCAGAATCTGCCAGGTGTGCTGCCCGGCATCGGCCAGGAAGTCAATAAATGCCCGGGCGTCCTTGCCCAGAGCGCCCACGCCGTAGTCTCCCGGCAGGGAGAACACGGGGAGCAGAATACCGCTGGAACGTCCCTTCATTGGGTACCTCCATATGTACAGTGATAGGGCTATTATACGGATTTGAAAGAAAAGTGTCAACGAGGCCCGCCTTACCGGATGGGGATAAAGATTTTGACCACGTTGTCCGGGTCGTCGAAGGCCGTTACCTCGCGCTCATAGAGCGCATAGTCTTCCCGGTCGTCCAGCGTCTCTTTTGCCGTCGCTAGCCACGTGCCGAAGATATACTGGTAGGTTTTGAACAGGTTTGCAAAGGTGCCCCGGTGGGTGAATACCGCATACCTGCCGCCCCGCAGCGTCCGCTCCACCAAGCCCTCCGGGCGCCGGGTGAAGGAGGACGTGGGCGCGCCCACCAGGACGGAAAAGGACACGTCTCCGTCCTTGGTATAGGTGGTCTGCTGGGTCTCGCAGATTTCGTACCCGCCGCCCCTGGTGCGGAGCGACCCGCCGGACACCCGCAGAAACTCCTGCCACAGGCCGGGGATCTGGTTGTCGGAGCGGGTGGTGGCCCCCCGAAGCCCGGCGATCTGTATGTCCTCTGTCCAGCGGATTTCGGGGGAGTGGGTGATGTTGTTGGCGATGTGGCCCACGTCCTCAGGGGCCAGCTCCCGCTTGGCGTTCACCACCAGATTGAGCCCCGCCCGCCGGTACTCCGCCGGACTGCTACCGAAAGCGGCCTTGAAGGCGCGGCTGAACGCCTCGGAGGACTCGAACCCGCTGTCCAGGGCGATGTCGATGACCCGCCGTTTGGTGTGGATGAGGGCCTCGGAGGCGTTGTACAGCCTGCGCCGGTTGATGTAATGGCCCACAGACTCGCCCAGCACGGCGGAGAACAGCCGGGTCATGTGGTAGTAGGAGTAGCCCGTCTCCCGGGACACGTCGCCCAAGCCGATGTCCTCGTTCAGGTGGGACTCGATGTATTCGATTGCCCGCTCCAGCGGGGATAATTCCTTCAAAGCGGCACCTCCTTCCGGGACCTCTATGATAGCATGGATTTTATTCATGCTATCATTCGCCACGTGGCCGATCCGGCCACTTGCTAGAATAGCTACCCTGCGGCTATTCTAGCATGATACGGCTCATTTCTCCACATCGAAATAAAAGCAGCAAAAATCATCATGTAAGGAGCCGCCTTCTCTGGTAGGCTGTGACGTGAGCGTTACAGGCCGAACATCAAAGGAGGAACTCATGTTGGAAGAGACCATACACCCCGCGGGCGAAAATCCGCTCGCAACCGCGCCCATTGGAGGACTGCTCGTCAAGTTTGCGGTGCCGTCCGTCTTGTCCATGCTCATCGACGCGCTGTACAGCATGGCGGACCAGATTTTTATCGGTCAGGGGGTGGGCTACCTGGGCATCGCCGCCACCACGGTGACCTTTCCCCTCGTCACCATCCTCCTGGCTCTCTCCACGCTGCTGGGCATCGGCGGCAGCGTCTACGCCTCCATGAACATGGGCGCGGGCAAGCGGGACGAGGCGGAAAGGACCCTGGGCGCCGTATTTACCCTGGCGGCGGGCGCCGGCGTCCTCTTCACGGCGGTATGCTTGGCGTGGCTGAGGCCCCTGGTCTTTGCCTTCGGAGCCACGGAAACGTCCCTGCCCTATGTGCTGGACTACGCCCCCGTCATTTTGCTGGGCGCACCCTTCAGCGCCACCGCCGTGGTCCTGTCCAGTATGGCCCGGGCGGATGGAAGCCCCATCTTCTCCATGGGCTGCTTTCTGGCCGGGGCGGGGCTGAACCTGATTCTGGACCCCATCTATATCTTTGTGCTGGGCTGGGGCGTCCGGGGCGCGGCCATCGCCACCGTCACCGCTCAGCTCCTGACCGCCGCGATTCTGGTGGTCTATTTCCTGAAAAAGGGCCGTATGCGGCTGAGGCGGGGCCATCTCCGCCCCGCCCCGCGGCTCTGTGGGCAGGTGGCCCTGCTGGGCCTCCCGGCCTGCATGATACAGGTTGCCGCCGCGGTGCTGCAAATCGAACTCAACAAGGCCCTGGTGCGCTGGGGCGGGCAGGCCGTGGGCAGCGAGGCCGCCCTCAGCGCCGTGGGCATCGTGCTCCGCATCAGCTCGGTGGTGGTCTCAGTCTGTGTGGGCATCGCCCTGGGGATGCAGCCCATCCTGGGCTTCAACAAGGGGGCGGGGTTGGACGGCCGGGTGAGGGAGACCTTTCGGACGTCCGTGTGGGCGGCCTCTCTCTTTTCCGTGCTCGGGTGGCTGGCCTGCCAGGCCTTCCCGGCGGGCATCCTCCGGCTGTTCGGGATGGACGACCCGGCCTATATGGCCTTTGGGACCCGCTGTATGCGCATCTTCCTGCTGGGTATGCTGACCGCTGGAGTGCAGGTCGTCTCCTCCCAGTACTATCTGGCCACCGGCCAGGCGTGGAAGGCCATGCTCCTGTCCATCCTGCGCCCGCTGCTGCTGATGGTCCCGCTCATCCACCTGTTCTCCCGGGTCTGGGGCCTGGACGGCATCCTGTACGCAAGCCCCACCGCCGACTTTCTCACCGCCGCCGTCGTGGGGGCGTTCCTGTGGTACGACGCAAAAGGCAGACCAAGAAAAGGGGAGGCGTGAACCAGATGGCGGACATCCTTGTGCAGGGCCTGACCCAAAACAATTTGAAGCACGTCACCCTCCGGATACCGAAAGAGAAAATCACCGTATTCACCGGCGTGTCCGGCTCCGGCAAATCCAGCATCGTGTTCGACACCATCGCCGCCGAATCCCAGCGGCAGATGAACGCCACCTATCCGGCCTTCGTGCGCTCCCGGCTGCCCAAGTACCCCAAGCCGGCGGTGGAGCGCATCGACAATCTCACAGCCTCCGTGGTGGTGGACCAGTCCCCCCTGGGTGGGAACGCCCGCTCCACCGTGGGCACCATCAGCGGCCTGTACGCCAGCCTGCGGCTGCTCTTTTCCCGCATTGGAACGCCCTATGCGGGCACGGCATCCTATTTCTCCTTCAACGACCCTAACGGTATGTGCAAGACCTGTTCCGGCCTGGGGAAGGTCACGCGGGTGGATGTGGAGGCGCTCCTGGACCCGGAGAAGTCCTGGAACCAGGGCTGTGTCAGGGATTCCCTGTACCGGCCCGGCTCCTGGTACTGGAAGCAGTACGCCGCGTCCGGCCTCTTCGACCTGGACAAGCCCCTCAAAGACTATTCCAGCCTGGAGTACAATCTCCTGCTGTACGGCTCCCGGGACGGAGCAGGGGAGCAGGAGCACCCGAAGGTCCCCGGCCTCAGCCATCAATATACCAAAACCCTCCTGAACCGGGACATCAGCGGTAAGAGCAAGCACACTCAGGAGAAAGCGCAGGACCTGGTCTCCGAGGTGGAGTGTACCGACTGCCGGGGCCGGCGGCTCAACGAGGCGGCCCTGGGCTGCAAGGTCAACGGCTGGTCCATCGCCGACCTGTGCGCCATGGAGCTGACCCAGCTGCGGGAGGTTCTGTCCCAAATCACCGACCCCACGGTGGACGTGCTGGTCCAGACGCTGATGGAGGGCCTGGACAGAATGATAGAAATCGGCCTGCCCTACCTCCACCTGAACCGGGAGACGCCTTCGCTGTCCGGCGGGGAGGCCCAGCGCCTGAAGCTGGTGCGGTATATGGGCAGCAGCCTGACCGGCCTGACCTATATCTTCGACGAGCCCAGCGCCGGGATGCACCCCAGGGACGTCTACCGCATGAACGGCCTGCTGAAACAGCTCCGGGACAAGGGTAACACGGTGCTGGTGGTGGAGCACGACCGGGACGTCATCGCCATCGCCGACCACATCATCGATGTGGGGCCGCGGGCGGGACGGCAGGGCGGCCAAATCATGTTCACGGGCAGCTACCGGGACCTGCTGCGCTCCGGCACCCTGACCGGGCAGGCCATGCGCCAGACCCTGCCCGTCAAAGCGGCGCCCCGCAGGGCGTCGGGCAGCCTGCCGGTGCGGGACGCCTGCCTCCACAATCTGAAGCACGTGGACGTGGACATCCCCCTGGGCATCATGACCGTGGTCACCGGAGTGGCCGGCTCGGGGAAGAGCACGCTTATCTCCAGGGTGTTCGCCAAGCAGTACGAGCGCGAAGTGGTCTTGGTGGACCAGGGCCCCATCACCGCCACCAACCGCTCCACCCCTTGCTCCTACCTGGGGTTCTTTGACGAGATACGCCGGCTGCTGGCCCGGGAGAGCGGCCGGCCGGAGGGGCTGTTCAGCTTCAACTCCGCCGGGGCCTGCCCGGTGTGCGGCGGCAAGGGGGTAATCATCACCGAGCTGGCCTTCATGGACCCCATCATCACCGGGTGCGAGTCCTGTGGCGGCCTGCGGTATAACCGGGAGGCCCTGGCCTGTACCTACCGGGGCAGGAACATCGTGGAGCTGTTGGACCTGACGGCCTCCCAGGCCCTGGAGGTGTTTGAGGACCCTAAAATCAGAAAGCAGCTCAAGGGGATGGAGCAGGTGGGGCTGGGCTACCTGACCCTGGGCCAGCCGCTGGGCACCCTGTCCGGCGGCGAGCGCCAGCGGCTCAAGCTGGCGAAGCACCTGGGCAAAAAGGGGGGCGTTATCATCCTGGACGAGCCCACCACCGGCCTGCACATGTCGGATATCGAGCATCTCCTCAAGCTGTTTGACCTGATTATCGCCCGGGGGAATACCCTTGTGGTGATCGAGCACAATCTGGACGTGATGAAGCAGGCGGACTGGATCATCGACATCGGCCCCGACGGGGGCAAGAACGGGGGAGAGGTAGTGTTCACCGGCACCCCCGCAGTGATGCTGCGCAGCGCCCGAACCCTCACTGCGGACTGCCTGCGGGCGTCCTGTCCCCGATGAAATGAAAGAAGAGGGGCCGCCTTTCGGCAGCCCCTCTCGTCTTAGCGTTGTCTTACTTCAGCGCGTCCTTGATGCTCTGCAAAATCTCGTCCTGGCCCTCGCCCATCACCAGCAGGATGGTGCCGTCGTCCAGGGTCTCCACCTTGGCGGCGTTGGCGATGTCGTACTGGTCGGCCAGGTAGAACTCAAAGTTGCTCTTCTGCTGGTCCACGAAGGCCTTCACGCCCTCCAGCACCTCGTCGCTCTTGCCCTCGGCGGGCATGATAGCGGCGATGCCGTAGGCCCGCACGTTCATGGCGGACACGGCCACGGCGTAGGAGGTGGCGTTCTCGTCGGTGACGCCCACCATGGGCAGGATCATGTCGGCCATGGCCTCGTCGGAGGCGGTGATGACGGGCACGGCCTGGTTCATCTCGTCGTCCCGGGCGCCCTCGATGGCGGCCTTGTAGGCTTCGGTGCGCTCCTCGGCGGTCATGACGGGGGCATCGCTCTCCTGGGGCTTGTTGTTGGTGCAGCCCGCCAGGGTCAGGACCAGGGACAGGGCGGCAAGGGACAGGGTAAGCATTCTTTTCATGGGTGTTGACTCTCCTCGATCAAAATTGGGTTACATGGCTCTTGGACGGCGTCCGGCGCATTTTGTTCCCCATCCCGGGGAAAAAGTTTCAGCACGCCCTCCGCCGCGTCCACCAGCACCACCGCACCGGCCCCCACCGTCCCGGTGAGCAGCAGCTCGGCGGCGGGGTCCTCCACCTGGGCGCGGATGGTCCGCCGCAGGGGCCGCGCCCCATAGGCCGGGTCGAAGCCCGCCTTGACCAGCTGGTCCAGGGCCCCGTCGGAGCACTCCAGGGCCACTCCCAGGCCCTCCAGGCGGCGGGCCACCCCCCGGAGCATCCGCCGGGCGATGTCCCGGGTCTCGCCCCGGGAGAGCTGGCGGAAGACGATGATGTCGTCCACACGGTTCAGGAACTCCGGCCGGAACACCTTTTTCAAATCCCCCATGACGGCGTCTCGCAACTCCTCCACGGGCCGGGTCTCCCCGTCGGCGGACTCGGCGGTGGAAAAGCCCAGCCGGGCCCCTTTGGAGGTGATGCGGGTGGCCCCCACGTTGGAGGTCATCACCACCACCGTGTTCTTGAAGTCCACCTTGTGGCCCTGGGCGTCGGTGAGGACTCCGTCCTCCATGATTTGGAGCAGGATGCCCCACACGTCGGAGTGGGCCTTTTCGATTTCATCGAAGAGCACCACGGCGTAGGGCCGCCGCCGCACCTTTTCGGTGAGCTGGCCCCCCTCGTCGTAGCCCACGTACCCCGGCGGGGAGCCGATGAGCCGGGACACGGTCTGCTTTTCCATATACTCGGACATATCGAAGCGCAAAAGCGCCTCCTCCGTGCCGAACAGGGTCTCGGCCAGAGCCTTGCACAGCTCGGTCTTGCCCACGCCGGTGGGGCCTAAAAATAGAAAGCTGCCCGTGGGCCGCCCCGGCTCCTTCAGGCCCACCCGGCCCCGGCGGACGGCCCTGGCCACGGCCTTCACGGCCTCCTCCTGGCCCACCACCCGGCGGTGCAGCTCGCCCTCCAGCCCCATGAGCCGGTCGGACTCGGCCTGGGTCAGGGAGGTCACGGGGATGCCGGTGGCGTCGGCCACCACGGCGGCCACGTGCTCCGGCTCCACCCGCGCCGCGCTGTGGTCCAGGTGCCACAGCGCCCGCTTCTGGCCCAGCTCCCGGCGGAAGTCCCGCTCCGCGTCCCGGAGCATAGCCGCCCGCTCAAAGTCCTGGGCTCGGATGGACGCCTCCTTCTCCGCCGCCGCCTGGTCGGCCTTGGCCTCCAGCTCCCGCAGGGCGGGGGGCGTCTCCAGCTTGCCCATGCGCACCCGGGAGCAGGCCTCGTCGATGAGGTCCACCGCCTTGTCGGGGAGGAAGCGGTCCGTGAGATACCGGCAGGACAGGGTGACGGCGGCTTCCAGGGCGCCGTCGGTGATGGTCAGCCGGTGGTGGGACTCGTAGCGGTCCCGCAGGCCCCGCAGGATGTCCAGTGCGGTGGCCTGGTCCGGCTCCCGGATGGTCACGGACTGAAAGCGCCGGGCCAGGGCCGCGTCCTTCTCGATATATTTGCGGTACTCGTCCAGGGTGGTGGCTCCCACCACCTGGATGTCGCCCCGGCCCAGGGCGGGCTTGATGATGTTGGCCGCGTCGATGGCCCCCTCCGCCGAGCCGGCCCCCACGATGGTGTGCAGCTCGTCGAGAAAGAGGATGACGTCCCCGGCCTTCTTCACCTCGGTGAGGATGTTCTTCACCCGCTCCTCGAACTCGCCCCGGTACTTGGTGCCCGCCACCATGGCGGACAGGTCCAGGGCCATGAGCCGCTTGCCCCGCAGGTCGTCGGGCACCTCGCCGCTGGCGATGCGCCGGGCCAGCCCCTCGGCGATGGCGGTCTTGCCCACGCCGGGCTCCCCGATGAGGGCGGGGTTGTTCTTCTGCCGCCGGGCCAGGATTTGGACCACCCGGCGGATCTCGGCCTCCCGGCCAATCACAGGGTCCAGCGCCCCGGCGGCGGCCAGGGCCGTCAGGTCTTTTGAAAATTGTTCCAGCAATTTTGTCTCTCCACGTTCTGTCGTCTCCCTGTCCGCCCTGGGCCGCCCGGCGGCCCGGAAGGGGGGAAGGGGCATGTCGCCCGCCATCCCGGCCGCGTCGGCGTACAGCCGCCGGACCTCCGCGCCGCTGGCGGAGAGGACCCGGTAGGCCACCCCGTCCCCCTCCCGGAGGATGCCCATGAGCAGGTGCTCCGTGCCCACCCGTCGGGCGCCCAGGCGGGTGGACTCGGTCACGGCCAGCTCCACCACCCGGCGGCACCGGGGGGTCAGCCCCTGGGAGGGCAGTACGCCGGGGGAGCCCAGCCCCACTAGCCGCGTGATGGCGGTGCAGATGACGTCCGGCTCCAGCCCCGCGTTTCGCAGGACCCGCGCCGCCACGCCCTGGCCCTCCCGGCTCAGGCCCAGCAGCAGGTGTTCGCTGCCCACGTATCCGTGGCCCAGCTCGGCGGAGGCCTCCTGGGCCAGCTTCAGGGCCGCTTGGGCCCGTTCGGTGAATCGGTTTTCGCTGATGGGGTATCACCTCGTCTGTTGATTTGGCCCTGGGGCCTGGGCGTGCGGAGGGGGTGGGCCCTGGTGTGGGCCGCCCCCTCCAGCTCCGGGGTCAGGGCCCCGGCCATCTCGGCGTCATAGCGCCGCTTGCTCTCGTCCAATGGAACATCACCTCAAAATGTCATAGTTTCTGCACCCATGTGGTTCCCCTCCGCCGGCAAGCCGGCGGAGCCTACGCTAAAAACATGCCGCCGGCACGTTTTCTTTGCTCTGCGGCCTCGCCATCTATTTTTACCACCGTAGGAAGAATATACCCATCCCAGGCCCCTTTTAGGACGGGAATTTTGCAGAAATAGGCATTGCATTTTTGAAAAACTGTGGTAGAATGTCCTTACACTATATTTGGAGGTGTTTCCAATGGCCTATGTCATCAGCGATGCGTGCGTGAGCTGCGGTGCTTGCGAGAGCACTTGCCCCATGGGCGCCATCTCTCAGGGCGACTCTCAGTTCGTGATCGACGCCAACACTTGCATCGATTGCGGCGCCTGCGCCGATTCCTGCCCCACCGGAGCTATCTCCCAGGGGTGATTCGGTACATAAGCGACCTGAAAAACGAGAAACGGCGACGTCCACCTTGGACGCCGCCGTTTTTTGTACCGCCGTCCCCGGATACCACCACCGTCCAAAGGAGGCCGCCATGAAAGAACTCAAGGGAAAAAGCCTGCTCCTGGTGGGCTTCACCCTCTTTTCCATGTTTTTCGGCGCGGGGAATTTGATTTTTCCGCCCTTCCTGGGCGCCCAGGCCGGGACAAACACCTGGCCCGCCATGCTGGGCTTCGCCCTGAGCGCCATCGGCTTTCCCATCCTGGGGGTGGTGGCCGTGGCCCGGTCCGGGGGCATCACCAGTCTGGGGGCGCGGGTCCATCCCGCCTTTGCCACGGCGTTCACCGTGCTCATTTACCTCTCCATCGGCCCCTGCCTGGCCATCCCCCGCACCGCCAGCACCTCCTTCGAGATGGCCGTGACTCCCTTTCTGCCGGAGGCTTTGCTGGTCCACCTGCCCCTGTTCCAGCTGATTTATTCGCTGGTCTTTTTCGGTGGGGCGCTGCTCCTGGCCCTTCGACCGGAAAAGCTCACCGACCGCCTGGGCAAGATATTGTGCCCCTGCCTGCTTTTGCTCATCGTGGTGGTGTTTGCGGGTTGCCTGCTGGACCCGCCCGGCCCCTACGGCCCAGTCCAGCCCCAGTATGCCCACGCCGCGGCCCAGGGCTTCCTGGACGGCTATCAGACCATGGACACCATGGCCGCCCTGGCCTTCGGCATCGTCATCGCCCTGAATATCCGGGCCAGAGGCGTGGAGGACGACTCCGCCGTGGTCCGGGGCACCGTCAGGGCGGGGGTCATCGCCGGGGTCCTGCTCCTGGCGGTCTACGCCATGCTGGCCCACGCCGGGGCCCTGTCCGGCCAGACCTTCCCCGGTGCGGAGAACGGCGCCCAGGTCCTCACCCGGGTGGTGTTCTACCTCTTCGGTCCTCTGGGCATGTTCCTCCTGGCGGCCATCTTCTTCATCGCCTGCTTCAACGTCTGCGTGGGCCTCATCAGCTCCTGCGGCGAGTATTTCCACGGCCTGGTCCCACGCATCCCCTACCGGGCCTGGGCGGTCCTCTTCGCCGTGGTGAGTATGGCCGTAGCCAACGCGGGCCTGAACCTGATTCTGCAGGTCTCCGTGCCAGTGCTGAACGCCATTTATCCCGTGGCCATCGTTCTCATCGTTCTGTCCTTCTTCCACCGCTGGCTGAAGGGCTGGAACCGGGTCTACCCGGTCTCCGTGGCCGTCACCGGCCTGTTCAGCGTCCTGTTCGCCCTCAAAGACCTGGGCGCCCCTATCCCGCTGATTGGGGCCCTCCCCCTGGCGTCCATGGGCTTGGGCTGGCTCATCCCGGCTGTGGCTGGTATCGCGCTGGGGGTTCTGGCCTCCTCGCGGAGGGGATAGGCGGCCCCTACAACTGACCTTCGGTTTCCGCCGCAGGGGCGGCCGTAACTATCGAGCCGCATCCTAAATGAAACATAAGAAAAGGCGTGCCGCAAGCAACCAGCTTGCGCCTTTTCTTATCCCGTTTTCCGGTCGCATTCCCGTACCGCCGGCATAGCTACAGTGAGCACGGCGCACAGCAGCGTCACGGCCCCGCCGATCAGGAACCAGACAGTGATTCCCGTGCGCCCGGCAAAGACCGCCGTAGCCACCAGCCCGATGGGGGAGGCCAGAGTCATGATGGCCCCGGACAGCCCCAGCACCCGGCCCAGGTACTCTGGCTCCACCTTCTCCTGGATGAGGGCCATAAAGACCGAGTTAAAGAAGGGGGCGGACAGACCCATGACCAGACTGGCCCCGGCGAAGACCCAGAACCCGCTGGGGGGCAGCACTCCGGCCACTACCAGGGCGGCGCCCAGCACCGCCTCGGCCCCCGCCATGGTCCAGATGCGGTTTTTCGTGCCGCCCCAGGCCCCCAGGATCACGGACCCGGCCAGCATCCCGGCGGAGAAGAGGACCTCCACCGTTGCCGCCGCATCCGCGCCGCCGTTGAAGTAGTCCATGCTCATCAGGGGGAAGAGGGCCGACAGGGGCATAAAGGCCACCGAGAACAGCGCGCAGATGAGGCACAGCTCCCACAGCCACCGCTTGGAGCGGAGGATGCGGAAGCCCTCCACCGAATCCCGCCAGACGTGGAGCTTCTGTCCCTCGCCGCCCACCTTCAGCTTGGGCAGCCGGGCCAGCAGGAGCCCGCCGATGGCCAGGGCGGCCCCCACCGCGTCCAGGGCGATGAGCCAGGGAAGGGGTACCCGCGCATACAGCCAGGCCGCGGCGGCGGGGGAGAGGAGCATGGACACCGTCTGGATGCCCTGGCTCCACCCGGCGCACCGGGTCAGCGCTTCGGCCGGCGCGATGAGAGGCGTCACCGCCTGGATGCAGGGGGTGTGGAAGGCGCTGCCCACACTCCGCAGGGCCAGCGCCGCCAGGATGGGGCCGGGGGTCAGCGTCCCGCCCGCGGCTACCGCCACCAGCACCAGGGACACCACCCCGATGGACCCGTCGGCCACCGCCATGATGACCCGACGGTCGAACCGGTCGGCAAAGGCCCCGGTGAAGAGGGAGAGGATGCCTTGGGGCAGCATCCCCACCAGCATGGCCATGGACAGCACCGCCGGGGAGGCCGTCACATCGGTCAGATACCAGATTAGCGCGTACTGGGAAATGAAGCTGGTAAAGATGGAGAAGGCCTGCCCCACCCATAGGATAACGAACTTTTGCTTCCAGTGTTGCATCAAGAAAAAATACCTCCAAAATTCGTAGGAGGACTGAGAGGACGCCCATCATACCATGCCCTTATCCTTGTGTCAATCCCCTGCCGTCACCCTGGTGTCTGGCCGCCCAGCCCGTTTATGTAGGCGGCCTGTTTGAACGGGTCGTGGAAGACGATGGTGGCGTAGGGGACGATCTCTTTGATTTCCGCGGGGTCCACGGGATAGGTGGGGTCCACGATGCTGACCGTCAAATGCGCGCCGGTGCCGAAAAGGGCCAAGTCCTCAAATCCTTCCACGGGGACCGTTCCGGGCGCGGCGGAGATGGTCCCATCGCCCTGCCAGTAGTCGTGGATGTAGATGTTCATGCCGTCGTCTATGAACCCGACCTGATAGACCTCCACCAAATCCTCTTTAGTGATGTCTGCGCCCTCCGGAATATGCAGCAGTACCCGGATGTTATGCTCCATTCCGGGGTCGGAAAAGGTCACCGGCCGGGGCAGCTGGCTGTAAATCGCCGCGCCGCCGCCCACTGCGATGGCTGCCGCCGTGACGCCGGCCACGACCTTGGCCTTCAGCGTGGAGAGCAGGCCGGTCTTGACCGCCCCGGTACTCCCGGCGGCGCTGCCGGAGGACGCGGCGGCCCCCGCGCCGCCCAGCGAGGCCACGGAAAGCCCGGCGGCGGTGGCCTCAAAGTCCCTGGCAAAGAGCAGTCCGAGGGGGACAAAGACGTGGAGCCGAATGTCGTCCCGCTCCTCCATCTCCAAAATGCCCTCCCGTATCTTCTGCCGGGCATAGTTGAGGCGGCTTTTCACCGTGCCCTCGGAACATTCCAGGACTTCGGCGATCTGCTTCACGCTCAGCTCCGAGTAGTAGAACAGCATGACGCACTCCCGCTGGGCCTCGGGCAGGCCGTCGATGATGGAGAGAATGAGCCGCCGCTGTTCCGCGCTGTCCAGGGCGGACTCGGGGATGAGCGCTTCGTCCTCGCCGGGCTGTTCGTCCAGAACGGTGCGCCCCTCCTCATCCTCGGGCAGCTCCACCAGCCGGCCATTCTTCCGCAGCAGGTTCCGGGCTTTGTTGGCCGCGATTTGAAAGAGCCAGCCCTCAAAGGCGTTGGGATTCTCCAGCCCGGACAGCGCCCCGAAGGCGGCGATGAAGGTCTCCTGGGCGGCGTCCTGGGCATCCTCAGGGGTCTTGACCAGCCGCAGGCACAGGTAATAGACCCGCTTGTACATCTCCTCGTAAAGCGCCCCCTGGGCCGTGGTATCGCCGGACTGCGCCCGGCGGATCAGCTCGCTCCGCTCCATAAACGTCCCTCCGCTCTTCTGTTGCTCCCATCATACCAAATGCCCTTAAAATCGACAATCCCCAAATTTTTTTCCAAAAAGTAAAACCCGCCGGGCTTCCGGCGGGTCTTACTTTTCGTGAGCGGACCAACTCACACTGCTGCTGGGGCGGGGCCGCGGGGCGCGGTCATGGTTTCGGGCGTTTCTGTTTCGCGGACAGAAAGTCCAAATACTCCAAGAGGCTTCCGCGCTCCGCCTCCGGCAGCGCCTCAAACGCTTGATTGAGCTTGTGGAGCTGTCCCGCCGCTCTCACGTCGGAATACCCCAGCAGGTAGTCGGTGGATACTCCGAACTGGTCGGCCAGCTTGAGCAGGATACTCTCGTCCCGTGGGAAATGAGCGCCGCTCTCGTAGAAGCTGACCATCCGGGGGGACACCCCAATCACAGCCGCAAGCGTTTTTTGAGTGAGGTCCCGCTCCTCCCGCAGTTCCCGCAGGCGTTCCCCGAAGGTCATGAAGCTCACCTCATGGTCCATTATGAAGCGTTTTTTCTATGCCGTCACAAATCAGAAATATTATTACTCAATTTTGTTGACTTTAGTAATAATATTACTATAATGGGAAAAGAGCGAAATTTTGTTACCAGAAATCAATATGGGAGGAATCAGACATGAAACAGAACAGACACACACTGCGGGGCTTCTGCCTTGGACTCCTGACCGCCGCTCTCATCGCGGGCACCGGCCTGCCCGCCCGCGCCCTATCGGCGTTCCAGCAGATCAACGTCTCCATGGGCGGCATCAGCATCTTCGTGGACGGCCAGCTCCAGGTCCCCACCGACGTAAAGGGCAACGTGGTGGAGCCGATCATCTATTCCGGCACCACCTACCTGCCCGTTCGGGCCGTGGTGGGGATGCTCTCCGACAAGTCCGTGGAGTGGGACGCCAACACCGAGAGCGTCTACATCGGCCAGAAGCCCGGCCCCGGCCAGGTGGTGCGGGCGGACGCCATGAAAATTTATAACAGCTCCGTCTGGCTTGCCCGCGCCGGCGAAAGCGCTCAATTCTCACTGCTGGGCGAGACCCAGACCCCGTTCAACCGCTACTATCTGGGTGAGACGGTCAAGTTGGACGGACTGTATACCGAACTCAACGGCCAGTTCGTCATCCCTTACAATAACCTGGGCAGCCGCGATGCCGGTAAGCTGTGCATTTACAGCGTGGACCAGTACGGTGTCAGAACCCTCATCGACAGCTACGAGCTCCGGGCCGGGGATGAAGCGGTGAGCGTGAATACCAACCTCCGGGGCTGCGACTTCCTGTACGTCTGCACAGAGAACGTCAAAATCGATGACTGGTCCGGCGGCAACGGCGCGTTCTACAACGTGACCTTTACCACCGCCACGGCGGGGTAACAAACGGCGAAAGGAAAGAGAGAGATGAAGAAGAGAGTGTGGGCCGCCCTGCTGGCGGCGGCCATGTGCCTGGGCCTGCTGGCCGGGTGCGGAGAGACGGCAGCAGGTGAAAGTGCCGTCGTTTACCTGACGGCGGACAACGAGCTGAACCTGCTGAAGAGCCTGTCCCCGGACAGCGGAGCCATTGAACTGACTGACCGGGCCGCCGACCCCGACGTGTTTCAGAACGATCCCCGTATACTGGTCTACCGATACCAGCACGGATACACTGCCGCCAATCCCGCGGGCGGTATGCTCTGGCCCACCGCCGACGGGAAAAGCCTGTATTTCCTCGCCCGCGTCAACTATGACACCGCTACCCTCTACCGGGCCGACCTCACCCAGCTCAAGCCCGACTCAGACAAGAACGACACCTATATCGAAAAAGTGGACAGCTCGGTCCTGCCGTACTATGTCCAACTGGCGGGGAGCGGCCTGCTCTACGCCAAGAGCGGGGACAACGGCAACCGGCTGTACTACTACGACGGCAAGGAGTCGGTCAAGTTCACTGACGCCTCTTGGGAGGAGCTGTGGCTCACCGACGACGGGAAAGGTATGCTCTACCTAGCCGTCAACCAGAGCGACAGCGAAAAGAGCCTTTACTACCAGCCCCTGGAAGCCAGCGCCGACCGGGAGAAGCTGGCCGCCAACGTGAGCAACGCCTATTACACCAACGGCGTACTGCTGTACACCAAGTACCGCGACGGCAAGTACGACATTTACACGTCCGCCCCCGGTCAGGAGGGGGAGAAGCTGGTCTCCGGCGCCAGCGGCGATCAGGCCGTGTGGGGCAAGACCTTCTACTACACCGTGGACGACAGCCAGGAAATTCCCCTCTACCAGTTCGTGGACGACCCCAACCCGCCCGCCGACAGCGACTACGACCCTAACACGCCTGCTACCACGCCCCCCTGGGAGCCGTACCGGGAGGATTACCGGCTCGACCCATACAGCGACACTTTGGAGGACTATGAGCGGGCCAGCGGGGTCTCCTATGTGGAATGGTGCGAAAACCGCCTGGAGATGAACGCTGACACCGAGCTGCTCTTCAAGGAAGAAATGGACCGCAGGCACGGCCCCTTCTATGATGAAGCGGCATATCAAGCAGCCCGGGAGGAATATGACGACTGGTATCGTCAGTCGGAAGCGGTCGCTCTGCGGCGGCAATTGAAATCGGATACCATTACCGTCTCCCGCACTCAGCTCTACTTCTTCAACGGGACTGAAAGCGCCCTGATCTGCGACGATGTGAACCGTATTCGCTACATGGATGCCGCCGCCCAGACTGTCCTTTATAACAAAAACCAGCGCGGCGCGGTGACGGGCAAGCTGCCCATCGACGAGATCTATGAGGTCTACCAGGTGCGGGAGTGGTACGACGAGCAGATGCACTCCGCCGCCACCGACAGTCAGTGGTACTACACCATCGGCTCCGCCGCCGAGGGCGAGGTGGAGCTGGAGGGCGACTGGGAGGCTCTGGGTCTGCTCAATGGCGGTAAGGAATTCCTCGTCCGCCTGTATGAAAACTCCGAGCTGGTCTCCTATCCCGTGGAAAACGGCGCGCTGGGCAAGCGGGTCTCCGTCGCGGAGGACGTGACGGGCTGCCAGGTCACGAAGGACAAAAGCGCCGTCTATTACTACCAGAACGTCAGCGACGGCAGCGGCGACCTGCGCCGCTATCAGAACGGCGCGTCCGAGACCCTGGCAAGCGACGTCACCTGGAACTTCGACGCCAATTCCAACTGCATCTATTCCGACGGCGTCGTCCTGGCCCTGCGGGAGCCCGGCTCCTCCGGCGGCACCCTGCTCCGCTTTGAAAAGGGGGAGAGCACCCGCATTGCCGACGACGTGACCTACTATCTGCGTCTGGACGGTCAGCGCGTGGTCTATCTGTCCGACGATAATCTGTACCTCTATGACGGAAAGGAAAAACAGCGCCTGTCCAGCGATGTAGCTCTGGTGTGGAGTCCCGGCATGATGACCGGTGTGTTGCTGTAACAAAAGGGGGGACTTACGTTGAAAAAGAAACTTTGCACCCTGCTTCTCGCCCTGGCGCTCACAGCGGGCCTGTCCGCCCCGGCGGGGGCGTACTATCTCATGGACGACGGGTACAGCATTTACTCCAACGAGGAGACCTACCAATGGTGGGAGACCACCGGCAGGCAGATTGGAGAGAACGTTTACGGTGTGGCTGCGGACAACTGGAACTTCTGCGGGGAATTTCACGACGGGCTGCTGCTCATTTACGAGTCTAATACCGTCCTGCCGGAGAACTATCCCGGTCTGAACTACAATTATGTGGATAAGAACGGAAATTTGGTGGACTTGGACCGCAACCGCTACGACAAAATGTTCACCTTTTCCGAGGGGCTGGCCGCGGCCACGAAATACCACGTTCATACCGCGGAGGGCACGCTGGGCGGCGTGGCCTACGTGGACACCAAGGGAAACGAGGTCGTTCCCTTCCAGTCTGATTGGAGCGAGCTATGTATGGGCGGCGTGTACTACACCGGCCGCTTTGAGAACGGCCGGGCCCTTGTCATGCGAGCCCCCTCCGGCCGCATCGGCGCCGTGTCCATGCCCGATTCTGATGAGTGGCGGGCCACCTGGGAGGGGTTTGAATATGCCTATATCGATACTAAGGGCAGTCTCCTCACTGGCTGGACGCTGGTGAAAAGCCACAGCGACATTATCAAGCTTCCCCTCTACGACTTCAACGGCGTGTGGATCGGCTTCCGGGAGGACCCTGCCGCCTGGGCCGCCCACGCCATCCCCTATGAATTGCTCTACAACGGCGGGCAGGAGGCGGAGGGCGGGACCCAGGTGCTCCCGGACACGCCGGCGGAGCCGCCCTTTGTCCCCGAATGGCACGCCCCGGAGCTGCCCGACTACAACGAAAACGCCCCCAGTCTCTTCGCCTCCCACGCCAAGGTCACGGGCTACTATCTGGGGGACCTGGACTTGGGCAGCGCCGAGGTCACCATCACCAACCCCACGAACCTGACCGACGCCGGGGTGATCGCGGTGAGCTTCGTCAACGTGGACGGCTCCAGCTTTGACTTCGATGGGGACGGCGTGTTCTTTATCGCCTACGAGCTGGCCCCCGGCGAGAGCCGCAGCTATGACGTGCATATGCGCGGCATCATCAATCAGTCCATGTTCACGCCGGGCAGCAAGCACCAATACGCCGAGCAGTTTAGCAGCCACGTGGAGTCCTCCGTCTGGATGTTCGAGGACGACGCCGACCTGCTGGCCTTTTACGACAGCGTCCCCTACGAGCAGCACTGGTATCCCCGCAATCACATGAACGAGTTCCAGCCCATCTGTGACGGCCAGGTCGGCACCGACTGGCTCCGGACCGTGGCGGACACCGTGCGCCAGCCCAACGATTTGAACCGCATCGACTACTATCTCCCGGACGGGAGCACCGTACAGGCCGGCGAGACGGAGCACTCCGCCTACTGCACCGGCTATCTGCCTTGAGGAGGATGTTATGAAACGCTATCTTGTGAGCGCGGCCCTCTGCGCCGCCCTGCTTCTGTCCGCCGCCGCCCCCGCGTCCGCCTGGACCATGGAAAAGCAGGACTTGTCGGACATCGATGTGACCTTCGACCCCGCCGTGGACCCCGCCAACCACTCCAATGAGCCCAGCGCCTGGGCCGTCGATGAGGTGGAGGCCGCCATCGCCGCCGGGCTGGTGCCCGCCCTGACCGACAGCCCCAGGTACACCGACGCCATCACCAGAGAGCAGTTTGCCGAGCTGGTGGTCCAGGCCGTGTATGAGCTCTCCGGCGGCGCGGCCTTCGACTACGAAAAGACCTCCATGGTCCATTTTGAGGATTACAACACCGAAGCCATTCAGCGGGCCGCATCCATCGGCGTGGTGAACGGGACCGGCGACGGCAATTTCTCCCCCAAGCTCACCACCAACCGGGAGCAAATCGCATCGATGATCGCGCGGGCGTGGTTCTACCTCTCCGACAGCACCACCGATATTGCGGCCCCCGCCCCCGCCGACGATTTGAGTGGCTACGTGGATTACGCCACGATTTCCGACTGGGCGGTGGACGGCGTGGGCACCCTGGTCTACAACGGCCTGATGCGGGGCACCGGCGACGGCTCCACTCTATCCCCCAAGGATTCCTGCACCGTGGAGCAAGCCATCCTCCTGTGCTATCGGCTGTATACAACGATCCTTGCGGAATGACACAAAGCCGGAGCGGCGCGCCTTGCGCCGCTCCGGCTTCGTTTCCAATAACCTGCGGGTGCCCGCCCCTTGACAACCCCGCGCCCATCCCGTATGATGCAGAAAACGACAGAACAGGAGAACCGCTATGCACGACCATCACGACCACTGCGGCTGTGGCTGCGGCCACGACCACCATCATGAATCCCACCACCGCCCCCAAGGGGACCTCAACGAGGCCCAGGCGGCCTTCCTGGAGGAGTTGGAACACCACCACTACCTTCCCTTGGCCCGCTTCGTGGTGGAGAGCAGCAAGGAGGAGGACTTCTCCAGCGTGGCCCTGGCCCCCGTGTTCCTCCGCCACCCCGGCGAGACCATGGAGTGGGTCAAGGAGACCGGCGCCATGCTCCTGGACCTGGAGGCCCGGGGCCTCATCACCCTGGACTACGACTGCCCCCTGGAGGGCTATTCCTACGGCGAGTACAAGACTTCCGACCTCTACGCCTACTTCCAAAAGACCATCGCCGAGGCCGCCGCCCGCCCCGGTTTCCTGGGCGACACCCCCATCCTGGAGCTGGGCAGCATCGCTCCTGTATCATAAAAAAGGAGGCTTGCCCTATGGGGATTTGGATGACTGAATAACAGCAAGGCGTGGACCGCTGTTATTCCGCCTTGCTGATCAATGAACAATCATTTGATTAGGAGGCAAAACATATGCCCTATTGTTTGTATGAAGGGAAAAAACTCTATTATTCGGTCACCGGAAGCGGGAAGCCCGTCGTTTTACTCCACGGCGACGCGGCCTCTTCCGGTATGTTCGAGCTGCTTCTCCCCCTGTATGCGGATCACTTTCAGGTGGTCCTGCTGGATTTCCTGGGAAACGGGCGCTCCGACCGGGTAGAATCGCTCCCCGTGGACCTCTGGATTTCCCAGTCCCAACAGACGATTGCACTCCTGGAGCATTTGAAACTGGGCAAGGCCAGCCTCATCGGGACCAGCGGCGGCGCGTGGGTGGCAATCAACGCCGCTCTGGCGCGGCCGGACTTGGTGGAACGGGTGGTGGCGGATAGCTTCGACGGGCGGACCCTCCCCGAGGACTTTGCGCAAAATCTGCTCACAGAACGCGCCTTCTCCAAAGGCGACCTGATGTCCAGGCAATTCTATGAGTGGTGCCATGGGGCGGACTGGGAGGCTGTGGTAGACCTCAATACCGAGACCCTGCTGGCCTGCGCCGCCCAAAAGCGTCCCCTGTTCCACCAGCCCCTGGAGTGCCTGCAAGTCCCGGTGCTGTTTTTAGGCAGCCTGGAGGATACCACATGCCGGAAGGACATAAAGGAGGAATACGGGCAGATGGAACGGCTGGTACCCAATGGCAGAGTCCATCTCTTTCCCACCGGGGGACATCCCGCCATGGCAACCAATGCAGAAGAGGCCGTACAAATCATTACAGAGTTTGTCAACGAAGCAGAGTAACAACAAAAGGCAAGGGGCGTATCGTCCCTTGCCTTTTGTGATATATGGTGCTAGAGTATGGGTACAGAGAAAGAAGAGGAGGGACCCGTGATGAAAAAGCGCATCCTGAGTATCCTGCTTGCCTGCACCCTGCTCCTTGGCGGTACGGTCCTGGCCGTACCCCAGACCGTAAGCGCCTCCCCCAGCGCGTCCAAGCTCACCGTGGACGGCAAGGCGGTGACCTGCGGCGCTTACGAGATCGTGACCAACGCCAACGGCTACGCCAATACCTACTTCAAGCTCCGGGACGTGGCGGCGGCCCTCTCCGGCACCCCCTGCCAGTTCAACGTGACGTGGGATGACGCCGCCGGCACCATCCGCCTGACCACCGGCGCGGCCTATGTCCCCGTGGGTGGGGAGGGCGCCCCGGTGACCGCCGCGGCTTCCGGCACCCTGAACGCCAGCCCCATCCTGCTGGACGGCGCACCCATCACCCCCGCCGCCTATACCATCAACCAAAACAACTACTTCATGCTCCGGGACCTGGGGGAGGCCCTGGGCTTCGGGGTGGACTGGGTCCAGGAGACCAGGACTATCCAAATCAATACCGCCGCGCCCGCCCCCTTTGACCTCAACGTCTGCATCGCCTCCGAGCCGGAGACCCTGGACCCCACGCTGAACCGGACCGTGGACGGGGCCATTATGGCTGACCACCTCTTTGAGGGCCTCTACAAGTGGGTGGACGACGGCAGCGGGAAAGCCGTCTTGGCCCCCGGGCAAGTTACCGGCGCCCCCAAAAAGACCGTCAACGCCGACGGCTCCGTCACCTATACCTATACCCTGCGGGACGACATCAAGTGGTCCGACGGCAAGGCCGTCACCGCCCAAGATTTCGAGTACGCCTGGAAGCGCCTGGTGGACCCCGTCATGGCCGCCCCTTACAGCTATATGCTGAATATGGTCAAGAACGCCAACCAGATCATGGCCGGTGCGGCGGACCCCGAGACCCTGGGGGTCAAAGCCTCCGGCGACAAGACCCTGGTGGTGGAGCTGACCTACGACTGCCCCTATTTCGACGAGATATGCGCCTTCCCCACCTGTATGCCCGTGCGGCAGGACGTGGTGGACGGCAACGACGGCTGGTTCCGTGAGCCCGCCACCTTCCTGTGCAACGGTCCCTACAAGATGAGCGGCTGGCAGCATAACAGCTATATCCGCATGGAGGCCAGCGACACCTATTATGACCGGGCCTCCCTTGGACCCGACGTCATCACCTTCCGCCTGATGGACGACAGCCGCGCCATGCTGAACGCCTTCCAGAGCGGCGAGCTGGACTACATGCAGGTTCCGCCTTCCGACGAAGTTGCCGCTTTGATGGCCTCCGGAGATCTGAAAATCGGAGACTACCTGGGCACCTACTACGCCTGCTTCAATAACGCCAAGGCCCCCTTTGACGACGCAAGGGTCCGTAAGGCCTTCTCTCTGGCCGTTGACCGGGAGTTCTTGGTGACGCAAATCACCCAGGTAGGGGAGCAGCCCGCCGGCGCTTACGTCCCGCCCAACATCGACGACGTGGGCGGACACACCGGCGCCGACTTCCGTACAGTGGGCGGCGACTATCTGGCCGTGGACGCCGCCGGATATGCCGCCGACTGCGCCGAGGCCAAGCAGCTTCTGGCCGACGCGGGCTATCCCGGCGGCAAGGGCTTCCCGGCAGTCACGTACCTGTTCAATACCGACGACCGCCATGGAGCCGTCGCCCTGGCCCTGCAGTCCATGTGGAAGGACGTACTGGGTGTGGATGTGGTTTTGGACTGTCAGGACTGGAATGTGTTTCTCCAGAGCCGTACCGCCGGTGAGTACAACATCTGTCGCAACGGCTGGATTTGCGACTATAACGACCCCATGAACTTCCTGGATATGTTCCTGACCGGTAACGACTACAATGACGCGCACTACTCCAATCCCGCCTACGACGCTCTGGTCAATCAGGCTCTGGTCACATCCGACTCCGCCAAGCGTATGGACCTCATGCACCAGGCAGAGCGGCTGCTGATCGACAAGGACGCCGCCGTGGCTCCGCTCTACTACTACAATCAGCCCTACCTGCTCTCCGACCGCGTACAGGGTATGTATTACACCCCCCTGGGCTACTTCTTCTTCATGCACTGCACCAAACGGTAACAGCAAAAAACAGCGGCAGGACCCTTGCGGGGTCCCGCCGCTGTTTTCCTCTATTTCGCTTCCATCAAGGCCCTTCCAATGGCCTCCTGTAAGCCCTTTCCGGCGCTATCGGCGTCCTGGGTGACCTCCCAGATCATCACGCCGCCCAGTTGGTCCATGGCGTACCGGGTCTTGTCGGCGATGGTCCCCGGCCCGTTGTACCAGACCTCCATGCCGTTGTAGTCCACGCGGTCGCCCTCCGCCGCCTCCGGGACCGCGGCCAGCAGGTCGCCGTATCCGGCCCAGGAGGGGCGGGCGTAGAAGGGGAGACCCAGCACCACCTTCTCCGCATCCATGCCCCGGTTCTCCCGCCAGTAGGCGCCGCAGTCCACGGCGAAGTCATAGGAGGAGTGCCGCGCCCCGTCCCCGCCGTCGTAGGCCATCACGTTGATCCAGTCCACCGCGTCCAGCACCGCATCCGAGTGGGCCGCCGCGTCATAGTAGATGTTCCCGTCCGCCGTGGCTCCGCTGAGGACCGCGCTGGTCAGCAGCTTGCCCTCCCCGTGGAGCCGTGCGGCCAGGTCCACCATCAGCGCCTCGTGCTGCCCGCCGCTGGGCCCGTCCACCCTGGGGTGCTCCCAGTCCATATCGACGCCGTCGAAGCCGTATTCCAGGCACATGTCCACGATGGCCCCTGCAAAGGTATCCCGCTTTTCAGCCGTTGCCGTTGCAGAGACGAAGGTGGGCTCCAGGGGGACCTCCTGATAACTCCAGCCCCCCACCGCCAGCAATACCTGCACGCCGTGGTCGTGGGCCGTCTGAATGAGCTGCCGGGCCGTCTCCGGGTGTTCCAGGGGCCGCAGGCCGCCCTCCGCCGTGGGGATGGCGAAGGCGTAGTTGAGGTGCGTCAGCACGTCCCACCGGGGCTTGTCTGTGCCGTCGGGCTTCCAGTCCGGGTAGTACCCCACCACCTTGAACCCCGCGGGCTTCTCGATGGGGGGCCCTGCCGGCGCAGGCGTGGCCGGGGGAGCGGAGACGGAAGGCCCCGGCGTTTGCAGGGTGTCCTCCCACACGTCCGCCTGGTCCGGCGTCTCCCCCTGGCTCCACCATTTGGACCGGTAGATGCGCCCCTGATAGAGGACCTCGTCCCCGCCGTTGTAAACCGCCTCCCGGTCCCATGCCCGCCACGTCCCGGCGGCGGTCTCCACGGGGATGGGGGCCGGACTGGCGGAGACCAGCCGGGAAGGAGAAGGACTTGTCAGCACTTCCGGCGCAGCCGGTGTGCGGAACAGCCAGAAGCCCATCAGCAGCCCCAGCAGCACCCCCAGGCCCACGCCGCCGCCAAGCCATAATATCTGTTTCCGCTTCAAATCAGATGATCTCCAACAGGAACTTCCCCACGCTGTCCATGGCCTGCCCGGCCTTCTTCATGGGGAACATCTGGAACACGTGCCACATGTCCTGCCAAACCTCCAGCCTGCAAGGGATTCCGGCCTGCACCAGCCGGTCCCGGAGCCGCACGGAGTCGGACATGAGGATCTCATTGGTCCCCACCTGGATGAGCACCGGCGGAAAGCTGCCGTAATCGCCGAACAGGGGGGAGAGCATAGGGGATTTGAACTCCCGGTTGGGCGCATAGGCCGTCCGTACAGCGTGGATGTAGTCCATGGTAATCATGGGGTCGGCATCCTGCCGCTCGGCGTAGGACTTCCCGCTGGCCGTCATGTCCGTCCAGGGGGAGAACAGCACCAGCCGCCGGGGCATGAGCCGCCCCGAATCCCGCAGCAGCATGGTGAGCACCAGCGCCAGATTGCCCCCGGCGGAGTCGCCCGCCACCACCACCTCCCGGGCTCCGTAGCCCAGGTGCATGAGGTAGTCCCAGGCTTTCATGGCGTCCTCCAGCGGGGCGGGGAACTGGTACTCCGGCGCCAGCCGGTACTCGAAGGTCAGCACCTCATAGCCCGTCACATTGGCCAGCTTAGCCGCTAAGATTCGCGCATAGCCCAGATTGCCGCTGGTATAGCCGCCCCCGTGGCAGTAGAGTACCACGTGCCGCTTGTCGTGCCCCCGCTCCGGGCGGCACCAGGCCGCCGGCATCCCCTGCAAATCGAAGGGTTCCCAGCTCATGCCCAGCATGGGGGCCACCAGATGCCCCAGCAGCTCCTGGCCCTTGCGCTGCTTCTCCAGGTCGTCGGGCGCCATGGAGTCGGGGGACGTGGCCGAGTGGATGGCCTTCAGCGCCCCCATGACGGCGCTGGTCCGCTTCTGCTCCGCCGCCGACCGCTCCTCCGGCGACCTCACCGCCAGCCGTAATTTCCTTTTTTGCTCCTGTTCCATAGTAGCCTCCTTTTGCTTGAAGCCATTCTACCACAAGCAAAGAAAAATGACACCAACAAAATTCATCCCGCCTTGTACTTTGCCCTCCACCGTGGTACAATATTTTCCGTGAATTGGAAGAAGGGGGGCGCCGTCCTTGCCCAAGGAGAAAAAGCAAAAGCCGGAGTGGTACAAGCTGGATAACGCCGCCGTCATGTACTCCGCCATCCAGCGGGAGAACTACTCGGCCATCTACCGCTTCTCCGCCGTCATGTCGGAACTGGTGGACCCCCAGGCCCTCCAGCGGGCCATCGACAAGACCATGCCCCGGTTCCCCAGCTTCCGGGTCCACATCAAAAAGGGCTTCTTCTGGTATTACTTCGAGCCAAACGACGCCCCCGGCCCCTTCGTCAAGGAGGATATGAAAAACCCCTGCCAGCCCGTCCGCTTCCAGGAGGACGACGGCTGGCTGGTCCGCTTCTTTTACTACGGCCACCGCATCTCCCTGGAGGTCTTTCACGCCCTGGCCGACGGGGCCGGGTCCCTGACCTTCTTCCGCACCCTCCTGGCCGTCTACCTCCGGGAGACCGGCCACCCCGTCCCCAACACCGGCGGCGTACTGGACGTGGACGCCCCGCCCAGGAAGGAGGAGCAGGAGGACTCCTACTTCCGCTACGCCAAGAGCCGGGTCCGCATGGGCATGGGGGAGCGCAAGGCGTACCAGGGCACCGGCACCCCGGAGCCCTTCTATACCCTCAACGTCACCATGGGCCTGGTCCCCCTGGACCAGCTGAAGGCCAAGGCCAAAAGCTACGGCGGCTCCCTCACCGAATACCTGGCCGCCGTGCTCATCCAGTGCTTCCTGGCCAAGCAGCGCCGGGAGGGGAAGCGCCGGGAGCTGCCCGTGGCCCTGGCCGTGCCCATCAACCTGCGTCCCTGGTTCCCGTCGGAGACCTTGCGGAATTTCATCCTCACCGTCCGCCCCTGCATCGACCCGGAGCTGGGGGACTACACCTTCGAGGAGATCATCGCCCAGGTCCACCACCATATGCGCCTGCACATCACCCGCCAGGAGATGCAGGCCGTCATCACCCGCAACGTCATGCTCCAGAAGAACAAGCTGCTTCAAATCGTACCCGCCCCCCTGAAAAACCTGGGCATGGACATCAGCTATAAAATCGCTGGCAGCCGCCCCTATACCACCACCTATACCAACCCCGGCGCCTTCACGGTCCCAACCGAGATGGAGCCGCATATCCGGCGCATGGAGGTCATCCTGGGCCAGTCCTATACCCCCCGGGTGAACTGCTCCAGCATCAGCTACGGCAACACCATGGAGATCACCTTCGCCGGCACCGTCAAAGAGACCGATGTGGAGCGGGACTTTTTCCGCCGTCTGGTCAAGGACGGCATCCCGGTGAAAGTTATCTCAAACCGCTAGTACCGCTGTGTCATTGCGAACCAGTCCTCAGACTGGTGTGGCAATCCGCATCCTTCGCCCTTTATCTGCCAACCGCTAACGAGGTGAACACCATGTCCTATTGCGTCAACTGCGGCGTGGAGCTGGACCCCACCGCCCGCGCCTGCCCCCTGTGCCAGACCCCGGTCCAGAACCCCCGCCAGCCGGTGGATACCGAGCTGCCGCCGCCCTTTCCCACCCACCGGGAGGAGGTCCAGCCCGTGAGCAAAAAGGAGCTGGCCCTCCTGCTTACCATCCTTATGGCCTCGGTGTCGGTGTGCTGCGGGGTGCTCAACCTCTTTATCCTCCACTCAGGCCGCCCCTGGTCCCTCTATGTAGTAGGCGCGGCGGTGATGCTGTGGATATGGCTGGTGCCGCCCCTGCTGATTCGGGGGATGCCCCTGTGGCTGCGGCTTTTTCTGGACGTGTGCGCCGTGGGCGTGTATGTCTACCTGATTTCCATCGACCTCCACGGCCTGGACTGGTTCCTGGGCCTGGCCGCCCCCATTATCCTTACCGGCGGCGCCATCGTGGTGGGGCTGGGGCTGATTTTGAGCCGGGGCCGCTCCATCATCACCAGTGTCACCCTCATCATCGGCTCCGTGGGTCTGTTCCTGGTGTTCGTGGAGTTGTTCGTGGACCGCTGGCTGTACCATGCCTACGACCCCGGCTGGTCCCTGGTGGTGGCTGCGGTCTGCGTCGCCCTCATCGTCCCCCTGGTCATCATCCGACGCCGCCCGGCCCTCCGCGACGAGGTCCGCCGCCGCTTCCATATGTAATGCGCTTGCCCTCGGCAGGCGAGTGGAATGCCCTTGCTTTGCATACAACAGTGAATAAATGCATAAGATTGTGTATATTGCTTTTATAAAACCAAAAATATTCGCATACTTATGCAAAAACACTCTTGCAATCCGCCGCTTCCCGTGCTATCATATCCCCAACATCAAAAAACACGGGAGGTCATCACCATGTCTGACATCAAAAAAGTCGTGCTCGCCTATTCCGGCGGTCTGGATACGTCCATCATCATCCCCTGGCTGAAGGAGAACTACAACAACTGCGAGGTCATCGCCGTCTCCGGCGACGTGGGCCAGGGCACCGAGCTGGACGGCCTGGAGGAGAAGGCCCTCAAGACCGGCGCGTCCAAGCTGTACATCGAGGACCTCACCGACGAGATGGTGGACGAGGTCATCATCCCCTCTCTGAAAATGGGGGCTAAGTACGAGCAGTATCTTCTGGGTACCGCCTTCGCCCGGCCCATCATCGCCAAGCGGCTGGTGGAGATCGCCAAGGCCGAGGGGGCCGACGCCATCTGCCACGGCTGCACCGGCAAGGGCAACGACCAGGTCCGCTTCGAGCTGGCCATCAAGCGCTTCGCCCCGGAAATGAAGATCATCGCCCCCTGGCGGGAGTGGGACATCAAGGGCCGGGACGAGGAGATCGACTACGCCGAGGCCCATGACATCCCCCTGAAGATTTCCCGGGAGACCAACTACTCCAAGGACAAGAACCTCTGGCACCTGTCCCACGAGGGCCTGGACCTGGAGGACCCGGCTAGTGAGCCCCTCTACGAGAAGGAGGGCTTCCTGGAAATGGGCGTCAGCCCCATCGCCGCCCCAGATAAGCCCACCTATGTGACCCTGGACTTCGAGCAGGGCGTCCCCGTGGCCGTGGACGGGGTAAAGATGAAGGCCAGCGACATCGTCCGCAAGCTCAACGACCTGGGCGGCGCCAACGGCATCGGCCTGCTGGACATCGTGGAGAATCGGCTGGTGGGCATGAAGGACCGGGGCGTCTACGAGACCCCCGGCGGCACCATCCTCTACCACGCCCACGAGGTCCTGGAGATGATTACCATTGACAAGGACACCGCCCACATGAAGGCCAAGCTGGCCGTGGACTTCGCCGACCTGGTCTATAACGGCAAGTGGTTCACCCCCCTGCGGGAGGCCCTCTCCGCCTTTGCCGACCAGACCCAGAAGTACGTCACCGGTACCGTGAAGCTCAAGCTCTACAAGGGCAATATCATCAACGCCGGCGTCACCTCGCCGTACACCCTGTACTCCGAGAACCTGGTCACCTTCGAGGAGAGCGACTACGACCAGAAGGACTCCGCCGGCTTTATCAACCTGTGGGGCCTCCCCGACACCGTCCAGGCTCTGCGGGAGCAGGGAAAGCTGAACTAACCCAACAGGATACCACGGGCGGCCGCAGGCCGCCCCTACCAGACCATTGTAGGGGCGGCCTGTGGCCGCCCGCTACCCGATAGGAGCATTTACTATGAAACTCTGGGCCGGAAGATTCCAAAAAGAGACCGACACCGCCGTCAACGACTTCAACTCCTCCATCTCCTTCGACGCCCGCCTCTACCGGGAGGACATCGCCGGGAGCATGGCCCACGCCGCCATGCTGGGCAAGCAGGGCATCATCGAGCCCCACGAGGCCGAGAAGATCATCGAGGGCCTTCAGGCCATCCTGGCCGACATCGAGGCCGACAATGTGGAGTTCTCCTTGGAGAACGAGGACATCCACATGAATGTCGAGACCATGCTCACCCAGCGCATCGGCGACACGGGCAAGCGCCTCCATACCGCCCGCAGCCGCAACGACCAGGTGGCCGTGGACTTCCGCCTCTTCGTCAAAAAGGAGATCCCCAAAATCATCACCATGATTCTGGATTTGGAGGCCGTCCTGGTGAAGAAGGCGGAGGCCAACCTGGACGCCGTCATGCCCGGCTATACCCATCTCCAGCGGGCCCAGCCCACCACCTTCGCCCACTACATGATGGCCTACGCCAACATGCTCAAGCGGGACGTGACCCGCTTGGAGGACTGCCTGGAGCGTATGGACGAGTGCCCCCTAGGGGCCGGCGCCCTGGCTACCTCCACCTACCCGGTGGACCGCTTCCAGACCGCCGCCGCCCTGGGCTTTGCCAAACCCACCGACAACTCCCTGGACTCGGTCTCGGACCGGGACTTCGCCATCGAGTTCACCAGCGCCCTGTCCATCCTGATGATGCACCTCTCCCGGTTCTCAGAAGAGCTGATTTTGTGGTGCTCCTGGGAGTTCAAGTTCGTGGAGCTGGACGACGCCTACTCCACCGGCTCATCCATCATGCCTCAGAAGAAGAACCCCGACGTGGCCGAGCTGGTCCGGGGCAAGACGGGCCGGGTCTACGGCTCCCTCATCACCCTTTTGACGGTGATGAAGGGTCTCCCTCTGGCCTATAACAAGGACATGCAGGAGGACAAGGAGCCGGTCTTTGACGCCATCGACACCGTGGAGCAGTGCCTGCCCGTGTTCACCGCCATGGTGGACACCCTCACCGTGGTCAAGAAGAACATGCAGAAGGCCGCGGCGGGGGGCTTCATCAACGCCACCGACTGCGCCGACTATCTGGTGAAGAAGGGTCTGCCCTTCCGGGACGCCTATATGATCGTGGGCCGACTGGTCCACATGTGTATCCGCACAGGGGAGACCCTGGACACCCTCCCCCTGAAGGACTTCCAGGCTGTCTCCGGCGCTTTTGGACCCGACGTGTACGAGGCTCTGGAGCTGAAAACCTGCGTGGGCGGCCGCAAGGTCTACGGCGGTCCCGCCCCCGATTCCGTCCAGCTTCAAATCGACCACATCAAAGACTTCCTCTCCGCCCGCACTTAATTTTCAGCCGTTCCGTCCTCGCCGCTGTCATTGCGCGCCAGTTCTCAAACTGGCGCGGCAATCCGCTTCCCACGTCCCGCCCGCAGGCGCAATTCTTCATTCCCCGGAGGTGACCCATGACTCCCAAAATCTATATCGACGGCCAGGAGGGCACCACGGGCCTTCAAATCTACGACCGTCTCTCCCGCCGGAGCGACATCGACCTGCTGTGCATCGACCCGGCCCAGCGCAAGGACCCGGAAGCGCGCAAAAAGCTACTGAATGCCGCCGACCTGGTCTTTCTCTGCCTCCCCGACGCCGCCGCCGTGGAGGCGGTGTCCCTGCTGGAAAACGGCCGCACCAGAGTCATTGACGCCTCCACCGCCCACCGCACCGCCCCCGGCTGGACCTATGGCTTCCCGGAGCTCCACGGCCAGCGGGACTTGATCCAGTCCGCCCGCTTCGTGGCCAATCCCGGCTGCTATGCCACCGGCTTTATCTCCCTGGTCCGCCCCCTGACGGAGGCGGGTCTGCTGTACGGCGATGCCGCCCTGGTCTGCCACGCCCTGTCCGGCTACACCGGGGCGGGGAAGAAGGCCATCGCCCAGTACGAGGCCCCGGACCGCGCCCCCGAGCTGGACAGTCCCCGGCATTACGCCCTGACCCTGTCCCACAAGCACCTGCCGGAGATGACCGCCCTATGCGGCCTGACCAAGCCGCCCATCTTCGCCCCCATCATCTGCGACTACCCCCAGGGCATGGTGGTCTCCGTCCCCCTGTCCCTGGACCAGTTGGCGGGGGGGCAGACCGTGGAATCCCTCGCCGCCCTCTACGCCGATTACTACGCCGGCAGCCCCGTGGTCCGCACCTGCCCCGCCCCCTCCGACGGCTTCCTGGCCGCCAACGACCTGGCAGGGAAGGACACCTTGCAGATATTCGTCCAGGGCAACGGCCAGCAGGTCATCCTACTGGCCCGGCTGGACAATCTGGGCAAGGGCGCGTCAGGCGCGGCGGTCCAAAACATGAACCTGATGCTGGGCTTCCCCGAGACCGAGGGGCTTGCCCTGTGACCCGGCCCTCCATTCTAACTGTGGGGCGCGACGACCCGGCGCGCCAACCCGCTAACATAAAGGAGTGTTCACAATGAAAACACTGTCCGGCGGCGTCACCGCCCCCAAGGGCTTCCGGGCCTCCGGCGTCCACTGCGGCGTCAAAAAGGGGAAGGGCGACGGCAACCAGCCCCCCATGAGCGGCAACCCCGAGGTACTAGAGAGCAAGAAGGACCTGGCCCTCATCGTCTCGGACAAGGAGTGTACCGCCGCCGCGGTCTACACCCTGAACCGGGTGAAGGCCGCCCCCATCTACGTCACCATGGACCACCTGGAAAACGGCGTGGCCCAGGGCGTGGTGGCCAACTCCGGCAATGCCAACGCCTGCTGTCCCATGAGCCACGAGAACGCGGAGAAGATGGCCGAGCTGGCCGCCGCCGCCACCGGCCTGAAGCCCGCCGACTTCGTGGTGGCCTCTACCGGCGTCATCGGCCAGACCCTGAACATCGACGCCGTTGCCCAGGGGATGCCCGCCGCCGCCGCCGCCCTGTCCAGGGACGGCTCCGACGCGGCGGCCAACGCCATTATGACCACCGACACGGTGAAGAAGGAGCTGGCGGTGTCCTGTACCATCGGCGGCAAGACTGTCACCATCGGAGCCATCGCCAAGGGCTCCGGCATGATACACCCCAATATGGGCACCATGCTCTGCTTTGTCACCACCGACTGCGCCATCACCCAGGAGCTGCTCTCCGCCGCTCTCCACGACATCATCCCCCGCACCATCAACCGGGTCACCGTGGACGGCGACACCTCCACCAACGACACCTGCGCCATCCTGGCCAACGGCATGGCGGAGAACCCCCTCATCGAGTGGAAGGACGATAGCTATACCGTGTTCTATAAGACCCTGCACCACGTCTTTGAGCAGCTGGCCCGCTCCATTGCCGCCGACGGCGAGGGGGCCAGCAAACTCATTACCTGCACCGTGCAGAATTCCCGCAGCGAGGAGGCCGCCGAGCGCCTGTCCAAATCCGTGGTGGGTTCCCCCCTGGTGAAGGCCGCCATGTTCGGGTCCGACGCCAACTGGGGCCGGGTCCTCTGCGCCATGGGCTACTCCAAGGCCCCCTTCCGCCCGGAGTACGTGGACGTGACCTTCTCCTCCGCCGTGGGGGACATCCTGGTCTGCCAGCAGGGCCAAGGTGTGGACTTCGACGAGGAGTCTGCCACCAGCATTTTGAGCCAGGACGAGGTGGTCATCACCATCGACGTCCACGAGGGCACCCACACCGCCACCTGCTGGGGCTGCGACCTGACCTACGACTATGTCAAGATCAACGGGGACTACCGGACTTGAATTGATAATTGATAATGGATAATTGAGAATGGCCGCACAGCGGGGACGGGAGACGGGGCCTCGCTGAAAGGGCGCTTCTCCCGTCCCTCGTTATCCATTGTCAATTCTCAATTACCAATTCCAAAGGAGTGATTCCATGCCATACAGCCAGATCGACCGCGCCTCCGTCCTGGCCGAGGCCCTGCCCTATATCCAGCAGTACAACGGCAAGACCGTGGTGGTAAAATACGGCGGCAACGCCATGATTTCCGACGAGCTGCGCGGCGCCGTTATCAGCGACATCATCCTCCTCCATCTGGTGGGCATCCAGGTGGTGGTGGTCCACGGCGGCGGCCCGGAGATTTCCGCCATGCTGAAGAAGATCGGCAAGGAGTCCAGGTTCGTGGACGGCCTGCGCTATACCGACGCCGAGACCATGGACATTGTCCAACAGGTCCTGTGCGGCAAGGTGAACAAGGATTTGGTCGCCACACTCAACTCCATGGGCGGCAGGGCCCTGGGCCTCTGCGGCATGGACGCGGGCCTTTTCCAGGCAAAGCAGCTGGATGAAAAATACGGCCTGGTGGGGGAGATCACCCAGGTGGACCCCGCCATCGTCACCGACGCCCTGGCCGACGGCTACATCCCCGTGGTCTCCACTGTGGCCCAGGGTACCGACGGGGCCACCGCCTATAACATCAACGCCGACACCGCCGCCGCCAAGTTGGCCGTGGCCCTCCACGCGGAAAAGCTGATCCTCCTTACCGATGTCCGTGGCCTTCTCCGGGACCCCAAGGACGAGGACACCCTCATCCCCGTGGTGGAGCTGTCCCAGGTCCCCGGCCTCATCAAGGACGGCGTGATCTCCGGCGGCATGATCCCCAAGGTGGACTGCTGTGTGGAGTCCGTCCGCAGCGGCGTTCGCCGCACCCACATCCTGGATGGCCGCGTCCCCCACTCCATCCTCATCGAACTTCTCTCCGACGCCGGCATCGGCACCATGCTTCTCTGAAACCACTCCGACCAAAATTACCACACAACGAGGTAACGCCATGGACTTCACCGACATCAAATCCCGCGACGAGCAGTACGTCATGCAGACCTACGCCCGCTTCCCTGTGGACATTGACCACGGCAAAAACGCCACCCTCTACGACGCGGAGGGCCACGCCTATATCGACTTCACCAGTGGCATTGGCGTCAACTCCGTGGGTGTGGCGCATCCCAAGTGGGTGGACGCCATCGCCGTCCAGGCGGCCAAGCTGGGCCACATGTCCAACCTGTTCTACACCCAGCCCTGCGGCCAATTGGCCGAGCGGCTCTGCCGCCGGGCGGGCATGTCCGACGTCTTTTTCTCCAACTCCGGCGCCGAGGCCAACGAGGGCATGATCAAGCTGGCCCGCAAATACTCCTTCGACAAGTACGGGAAGGGGAGGGGCACCATCCTCACCCTGAAAAACTCCTTCCACGGCCGCACCATCACCACCCTGTCCGCCACGGGCCAGGAGGTGTTCCACAACTACTTTTTCCCCTTCAACGACGGCTTCCGCTTCGCCGAACCCACCATGGACGGTATCTCAGAGGTGGCGGGCCACGATGTCTGCGCCGTGATGCTGGAACTGATCCAGGGCGAGAGCGGCGTCTACCCCCTGGACCAGGACTTCGTCCACGACCTGGCCGTCCTCTGCGCGGAGCGGGACTGGCTCCTGTTGGTGGACGAGGTCCAGACCGGCGTGGGCCGCACCGGCACCCTGTTCTGCTACCAGCAGTACGGCATCCTGCCCGACGCCGTCTCCTTCGCCAAGGGCATCGCCGGGGGCCTCCCCATGGGCGGGGTCATGGCGGGGGAGAAGTGCCGCAAGGTCCTTGGCCCCGGCACCCACGCCACCACCTTCGGCGGCAACCCCATCTGCTCCGCCGCCGCCCTGGCCGTCCTGGACATCCTGGGGGAGGAGGCCATGGGCGACATCGCCGACAAGGGCCGCTATCTCCGCTCCGCCATCGAGGCCATGGACCTGCCCCCTCTGGGGGCCACCCGCGGCCTGGGCCTGATGATCGGCGTGGAGACCGCCCCCGGCTACAACAATAAGGAGTTGGCCGCTCAGCTGATTCAAAACGGCCTCCTGGTCCTCACCGCCGGCCCTGCCCTCCGCCTTCTGCCCCCCCTGACCATCACCAAGGACGAGCTGGACCAGGGCCTCGCCATCCTGAAAAAGACCCTGTCCTGACCGCCTGTCATTGCGAACCAGTCCTCAGACTGGTGTGGCAACCCGTCTCCATCGTCCCCACTCATAAAAGAGGTGTCGAATATGCAAAAAGACCTGCTCAAGCTCCTGGACCTGACCCGGGAGGACATCACCAAAATCCTCAATGTGGCCGACCAGATGAAGTACAACCAGAAGCACGGCCTGACCCACAACTACCTGCAAGGGAAAACCCTTGCCATGATTTTTGAGAAAAACTCCACCCGCACCCGGGTCTCCTTCGAGACCGGCATGTACCAGCTGGGGGGCCACGCCCTTTTTCTCTCCGGCAAGGAGAGCCAGATTGGCCGGGGCGAACCCATCGCCGACACCGCCCGGGTCCTCTCCCGGTACTGCGACGGCATCATGATCCGCACCTTCGCCCAGTCCGAGGTGGAGGAGCTGGCGAAATACGCCTCCATCCCCGTCATCAACGGCCTCACCGACTTCGCCCACCCCTGCCAGGTCCTGGCCGACCTGATGACCGTCCGGGAGCGCATGACCCGCTTGGAGGGCTTGAAGCTGGCCTTCATCGGCGACGGCAACAACATGGCCAACTCCCTTATCGTGGGCGGCCTCAAGTGCGGTATGGACGTCTCCGTGGCCTGCCCCCAGGGTTACGACCCGGACCCCGTTGTCCTGAATTTTGCAAAGACTGTTAAGGACTGTACCTTTACCCTCTGCCGGGACCCCAGGGAGGCTGTTCGGGACGCCGACGTGGTCATCACCGACGTGTGGGCCTCCATGGGCCAGGAGGAGGAGAAGGCCAAGCGGGAGCAGGCCTTCGCCGGGGTCTATCAGGTGAACGCGGATTTGATGAAGCTGGCCCACCCCGGCTGTATGGTCCAGCACTGCCTGCCCGCCCACCGGGGGGAGGAAATCACAGCCGACGTCTTCGAGGGACACGCCGACGAGATTTTCGACGAGGCGGAAAACCGTCTCCACGCCCAAAAGGCCGTCCTGTACCTCCTGATGGGGGAGGAGCAGTAAGGCCATGGAGTACGCCATCCGGCCCTTCCGGCCGTCGGACGCGCCCACCCTGTCCGCCGTCATCCGCCGCACCCTCTACGAGTCCAACGGCAAGGACTACCCCGCCGCCGACCTGGACTACCTGGCCGCCCTCTACCAGCCGGAGACCCTGGCCGCCCTGGCGGCCCAGGGCCGGATGTACGTGGCGGCGGCAGGGGAGGAGCCGGTGGGCTGCGGCGCCCTGGTCCCCCATTCGGAACACCCCGACTGGGGCTACCTCCAGGCCGTGTTCCTCCGCCCGGACTGCCAGGGCCGCGGCCTGGGCCGGGCCATCCTGTCCGCCCTGGAGTCCGACTCCCTGTTCCACTCCTACCCCAGGGTGGAGGTACACTCCTCCATCACCGCCCGGGGCTTCTATGAGTCCATCGGCTACCGCCACGCCACCGGCGTCCCCGTCCTAGAGGACGGCCACTATACCATGTACAAATAGCAGGAGCGAAAGGCATTTGCCTTTCGCTCCTTTGCATATGGACGCGCCGTTGACTTTCGCCAAATCTCTGTTACACTGGTCATAGGCCCGCATCCAGAGGCAGGGCCAAAATCGACAGGGAGGGGAGCATATGGGTACTAGTATGGCGTTTTATCTGGTGGACCGCCGGGACATGACCCGGGAAGAGCTGTCCGAAAAGATGAAGGCTTTTCGGGAGAATACGGAGCATACCCTGCGTGCCAGAGCAGACATACTAAAAGAGCGGCTAGAGAAGCTGGGAATGTCAACGATGGTCTGTGACCACCTGTGCAGCTGCCCCAGGTCCATGCTGGCGGTCTTTTCCCCGGAATCCCGCTGGGTCCCGCTCTTTGAAACAAATCTGTGCGAGGGGTATACGGCCAGCAGCAGGGATACCGACCGCCTCTCCAAGTTGTTCGGCACACCGGTCCTGGCCTTTTCCATCTATGACAGCGACGCACTCTTTGTCTCATACAGCGACTGCGCCCGCCATGTTCACTATGATTACATAAAGCCAGACTTTCCTGAATTTGAAGAGTATGATTCGGAGCAATATCAAAATACGTTCCCGGAATTTCTGTATGCCTATTGCAAAGAAGCGGACTGGGAAAGGCTCCGGCAGATTTGGGAGCTGGAGGACGATGATGAGCTGTTTGCCGACGACCGCATGATGGTGTTATGCCTGCTTCTTGGCACGCCGGTCCTGTATGACGGGAAGACCATACCGGAAGGGTATGTCAAACTCGAAATGGACTGACCCATGAAAAAACGCGGCGGGGTAAAACCCCGCCGCGCTGTGTTTTGCCGCTCAATCCGCCAGATATTTCTTCACTAGCTCCTGCAAAAGCTCGTCCCTGTCCAGCCTGCGGATGAGGGAGCGGGCGTTGTTGTAGTTGGTGATATAGGTGGGGTCCTCGGAGAGGATGTATCCGACGATCTGGTTGATGGGGTTATACCCCTTCTCCTGCAAGGAATTGTAGACGGAGGTCAGAATGGCCTTGATCTCGTCTCCCTTGTCCTCATTCAGATTGAACTTCCGCGTAAAATCCAGTTCCATGCCGGAACACCTCCTTGGGTATCACCCGTTGTTGTTACCAATTGTAACTGAATTTACTCCCGGTGTAAAGGGGCCGGGGAGAAAATTTATGCAAAATTTATAATTGTTCCTGTGTACCGCCGCGGTTGCAAACCACCCCCGTCAATGGTAGAATAGACACATCTACACAGAGAAAAGGATGTGTTCCGATTGAATCGGTATCTTTCCAAATTATCCGCCCTGTGCCTGTGCCTGACCCTGGTCCTGCCCTCTGCCGCCCTGGCGGCGGAAGGGGAGGCGGCGCCCGACCCCAACCAGCCCTACGCCCAGCGCCTGGCCGCTCTGGGGGTGTTCCAGGGCACCGGCGGGGGCTTCGAGCTGGAGCGTACCCCCATGCGCTCCGAGGGCGTGACCATGCTGGTCCGGCTCATGGGCGGCGAGTCCGAAGCCAAAGGGGAGGCCATGCTCCAGACCGAGCTGCCCTTCACCGACGTGGACGACTGGGCCCACGGCTACGTGGCCTACGCCTGGACCCAGGGTCTCACCAACGGCACCGGAGAGACCACCTTCGGCTCCAGTGACCCCATCGACACCGCCATGTACACCACCTTCCTCCTGCGCTGCCTGGGTTACAGCGACGGCGGGGAGGAGCCGGACTTCATCTACGCCAGGTCTATCGCCTTCGCCCAGTCCCTGGGCCTCTACGACGAGGACTACGCCGCCGTCCTGGAGGCGGGGACCTTCACCCGGGGCGAGCTGGCCCGCATGTCCTGCGCCGCTTTGGAGTTCCTCTGTAAGGATTCGGAGGACACCCTCCTGGAGAAGCTCCTGGCGGACGGCAAGGTCACGGCCGAGGCCGCCGCGGCGTTCCTGGACCCCGAGACCGCCGAACCCGGCTCTGGGGACGGCACGGGCGGTCCCGGCGGCTCCTCCTCGTCCGGCGGGTCTGGAAGCGATTCGAAGCCCGGTGATACGGAATCGCCCGAAGTCCCCGAAACCATCCCCATGTACGCCGAAGCCCCCTGGTGCCCCGACTTTGGCGCCCTGTTCAGCCGGGAGCCGTCCCTCACGTCGAGCCACGAGGAGAGCACGTATGCGTACTGCTATGAGGCGTATACCGGCGGGGAGGTGGACCGCTATGCGGAGGTCCTGCTGGGCCTGGGCTATGAGCAGGACCCGTCCCTGACCGACGCCCTCGACGCCTTTGACGACCCCAAGCCCTATCGGAGCGGCGCGCATATCGTGGTCCTGGACCGGGACGCCGTCACCGGCGTGTTCATGGTCTATACCGCCTGATTGTCCCAATCAAAAAGGCTTCCCCCACGCGGAAACCCGCGTGGGGGAAGCCTTTTTTCCTCTGCGTGGGGCGGGGCGCTCCCGGCCCTTACCGCAGCACGGCCCCCAGCTCCTTCTCCAGAGAGTCCAAAATAGACTTCACATCCGCGTCCGCCTCTTCCGCCGTCAGGCTGCGGTCGTCGGCCCGGAGGACCAGGTTGAAGGCCACGGACTTCTTGCCCTCGGCCACGCCCTTGCCCCGGTAGATGTCAAAGAGCTTGACCTCCTTCAAAAGCCCTTTGGCTCCCTTGCCGATGCAGTCCTCCAGGGCCCCCACGGTGACGGCCTCGTCGCAGACCACGGCGATGTCCCGGGTCACGCTGGGGAACTTGGGCAGGGGGGTGTACAGCGGGTTGTCCCCCTGGACCTGGAAAAGTGCCTCCACCGACAGCTCGGCGGCGTACAGTTCCCCGTCCACGCCGTAGTTGGCCGCCACGGCGGGGTGGACCTGTCCCAATACGCCCAGCCGGACCTCGCCGGCGCACACCACGGCGCAGCGCCCCGGATGATAGGACACGTTGTCCGGGCAGGCCGTGAAGCGCACATTTTTCACCCGCAGCTCCCGCAGCAGGGCTTCCACAGCCCCTTTGAGGGCGAAGAAGTCCACGCCGCCGCCGTAGGCCCCCAGGGTGAGGACCTTCTTCTCCACGGCCAGCCCGTCGGCCCCGCCGGGGGCGTAGGTCTTGCCCAGCTCATAGAGCCGCACGGCCTTGTTGCGGTAGTTCCAGTTCCGTGCCAGGATGTCCAGCATGGACCCCAGGGTGGTGGTCCGCATGATGGAGGTGTCCTCGCCCAGGGGGTTCAAGATCTTCAGGCTCTCCCGCCGGAGGTCCCCGGCGGCCCAGCCGATTTTGTCGTAGGTGGTGGGGGAGATGAAGGAGTAGGTGATAATCTCGCTGTAACCCAGGCTGCGGCAGGTCCCGCCCAGGGTCCGCTCCAGCTGCTGTTCCGGGCTGTACCCGCCCAGGGTGGTCTCTCCCCGCATGAGGGTGGTGGGGATGTTGTTGTACCCGTGGAACCGGGCCACCTCCTCGGCCAGGTCGGCCATGGCCTTCACGTCGCCTCGCCAGGAGGGCACCGTCACCCGGTCGCCTTCCACCTGGAAGTCCAGCTTCCGCAGGATGGCAATCATCTCGTCCTTGGTCACGTCAGTGCCCAGCAGGGCGTTGATTTTCTCCGGCTCCAGGGGCAGCACAGTGGGCTGGGGCACATAGTTGAGAATGTCAATGACCCCGTCCACCACCTGGCCGGCCCCCAACAGCTCCACCAGCTCGCAGGCCCGGTCCACGGCGGGCAGGGTGTTCATGGGGTCCAGGCCCTTTTCAAACTTGGCGCTGGCTTCGGTGCGCATGCCCAGGGCCAGGGCCGTCCGGCGGATGGAGGTGCCGTCGAAGCAGGCCGACTCGAACACCACGTCCACCGTGTCGTCCACGATCTCGCTGTTCTCGCCGCCCATGATGCCCGCCAGACCCACCGCCCGGTGCTCGTCTGCGATGACCACCATGGAGGGAGTGAGCTTCCGCACGCCCCCGTCCAGGGTGGTCAGCTCCTCGCCATCGCCCGCCCGGCGGACCACGATCTTACCGCCCTTCACGTAGCGGTAGTCGAAGGCGTGCATGGGCTGGCCGTACTCCAGCATGACGTAGTTGGTGATGTCCACGATGTTGTTGATGGGACGCACACCGTTGGCCCGCAGCCGCTGGCGCATCCACAGGGGGGAGGGGCCGATTTTCACGTTCCGCACCATCCGGGCCGTGTACCGGGGCACCAGGTCGGCGTCGGGGGTCTCCACGTCCAGCAGGTCGTGGAGGGTCCCCGCGGCCCCGCCCTTCACCACCGGCGCGTGGAGCGTCAACTCCCCGCCGAAGGTGGCCGCCGCCTCCCGGGCCAACCCGATGACGCTCAGGCAGTCGGGCCGGTTGGGGGTGATCTCAAACTCCACCACGTGGTCGTTGTAGCCCAGGGCTTCGCAGATGTCGTCGCCGGGCTTCAGGCCCCTGGCCTTCAGGTCCGGGTCGCTCTCCAGAATGAAAATGCCGTCTACGATGCTGTAAGGCCAGTCGTGGTCCGTCATGCCCAGTTCCTTGTAAGAACAGAGCATCCCCTTGGACTTCTCGCCCCGCAGGTTGCCGCGGGTGATGTGGACCCCGCCGGGCAGCCAGGAGTTGTCCTTGGCCACGGGCACCAGGTCCCCCTCGTGGACGTTCTGAGCCCCGGTGACGATCTGCACCGGCTCACCGTCGCCCACGTCCACCTGACAGATGAACATGTGGTCGGAGTTGGGGTGCCGCACCATGGACACCACCCGGCCCACCACCACGTTTTTGATTTCGGACCCCTCCACCTGGGTGGTCTCCACCTTGGAGCCGGACAGGGTCATCGCCTCGGCAAATTCATGGTCGGAGACCGAGACGGGGGTAAATTCCTTGAGCCATTCACGGGATAAAATCATATCGTTCAGCCTCCTTCCTTAAAACTGTTCCAGGAACCGCATGTCATTCTCAAAAATCAGCCGCAGGTCGGCGATTTTGAACCGCCGCATGGCGGTGCGCTCCAACCCCATGCCGAAGGCCCAGCCGGTGTAAACTTCAGGGTCGATGCCCGCCATCTCCAGCACTCTGGGGTGGACCATACCCGCGCCCAACAGTTCGATCCAGCCCTCGCCCTTGCAGGTGGCGCAGCCCACGCCGCCGCACTTGTGGCACTGCACGTCCATCTCGCAGGAGGGCTCGGTGAAGGGGAAGTGGTGGGGCCGGAACCGGGTCACCGTGCCCTTGCCATAGAGCTGTTCCACCATAGCATTCAGCGTCCCCTTCAAATCGGCCATGGTCACGCCCTTGTCGATGACCATGCCCTCTACCTGGTGGAACATGGGGGAGTGGGTGGCGTCCACCTCGTCCTTGCGGTACACCCGCCCCGGCGCGATGATGCGGATGGGCAGGGGCATGGTCTCCATGGCCCGCACCTGCATGGGGGAGGTCTGGGAGCGCAGCATCACGCTGCTGTCCTCGGTAAAATAGAACGTGTCGGACCAGTCCCGGCTGGGATGGCCCTCCTCGGCGTTGAGCTTGTCGAAGTTATAGACCGCCAGCTCCACCTCCGGCCCGTCCAGCACGGTAAAGCCCATGCCCACGAAGATGTCCTTGATTTCATCCAGGGCGATATACATGGGGTGCTTGTGCCCCAGCTCCACGGCCGTGCCGGGGATGGTCACGTCCACCGCCTCGGCCTTCAGCCGGAACTCCATGGCCGCCCGCTCCAGCTTCTTGCCCTGGGCATCCAGGGCTTCCTCCAGGGCCGCCCGGACCTCGTTGGCCATCTGCCCCATGACGGGCCGCTCCTCGGCGGACAGCCCGCCCATCATCTTGAGGACGGCGGTGAGCTCGCCCTTCTTGCCCAGGTACTTGACGCGCAGAGCGTCCAAATCCTGGGCCGCCTTGGTCTCGGCCAGGGCCGACAGGGCCTCCCGCCTGATTTGTTCCAGTTTTTCCTTCATATCACATGCTCCTTTTGCAAGAATGAACAACAAAAAATGCCTCTCATCCCTAAATCAGGGACGAAAGGCAACCCTTCCGCGGTACCACCCACGTTTCGCACTGTTGTGCGCACTTGAAGCCCCATAACGGAGGCGACTCCGTCCATGTCTCCATGGCCGCTCCCGGGCGAACCAAGCGACCAGGCCCCACATCCGCTCTCAGCCGGTGACGGACGCTCTCTGACGGACCCCAAACTCGCTATTTTCCCGTTCTTTGCGTTTACAATTGTCCTTTATACCACAAGAAGGGGAAAAAAGCAAGATGAAATTGACGCGCGGCCCCGAAGCGCCTATAATACCTCCAGGCACCTTGTCATTGCGAGCCAGTTCTAAAACTGGCGCCCTCCAGAGGGGCTTCTCTTGCCCCTTCGGGGCAATTCACCTTCTGGCAATCCGCATCCCACGTCCCCAATTCTTCATTCTTAACTCATAATTTTTAATTCAATTGGAGTGACCCATATGCAGCTCGCCACCTCCGCCCAGATGCAGGCCATCGACCGCAGCGCCATCGAGACCTGCGGCATCCCCTCCGCCACCCTTATGGAGAACGCCGCCAAGGCCGTGGCCGAGGCGTGCATCTCCCTCATCAACAAGCCCGCCCGGGGCCGCGTGGCGCTTTTCTGCGGCTGCGGCAATAACGGCGGGGACGGCGTGGCCGCCGCCCGCTTCCTCCTCCAGGCCGGCCTGGAGGTCCGCTGCTTCCTGGTGGGCAGCCGGGAAAAAATGTCCCCCGACTGCCGGGAGATGGAGTCCCGCCTCCAGGCTGCCGGCGGCAGGCTGGAGCCCTTCGCCCCCGACGACCCGGACTTCGCCGCCTGGTGCCTGGACTGCGACGTGCTGGTGGACGCCCTCTTCGGCATTGGACTCAACGGCCAACTGTGGGGCGACCCTTACACCGCCGTGCAGATGATGAACACCTGCGACATCCCCGTGGTCTCCGTGGATATTCCCAGCGGGGTGGAGGCCGACACCGGCCGGGTCCTGGGCCTGGCCGTGGAGGCCCGGCGGACCGTCACCTTCACCCGCCCCAAGCTGGGCCACTTTCTGGGCCAGGGCGGCCTGTGCTGCGGCGAGCTGTCGGTCCACGACATCGGCATCCCCAACCACCTGCTCCAGACCCTGCCCAACGAGACCCAGGCCGTCTGCGCCACGGACATCCGCCTGCCCCGCCGGGCCAGGGACTCCTATAAGGGGGACTACGGCCGGGTCTATATCCTGGGCGGCTGCGTGGGCTACTCCGGCGCCCCCATTTTCGCCGCCAAGGCCGCCGTCCGCTCCGGCGCGGGGCTGGTCTCCCTGGGCGTCCCCGCCCCCCTGTGGCCCGTGGCCGCCGCCAAGCTGGACGAGGCCATGACCCACCCCCTGCCCGCCGGGAAGGAGGGGGCCCTCAGCGTGGAGGCCACCGAGGCCGCCCTCAAGCGCCTGGAGGGCAGCGACGTGGCCCTCATCGGCCCCGGCCTGGGCCGGAGCGCCGGCGTGGCCTCCGTGGTCCGCCATATCCTGAAAAACCTCCATATCCCCGTGGTCCTGGACGCCGACGGCATAAACGCCCTGGACGGGCATATAGATGTATTGGACGCCCGCCGGGGCACCTTCACCGTCCTCACCCCCCACGACGGGGAGTTCGCCCGCATCGGCGGCGACCTCTCCTCCGGGGACCGGCTCTCCGCCGCCCGCGCCTTCGCGGCGGACCACGGCTGCGTGGTGGTCCTCAAGGGCCACCGCACCATCGCCGCCTTCCCCGACGGGGCGGCCTACATCAATACCACCGGCAACCCCGGCATGGCCAAGGGGGGCAGCGGCGACGTGCTGGGCGGCATCATCGTCTCCCTGCTGGGCCAGGGTCTGAGCGCCCGGGAGGCCATCCCCATGGCCGTCTATTTCCACGGCCTGGCCGGGGACCTCTGCGCCAAGGCCAAGGGCGAGTACGGCATGACCCCCACCGATATGATAGAGACCCTTCCCCAGGCCATGCGCCTGTTCGACGGCAGTGGGCGGCGCCTGTGAGACCCGCTGCCCCATCCTGCTGATCCACGGCACCGGGGTGCGGGACTGGCGGCACGTGGAATACTGGGGCCGCATCGCGGACCGCCTGCGGCAGGAGGGGGCCAGCGTCTACCACGGCGGCCAGGACAGCTGGGCCACCGTGGAGGCCAACGCCGCCGCCCTCAAAGCCCGGGTCCTGGCCGTCCTGGCCGAGACCGGCAGGGAACAGGTCCATATCATCGCCCACTCCAAGGGCGGGCTGGACGCCCGCTACATGGTCTCCTCTCTGGGCATGGCCCCCTATGTGGCCAGCCTCACCACCGTCTCCACCCCCCACCACGGCTCCAGGACCATGGACGCCCTGTACCGACTGCCCCGGTGGCTCTTCCGGCTGGGCGGCTTCTTCGTGAATCTGTGGTACCGCATCCTGGGCGACCGTGACCCGGATTTCTGCGCCGTCTGCGGCCAGTTCACCACCGCCTGGGCCGAGGCCTTCAACCGGGCCAATCCCGACGCCGAAGGGGTCCTTTACCGCAGCTACGGCGGCGTCATGGCCCGCTCCACCAGCGATCTATTCATGTGCTGGCAGCACTTCGTGATCCAGCGGGTGGAGGGGGACAACGACGGCCTGGTCACCCTGGAATCGGCCCGCTGGACCAACTTCCGGGAGCCCTGGCGGGGCGCCGGGAACCGGGGCGTCTCCCACCTGGACGAGGTGGACTTCCGACGCCGCCCCGTGGGCGGCGTGGAGATTCCGGAACTCTATCTGCAAATGGTGGCCGAGCTGAAAGAGCTGGGCCTGTAATACAATGAACAGGAGGTCCCCGCCGTGCACAAGAGAGCGCTCTGTGCACCAATGATGACCCTGTTCCTCCTCCTCGCCGCCTGCGGCGGGGGAGCCGGAACGGGCAACGACCAACTGGCCCTGGACATCCGGGCCGACTACCTGGAGATGAACGGCTGTACCGCAAAGCTGGACGTGACCGCCGACTACGGCCAGCGGGTCTACGAGTACACCCTGGCCCTGACCTACGCCAGGGAGGGGGATACCCTCCTCACCGTGGAGGCCCCCGACATCATCGCCGGCGTCACCGCCCGGGTCTCCAAGGACTCCGCCGCCCTGGAATATGACGGCGTCAGCCTGGAGACCGGCCCCCTGGACGACCAGGGCCTGTCCCCCCTCAGCGCCGCCCCCGTCCTCCTGGCCTGCGCACGGGAGTCCTTCATCGCCGAGAGCGCCCTGGAGACGGTGGGAGAGACCGAGGCCTTGAAAGTCACCTACCGGGACCCGGAGTCCACCCCCGGCACCGGCCGGGAGGTCTCCCTCTGGTTCGACGCCAATACCCACGCCCCCCTTCAAGGCGAGATACTCTCCGACGGCTATCAGGTCATCCGCTGTACCTTCACCGAATTCTCCATGACCTAAACGCTGTCATTGCGAGCCAGTTCGCAAACTGGCGTGGCAATCCGTATCCCCCGTTCCCAATTATCCATTTTCCCCATCCTCTCAACGAATCGAGGCCCAATTATGAACCCATCACAAAAGCGGACCTGGGCGGAAATCGACCTCTCGGCCCTGGCCCATAACTACCGCGCCCTCCGCTCCCTCACGCCACCCGGCTGCAAATTCGTCGGCGTGGTCAAGGCCAACGCCTACGGCCACGGAGCCGTCTCCGTGGCAAAAAAGCTGGAGGAGCTGGGCGCGGACTACCTGGCCGTGGCCTGCCTGGACGAGGCTGTGGAGCTGCGCCGGGCGGGGGTGACCGCCCCCATCCTGATTTTGGGCGTCACCCCGCCGGAGTTTGCCCCGGACCTCCTTCGGTACGACATCACCCAGGCGGTGGGCGACCTGCCCACCGCCCAGGCCCTGTCCCAGGCCGCCTGGGGGGCGGACAAGCCCCTGAAAATCCACGTCAAGGCGGACACCGGCATGTCCCGTCTGGGCTTCCTGGCCGACGAGGCCCACCGGGCTGACGCCGTGGGGGACATTCTGGCCCTCTGCGCCCTCCCCGGCCTGGAGGCGGAGGGCATCTTCACCCACTTTGCCAACGCCGACGGGGACGAGGGGTACACCATGACCCAGTTCACCCGCTTTCTGGACCTGCTCCAGGACCTGGAAGAGGCGGGCCGCACCTTCCAAATCCGCCATTGCGCCGCCAGCGCCGCTGTGTTAAACTACCCCTGTACCCACCTGGATATGGTCCGCCCCGGCATCGCCCTCTACGGCCACTACCCGGCCCCCGGTATGGAGCACACCTGCCCCCTGAAGCCGGTGATGACCCTGAAAACCAGGGTGGCCGCCGTCCGGGACCTGCCCGCCGGCACCTCCGTCAGCTACGGCTGCACCGTCCGCCTGGAGGAGGACAGCACCCTGGCCGTTCTCCCCGTGGGCTACGCCGACGGCTTCCGCCGTCTCCTGTCCAACCGGGCCGCCGTCTCCATCCAGGGCCATTCCTGCCCCGTGGTGGGCCGGGTCTGTATGGACCTGTGCATGGTCCGGGTGGCCCCCGCGTGGCGCGTCCGCCCCGGCGACGAGGTGATTTTATTTGACGAGGACCACCCCGTGGAGACCCAGGCCGATTTGGCGGACACCATCCAATACGAACTCCTCTGCGCGGTAGCCCCCCGGGTCCCCAGAATCTACCGCTGAAAGCCTTCCCCTGGGGGAAGGTGGCGCGGCCAAGGGCCGCGGCGGATGAGGGGAAGGCCGATTCCCGCTCCCGCCCCGTATCACGCCCCGCCGTCTCCCGCATAAACTGGTTCGGGGGAGAACCATCCGGGCGGACGGCGGGAGGAAACCGAAGAAGCGAACTTCGCGTCGAAGTGTATAAATCCCGCCGCCCCGTGGGAGAATCATAGTGACCTGGCGAACCGGCCCTCTGGCCGTGTGACGCCGGTGACTATCTTCCAGCGGAGTGTGAGCATACGTGGATAACAGCGTGAAACGCGGTGATATTTTTTATGCCGATCTGAGCCCCGTGGTGGGCAGTGAGCAGGGGGGCGTGCGCCCGGTCCTGATCGTCCAGAACGATACCGGGAACCGGCACAGCCCCACGGTCATCGCCGCCGCCATCACGTCCCAGACGGCCAAGGCAAAACTCCCCACCCATATCGAGCTGGCCGCCATGAACTACGGCCTGCCCAAGGACTCCGTGGTCCTGCTGGAACAGATCCGGACCCTGGACAAAAAACGCCTGCGCGAGAAGATGGGAAGGCTGGACGACAATCTGATGCACCAGGTGGACTCCGCCATTGCCGTGAGCTTTGGCCTCCACCCGGAGCAGTTGGTGTAAGCGTGAGAGCAGAGGGGTGTAGGGTCCGGCGTCCCCGACGGGCCGCATCCCTCGGCTCCACGGCCCCCGCACATGTCATTGCGAGCCAGTCCGCAGACTGGCGTGGCAATCCGCATCCCCCGCCCCAAAGGAGGTACATATGAAAACCAAAACCAAGCGTATCCTTACCGCCGCCTGCGCCCTCGCCTTGCTGGGCGTCCTGCTGGGCGCCACCCAGGGCACCCAGACCGACCCCCTGGTCACCATGAGCTATATCAACGACGTGGCCGGCCCCGCCATCCTCAAGGACGTGGACGCCAAGCTGGCCGCCCGGGAGCAGTCTTACGTGGACAAGCTGGACGCTCTGGTCCGCCAGTATGAGCAGGAGATGGACGCCAAGCTGGCCGGTGTCACCGGCACCGGCGACTTCTCCAGCGCGGCCTTCACCGTGGTCACCGTCAAAAGCGGACAGACCCTCACCGGTTCCACCGGCTGTGAGTTTCTCCTCCGCTCCGGCACGGCCATCTGCGTGGCCGCCTCGGCCCCCGGCCTCATCGACTCCACCGATGGCTCCACCCTGGCCGACCGCGGCGCCGTCCAGCCCAACCACCTCTATCTCTCCACCGCCGATGGCCGGGGTCTGAAAGCCACCGCCGACGCCACCGTCCTGGTCCGGGGGACCTACTCCATCGCCTGACCGAGTGTTTCCAAGCCGCTTCCCTGCATAAGATGCAGGGAAGCGGCTTTCTCTGTCATCCCCGCCATTCATTTCCCAGGAGGTGTCCGTCATGTCCCAATCCATCCAATGGTCCCTCCGGGAGGAGGGCCCCCGGGCCGTGGTGACGGCGGAGCGCCCCGACGACGGCAGGGGTCTCTACAAGGCTTACGCCGTCGGCCCCAAGGGCCGCCTTCTGCTGGGCACTCTCATGCCCGAGGGCAAGACCCTGCGCCTGCGGCGCATCGTCTCCCTGGACGAGCTGCGGCGGAGCGGGGCCTGGCCGGTGTCGTCGGTGGCGGGGGAGCTGGCCTTCCCCTTCGGCGGGGGCGACCCGCCTCCCGGCTGGACGTGGACCGACCGCCCTGGGGAACTCTTCCAGGAACCGTCCCTCTTGCGTCAGGCCAGCCGCCTGGGCCGGGTTTTGGTGCGAAAAGAGGGCCAAAGGTGGACGCTGGCGTGCCCCTATCGGGCCGACAAGGAATTCCCCTTGCCAGAGATTTTCTGTTTTTCCCGCATAAAACGGATCAATCAGCGGGAATATTGCCTGTTTTCCTTCGATGCGGCGGGCTGGCCGGTGTACGAAAAGAGTGAATAAATCCCAGCCGGGGCGGCATACTAACCACGCAATCTTGAAAAAGGAGCGTGACACAGATGGCCAACCTCACCGGCAAGGAACTCAGCGCCCTGGAGGACCAGTTGGGCTTTGAAAAAGTCCTGTGCTGCAAGTATCAGGCGGCGATCCAGGAGTGCCAGGACCAGGAGCTCAAGACCTGCTTCCAGCAGTACGCCGACAAGCACAAGCAGAACTACGACTGCCTGCTGACCTATCTGAACTAAAAGGAGGGAATCCCACATGAACGACCAGGAACGCATGACCGACCTCATCCTCACCGAGAAGAAAATGACCGGGAACTACGATACTTTCGCCTCTGAATGCGTGAATATCAAACTTCGGGACGATTTTCTCCGCATCCTCAACGAGGAGCACATGATCCAGACCGAGCTGTTCCAGAAGGCCCAGGCCAAGGGCTGGTACCAGGTGGAGCCCGCCCCCGCCAGCAAGGTCCAGCAGGCCGCCACCAAGTTCCAGAACCAGAAGCCCCAGTAAATTCCCGCCCCCCTCCCACGTGGAGGGGGGTATTTTATTGACCGGACAGGGGGGATGTGGTAAACTGGGAGGGCTGAATTTAGGAGGAGTACCATGAAAAAGAAAACGAAATTGATCCTGGCCGCCGCGGTCCTGGTGGTCCTGGCGGTGGTGCTGGGTCTGGTCTATTGGAAGTTTGCGCCCAGGGGGCAGGCGGGGGCCAAGACCGTCACGGTGGAGATCGTCCACGGCGACCAGACCACCCGCACGATAGAACTCCACACCGACGCGGCCTACCTGGGCGACGCGCTGGACGAGCAGGAGGGATTGGTGGATGGGGAGGAGGGGCCCTACGGCCTCTATATCAAGACTGTGGACGGCGAGACGGCCTCGGACGCCGACCGCACCTGGTGGTGCATCACCAAGGCCGGGGAGGAGCTGCCCACCAGCGCCGACCTCACCCCCATTGCCGACGGGGAGACCTATGAATTGACCCTGATGACCTACTGATGGGAAAGGCCAAGCTGACCACCCGCCGGCTGGTGCTGTACGCCCTGCTGACGGCCATCCTGGTAGGCCTTCAGGTGGCCATGGCCGCCCTGCCCAACATCGAGGCCGTGTCCCTGCTGGTCATGGTTTACACCGTGGTGTTCGGCGGGGGCGTGGCGTACATCATCGCGGCATTCGTCGTTCTGGAGATGCTCATCTGGGGGGTCAACACCTGGGTGCTGAGCTACCTCTATGTGTGGGGGACCTTGGCGGCGCTGGCGTGGCTGCTGCGGAAGATGGAGTCCCGCCTGGGCTGGGCCATGCTGTCCGGGGCCTTCGGGCTGGCCTTCGGGGCGCTGTGCGCCCTGGTCTATCTGCCTGTGGGGGGCTTTGCCATGTTCGCCTCCACCTGGGTCGTGGGCATCCCCTTCGACCTGCTCCACTGCGCCGGGAATTTCGTCATCGCCCTGGTCCTCTTCCAGCCCTGCCGGAGGCTGCTGACGGAGCTGTGCAAACGCCTGGACAATTAAACTGCAGGAGTGTCCGTATAAAAAGCGCGCCGAAAAATCGGCGCGCTTTTTTGTGCTTGACATAGGCTTACTATCGGAGTAGTATATAGGAAACAGAAAAACTACTGGAGTAGTATATGGAGGGCGATGCGGATGGAGGTCAAGCTGTTTGATTCCGAACTCAAGGTGATGGGCGTGCTGTGGAAGCGGGGCGACAGCACAGCCAAGGAGATTGCCGACATCCTGAAGGCGGAGACTGGCTGGAACGTGAATACCACCTACACGGTCATCAAAAAGTGCGTGGCCAAGGGGGCCGTAGAGCGGACCGACCCCGGCTTCCTCTGCCACGCGCTGATTGCCAAGGAGGAGGTCCAGGCGGCCGAGACCCAGGAGCTGGTGGGCAAGCTTTTTGACGGTTCGGTGGACAAGCTTTTTGCCTCGCTGCTGAACCACGGGGGGCTGTCGCCGGAGCGGCTGGCGGAACTGCGGGAAATGATTGAAAATGGGGGCGGGGAACCGTGAACCTGTTGCTGCGCATGAGCGTCACCGGCGGCGTGCTGGTGGCCGTCATCGCCCTGCTGCGGGCGGTACTGGCGGAAAAACTGCCGAAAAAGACCTTCCTGGCCCTGTGGGCGGTGGCCGTGGTCCGGCTGGTCCTGCCCGTCGAGATACCCTCCCCGGCCAGCGTGTATAACGCCGCGCCCAGGCTGGGGTTCGGCCCCGCTCCCGCGCTGACGGGGACGGTTCCAGCGGTGGAACACGTTGGGAGCGCTGTGGGCGGCGTCCCGCTGCTCCCCCTGCTCTGGCTGGCGGGGGCGCTGGTCTGCGGCCTGTTCTTTCTGGTCACCTGGGCGCGGTGCCGCCTGGAGTTCCGGGAGGCCCTGCCCGTGGAGGACGCCTTCGCCCTGGAGTGGGTCCAGGCGCAGGGGCTGCGGCGGACGGTGCAGCTGCGCCGGTCCGACCGGGTGGCCGCGCCCTTGACCTACGGCCTGGTGCACCCCGTGGTCCTCCTGCCCAAGGGGATGGACTGGTCGGACCGGGAGCGGGTCCGGTACGTGCTGACCCACGAGTTCATCCACATCCGCCGTCTGGACGGGGCTTGGAAGCTGCTGCTCACGCTGGCCCTGTGCCTCCACTGGTTCAACCCCCTGGTATGGGTCATGTACGCCCTGGCCAACCGGGACCTGGAGCTCTCCTGCGACGAGAATGTGGTCCGCGCCTTCGGCGCCGAGGCCAGGCAGGGCTATGCGCTGACGCTCTTGAGCATGGAGGAGGGCCGCAGCGGCCTGCGGCCCCTGTGCAATCATTTCAGCAAAAATGCCATCGAAGAGAGGATTCATGCCATCATGAATATGAAAAAGACGACTGTTTGGGCCATCGCGGCGGCGCTGGTGGTGGTGGTCGGGGTCACGGCGGCCTTTGCGACCTCGGCCAGCAGGCCGGCGGCACCAACGCCCACACCCGCGACTACGGTGGAGGACTCCCCGGGGCTCCGCCGGATGGTGCAAAAAGCCGAGGAGGGCACTTTGGCCAGCGCGGGCGGCGGCTGGGACGACGAGGACAAAATCGACCCCAAGACCGGCCACTACTACACCCAGGCCCAGTATGACTTGGTGGCAGGACTGAAGGCGGAGGGCTATGAGAAGCAGTCCATCGCCCAATTCAACCGGGAGCTGTGGGCCAAGCTCAACGGCGACGGAAAGAGTGCGGAGGACCTCTATGAGGCCATGTGGCGTCTGTATAACGAACTGCCCACCGACGACCCCCTGGCCCAGTTTGTTTACTACACCTGTCGGGCCTCCGAGGAGGAGTACAGCGCGCGGCTGGACGAGGTCACCCGGGGCAAGCGGAAGGACCCGGAGTTCCAGGCCAGGGCCGAGCGCAGCGAATACGCCGACGTGTACGGCGACACGGTCCAGGTGGGGGAGGCCGAGGTGGATTATAGCTTTACCTACCGCATTTTGGACCAGGATAAGCTCACCGTGGCGGAGCGGGACAAGTTCCTCACCGATATCACCGCCGGCATGCAGGCGTTCCTGGAGGGAAAGCCGGTGGAGGAGCTCCGGGATGACGATGCCTTGGCGAAGGCGGCACAGGCGGAGCTGGACCGGCTGGGACAGGCCGGGACCACCGCCGCCATCTCTTACAGCGCGGGGGCCGTCAGTTGGGCAACCGCCGACTTTTATGACGTGGGAGATTGGGCGTGATGAGTATGCGGAGATTGAAGTGGCTCCAGGCGGGGTGCGCGGCGGTGATGCTGACTCTGTCGGTGAGCGTGACGGCCCTGGCCGTGCCCCAGCTGGTGACGGCCCAGACCAGCGCCGGCAGGGATGACGCCTACTGGAGCTGGCCGGAGGAGTGGCGGTATACCCAGGCCGATCTGGAGCTGGTGCGGGACTGCGGTGCGGCCGGATACGAGGACCTCACTCTGGCGGAGTTTGACCGCCGGGCGGCCGACTGGGATGACGAAGTATCCTTCCACCGCATGGAGGACGCCCTGGGCCGCCTGCGGCGGAGTTACCCCGAGTCGGGGGAGTATTACGGCTTCATCCACGGGACCCTTCTGGCCTCCTTCCGGGAGTGCTCCGCCAAGCACTACGGCGGTAAATGCGACCGGGTGACCCCCTACTACGCCGACGAGGCGGTCCGGACCCGCACGGCGGACGTGTTCGGGGACGCCTACACGGTCTTTGAGGCGGAGGCGGGCTATATCCTCAACTACCGGGTGGAGGACGAGGAAAAGACCAGGGTGGCGGACCGGGACAAGCTGCTGACCGACTACCGGGCGGCGGTCCAGGCCTTCCTGGACGGCAAAACCGAGCAGCAGCTTCTGGACGAGAAGACCATGGAAAAGGCCTTGGAGGCCGAGCTGAAGCGGCTGAACAAGGTGGTGGCCGTGCAGGGCATCACCCTCACCGGGACCGGGATGGACTACTACTGGGTGGACGGCTACGAGGACAACGGTCTGGGATAAATTGCATAAAAAGGGCACGCCGTGAGGCGTGCCCTTTCCTGTTGTCAGCATTTTTCGCGGTAGCGCTGGACCAGCGCTAAGAAGGCCGGTTCCCGGCGGAGAAAGGCGTACTGCGGGTCGGACTCCAGCGCGCCCAGCAGGGCGGGCAGCATGGTCTCGGCGGACCATGCGCCGGAGGGGAGGTGCCGGTACAGCACGGTATTCTCCGTGGACCAGGGGCGGGAGAGGGCGGAGAGCATACTGTCCAACAGGGCGATGCTCTCCTCTGCATACTCCCGGGCCAGGGCCAGCTCCAGGGGACTCAAGAGGGCGGTGTAATCCCACAGCTCGAAGAGCTGGGCCGACTGGCGGGAGACCTCCGCAATCTGGGCGGCGGAGGCCTCGTCGCCCTCCTTCAGCGCCAGACCCACCAGACTCAACAGGGTGGCCTGAAGCTGGTTGAGGGCGGACAAAAGCCTCCGCTCCTGCACCTTGGCGGCCTCCGGGAAGTTGCCTTGACGGGTCAGCAGGGTGACTTGGAGCTGGCGCTTGTCCACCAGGTCCGGCTCCGGCAGACCGTCCAAAAGCGCCTGCGCCCGGCTATCGTCTCCCTGGGCCATAGCTTTGGAGGCCAGCATGAAGGCTGCGTGGTTCCGGGTCCGCTCGTCCCCGTGCTCCAGGGCCTTCTCATACAGCTCGGTGACCAGCGGCGCATACTCCGCTTGACTGTCTGGGCCTATACCGAACATCATCAGCGCGCCGTCCAGGGTCAGAGCCGACTGATGGAACAGCAGGCCGCAGGTGGGGTAGGCCCGCACCTTCTCCCGCACCAGCTCGGCGCCCCGGGGGAAGCCCTCCTCCCGGACCGTCCGGGAGACCTCCAGGCAGAATTGGGCCACCTCCTCCTGCGTCAGGCCGTCGTGGAAGCAGAGGAGGGTGTTCAGGTCCACGCCCAGCAGCCGGGCCAACGGGGGCAGCAGGGGGAGGTCGGGGTAGGAGGCCCCGGTCTCCCATTTGCTGACGGCGGGAGTGGAGACGCCCAGCCGCTGGGCCACCTGCTCCTGGGTCAGACCCAGGGTCTTTCTTTTTTCGCGGATGACGGTATCAATGGGCATGGTAGGGACCTCCTTGTGGAAGCGATAAGGGGGGTGAGCTTGCTTTCATTGTAACAGAGGGGAGGGGCGGGGACAATGGAGGCGCACTTGAATTTGGGGCGGAAAATGTAACTGGCAGTTAAAAAATGGCGGCCCGCAAAGCGGGCCGCCAAGGAAAGGTCAAGCTCTGGTGTCGTACCGGCTGGAGACGAAGTCCCAGTTGATGAGGCGGAACCAGGCGTCCACGTAGTCGGCCCGGCGGTTCTGGTAGTCCAGATAGTAGGCGTGCTCCCACACGTCGATGCACAGCAGGGGCCACAGACCCTGGGAGATGGGGCTGTCCTGGTTGGGGGTCTTGGTGACGGAGAGGGTGCCGGAGGCGTCGGACACCAGCCAGGCGTAGCCGGAGCCGAACTGGCCCATGGCGGCCTCCTTGGTCAGTCGCTTCCACTCGTCGTAGGAGGGGAAGGCCCGCTCCATGGCGGTGGCCAGGGCGCCGGTGGGGCGCTGGTCCTGGCCGCCCATGCAGTCGAAGTAGAGATAGTGGTTGTAGACGCCGCCGCCGTTGTTGCGCACGGCGGTGCGGACCGGCTCGGGGAGCTGGTCCAGGTGCTTGAGCAGGTCCTCGATGGACTTCTGCTGGCAGTCGCCGCAGTTTTGCAGGGCCTTGTTCAGGTTGTCCACGTAGGCTTGCAGGTGCTTGTCGTGGTGGAAGTGGAGGGTGGTGTCGCTGATTTCGGGGCAGAGGGCGTCGTAGGCGTAGGGCAGGGGGCGCAGTTCATGGGGATAGGACATGATCGAGGTCTCCTTTCCGAGTGGAACTTGTGTTATTGCCGCATTTGAAGTATACTGGTTTCCATTGAGAACATGCCGGACTATTCCTTAGTCTGGCCCCAGGGAGAGAAGTTTATGCCCGTGATGATGACCTGGCGGTCCTCCACCCGCTATCGGGGGAGGCGTGGACCGGGAAAAGGCCTGTTGATTGGGATTTTGGCGGCAGCCCTGCTGGCGGCGGGCGTCTTTTTTGCCGTTCGTCTGCTGCCGAAGCCAGCCCCGGAACCGACGTCCGTCTCCGCGGCGCCGCCGGAGGAGACCTTGGCGCCCACGCCGGAGCCCACGCCCGCCCTGGCGGCGGTGCCGGAGAGCGTGCGGGGCATCTACATCTCCGGGCCGGTGGCGGGGGACCCGTACATGGACACCCTGCTGGAGCTGGTGGACGACACGGAGCTGAACACCGTGGTCATCGACGTGAAAAACGACGAGGGCAGCCTGACCTACCGGCCCACGTCCGGGCAGGCGGTGGAGTTGGGGGCCTGTGTGAACTACATCCGGGACCTGCCGGGGCTGGTGGCGGAGCTGAAGGGCCGCGGGGTGTATACCATCGCCCGGATCGTGGCCTTCAAGGACCCGGTGCTGGCTCAGGCCCGGCCGGAGCTGGCCCTCCACGGTCCCGACGGCAAGGCGGTGTCCGAGGGCGGCGGAGCGGCCTGGGTGAATCCCTATGACCCGGAGGTCCGCGCCTACCTGACGGAGGTGGCCCTGGGGGCCGCCGAAGCCGGGTTCGACGAGGTCCAGTTCGACTACGTGCGCTTTCCCACGGGCAAGGGCATGGACCAGGTGGACTACGGGCGGTCGGCGGAGGGCATCACCAAGGAGGATGCCGTCGTGGCCTTCCTGGAGTCCGTCCGGGCGGCCCTCCACGAACAGGGGGTCCGCCTGTCGGCGGATGTGTTCGGCACCGTCATCGACAGCAAGCTGGACGCCGGTCTCATCGGCCAGGACTACGCACGCATGGCCGCGGCGGTGGACTACCTGTGCCCCATGGTCTATCCGTCCCACTACGCGGCGGGGAGCTTCGGCCTGGACGTGCCGGACAGCCAGCCCTATGAGACCGTGGTGAGCGCCCTGGTGGGCTCCCGCGGGGCATTGTCCCGCTCCACCCAGCAGGAGGGTCAGGCGGGGGTGCGGCCCTGGCTCCAGGACTTCACCGCCACCTGGGTCAAGGGGCATATCCCCTATGGCGAGGCGGAGTTGCGGGCCCAGATACAGGCGGTCTACGACGCGGGCTATACCGACTGGCTCCTGTGGAACGCAAAAAACACCTACACCGCCGAGGGACTGCTGCCGGCGGAATGAGTCGGTCCATTTATTTTGAACGAAAAAACGGGGAAGATACCAATGACAGATTATTTTCATTTGAACGCCGCGCCCGACGACATCCGGGCTATCAGCAATCTGGGGCTGGCCCATCTGGGGGACGGGGTATTTGAACTGATGGTGCGCTCCTGGCTGGTGCTCCACGGCAAAGCCACCTCCAGGGGGCTGCACAAGGCCACGGTCTATTTTGTCCAGGCACCCTCCCAGGCCCGGATGGCGGAGAAAATCATTCCGGTGCTGACGGAGGAGGAGGCCGACGTGTTCCGCCGGGGGCGGAACACCAGCCCTCACACGGTGCCCAAGGCGGCCAGCCGGGAGGAGTACCAGACCGCCACGGCGGTGGAGGCCCTCTTCGGCTACCTCTACTTGCAGGGAAAGCACCAGCGGCTCAACGAGCTGTTCACATTGATGATGGGAGAATAAGACCATGCCCCTTGACGCGATCTGCCTGACGGCAGTGGTGAATGAATTGAAACAGACCCTGGAGGGCGGGAAGATTGACAAGGTCTACCAGCCCACCCGGGACGAGGTGATTTTGGCCGTCCGGGGGGCGGGGGAGAACGTGAAGCTGCTGCTCTCGGCCAGCCCCAACGGCCCCCGGATGCACCTGACCCGGGAGGTCCGGGAGAACCCGGCCACGCCCCCCATGTTCTGTATGCTCCTGCGCAAGCACCTCACCGGCGGGCGCATCTTGGCCCTGGAGCAGCCGGACATGGAGCGCATCGTCCTCATGCGCCTGGAGGTGGTGGACGACCTGGGGGACCGGGTGCCCCGGACTCTGGTGCTGGAGGCCATGGGCCGACGGGCCAACCTCATTTTGCTGGACGCGGAGGGGCGCATCCTGGACTGCATCCGCCGGGTGGACGCCGACATGTCCGCCCAGCGGCAGGTCCTGCCCGGCATGTTCTACCGCCTGCCGGAGCCTCGGCCGGGGTATTCCCCGCTGATTTCCAGGGAGCTGGCCTTCCGGGGCGCGGAGACGGTGGAGGACATGACCGGCGGGCACTATGAGCCCTGTATGCTCCTGCGGGATGGCAAGGCAGTGGACTTTACATTCCTGCCCATCCTGCAATACGGGCCGGAGACGGAGACCAGGCGGTATGAGCGCTTTTCCGCCCTGCTGGACGACTTCTACGCCAACCGGGAGACGGCGGACAGGGTGGGCCAGAAGGGGCAGGAGCTGCTGAAGTCGGTGCGCCGCTCCCGGGACCGGGTGGCCCGGAGAGTGGGCCAGCAGGAGCTGGAACTGGCGGGGACCCGGGACCGGGAGCGCAAGCGAGAGCTGGGGGATATCCTCACGTCCAGCCTGTACGCCCTGGAAAAGGGGATGTCTTCCGCCCGGCTCACGGACTACTACGACCCCGAGGGGCGGGAGGTGGACATCCCCCTGGACCCTCTGCTGACGCCCCAGCAGAACGCCGCCAAGTATTATAAAGAGTACAACAAGGCCAAAACGGCGGAAGGTATTTTGACGTTACAGATCGAGAAGGGCAAGCGGGAGCTGGATTACCTGGACAGCGTGCTGGAGGCGGTGGCCCTGGCCGAGGGGGAGCGGGACCTGCTGGAGATACGGCAGGAGCTGACCGACACCGGCTACCTCCACCGGGCGGCCAAGTCGGCCAAGCGGATGAAGGTGGCGGCCAAGCCCATGGAGTTCCGCTCCAGCGCGGGACTGCGCATCTCGGTGGGGAAGAACAACACCCAGAACGACCTGCTCACCGGCAAGCTGGCCGGGAAGGGGGACTTGTGGCTCCACACCCAGAAGATTCACGGCTCCCACGTCATCCTGTGGACCGACGGGGCCGACCCAGACGCCAGGAGCGTGGAGGAGGCGGCCACCCTGGCGGCCTGGTTCTCCCAGGCCAGGGACGGTAAGAAGGTGCCGGTGGACTACACCCCGGCCCGGTACGTGAAAAAGCCCGCCGGCGCCCGGCCTGGGATGGTGGTCTACACCACCTATCAGACCGCCTACGTGGACCCGGACGGGGAGCTGGCGAAGAAGTTGAGGGTGAAGTAAGATGCCAGAATTGAGATTGACCAGTCCTGCATTCCGAGAAGGAGAACGGATTCCCATCCAGCATACTGGAAGAGGAGCGGACCAATCGCCGGAATTACGATTAGAGGGGCTTTCAGAGAAGGCGGCAGCCCTTGCCGTTATCCTGGTGGACGCCTCGCACCCCATACACAACTATGCGCATTGGCTCATTTGGAACCTGCCGCCGCTGGAGGTCATTCCGGCGGCTATACCGGCGGGAGCGCAGTTGGAAGCGCTGGGCGGCGCGGTCCAGGGAATGGCCTATGGCCGTAACCGCTACCGGGGGCCGAAGCCGCCGCTGAATTGGAATCACTCCTATGTATTTACGGTGTATGTGTTGGACAGCCGCTGTCCACTGCGCCCTAACGCCAGGAAAAGGGATTTGCTCAAATGGATGGATGGACACATTCTCCAAGAGGCGTCATTATCCGGTACGTTTCAAAACGGTGCACTGTAAGGGGGAGAATCCACTATGGACACCTATCATATCTTAGTGGTCGAGGACGACCAGGACATCAACAAGCTGCTCTGCCGCATCCTCCAGGGCGGCGGGTACGACGTGCGGCCTGCCTTTTCCGGCAGCGAGGCGGTGCTGTGGGCCGAGCAGTACGAGTATGACCTGGTGCTGCTGGACCTGATGCTCCCCGGCCTCACCGGGGAGGAGTTCATCGCCCGGATGCGGCAGAAAAAGACCATGCCCATCATCGTTCTCTCCGCCAAGGCGGGGCTGGAGGACCGGGTCAACGTCCTCAAGCTGGGGGCCGACGACTTCATCCCCAAGCCCTTCGACAATGACGAGGTCCTGGCCCGTGTGGAGGCCCAGCTGCGGCGGTACAAGCAGTTCAGTACGCCCACCGGCGGGGCTGGACAGTTGACCCACGGGGACTTGGTGCTGGACCGGGAGGCGGTGCGCTGCACGGCGGGGGGCAGGGAAGTCTCCCTGACGGCCCGGGAGTTCGAGATACTGGCTCTGCTCATGGGGAACCCCAAGAAAGTGTTCACCCGGGAGCAGCTTTACGAGAGCGTCTGGGGCGGGGAGTATTTCGGGGACGACAACACGGTGAACGTCCACATCTCCAACCTCCGCTCCAAGCTGGGAAAAGTGAGCGACACGGAGTACATCAAGACGGTCTGGGGCATTGGGTTCAAAATGAGCGACCTTTAAGAAATCTTCACCTTTGCTTTAGCGGGGGTTGTTGACTTTCCGCTATACTGGCATCACAATCCAAACAGAAAGGCTGATGCCACATGGCAGAACCGGTTTTGGTCCTGCGGTCCCTCACCAAGCGGTACGGGCACGCCGCCGCCGTTGAGGGCGTGGACATGACCATCGAAAAGGGGCAAATCTACGGCCTGGTGGGCCGCAACGGGGCGGGCAAGACCACCATCATCCGCATGGTCACGGCCCAGACGCCCCCCACCGCCGGGGAGATAGAGCTCTTTGGGGCCACGGACCCCAAGGCCCTGTCTGCCGCCAGGGCCCGCACAGGGGCCATGGTGGAGACCCCCAGCTTCTACCCCTATCTCACCGCCCGGGAAAACCTGGAATACTACCGCCGCCAGCGGGGCATCCCCGGCACGGGCTGTGTGGACCGGGTGTTGTCCCAGGTGGGGCTGGGCGACGTGGGGAAAAAGAAGTTCAAGCAGTTCTCCCTGGGTATGAAGCAGCGGCTGGGCCTGGCCCTGGCCCTGATGAACAGCCCGGAGCTGCTGCTGTTGGACGAGCCCATCAACGGCCTGGACCCGGAGGGCATCGTGGAGTTCCGCAACCTCCTGCTGGAGCTGAACCAGCGGGAGCAGACCACCATCCTCATCTCCAGCCACATCCTCACCGAGCTGTCCAACGTGGCCACCCATTACGGCTTCCTGGACAAGGGGCACATGCTGGAGCAGGTGTCGGCCAAGGCCCTGTCGGACAAGTGCCGGGCCTGCCTGGAGCTGCGGGTGGACGACGCGTCCAGGGCGTCCATGGTGCTGGAGCGGGAGCTGGGCACACGGGACTATGAGGTCCTGCCCTCCAACGTCCTGCGGCTCTACGACCATCTGGAGCGGCCTGAACAGGTCAACGCCGCCCTGATGACGGCGGGCGTGGCCCTCTACGGGGCCGAGAGCAAGAACATGGACCTGGAGGACTACTTCCTCGGCCTCATCGGGGGAGGTGTCCGGCATGGTTAAGTATATGGGCGGCGAGTTTTACAAGGTCACCCGCCGGAAGTATCTCTACATCACCCTGGGCTGTATGGCCGTGCTGGAGGCCCTGCTGGTGGTCCTGTGGGCGTGGATGAACGGGGCGGGGGACGGCATGACCCACATCGCCGCCGCATCCGGGTTCACCATGGTCCTGGGGATGCTCTCCATGGGCTTCTTTTTCACCATCTTGACCTGCGACATGGTCTTTTCCGAGCAGTACAAGCACAACACCCTGAAAAACGAGGTCTCCTTCGGCGTCTCCAGGACGCGCATCTACCTAGGAAAGCTGGCGGTGGAGGCCGTGGTCTCCCTGGCCCTGTGCCTGGTGATTTTCGTCTGGTACGGCGTGCTGTGCCTCCTCCTGCTGCCGGGGGACCGGTCGTGGGCGGAGGCGTTGGGCAGCGTGGGCTTCGGGCTGCTGGCGGCCCTGCCCACCTGGATGGGGTGCCTCTCCCTGGTCCACATGCTCTTCTTCCTCCTGCGGGGCACCACGGCGGCGTCCATGATCGTGGCGGTGCTGGTGACCACGGCCGGACAGCTTTTTCAGCTGCTGGCCCAGCTGGTGAACCGGGGCTTTCTGGTGCTGTACAATATCCTGTTCACCTCGCCCCTGGAGGGCATCATCAACCGGGTGGGCGACTGGTCCACTGTGGGCTGGGCCTGGGCGGTGGGGGCCGGATGGTTCCTGGTCACAACGCTGGTGGGTCTGGCTGCCTTTCAGAAAAAGGAAATCAACTAAGGAGGCGCGGCCCCATGCTCAACTATATCAGCGCGGAGCTGTGGCGGTGCACCCGGCGGTGGACAAATCTGGCGGGCTGGGGGTGCTTCCTGCTCCTGGTGGCCGTGGCGGGCGTCACGTGGGGGACAGGCGGGATGGTCTACGCCCTGGAGACCCTCCGGGAATTCCTCATGGTTGGGCTCTACGTGGGCTTTCCCCTGGCGGCGCTGACCTGCGGGGACCTGTGGCGGTCCGGCACACTGGGCAATGAGCTGTCCGTGGGCCTGACCCGGCGGCGCATCTATTTTGGAAAGCTGCTGGCCTCCCTTTTGATGGGAGTGGTCCTCTTTTTCGCCACTGTGGTGGTGTTTCTCCTGGCCGCCGCGCCCTGGGGCGCACAGGCGTCGGAGGACCAGGTCCGGGCCGCCATGGGCTACCTGATGGAGGGCATCTGGATATCCCTGCCCCGATATATTGGGGTGGTCTCCCTGGCCCAATGCCTGTGCTTCAGCCTGCGGGCCACCGGGATGGCACCCGTCCTCTATTACATCTACATCAGCCTTGGAGAGCTGTTTTTGGGGTCGGTCAATCTCTACAACATGGGGCCCGTCGGGGACGTACTCAATGCCTTGGCCGCCATTGTGCGCCCCTTCCTGCTGGGCAGCGCCTATTTTACGTATGGAAATTTGACCGTGCCGCCTCCTACGCCGGGAATCGGGATGAGCTGGCTCACCGGCCTGGGGTGGGTGGTGGTCTCCAGCGCCGTGGGTATGGCGGTGTTCTCCCGGCGGGAAATCAAGTAGCGGCCTGTATGTAATCATATCGCAAAGGAGGCGGTTCCATGCTGGTGGCGGCGGTGATTCTGCTGACCCTGGTGTGCGCTGGGCTGGGCCTGCGGCTCTATACCCTGGAAAAGGACGTGAAAAGCTGCGCCCGCCAGCTCCGGGACCGGCCGGACGTGCCGGTGCGTATGGCCGCCCCCAACCGGGCCGCCGAGGAGCTGCTGGCCGCCGTCAGTGACCTGCAGCGCCTGGGCCAGGACCGGGAGAGCGACTACCGGCGGCAGGAGAAGGCCATCCGCCAGCAGATTTCCAACGTCTCCCACGACCTGCGGACCCCGCTGACCTCCATTCTGGGCTATCTCCAGCTGCTGGAGGACGGCGGGCTGACGCCAGAGGAGCGGAAGGAGTACATGGAGGTGGTCCGGGGCCGGGCCAAGGCCCTGCAAAGCCTCATCACCAGCTTCTATGACCTGTCCCGGCTGGAGGGGGGCGAGTTCCCCCTGGTTCGGGAGCAGGTGGACCTCTACCACGTCCTCAGCCAGCTGGTGGCGGAGTTCTATAACGACTTCGAGCAGTCCGGCTTCGACATGACGGTGGAGCTGGCCCAGGGCCTGCCCGCCGTCACCGCCGACCCGGCTGGGGTGCTGCGGGTCTTTACCAACTTGATCCGAAACGCTCTGGAGCACGGCCGCGACCGCATGTCCATCCGCCTGTTTCAGGAGGGGACGGCCGTCGTCTCCGCCTTCTCCAACGACGCCGGGGACCTGACCCAGGAGGACGTGGAGCACGTCTTTGACCGCTTTTATACCGCTGATAAAATGCGCACCGGCCAGTCCACCGGCCTGGGTCTGGCCATTGTTAAGGCCATGGCCCAACAGATGGGCCACCAGGTGGAGGCCAAGCTGGAGGATGGGACGTTTACTATCAGAGTGTTCTGGAAGCTGTGAACTGTAAAAAGAAGCAAAGAAGCCCCCGGACGGATGTCTCCGTCCGGGGGCTTCTTTTGATTGGCAGGTCACCAGTGGAACCAGCCGCCGGTCTGGCGGGCTTCCAGCACGTCCAGGGCGCCGGAGAGCATCTCGGCCGCCTCGGCGCGGGTCATGCCGTCGTTGAGGCGCAGGGCGCCGTCGGCGTTGGGGCGCAGCACGTCCACGGACTCCAGATTCACCGCGGCCTGATAGGCCCAGGCGGGGGTGACGTCGATGTCGGAGAACATGGTGGTGGCGGCGGTGTCGCTGACCTGGAGCATCCGATTCAGCAGCACGGTGGCCTCGGCCCGGGTGATGGTGCTGTCCGGGTTGAAGGTGACACCGTTTTCGGTGACGGTGCCCTGGACCACGCCGGACTTCAGCGCGGAGGACACATAGCCCTTGGCCCAGGTGGGAATGATCTCATCGTCGGCGAAGCCGGTGCGGGCGATGCCCTCCAGCTGGTCCAGGCCCACGGTGTTCATGGCCAGGGCCACGAACTGGTCCCTTGTCACGGGGGCGTCGGGCTGGAAGAAATACTCACCGCCCATGCACTCGCCGATGAGCACGCCCTGCTCGGCCAGCCGGATGGCGGCCTTATAGGCGGGCACGCCGTACATGTCGGCGTAAGTGACCTTGGTGTTGGCCTTGTCGATTTTGATTTTCACCGTGGCGGGGGCGGAGGTGTTGCCCACGGCGTCCACGGCCACGTAGGTGAAGGAGTCCTTGCCGGTCTTGTTCTCATAGGGGGTGTAGACGAACTCGCTGGAGCCCTCCTCGGGCAGGGTCACGGAGCCGCGCTTGGGCTTCTCCACCAGACGGAAGGTCAGCAGGTCGCCCTCGGGGTCGGTGGCGGAGAAGGAGCCGGTGAAGGGGACGTTCTTGTAGGTGGACAGCTCCATGTTTTCCGCGATGGGGGCGCTGTTCTCGGCGGTGAGCAGATAGAGGCCCACAGTCACGTCCGCCCCGGCAGAGCCGTCGGCGAACACGGGGGTGAAAGAGAAGCCGGTGGCGGCCACAGTGGGGGTGGTCAGAGGGTGGAAGCGCATGCCGGCCACCGCGTCCATGGCGATGGTGTCACCCACGGCCAGGTCGATGTCGCCCATGGTGAGGACCCCGGCGGCGGGGTCGGGCAGGGCGGTGACCACGATGGTGTCCAGGGGGGAATCGGCATTCTCCACGGCGAAGTCGTCGGGGGAGAAGGTGATGATGTCCTGAACGGTGCCGTTTTTGGAGAAGGCGGCCACGGTGGAGATGGCGGGCTGGTCGCCGTCGCCCATCAGCTGGGCGGAGGCGGGGATGACCAGAGTGACCGCCAGAGCGGCCGCCAGGCCCAGAATGCTGAGGCGTCGGGTGAGACGGGGTGATTTCAAGAGTAAGACCTCCTTAATAGAGTCTGATTGGAAAGAGGGTGGCGTGGTCTTATTCTTGACGCATTGGGTGAGAATATTCCAGCGGTGGAAGAAAATTGGGTGCCGAAGTGGGAGGCGGCCCCGGCGCTCTGCTCACGAAACCAACCGCTTTGTTTTCCATCGTCCGCGGCAAAAAAAGACGATACCCACCACCGCGCAGGGGAAGGGGGCCACCATCTCCGCCCAGCACAGCCCCAAGAAGCCGTATCCAAGCGCTGTGCCGAAGAGCCAGGATAGGCTCAGGCGCATGACGATGGAGTGGAGCAGGGCGTTGACCATGCCCAGGGTGGCGCAGCCCACGCCGGTGGCGAAGGAGTCCAGCACGTACATAGCGGCATAGGCCAGAAAGTTGACGCTGCAGCAGATGCGCAGATAGACCGCCCCGGCGTCCACCACGTCGGGGGCGGAATCAAAGAGGGCGATCAATTGAGGGGCGAAAAGGAAAACCAGCACCGCCATGACCCCGGAGACTGACAGGGCCAGGGCTAGCCCGGCCTTGGCGGTGCGGCCCGCTCGGTCGGGGTCGCCGTGGCCCATACACTGGCCCGCCATGGTGGTGACGGCCTGACCTACCGCCCAGCAGGGCATGGCGGCCATGGTGTTGAGCTTGAGTCCCACCCCGGCAGCGGCCGCTACGGCGGTGCCGTAGACGTTGAACATGCCGGTGACCAGCAGGTAGGAGAGGTTGACCACCGACAGCTGCACCGCCGTGGGCGCGCCGATGCGCAGGATTGCCCCCCACCGCTGAGGGTGAAAGGCGAAGTCCCGCCGGTGGAGCCCGGCCAGGAAGCCCCGACGGCGCAGCGTCACCAGGGCAATGAGAAAGGACAGGCCCTGGGCGGCCACCGTGGCCAGGGCCGCTCCCGCCGCTCCCATCCCCAGCGGGCCGACCAGGAGCAGGTCCAGCAGGATGTTCACCACCGTGGCGATAGCCACAAAGACCAGGGGGCTTTGGGAGTCCCCCATGCCCCGGAGGACCGCACAGACGGCGTTATAGCCCAGGACAAAGATGGTGCCCAGGCTGATGACCAGCATGTAGTCCAGGGCCATGGGCAGGGCGTCGGTGGGGACCCGCATGGCGCGCAGGACGGGGCCGTAGGCCAGCAGGCTGACCAGCGTCACCACCACAGCGGTAACGGCGGAGAGGGAAAAGAGGGCGCCGGTGGCGGACCGCCGGGCGTCCGGGTCCCCCGCACCATGGTACTGGGCCACCAGCACGGAGCCGCCGGTGGTGACCCCGGTGCAGATGGAGGTGATGATGTAGCACAGGGAGACCGCGCTGCTCAGCGCCGCCAATCCAGGGGAGCCCAGAAAGCGGCCCACAATGAAAAGGTCCACCATGTTGTAGAGGGTTTGGAACAGGTTAGCGAAAAAGAGGGGCAGGGCAAACCGTGCCAATTGACCGGGGACGCTGCCCCGGGTGAGATCGTGTTCCATTGTATATGACACTCCATATCAAAAAAAGATAGCAAAAGGCCGCGGACATCGTCCGCGGCCTTGACCACCGGCTGTGCGCATCAAAAACAAGACGTGGGGGAGGCCCCCAAGCCCGGTCAAACGCAATCAGCCGATGAAGAACGAGGTCAGCTCCGAACAATGCTTCATCGCTTGTCCAGTTGTTCGGAGCGGAGTTTGATACAGAGCGGCATGGAAGCGCCACCTCCCATAGAGATGGACTCATTATAGGACGTTCTGTGGAAAAAGTCAACTTGGCGGCGGGGGGTGGAGTGTGCTATCATAGAGGAAAAGACGCGAAAGAGGAGCCGTTTATGAGAGCCATCTATACCATTTTGTTGACCATGATGCTGACCTTAAACCTGTCCGGCTGCGATGCGGATACACCTGTCAAGCCGGTGGCGGAGGGAACTTTGGAGGTCCACTATATCGACGTGGGGCAGGCCGACGCGGCCCTGGTGCTGTGCGGCGGGGAGTCCATGCTTATCGACGGCGGCAACGTGGCCGATTCCAGCTTGATTGTCTCCTATCTGGCGGAGCATGGGGTGGAGCATCTGGATTATGTGGTGGACACCCACGCCCACGAGGACCACGTGGGCGGCCTGTCCGGCGCCCTGGCGAAATACGGGGCGGACCGGGTCTATGCCCCGGTGACGGAGTACGACTCCAAGGCCTTCCGGGATTTCGTCAAGTACGCCGGGGACCTCACCGTCCCTTCGCCCGGCGATGCCTGGACCGTGGGGACAGCGGCGGTGACGGTATTGGGGCCGGTGCGGGCGTACGACGACACCAACAACACCTCCATCGTCCTGCGGGTGAACTTTGGAGAGAACTCCTTCCTCTTCACCGGGGACATGGAGCGCGGAGCGGAGGCTGACCTGCTGGAGTCGGGGGCCGACGTGAAGGCTGACGTCCTCAAGGTGGGCCACCACGGCAGCAGCACCTCCACCAGCTACCCCTTCCTGCGGGAGGTCATGCCGGAGTACGCCGTCATCTCCTGCGAGACGGGCAACAGCTATGGCCACCCCCACGAGGAGACCCTGAGCCGTCTGCGGGATGCCGATGTGACCCTCTACCGCACCGATATGCAGGGGACCGTAGTAGCGACAAGTGATGGCAAGGAAATCAGCTTTGCAGTGGAGAAGAACCCGGACGCCGTGACCAACCCCACGGACGGCAGCGCCGAGGACTACTATATCGGCAATTTGAACTCCCAGGTCTTTCACCGCCCCAGCTGTTCCGGCCTGCCGGCGGAGCAGAACCAGACGAAGTTTGACACCAGGGAGGACGCTCTGGACGCCGGATATACCCCCTGTGGGAGGTGCAAGCCGTGAGCAGCTTTGCCAGAATCGACTATGGACAATGGCCCCGCCGGGAATACTATGAATTCTTTGGGCGGACCACTATCTATATGACGGTACAGCTGGACATCCGCCCTCTGTGGGATCGGGTAAAAGAGCGGGGAGAAAAGCTGTATCCGGCGTTGCTGTATGGTGCGGCCAGGGTCATCAACAGTGACGAGAACTTTCGATATGATTTGGACGCTCAGGGGCATGTAGGGCGCTGGGACCGGATGGACCCGTACTATACCGTGCTCCGGTCGGATGGAAGCGGGCTGTTCTCCATGGTCTGTACTCCCTATACCGAGACCTATGCAGAGTTTTACGACGCCTATCTCCGGGACGCGGCGGCGGCGGGCGGCTGTGGGAAGCTGATTTGCGGGGCACTGGCGCCCAACGGGTTTGGAGTGACCGCGGTGCCCGGGACCCACCATACCAGTTTTTGTTTTGCGGGAGACCCCAAACAAGATTTGAAGCCCTTCCTGCTCTATGGTAAGGTGGAACGGGAGGGGGACCGGGTACTCCTGCCTGTGACGGGGGAGTTTGCCCACGGCGTCCACGATGGGACCCATGTCAGCCAATTTTTTGACAGGCTGAAAGAGGAACTGAACCACCTTGAACGCTAAAAAGGCGGGAGCACCGCAGCACAGTTGCTGCGGCGCTCCCGCCTCTATCTTATCATAGCTTGCTTCGGTCCCTCAGCCAGCTGGGGAGGGAGCGCATTTTGATGCTGGACACGATGCCCATGGCGGCGAACAGGGTGATGATGGACGAACCGCCGGAGCTGAAGAAGGGGAGGGTCAGCCCCACCACCGGGGCCACGTAGAGACACATGCCGATGTTCAGCACCACTTGGACCATGAGCATCCCGGCATAGCCGGTGGCAATCAGGGCAGACTGGGGGCTGCGGGCGTTCCGTCCCACCCACATGCACCGCAGGATGATGGCGAAGAGCAGGACCATGATGGCGACGCAGCCAATCATGCCCAGCTCCTCACCGGCCACGGAGAAGATGAAGTCGGTCCACCGGGCGGGGAGGGCGCCGTCGTTGCTGGCCTGGGTCTGGATGCCGTTGAGTAGGCCCTGGCCGCTCAACTGGCCGGAACCCAGGGCCAGGATACTGCGGCCCTGCTGGAATCCCTTGTCCAGGGGGTCCAGGTTGTGGTCGAATACCACGGCGAAGCGCATCTGGATATAGGTGGGCAGGTGGGGCCAGGCCAGAAAGCCAAGAACACCCGCCGCCGCGCCGCCCAGGAGAAACCACCGGACTTTGACCCCGGCCACCCACAGCATGACGAGGGTGATAAAGACGTATACCAGGCTCATGCCCATGTCCCCGGAGACCACGGCGATGAGTCCGCACAGGAACAGGGCGTGGACGCCGATTTGGGCCAGAGAGGAGATGCGGCTGATGCCTTCCTCCTGGAGCTTGGACATCTGCTTGGCCAAGAGCATCACGAAAGGTATTTTCACAATCTCGGCCGGCTGGATGCTGATGACCTTCAAATCGATCCAACTCTTGTTGCCGCCGACTTCTTTGCCAAACGGGACCAGGGCCAGAATCGCCAAAACACTGAATACCAGCAGCAGCTTCCAGGAGCGCTCGGTCAAAAGCTCAATGTCCACAAAGGACATGACCATGTAGGCGATGATGCCCAGAGCGATGGACAGGAGCTGGACCAGGACAAAGCGGTTGGTGTCCTGGTACTGGGTGGCGCTGTAAATCAGGACCACGCCGAAGAGGGAGGCGGCCAGTATCAGCCCCAGCAGGACCAGGTCGGCCTTACGGAAAAATTCTTTGATACTGTCGGTGAGCCACACAGGCATCACCTCCTTTGTACATGAGAGGAATCAAAGTATTTTACCACGTTCCGGCGGGTTCGTAAACAGGCAGTTGGTTCAAACCCTGTGTTGCCGGGACAGCAGAAATATGGTAGGATACGGGGCGGAGGAGGTGGAAGATATGCCTTGGAAGCAGTTTTATCTGGACGAGAATGGAAAACATCTCTTCTGCAATGCACATCTGGCCGGGCGCGGGGCGATGAATGTCGTCGTGACCCACACGCCGGTGGTCTCTACGGTCGATATAGCCAACTACTATGCGCCGTTGGCGCAGTATGGGGTCAACGTGTTCGCCTTCGATTTCAGCGGGACAGGGAAGAGCGGGGGCAGGGAGGCGGACTTTTCCAGAAGGACGATAGTGGAGGACCTGGACCTTTTGGTCGAATATGTCGCAGGCCGCTTTCCGGGACCCATCAACCTCTACGGGAGCACGGGGATTGGTGGGATATTCGCCCAATACTATGTCTGCCAGACAGACAGGATCAAGAGCTTTGCACAGTTCGCCTGCCTGACCTATGGGGAGACGGTAGGGCTTGGCTATCCGCGCTGGCTGGTCCAGGCGCTTTGCCCCGTGCTGCATTGGCTGCCCAACATGCGGTTGACCATGAAGCCGCCCAAGTATACTGGCTTCCATCAGGAGCTGGACGAGGCTTTTTATGGGGAGATGCTGCGGCTCCACCCGGATTTCTGGCGATGCAGCACCAAAGTGACCCTGGCCCTGCTGGAGATGGCGGTGGCCGGGGACAGCGCTTTCAGGAGGACGGTGGATATTCCCACGCTGGTCTTTCAGACCATGCACGACCGGTATTTTTCGCCCGCCCATTTTGAGCGGTACTTTGCGGCCTTGAAAGGCCCCAAGAGGCTGATCCGCATCGATGACGTACACAACAGCTACTATATCCATAGTGAGCGGTTTTGCAAAGAAGTCTATACATGGTTTCAGGAGCAGGCGGACGGGCCAGTTTTACAGCGGGAAGAAATTATGCTATAATGGTGCAGAGAAAAAAGCGGGGGGATGGCTTTGGAATACGTGACCAACAGCCCGGAGGAGACGGAGAACGTGGGCGCGGCCCTGGCCGGGCGGCTGCCCGCCGGGAGCGTGGTGGCCTTTACCGGGGACCTGGGGGCGGGTAAGACCGCCTTTGTGCGGGGGATGGCCCGGGGCCTGGGCATCACCGGGCGGGTGACAAGCCCCACCTTCACCATCGTCAACGAGTACGAGGGCGGGCGGCTGCCCCTGTTCCATTTTGACATGTACCGCCTGGGCTCCGCCGACGAGCTGTTCGACATCGGCTGGGAGGACTACCTGGGCCGGGGCGGCGTGTGCGCCGTGGAGTGGAGCGAGCGGGTCGGCGAGGCCCTGGAGCCGGGTTGTATCCGGGTGGACATCCGCCGGGGAGACAGTGACGGGCAGCGCATTATCACCATCACGGGGGAGGGCGGAACATGAAGATTTTGGCGTTGGAGTCCTCCGCCGTGGCGGCGTCGGTTTGCGTGTGGCAGGACGGGGAGCTGGTGGCCCAGTCCTTCCAGCGCAGCGGCCTGACCCATAGCCGGACCCTGCTCCCCATGTGCGAAGCCCTGCTGGACCACTGCGGCCTGACCCTGGCGGAGATGGATGTGCTGGCCGTGGCGGCAGGGCCGGGGTCCTTTACCGGCCTGCGCATCGGCGTGGCAGCGTGTAAGGGCCTGGCCTGGCCAGGTGACAAGCCCTGCGCCGGGGTGTCCACACTGGAGGCCATGTGCTGGCCCCTGGCCCATCTAGAGGGGGCCGACCTTTGCGCCGTCATGGACGCGCGCCGCAGCCAGGTCTATAACGCCCGCTTCCAGGCGGGGGAGGGGACTCTGACCCGCCTGTGCCCGGACCGGGCCATTTCCATGGCCGATTTGGCGGAGGAGCTGAATGGACGGAAAAAAACGCAGATTTTGGTTGGAGACGGGGCCAAGCTGTGCTATAATGAACTGACGAAATGGGGCGTCCCTGTGGCCCTGGCCCCGGCCCACCTTCTCTACCAGAGCGCGTGGGGGGTGGCCCAGGGGGCGGCAGAGCTGGCCCGGCAGGGCAAGCTGGTCTCCGCCCAGGACCTGACGCCCGTCTATCACCGACTGTCCCAGGCCGAACGGGAACGGCTGAGTAAAAATGAAGGGGAAGAACAACATGGATGAAATGGTACACATTTTTGACCACCCGCTGATCCAGCACAAGCTGGCGATCCTGCGCGACGAGCGCACCGGCGTCAAGGAGTTCCGGGAGATCGTCTCCGAGATCGCCACCCTCATGTGCTACGAGGCCACCCGGGACCTGCAGACCGAGGAGGTCGAGGTCAAGACCCCCGTGGCCGTGGGCAAGTGCCGGACGCTGGCCGGGAAGAAGCTGGCCATCGTCCCCATCCTCCGGGCCGGCCTGGGCATGGTGGACGGCATCCTCACCCTCATCCCCTCCGCCAAGGTGGGTCACATCGGCCTCTACCGGGACCCCGATACCCTGGAGCCGGTGGAGTACTACTGCAAGATGCCCTCCGACATCGCGGAGCGGGACGTCATCATTCTGGACCCCATGCTGGCCACCGGCGGCTCCGCCTCCGCGGCCATCCAGTTCATCAAGAACTATGAGGTCAAGCACATCAAGTTGATGAACATCATTGCCGCCCCCGAGGGCGTGGAGCGTATCCGCCACGACCACCCCGACGTGGCTGTCTACTGCGCCGCCCTGGACGAGAAGCTCAACGAGCACGGCTACATCGTGCCCGGCCTGGGTGACGCGGGTGACCGCATCTTCGGCACGAAGTAAGAAATCCACAAAAAGCGGGCCCGGTCATCGACCGGGCCCGCTTTTTGTGGATTCAGACGAGAGAGATCAGGGAATAGTACAGAACCGGCCCCAGCAGCGCGGGCAGGTAATTTGCCACCTTGACCTTCACCACGTCCAGCAGGTCCAGGGAGATGGCGAAAATGAGCAGGGAGCCGATGGCGGAAATCTCGTTGGTCATCTCCGGGGTGAGGAAGGGGGCGATGACCCCGGCCAGCAGGAAGATGGCCGCCTCGTAGAGAAAGACGAGGGGGCCGGAGAGCATGACGCTGGGGCCGTAGATGGCGCCGTAGATGAGGGTGCTGGAGGTGTCCAGCACGCACTTGAACAGGAGGATGGAGGGGTCTCCCTGCAGACCGACATTCAGCGGCCCGATGATGGCCATGGAGCCCACGGCCTGTATCATAAAAACGGTGATAAAGCCTTTGGAGAAATTCTCACTGCTGGATTTGAACCTGGACTGCAAAAAGCCGCCGAAGGACTGGAACTTGCCGTCCAGGTCCGACGCCACACCCAGCACGGAACCCAGGACGCAGCTTAAAATCATCAGCATGGAGTTCTGAGTGGCGATGGCCCCCTGAAGCCCCACGGCCACCATGCACAGGTTGGCGATAATGAGCAGGGAGTGGACCTGCTTTTCCGAAATGAACCGCTTGAGGAAGATGCTGGCGAGACCGCCGGCCTCGATGCCGACCAGGTTCAGCAGAACGTAAAGCATACTCTGATATTCCTTTCCGGAAAAGTGGGGGAAAACCCTTCCGGGGACGCGGACCTGACGGCCAGCGTCCCCGGAAGGGTTGGGAATTGGAAAGAGAGAGGGAGGATAAGTGAAGTCAGGCCAGACCCATGCCCTGGGCCACCAGGGAGAACACGGCGCCCAGCACCACCAGGGCGGTGATGATTTTCCAGGAGAACTTGATCCACTGCTGGTAGGTAACGCCGCCCAGCTCCAGGCCGGCCATCAGGGCGCCCGCGGTGGGGAAGAGGTAGTTGGTGAAGCCGTCGGCCAGCTGGAAGGTGGTGACCACCACCTGCTGGTTGATGCCCAGGATGTCTGCCAGGGGCTTGAGCATGGGGAAGAGGATGAAGGCCTTGCCGCTGGCGGAGACCACGAAGAAGTTGAAGGCGATGACCACCAGATACAGCAGGATGATGATGACGAAGGGGCTCTTGCCATCGAAGACGGTGGCGATGGTGTGGATGATGGTGTCCACGATTTTGGCCTGGGCCATCAGCAGGTAAATGGCGCGGGCCACGCCGATGACGATGACGGCGGGAATCACGGTGGTGGTGCCCTTGAGGAAGTCCACGCAGGCCTTGTTGGGGTTGGCCCAGTTAACGACCACCACCAGGACCAGCAGGCCCACGTACATTCCGGTGACGTCGATCATACTCCAGCCCAGGCCGATGGCGCCCACCGCCTGGAAGATGAAGCCGAAGAGCAGGATGCACAGGGTGACGATACGCTGCCAGGTGAAGGGCACGTCGGGGCCGGCGTCGGCCGCCTGTCCGGGGAGGCTCTGCTGGTAGTCGGGCACCACACTCTTGGTGGGGTCCTTTTTGATTTTCTTGCAGTAGTAGACCATATAGGCGGACAGGACCACGAAGCAGATGACGAACTCCACCAGCCGGTAGCTCCAGGCGGAGAACATGGTCAGGCCGGCCAGATTCTGGCAGATGCCGGTGGTGAACATATTGAACGCGCCGGTGGTGAAGCCGATGGCCACGCCCAGCAGGTTCATGGCCACGCCCACCATGCGGTCATAGCCCAGGGACAGGGCCACGGCCACGGACATGGGGAGGAAGGGGAGCGCGCCCTCGCCGAAGCCGATGACGCCCATCAGGCCGAAGACCAGGGTAAGCACCACGACGATAAAGGTCTCCTTGCCCTTGGAGGCCCGGGCCAGGGCGTGGAGCCCGGCGGCGATGGCCCCGGTCTCCTCGATGACGTGGAGGACGCCGGAGATGACCAGGATGCTGACGATGGTACTGGCCGACTCCACAATGCCCTGCGGGATGGAGCTGAGGAAACTCTTTAGGGTGATGGGGGATTCGTTGGTGATGTAAGAGAACTGGGTGGGGTCGATGGCCCCGGTTGCGGTGCGGGCGAACTCGCCGCTGGGGATGAATACGGCCAGGATGGTGACGATGAGCATAATGATCATCAGGATGATGAGTACGTGAGGGAGCGTGAAACCTTTCTTTTTCTCTGCCAGAGCTTTACCCATGGATGATTCCTCCTCTTGTTGTCTCGCTTCCTGCGGCCTTGGCGGTGGAGGGGAACAGGTTCCCTCCGTGCAGTCGCTCTATTTATATGCAAGGCCGATGCCAAATTGGCGGACGAGGAGAAAATCCCCATAAAACAAGCGCTTTTCCGACCGGTTGGACGGAAGCGGCCGGATGGAGAGCAAAATTTTTTTACCATGCCGTAAAAAATCGCCACGGAGAGCAAAAAAATTTGCTTTTGGCTGGGACGCACAGCCCTGTATTGAGATTTTCTGCATCTTGTGGTAAACTATAAAACTAAGCGCAATAAAATAGGTTATCAAGTTCCGAGAGGAGTTTCCTATGAAAATCGTTGTTTTGGCCGGCGGACTGAGCCCGGAGCGGAATGTGTCCCTGTCCTCCGGCGTGATGGTGGCCGAGGCCCTGCGGGCGCGGGGGCACCTGGTGGCCCTGGTGGACCTGTTCTTCGGCCTGGAGAACTGGCCGGGGACCCCGGAGGCCCTCTATGACGCCCCCGTGCCCCAGTCCTGGCGGAAGGTGGACCACGGCGCCCCGGACCTGGTGAGCGTGAAGGCCAGCCGGAAGACCCCCGGCGAGAGTCAGTTCGGCCCCGGTGTGCTGGACTTGTGCGCCCAGGCCGACGCGGTGTTCCTGGCACTTCACGGATCCTGCGGCGAGGACGGCCGCATCCAGGCGGCCCTGGACCTGATGGGCATCCCCTACACCGGCTCCGGCTATCTGGGCTCCGCCGTCGCCATGGATAAGGACCTGACCAAGAAGCTGGCCGCCGAGGCGGGGGTCGTCACCCCCAGGTGGCAGGCGGTCCGCTATACGGAAAGGGATGTGGACAGCCTCACCAGCCGGACGCCGGTGCCCTGCGTGGTAAAGCCGGTGGACAGCGGTTCCTCCATCGGGGTATCCATCGTCCACAGCAAAAAGGAGCTGCATGCCGCCCTGCTGGACGGCCTGCGCTTTGGGGGCCGGACGGTGCTGGAGCAGTACATCCAGGGCCGGGAGGTCCAGGTGGGGGTCCTGGAGGACAAGGCCCTGCCCTCCATTGAGATCATCCCCAAGTCCGGCTTCTACGACTATGAGAACAAGTACCAGCCCGGCGCGGCCACCGAGGTCTGCCCGGCCCCGGTGGCGCCGGAGGAGGAGGCCGCTCTGGAAGCCGCCGCCCTGAAGGTCCACCGCCTGCTGGGCCTGTCGGTCTACTCCAGGGCCGACTTCATCCTCACCCCCGACGGGACGCCCTGGTTCCTGGAAATCAACACCCTGCCCGGCATGACCCCCACCAGTCTGCTGCCCCAGGAGGCCGCGGCGGTGGGCATCGGCTACGGAGAGCTCTGCGAGCGGATCCTGACGGCCTCTCTGAAAGCCCGCGCCGCCTGCACGCTGTGAAACATTGGATGTGAGGAGAGTTTTATGGAACCCATCACCATACGAGAGATTTTGGAGGCCGTGGACGGCAAGCTGCTGGGGGAGTTCAGCGGCCTGGACCAGACCCTGACCCACGTGTTTACCGACAGCCGGGACCCAATTGAGGGCGGGCTGTTCATCCCCCTGGTGGGGGAGCGGTTCGACGGCCACGCCTTTATTGAGAGCGCCCTGTCCGGCGGCGGGGCGGGCTGCTTCACCCAGCGGGAGCGGGAGAGCTATCTCCCAGGCAAATTCTATATCAAGGTGAGCAGCACCCAAAAGGCCCTGCGGGATCTGGCCCGACACTACAAGCAGAAGTTCCCCATCCCCTTCATCGGCATCACCGGTAGCGTGGGCAAGACCACCACCAAGGACATGGCGGCGGCGGTGCTGGGGGAGCGGTTCAAGGTCCTCAAGACCGAGGGGAACTTCAACAACGAGGTGGGCCTTCCCATGACCCTGCTGCGGCTCAACAGCAGCCACGAGGTCTGCGTGTTGGAGATGGGCATGAACCACTTCGGGGAAATCGAATATCTGAGCGCCATCGTGGAGCCGGACGTGGCCGTCATCACCAACATCGGGGACTCCCACATCGAGAACCTGGGGTCCCGGGAGAACATTTTGAAGGCCAAGTGCGAGATTTTCTCCCATATGGACGAGGACAGGGGCTTCGTGGTCCTGAACGGCGACGACGAGCTGCTGACCACTCTGCGGGGCAAACTGCCCTTCCAGACCGTCTATGTGGGCACCGGGGCGGGCTTGGACTATCGGGCCGACGACGTGGTGAGCGACGGAGAGAAGCACGTGTCCTGTCAGGTGAAAACCCCTCACAGCCGCTTTGGCGTGGACATTCCGGCCCTGGGCAGCCATATGCTCTACCCCACCCTCACCGCTGCGGCGGTGGCCGAGCACTTCGGCATGACGGGGGAGGAGATCTCCCGCGGCGTCCAGCAGTTCGCCCCCACAAAAATGCGGATGAACATCCTCAAACGGGGAGATGGCATCACCATCCTCAACGACGCCTACAACGCCAACCCCCAGTCCATGCGGGCCGCGGCGGAGGTGCTGGGCAAGACCGGGGCCGACTACAAGGTGGCGGTGCTGGGGGACATGTTCGAGCTGGGGGCCTTCGCCCCCGCCCTCCACGCAGGCGTGGGCGCCTGTCTGGGCAAGGCGGGAATCGACTGCCTGGTGGCCGTGGGCGAACTGGCCCAGCACATCTACGAGGCGGCCCGGGACGCCCAGGTCCCTCAGGTCCACTGGTGCGCTACAAAAGAGGAGGCCAAGCCCATCCTGAAGGAGTTGGTGCGGCCCAACTCCACCATTCTGGTCAAGGCCTCCCGCGGCATGGCGTTTGAAGAACTGGTAGACTATCTGAAAGAACTGGCGCCGGAGGCGTAGGGCCCAGCCTCTCCTTACCCGAACAACTCCGCCAGCTTTTCCCCAAAGTCGGGATGAATGACGCCCTTCTCTGTGACGATACCCGTCAAAAGCTGGTGGGGGGTCACGTCGAAGGCCGGGTTATACACCCCTACCCCCTCCGGGGCGGTCTGGACCCCGCCGAAGTGGGTCACCTCCGCCGGGTCCCGCTGCTCGATGACGATATGGCTCCCGTCGGGGATGGACAGGTCGATGGTGGAGGAGGGCAGCACCGTGTAGAAGGGGATGCCGTGGTAGTGGGCTGCCACCGCCACCCCGTAGGTGCCGATTTTATTGGCGAAATCCCCGTTGGCTGCCATGCGGTCGCAGCCCAGGAAGACCATGTCGATTTTCCCCTGGGCCATCAGGGAGGCGGCCATGTTGTCGGTGATGAGGGTGGCCGGAATGCCGTCCTTCACCAGCTCCCAGGCCGTGAGACGTGCCCCCTGGAGCAGGGGCCGGGTCTCGTCGCAGTAGACCATCTCCACGCAGCCCCGGCTGTGGGCGGCCCGGACCACCCCCAGGGCGGTGCCGTATCCGCCGGTGGCGATGGCTCCGGCATTGCAGTGGGTCAGTATCCTGGCCCCCTTGGGGACCAGCGCAGCCCCGTGCTTGCCGATTTTTCGGTTCATCACGATGTCCTCCCGGTGGATGGCCTCGGCCTCCGCCACCAGGGCGGGCAGGGACTGCTCACACCGAGCCATGCGGTCCAGGGCCCAGAAGAGGTTCACCGCCGTGGGGCGGCTGGCGGACAGGGTCTCCCTGGCCCGCGCCAGAGCCGCCGGGTCCGGGTCCTCCATAGCGGCCAGACAGTAGGCGTAGGCCGCCGCGATGCCGATGGCGGGCGCGCCCCGGACCACCAGACGGCGGATGGCGTCCGCCACCCTGCGGTAATCGGTGTAGTCGTTCCAGACCTCCTCCACCGGGAGCTTAGTCTGGTCCAAGAGGGCAAGGGAGTCCCCCTGCCAGCGAATCGCGTCCATAGTGCGGACCTCCAGTCATTTTATTTGATAGAATCATCATAACACACGCCGTTGCGGGAGACAAGAAATGATAGACATATCCGTATCAAACCTCGTCAAAGAATTCGAGGTGGGCAGCAAAATTTTAGACGGCCTGACCTTCCAGGTGGACACCGGGGAGCGGGTGGGCATCCTGGGCAAGAACGGGGCGGGGAAGACCACCCTGTTCAAAATCATGACCGGGGAGCTGGACGCCGACGAGGGCCAGGTCTCCACCGCCGCCGGGAAGCGGGTGGGGCTGATTTCCCAGATCCCCGTCTACCCCGCCGGGACCACGGTGGAGGGCGTCCTCCGCTCGGCCTTCGACAGGCTCAAGGCCATGGAGGCCGAGATGGCCGCCCTCACCGCCCGGATGGGGGCGGGGGAGGAGGATCCGGCCCTTCTGAAACGCTACGACGCCCTGTCCGCCGCCTTTGAAAACGGCGGAGGCTACGACACCGAGACCGCCCTCAACAAGGTGGCCAACGGCCTGGACATCCCCCAGGACATGCGGGCCCGGCTCTTCGCCGACCTGTCCGGCGGGGAAAAGACCCGGGTGAACCTGGCCCGGCTCATCCTGGAGGACACCGACATCCTCCTGCTGGACGAGCCCACCAACCACCTGGACCTGCGGGCCACGGAGTGGCTGGAGGGCTACCTCTCCAAATTCAAGGGCACCGTCCTTACCATCTCCCACGACCGCTGGTTCCTGGACCGGGTGGTCACCCGCATCATCGAGGTGGTGGACGGCAAGGCCGAGCTGTACGCCGGCAATTACAGCTTCTACGTGGTGGAAAAGGAAAAGCGTTACGAGGAGCGGATGCGCCAGTACGAGAAGGAGCAGGCCAAGATCGAACAGCTCCAGGAGGCGGCGGACAAGCTCCACCTGTGGGCCTTCATGGGGGCGGACAAGCTCCACAAGCGGGCCTTCTCCATGGAAAAGCGCATCGAGCGCCTGCGCAAGACGGACAGGCCCAAGCGGGAGCGCAAGCTGGAGGTCAAGTTCGGGGAGCGGGAGTTCCACGGGGACGAGGCTATGATCGTCACCGACCTGAAAAAGTCCTTCGACGGCCGCACCCTCTTCGACCACGTGGATCTGGAGGTCCTGGGCGGTGAGCGCATCGCCCTGCTGGGAGACAACGGCACGGGCAAATCCACCCTCATCAAGATGATCATGGGGGAGGAGATGCCCGACAGCGGCAGGATACGCCTGGGCCCTACCGTCCGCATCGGCTACCTGCCCCAAATCATCCACTTCGACCACCCGGAGCGGAATCTGGTGGACACCATGCTCTACGACCAGAACTGCTCCACCCAGGAGGCCCGGGACCGGCTGGCGGCCTTCAACTTCCGGGGGGAGGACGTGTTCAAGTGCGTGTCCACCCTCTCCGGCGGAGAGCAGTCCAGGCTGCGGCTGTGCATGCTCATGGACGCGAAAATCAACCTGCTGATTCTGGACGAGCCCACCAACCACCTGGACCTGATGAGCCGGGAGTGGATCGAGGAGGCCGTAGCCGACTACACCGGCACCCTCCTCTTCGTCTCCCACGACCGCTACTTCATCAACCAGTTCGCCACTCGGGTCTGGATGCTGGAAAACGGCTCCATCACCGACTTCGACGGCACCTTTGAGGAGTTCAACGCCTGGAAGGAGAAAAAAATCCCCCTGCCGGTGCAGAAGCCCGCGGAGGAGCCGAAAAAGGAGAAGCCCAAGCGCACCGGCGGCACCAAGCTGTTGGAAAAAGAGGTGGCCGCCGCCGAGCGCGAGGTCTCCAAGGCCGAGGAGCGGATGTTCGACCTGACCCAGGCCATCGAGGAGGCCGCCAGCGACTACTTAAAGCTCACGGAACTCTACGAGCAGCGGAACGCCCTGGAGGACGAGATCGCCCACCTGTATGCCGCCTGGGAGCGGCTGGCGGCGGAGCTGGAGGAGGCGAAGGAGGGATGAGCGGGAAGCTCTACCACCACTATCAGGGCAAGCAGGGCGGGAACGGCCTGATTTGGCTGGGTCTCTTGGTGCTGGCTACCTCCGGCTTGGTGTATCTGCTGGCCCCCTTCAGCGTCCGCAAGTTCGCCGCCTTTCCGGCCTTGGGCGGGGTGTTCCTGCTGTGCTTCGGGGCGGCGGGGAAGATGCCGGAGCGGGGGGCCAAGGGAACCCGCATCGCGCTTCTGGCCCTGCTGGCGTTGGCTGTGGCGGGCTTCGGGGTCCTGGAGGGCGTCATCATTGCCGGGGCCAGGGACGACATCCACGATGAGCCCGACGTGGTGGTGGTCCTGGGGGCTCAGGTCCACACATGGGGGCCGTCGGTGCTGCTGTGTGACCGCCTGGACACCGCACTGGCCTATCTGGAGGACCACCCGGGCCTGCCCGTGGTGGTCACCGGCGGCCAGGGGCCGGATGAGCCCTGGACCGAGGCGTCCTCCATGCGGGACTATCTGGTGGCCCACGGCCTGGACGAGGGCCGCATCTGGCTGGAGGAGGAGTCCCACAACACCACTCAGAACCTGGACTTTACCCGGGACCTCCTGGAGGCCAAGGGCTACGACTTGGCCGAGACTCACCTCCTGGTGGTCTCCAACGGCTTCCATCTGGCCCGGGTGCGGATGCTGGCCCACCGCCACGGGCTGGACATCTCCACCCTGGCGGCCCCCTCCAGCCACGCCGCCGCCCGCTTCCAGAGCTATATCCGGGAGGCCCCCGCCCTGGTGAAGTCCTGGGTTTTTGACCGCTGACAAGCGGCGTGTGGCCGCCCAAAAAACCAACCGATTTGAGGTTAGAACATGCTGGATAAGCTGAAAACCATCGAACAACAATACGCCGAGCTGGAGGCCCGGCTGGCCGCGCCGGAGACCTATGACGACCCGGCCCGGGTGGCTAGGCTCAACAAGGAGCAGCGGGACCTGGAGCCGGTGGTCACCGCCTACCGGGCCTATGTGAAGCGCCAGAAGGACCTGGCCGACGCCCAGGAGTTGATGGCCGACCCGGATATGAAGGAGCTGGCCCAGGAGGAGTTCTCCGCCGCCAAAGAGGACCTGGCCCGTTTGGAGGAGGAGATGAAGCTCCTCCTGCTGCCCCACGACCCCAACGACGGAAAGAACGTCATCGTGGAGATTCGGGCGGGGGTGGGGGGAGAGGAGTCCGCCCTCTTTGCCCACTCCCTGTTCCGCATGTACTCCATGTATGCCGAGTCCCGCCGGTGGAAGGTGGAGGTGGACAGCATCAACGAGACCGAGTTGGGCGGGGTGAAGGAAATCTGCTTTACGATTGATGGTGAGGGGGCCTACTCCCGCCTGAAATTTGAGAGCGGCGTCCACAGGGTCCAGCGGGTGCCGGAGACCGAGTCCGGCGGGCGGGTCCACACATCCACCGTCACGGTGGCGGTGCTGCCCGAGGTGGACGAGGTGGACTTTGAGCTGAACCCCGCCGACATCGAGATGCAGGTCTTCCGCTCCTCCGGCGCGGGGGGACAGCACGTGAATAAGACCTCCTCCGCTGTCCGCCTAATCCACAAGCCCACGGGCACCGTGGTGGAGTGCCAGCAGGAGCGCAGCCAGTTCCAGAACCGGGACAAGGCCATGCAGCTCTTGCGCTCCCGGCTCTACGAGGAGAAGGTCCAGGCCCAGTCCGACGAGGTGACGGCCCAGCGGCGCAGCCAGGTGGGCACCGGTATGCGCAACGAGCGCATCCGCACCTACAACTTCCCCCAGGGCCGCCTCACCGACCACCGGATAGGACTTACCCTTTACAAGCTCGACGCTGTCATGAACGGCGACCTGGACGACATCATTGACGGCTTGGTCACTGCCGACCAGGCGGAGCGGCTCAAACAGAGCGAAGGAAACTGACAAAAAGGAGAACGAGACCGTGGAACTGCTGATTCATTTTACCGCCCTGCCCGAGGGGCTGACGCTGGACGACGCGAAGATAGACCTTGCCAGCCTGCTGGAGGATGACGGCTGGCTCACCGGCTCCGGCCCGGATTTCATCGAGCTGGAGCTGGAGGACGAGAAAAACAATCCCAAATACGGCATCCTCACCGTCAAGAACTACCTCCAAAAGGCCCAATTCCCCAAGGACACTTCCATTGAGCTGGCCGGTGTCCCCGTGGGTATCTACGAATAAAAATCAGGTGAATTGCCCTTGAACACACAATATCTGACCGCAAAACAGCTTTCCCAGGCCGCCGCCGTTCTGAAACGGGGCGGCCTGCTGGGCATCCCTACCGAGACGGTCTATGGCCTGGGGGCCGACGGCCTGGACCCGGAAGCCGTGGCCCATATTTTCCAGGCCAAGGGTCGGCCCCAGGACAACCCCTTGATTTTACACATCCCGTCCGCCGACTGGCTGGCGCGCTACTGCCAGAATATCCCGGACACGGCGTATCTGCTGGCCCAGCGGTTCTGGCCCGGCCCCATGACCATGATTTTGGAGCGCAAGCCCGTGGTCCCAGACGCGGTGACGGCGGGCCTGGACACCGTGGGGATGCGCTGTCCTGACCACGCCCTGTGCCGGAAAATCATCGCCCTGGCCGACCTGCCGGTGGCCGCCCCATCCGGGAACACCTCCGGCCGGCCCAGCCCCACCACGGCGGCGGTCATGCTGGAGGACATGGACGGGAAAATCGACGCCATTGTGGACGGCGGACCCTGCGCCGTGGGGGTGGAGTCCACCATCATCGACCTCACCGCCACGCCCCCCCGGCTCCTCCGACCCGGCGGCGTGACCCTGGAACAGCTCCGGGAGGCGCTGGGTGAGGTGGAGGTGGACCCGGCGGTGACCCGCTTGATGGGGGCGGGGGAACAGCCCCGGGCCCCCGGCATGAAGTACCGCCACTACGCCCCCAAGGCCCCCGTCGCCGTGGTAAAAGGGGACCCGGCCCTGGGCGCGGTCTATATAAGGGACCACCTAAAGGACGGCGAGGGGGTCATCTGCTTCGACGAATACGCGGACCTCTATCCCGGCCACGTGGTGGAACGCCTGGGCCCCGCCGCCGACAAGGCCACCCAGGCCCGCCACGTCTTTGACGCCCTGCGGGCTTTCGACGGCACCGCCGTCCCCGCCATCTGGGCCCAGTGCCCCGACGATACGGGCATAGGTCTGGCCATCTCCAACCGCCTGAACAAGGCGGCGGGGTTCCATATCATTGATTTAGAGGGCTGAACCGGGCCGCAACTGATCGTTGCGCCGGTTTTGCTGGACAAGGGTGCGGGCCGTCCGCTAGGATGATGCCGAGGTGATTGGTTATGACGCTGGAAGAACGGCTGCAATTTTACCGCAAACGGGAAGGCATGTCCCAGGAGGATGTGGCGGTCAGACTGAACGTGACCCGGCAGGCGGTGAGCAAGTGGGAGACCGGCTCCGCCGCGCCGGATACGGAGACCCTGACCAAGCTGGCAAAGCTGTACCGGGTGTCCCTGCCCGTGCTGATCACCGGGGACCTGGACCAGATTCCGAAGTTGCCCGTCAATTCCCTCCAGTGGGCGCCGGACCACAAGCTCTGCCGCCCGGCGGCGGCAAAGACGCTGCAAAAGCTGATGTGGGTCTGCATCGCTTTGGGGGCCGGGTCCCTGATTTTGAGCCTGGGCCGGTTCTTCGATTGGTGGGGTTCCTGGGCCCATCGGGGGGAAAGTGCGGTGGACCTGTGGCTCTGCCTGGGACTCACGGCCCTGTTTTTCCTGTGCGCCGGAATATGTGAGGCGGCCAGGAGCGGTCTGGAGGCGCTGTTTGTGGAGCTCTCCGACCAGATGGAGAACATGGAGCGCCGGTTCCGTATGCTGCGAAAGCTGTTCCAGGGGCCGGAGGAAAGTGAGCACTAGGGATGGACGAAAGCCGACAAAAGGTGTATGATATTCATGCAATGGCTGATTCCGGGCGAGTCCGGGATTTGCGTTATCCGTCTTTGGCCGTGGAACCAAAGACTGGGCGGGAGCCCTTTCATATGGGGACGGAACCGCGCGGGGAGTCCTTGCTGGATTTTTGGCGCTGGGCTTACTCCGGCATCCACGGCAATACGGAGCGGGGGCGGCTGGCGGAATTTATTGTGGCCATGGCGCTGGGCGTCCAGGACCGAATTCCCTCCAACTGGCGTCCTTATGACTTGGAGACCCGAGATGGCATCCCTGTGGAAGTAAAAGCATCCGGCTATTTACAGGAGTGGGGACAGGCCAAGCTGACCGCTCCGAGTTTTGGCATCCAGCGGACGAAAGCGTGGAACGTTCAGAACAACACCTATGCGCGGGAGGCTAAACGACAGGCAGTGGTCTACATCTTTTGTCTGGAGACCTGCCGGGACCAGAGTGCGTTGGATGAGCTGGATTTGGGCCAATGGCGCTTTTATGTGGTTCAGACTGCGGAACTGGAGCGAAAATGCGGACCTCAAAAGACGCTTTCGTTGACGAAACTCTGTACTTTGGAGCATATGGAATGCGATTTTTCACACCTGGCCGCGGCAGTCCAAGCATCTACGTCAGGAGATATTCAGCAGTGTCTGGCATCGGAGAGGGTGGGAAATACCATGAGAATCATCGGCATCACCGGCCCCACGGGGGCGGGAAAGACCACGGCCCTCCACGCCCTGACCGAGCTGGGGGCGGAGATCATCGACGCCGACGCGGTCTATCACCAACTTTTGGAGCATAGCGTTTCCCTGCGGGAGGCGTTGTGCGCCCGCTTTGGGGATATTTCCGACCAGACGGGCAAAATAGACCGCAAGAAGCTGGGCGAGCTGGTCTTTACCGACGAGGCCGCCCTGCTGGACCTGAACGCCATCACCCACCGCTTCGTGGGGGAGGAGGTCGACCGACTGCTGGCCCAGGCGGAGCGGGAGGGAAAGCCCGCCGCTGCCATCGACGCCATCGCCCTCATCGAGAGCGGCATCGGAAAAAAGTGCGGCGCCGTCGTGGGGGTCATCGCCCCCGCCGAGCTGCGGGTCCGCCGCATCATGGCCCGGGAGGGCATCTCCGAGGCCTACGCCCGGAAACGGGTGTCCGCCCAAAAGGGTGAGGACTTTTTCCGCGCCCACTGCGACCATATTCTGGAGAACGGCGAGAGCGACACGCCCGAGGCCTTTCAGGCGCGGGCCAAAGCCCTCTTTCAACACATCATTTAGGAGGTAATTCCCATGGAAGAAAAGCAAAAGACCGCCGGCGAGCTGCGCCGGGAGGCGCTGCTGTACCAGCCCAAGAACGGCTACGACCGCCTCACCCCCGCCGACGAGGCCGCCATGAAGGCATACAGCGAGGATTATAAAAAGTTCCTGGACGCCAGCATGACCGAGCGCGAGGCCGTGGACACCGCCATCGCCCTGGCCGAGGCCAAGGGCTTCAAGCCCCTGGTCCGGGGCATGGAGTTGAAGGCCGGGGACAAGGTGTACCGCTCCAACCGGGGCAAGGCCATCATGCTGGCCGTCATCGGTGAAAAGCCCCTGGCCGAGGGCGTGAACATCGGCGCGGCTCACATCGACTCCCCACGCCTGGACCTGAAGCCCAACCCCCTCTATGAGGACAGTGAGCTGGCCTTCTTCAAGACCCACTACTACGGCGGCATCAAGAAGTACCAATGGGTGACCATCCCCCTGGAGCTCCATGGCGTGGTGGCCCTCAAGGACGGCTCCGCCGTCAAGGTGGCCATCGGCGCGGGGGCGGGGGACCCCCTGTTCACCATCGACGACCTGCTGCCCCACCTTGGGGCCGAGCAGGGCCGGAAGCCCCTCAGCGACGCCATCCCCGGCGAGAGCCTCAACGTCCTGGTGGGCAGCCGCCCCTTTAAGGACGACGACGGCGCCGACCGGGTGAAGCTGGCGATTTTGGACCTGCTGAACCAGAAGTACAACATCGTGGAGGAGGACTTCATCTCCGCAGAGCTGGAGATCGTCCCCGCCTTCCACGCCAGCGACATCGGATTCGACCGCTCCCTCATCGGTGCCTACGGCCACGACGACCGGGTCTGCGCCTACGCCTCCCTGGCCGCTCTGCTGGACCTAGAGACCACCCCCACCAAGACCGCCGTGTGCATGCTGGCGGACAAGGAGGAAATCGGCTCCGAGGGCGTGTCCGGCATGCAGTCCGCCGCCTTCGACACCTTCATGTCCGACCTGTGCGACAGCCAGCGCATCCCCCTGAAAGCCTGCTACGAGAAGTCCTTCTGCCTGTCCGCCGACGTGACGGCGGCCTTCGACCCCAACTTCCCGGAAGTATATGAAAAGCGCAACAGCGCCCTGGTGAACTACGGCATGGGGCTGGCGAAATACACCGGCGCCCGGGGCAAGTCCGGCGCGTCCGACGCCTCCGCCGAACTGGTGGCCTACGCCCGCCGCATTTTCGACGCGGCGGGGGTGGTCTGGCAGATGGCCGAGCTGGGCAAGGTGGACGCGGGCGGCGGCGGCACCGTGGCGGCCTATATGGCCCAGCGGGACATCGACACCCTGGACGCGGGCGTCCCCGTCCTGTCCATGCACGCGCCCTTCGAGACTGTGGGTAAGCTGGACTGCTACATGACCTACCGGGGCATGAAAGCCGTCTTTGAGGCGAAATAAAAGCAAAAATGGCCGGGGCGTACCGTGGATGGTGCGCCCCGGCCATTTTTGCGTCGGGTCGTCCTCCCGTCCTACGCATGTCATTGCACGCCAGTTCGCAAACTGGCGTGGCAATCCGCTCTCTTGCCTTTTCTACCCAAAGCCCCCAAGAGAAAATGCCGGGCGATAAGAATCGCTCGGCCTCTTTTTGCGCAACCTAACCCAAATGTATTGGGAGGTTGTTTATACTATGGCAGACGAGAGCAAGGAGACCCTGGAGACTGGAAACGAGGACAATTCCAATCCCTCCGACCGCCAGCAGCAAATCGTGGATATGGGCTCCGCCACCATCAAGACGGAGAAGGGGACCATCCACACCCTCACCATCGTGGGACAAATTGAGGGGCACCAGGTCCTGCCGCCCATGAGCAAGTCCACCAAATACGAACACGTCATGCCACTGCTGGCCACTGTGGAGGAGAGCGAGGACGTGGACGGCCTGCTGATTCTGCTCAACACCGTGGGCGGCGACATTGAGGCCGGGCTCGCCATCGCCGAGCTGATTTCCAGCATGAAAAAGCCCACGGTCTCCCTGGTGCTGGGGGGTGGCCACTCCATCGGCGTGCCCCTGGCTGTCTCGGCCCAGGCGTCCTTCATCGCCCCCTCCGCGGCCATGACCATCCACCCGGTCCGACTCTCCGGCACTGTCATCGGCGTGAGCCAGACCTTTGCCTACTTCGCCCGCATCCAGGACCGCATCATCGACTTCGTCACCCGCAACAGCCATGTGAACCGGGAGACCTTTACAAGCCTTATGCTCCAAACTGGCGAGTTGGCCGCCGACGTGGGCAGCGTCATCGATGGCCGGCAGGCGGTGGAGATTGGGCTGATCGACCACGTGGGCGGACTGTCCGATGCCTTGGAGTATCTGCACGGGATGATGGAGGCGCGGAAAAAGGAAGCGGGGCAGGGATAAAAACATTGGAAATATCTCAAGGCTTGTGTTAATATAGTATCTGTATCTTTATGCGCATAGGAGGACACAGCTTTGACTTATTTGAACGCGGTCCTGATGGGACTCCTGCAGGGTGTGGCGGAATTCCTGCCCATCTCCAGTTCCGGCCACCTGGCCCTGTTCCAGCATTTTTTCCAGATGGAAAATTTTGAGGAGACCCAGCTCTTTTTCACCGTCATGCTCCACTTCGGCACTCTGGTGTCAGTGTTCATCTACTATTGGCGTGACATCATCGACATGATTCGGGAGTTCTTCCTGGGCGTCCGGGACCTGGCCTCCCCGAAGCACCGGGGCGGGGCGACGCCGCCCGCCCGCCGCATGGTCCTGCTCATCATCGTGGCGACCCTGCCCCTCTTTGTGGTCCTGCCGGTGAAGGACTACATCGAGGCCGCCGCCGGCAGCGTCGTTTTTGTCTCCATCGCCCTGCTGGTCACGGGCTGTATCCTCTTTTTCTCCGACCGGCTGGCCAAGGGCCGCAAGACGGCTAAAAACGCCACTGTGGTGGACGCCCTGGTGGTGGGCGCGGCCCAGTGCCTGGGCACCTTCCCCGGCATCTCCCGCTCCGGCAGCACCATCTCCGCGGGTATGCTGCGGGGCTATGACCGCTCCTTCGCCGTGCGCTTTTCCTTTCTCATGTCCCTGCCCGCCGTCATCGGCGCCACCCTCCTGGAGCTGAAGGATGCCCTGGAGGTGGGCCTGGACCCGGCCATCCTGCCCTACTGTCTGGTGGGCATGGTGGTCTCCGGCGTGGTGGGCTTCTTTGCCATCAAGCTGGTGAACCTCCTGGCCGACAAAGGCAAGTTCGGCGCATTTGCCTACTACTGCTGGGCGGCGGGCCTCGTCTCCCTGATTGCCGGTTTCTTGATCAAATAGAGAGAAAGAATGTGTTGGTATGAGCAGACGCCTGCTGGTCCTGTGTCTTTCCGCCGCGCTGCTGGCGTCTCTGTGCCCTTCGGGCATGGCGGCGGGGCAGGAGACGGTCATACAGTCCGTCTCGGCGGGGGAGTACCACGCCCTGGCCGTGGACGGCGCCGGGACTTTGTGGGCCTGGGGCTGGAACAATTACGGCCAGCTGGGGGACCCGGCGCTGGACAACAGCGGTGGGGATGCGGATGGTCCGTTTTTGACCGTTCCGGCCAAGGTAATGGAGGATGTGGCCGACGCCTGGGCCGGGAACTGGAGCTCTGCGGCATTGAAAACAGACGGAACCCTGTGGCGCTGGGGGAACGGCGAGATGCCCTGCCTGTGGATGGAGGACGTCAAATCTGCCGCCATGGATAAACTCCTGAACGGCGGGGCCGCGGTTACCGGGGACGGTGCCCTGTGGCTGTGGGGCGATAATCATTTGGGCCAGCTCACCCCCATGGGGGTGGCGGAGGAGACCTCCGAACTGCCTGTGAAGGCCATGGAGGACGTGGCCGCTGTGGATGTGGGCTACGGCACGGTGATGGCCCTGAAAACAGACGCCACCCTCTGGGCCTGGGGCCACGATATGTTTGGCAAGGTGGGGGCGGAAGAGCCCGCGGATGAGCTGGCCGAAGGCGGATACGAGGGGTTCCCATACCGCCCGGAGCCTGTGCAGGTGCTGGACCGGGTGTCCAAAGTCAAGGTGGGCTGCAACGATACGCTGGCCCTCCGGGACGACGGCACCCTCTGGGTATGGGGCTTGAACCGCTTTGGCGTCTCCAACAACGAGGATGAGTATGGTCAGCTTTATCAAGACACCCCCGTCCAGGTCATGGAGGACGTGGCGGATATGGCCTCCGGCCACGGGACCAGTTACATACTGAAAACGGATGGCACCCTGTGGGCCGTGGGCGACAACAGCTTTGGAGAGCTGGGAGACGGCACGGTGAAAGACGCGGCGGAGCTGGTCCAAATCATGTCCGGCGTGGCCGCGGTGGAGGCTGGGGACTGCTATGTCCTGGCTTTGAAGGACGATGGGACCCTCTGGTCATGGGGGCTCAACAGCGAGGGGCAGCTTGGAAACGGCGGAAAGGGCAACGGGGTCAGCAACATCGGCCCAACCCAGTCGGTGCCTGTGCAAGTATCCTTCGCGGAAGCGGTCCCATCCGATGAAATGGTAACGGCCTACCCGGGCGTCGCGTTTGCCATCATGGTGGATCAGAATTGGGCGCACCTGTCCCTGTACGGCCTGGAAAATGAGGTCGGAAACCGGAACTACTATGTCCGGCTCCGGGATGTGGCGGCGGAGTTTGCCAGGGCAGGCGCCCCCCTTGGCGTGGACTACGACGGCGAGACCGGCATCATCGCCCTCACCACCGGGGCAGCCTACCAACCCCAGACCGGGGACGGCGACCTGCCCTTCGTCGGTGTCCAGGCCGCCCGGCGGGGTGGAAGCAAGGTCACGGTGGACGGCGTGGCGGTGGAGCTGGACTCCTTCACCATCACCGACAGCGCCGGAGGAGGACATACTTACTTCAAGCTCCGGGACCTGGGCAGGGCTCTGGGCTTCAACGTCCGCTGGGACAGCGAGTACCACCACGAGTTTCTGGACGTGTCCGGGCGCATCCTCATCGAGACGGACAGGCCCTATACGGAAGAATAACGGTTAGACTACCCCTGAAAGGATTTGATTTCATATGGCCAGCACACAAAAGAAAAAGCCCGCCTCCAGTTCCGGCGGAAAGCGGACCGCATCCGCGTCCCGGTCCGGCGGCTCCCGCGCGTCGAACAGCCGCAAGGCCCCGCCGCCGCCAAAGCCCATCCGCCGGGAGGTGGGGGCCGTGGTCTGTCTGCTGCTGGCCTTCTTCGCCGCCATCGGGTACTTCAATATCCAGGCCTATTTCATCGATCTGTGGTGCAACCTGCTCAAGGGCCTCTTCGGCTACGGCTTCTGGCTGGCGCCCCCCATGCTGGCGGTGGCCAGCTATATCCTGGCCTTCCACCGGGGCCGCCCGGTCCGTCTGCGGCTGTGGTGCGCCCTGCTGACCCCCGTGGTCATGGGCTGTATCCTCCACCTGTTCCTCTATCGGGGGGACTTTGCCTTCAGCTTCGCCGCCATCCAGGGCCTGTGGACCGACGGACTGGCCATGAAGTGCGGCGGCGTGGTCAGCGGCGTGCTGGCCCAAGCGCTGATTCTCGCCATCAGCAAAATCGGCACCGGCGTGGTCCTGATTCTGGGTCAGGCTCTGCTGCTGATGGGTGCCTTCCACCTGTCCATCGTGGACATCGTGGAGACCCTCCGCAACCGGCCCCGGGCCGAGTATGAGTACGAGGAGGAAGAGGAGCCGGAGCCCGCGCCCCGGCCCCGGAAGCCCGTCCCCGAGAAGCCAGACCGCCGCCGGACTGCCGCCATCGACATCCCCGTGGACGACGGCCCCCTGCCCGAGCCCGTGGAGGAGCCGGTCAAGCCCCCCAAGCGGGAACGTCTCTTCAACCGCAAGGCTGGGGTCCTGCCCCCGGACCAGGTCCTCACCGGGGCCAAGCCTATGGAGACGCCGGTGCCCGCCCCTGCGCCGGACCCCGTGCCGGAGCCGGATGCGCCCGTCCCCGCCCCTGTGGTGGAGCCGGAGCCCGCCGCCGAGGTTCCTGCCCCGCCCGAGCCTATCCCGGAGGCCGTCCCTGTGCCGCCGCTGCCGGAAATCGAACGGGAGCCGGCGGTGGAGAAGGTGACGGCCAAGGAGGCCCGGCTGGCCGCCGACGAGGTGGCCCGGGACATCGAAAAGACCATGGAAGCCCCGCCCGCCCCGGCCTACCAGTACCCACCGGTGTCCCTGCTCACCGAGGGCAGCGGCGACGTGGGCGCGGGGGCCCAGAACGAGCTGCGCACCAATCAGGAGCGCCTGTCCGAGACCATCCGCTCCTTCGGCATCGAGGCCCGCATCGCCGACGTGACCCGGGGTCCCTCCGTCACCCGGTATGAGGTGGAGCTGGACCAGGGCGTCCGCCTGAACAAGCTGACCAATCTGGCCGACGACATCGCCCTGGCCCTGGGGGCCACCGGCGTGCGCATCGCCCCCATCCCGGACAAGATCGCCACTGTGGGCATCGAGGTGCCCAACAAGCTGGTCAGCCCCGTCCATATTCATGAGGTCATCGACTCCAAAGCCTTCCGGGACCACACCTCCAAGGTGGCCTTCGCCGTGGGCAAGGACATCGGCGGCAACTGCATCGTGGGCAATATCGCCAAGCTGCCCCACCTGCTTATCGCCGGTACCACCGGCTCCGGTAAGTCGGTGTGCACCAACTCCCTCATCATCTCCATGCTCTACAAGGCCACCCCCGACGAGGTCCGTCTCATCATGGTGGACCCCAAGATGGTGGAGCTGGGCATCTACAACGGCATCCCCCATCTGCTGATCCCCGTGGTCACCGACCCGAAAAAGGCCGCCGGCGCCCTCCAGTGGGCCGTGGCCGAGATGATGAAGCGCTACCGTGCCTTCTCCGAGGTGGGGGTCCGGGACCTGGCCTCCTACAACGCCCAGGCGGCCAAGCGCGAGGACCTGACCAAGATGCCCCAAATCGTGGTGGTCATCGACGAGCTGGCCGACCTCATGCTGGTGGCCGCCAAAGAGGTGGAGGAATCCATCTGCCGGGTGGCCCAGATGGGCCGCGCCGCCGGAATGCACCTCATCATCGCCACCCAGCGCCCCTCCGCCGACGTGATTACCGGCCTGATGAAGGCCAACATCCCCTCCCGCATCGCCTTCGCCGTGGCGTCCAGCCTGGAATCCCGTATCATCCTGGACACCCAGGGCGCGGAAAAGCTGGTGGGCCGGGGCGATATGCTCTACTTCCCCCTGGGGTCCGGCAAGCCCCTCCGGGTCCAGGGCTGCCTGATTTCCGACGAGGAGGTGGCCTCGGTGGTGGAGTTCGTCAAAAAGGGCTCCACCGCCGAGTACGACGAGGAGATCATCCACGAGATCGAGCTTCACGCCGCCGAGAAGGACAAGCAGGGCAAGGGCGTGGGCGGTTCCGCCCCCGAAGAGGTGGGCGACGACTTTGATGAACTGCTCCCCGCCGCCATCGAGGTGGTGGTGGACACTGGCATGGCCTCCGTGTCCATGCTCCAGCGCCGCCTGAAGCTGGGCTATTCCAGGGCCGCCCGTCTGGTGGACCAGATGGAGGAAAAGGGCGTAGTCGGCCCCTTTGAGGGCTCCAAGCCCCGCCAGGTTTTGATTACCAAGGAGCAGTGGCAGGAGATGCAGTTCAAGCAGGGTATGGTGGACGCCGTCCCCGAACCGGCCTATGCCGAGCCGGTCCCGGAGGAGCTGGAATTCGAGGGCGACGCCGTTCCCCAGGGCCGGGACGTCCCCTTTGACCTGGACGACGAGAGCGGCTTTTAAGGAGGACATGGGATGGACGTGAAGTTTCGCCCAGAGCAGGAGCTGGACGCGGTCCACGAGGGCCTGACGGCCTACAACCGCAAGTTTTTCAAGGAGACCGGGGATTTATCCTGCTGCATCGAGGACGAACAGGGCCGGTGCATCGCCGGCTCCCTGGTTTGGCGGGCCGACGACCTGGTGATGGTGGACCTTCTGTGGGTGGACGAGGCCCACAGGGGGCAGGGGCTGGGCGCACGGCTGCTGAACGCGGTGGAGGCCGAGGCGGAGCGCGTGGGCGCGAAGCGCATCGAGCTGAACACCTTTGGCTTTCAGGCCCCGGGCTTCTATGAAAAGCTGGGCTACCGCCGCTTCGGCGCGGTGGAACCCGCCGTGGGCGACTACGGCCACTATTTCTACCTCAAAGAGCTATGAGAAAAAGCCGCCCGTGTGGGCGGCTTTTTCTCATAATACCAGCGTGCCGGTCTCGTCCTCCAGCAGGATAAGGATTTTTTCCTCTTGGCCCGTCTGGGCGTTGACGTAGACCAGGATATGTCTGCCGTCAGGGGCCTGGCACTTGAATTCGTGGCAAAAGACCTCATACTCGCCCCCGGTGGGGATGATGACGAGCTGGTGGGAGAGGACGGCGAGGTCATCGGCCAGAACGAATTGGGCGGTTTGTTCGTCCACGGCCGTGGCCGGGATGGTTCGAACCATGTGGTTCATCAGATACCCCTGGGACTCGAAGCCCACCACTTTGCCGGTGTCCAGAGCCACCTCCACCTTGACCAGGTCGGGGTAGAGCAGGACCCCGTCCTGGGTGGCGGCAAAGTTGACCGTGAGGGTGCCGCCCTGGTCGATATAATAGCTCTCCCGCATGGCGGGGTAGCCTCGACTAGTCAGGAATTCGGCGGCGACGGCCACGGCATCCTGGGTGGAGAGGACGGGGACCCCGGCGGTCCGGGAGCTGAACACCTCCACCACCAGTCCGCCCTGACATGTTACCTCCACATAGAGCTCACCCCCGTCTACGGCGGCGGTGAAGCCGTAGGTGGGGAGTTTGCCGCCGCTGGCCGATGCCAGGGTGAAGATGTCCGGCTTCAGGTCCAGAAATTTGGCCGCGGCCAGCCGGGCCTCGTCCTGGGTGACCTGGGCCAGCCCCTCCAGCATCCGGGGCGCCCGGTCCGCGATATGCTCTGAGAAAGGGCCGTCGTAGATGAGGGAGGGCAGTTCTGGGAAGTCCCCCTCAATGGCCTGGAAGGAGGAGCCTGCCGTCTCCTGCACCCCGTCCTCCGTGACGGCGGCCAGCCGGGCCTCGGCGGAACGGACATCCCCCAGGGTGGCGGCCCCGGCGGTGAGGTCGGTCTGCAGGTCGGCCACCTTGGCGGATAGGGCGGATGCGGCGGCGGACAGGTCCCGCATAGTCTGCCGTTGCTCCGCCGTGCAGCAGCCATTCACTATGGCGGAACGGGAGAGGTAGGCGGCATAATCCCCCACCCGGGAGAGAAAGGCGGCCGTCTGCTCCAGTTCCACGTTGCCGTAGGGCAGCTCACCCAGGGCCATCTGGGCCGACATGGCCTTGCCGAAGATTTGGGTACACAGGCTCCCCAGCATGGCGGGGGAGGTGGCGTAGACGCCCTTTTGAAGGTCGGTGTCCAGCTCACTCAGGTTGGTGGACAGCTCCGCATAGGCGTGGCGGTAGCCGTTGGCCAGGGTCCGCCGGTAAGCGGCGGCCTGGGTGTGACCCTGGATGGCCAGCCCGCCCAGCAGGACAAATGCGGCCAGCAGGTAGCTGATACAGCGCACTGACGTGCGGCGGTCCATTGAACGAAATCTCATGGTGGTTCGCGCCCCCTTTTTGTCATAGAATGGCCTTCATTGACAAAGGATATTCTTCGTGTTAGGATAAGAAAAAAGATTTGAGGTGAGAGGATGCGCAAATAACTTGCTGAACGGTTGCGTGAGGCCGTTGGCGGCGAAGGGCCGCCCGGTTTGTCATGCGCGTCGGCAAGCGGTTGCGCTTCCTCTCACGTTTTGCGCCGTTCAGGAAGAATGGGCGCGGAGCGTGACCGCTCCGCGCCTATTTTGTATTCTTGGAGGTGCTTTTTTGTGGCTTTGATTGATATTTCCAACCTCTCTTTTACCTATGATGGGAGCTATGACCCGGTGTTCCAAAACGTCTCGGTCCAGTTGGACACGGACTGGCGGCTGGGCTTCATCGGCCGGAACGGCAGGGGCAAGACCACCCTGTTGCGGCTGCTGATGGGGGAGGGGGCGTACACGGGGACCATCTCGTCCCCGGAGGAATTTGACTATTTCCCCTTCCCCGTGCCGGACCGGGGCGCGGACGGGCTGGAGGTGGCCGAGACCCTGCGGCCCCAGGTGGAGCAGTGGCGGCTCCTGCGGGAGCTGCGCCTGCTGGACCTGGACGAGGGGGTCCTGTACCGCCCCTTCCAGACCCTGTCCAACGGGGAGCAGACCCGCTTCCTGCTGGCCCTGCTCTTTTTGCAGGACCACCGTTTTCTCCTCATCGACGAGCCCACCAACCACCTGGACCGGGAGGGCCGGGCGCTGGTGGCCGACTATCTGGCCCGGAAGAAGGGCTTTATCCTGGTCTCCCACGACCGGGATTTCCTGGACCGCTGCGTGGACCACGTGCTGGTGTTCAACCGCACGGGCCTGGAGGTCCAAAAGGGGAACTTCTCCACCTGGTGGCAGAACAAGGAGTATCGGGACCAGTTTGAACAGGCGGAGCAGGACCGGCTGAAAAAGGACATCAAGCGCCTGGACGAGACCGCCCGCCGGACAGCGGGGTGGTCCGAGGCGGTGGAAAAGACCAAGTACGCCACCCGGAACTCCGGCCTGCGCCCCGACCGGGGCTTCATCGGCCACAAGGCGGCTAAGATGATGAAACGGTCTAAGGCGGTGGAGGAGCGGCGGCAGAGTGCCGTGGAGGAGAAATCTAAGCTGCTGAAAGATCTGGAGACCGCCGAGGACTTGAAGCTACACTCCCTGGAACACCCCCAGCGGCGGCTGGTGGAGTGCACCGAACTGACTATCGACTACGGTGGAGGGCCGGTGAATCCGCCTGCCAGTTTTACGGTGGAGCGGGGGGAGCGGGTGGCCCTTACGGGCCGGAACGGGACGGGAAAGTCCAGCCTGCTCAAACTGATTTTGGGGGAGGCCGTTCCCCATTCCGGCGCTCTGCGCCTGGCAAGCGGGCTGATGTTATCCTGCGTGCCCCAGGACACCTCGTTTTTGACCGGGGATCTGCGGGAGTTTGCCAGGGACAGCGGCATCGACGAGAGCCTTTTCAAGGCCATCCTTCGGAAGCTGGATTTTGAACGGGTCCAGTTCGAGAAGGACATGGGAGCGTACAGCGGCGGGCAGAAGAAAAAGGTACTAATCGCCCGCAGCCTTTGCCAGCAGGCCCACCTGTATCTGTGGGACGAGCCGCTGAATTTCGTGGACGTGTACGCCCGGATGCAGATAGAACGGCTGATTTTGGAATACCGGCCCACCATGCTCTTCGTGGAGCACGACGGGGCCTTTGTGGACCGGGTCGCCACCAAGACGGTGGAACTATAAGGGACTCCTTGTGCAAATCGACGCTTGACATTTTTCGGAAAGAGGGTATAATAGCGCTTAAATTATTTTAGTTAAATAATTTTAATTAAAATAATAGAAACAATAAGGAGTGACCCTACGATGTTTGAGCAGGTCAAGAATGTGATTTTGGATACGCTGAACTGCGACGAGGCGCAGATCACCATGGACGCCAAGCTGGTGGAGGACCTGGAGGCCGACTCTCTGGACGCTGTGGAGCTGAACATGGCCCTGGAAGAGGCCCTGGGCTTCGCCGTGTCCGACGAGGAGTTGCAGAACATGAAGACGGTGGGCGACATTGTCCGCTATCTGGAAGCCCACCAGGGTTAAACCATGGAACTCAACGAGATCATGGCCCTGATGGACCGCTTCGACGCCTCGTGTGCCGGGGTGCTGGAGCTGGAACAGGGGGAGTGGCGGCTGCGGCTGGAAAAGGCCCAGGGGGCTGCCCCGGCGGCTGTCCCCGCGCCCGCCGGCCCGGTTGCGGTCCCCGCGGCGCAGGAAGAGCAGGCGGCGGTCATCAAGGCCCCCCTGGTGGGGACCTTTTACAGCGCCCCCGCGCCGGGGGAGGCCCCCTTCGTGTCCCCGGGGGACCGGGTGAAGAAGGGCCAGACCGTGTGCGTGCTGGAGGCCATGAAGATGATGAGCGAGGTGCCCGCGCCCATGGACTGCGTCATTGAGGCGGTCCTGCTGGGGGACGGAGAGCTGGCGGGATTTGACGCACCCCTCTTTCGGGTGCGGGAGGGTTAGCCGTGTTTCGACGGATATTGATCGCCAATCGGGGCGAGATCGCCGTGCGCATCATCCGGGCCTGCCGGGAGCTGGAGATCGAGACGGTGGCCGTCTACTCCACCGCCGACGAGGGGGCCCTGCATACGCAATTGGCCACCCAGGCCGTCTGCGTGGGGCCCGCCAGGGCGGCGGACAGCTACCTGAACCAGTCGGCCATCCTCACCGCCGCCCTGGAGACCGGCTGCGACGCCCTCCATCCCGGCTACGGCTTCCTCTCGGAGAATCCGGAGTTTGCCGACCTCTGCGCCAAGTGCGGCCTGACCTTCATCGGCCCCTCCGGGGCGGTCATCCGCCGCATGGGCAACAAGGCGGCGGCCAGGGACCTGGTGCGCCGGGCGGGTGTCCCGGTGGTGCCCGGATCCGACGACCCGGTGGAGAGCGGGGAGGCCGCCGTCCGCATCGCCGGGGAGATCGGCTTTCCCGTCCTGCTGAAGGCCTCTGCCGGGGGCGGGGGCCGGGGGATGCGCCGGGCCGACCGGGCCGAGGAGGTCCCCGGACTCTTTGCCGCCGCCAGGGCCGAGGCGGAAGCCTACTTTGGAGACGGCGAGCTCTACGTGGAAAAGCTGATTTTGGATCCCAAGCACGTGGAAGTCCAGATATTGGCCGACCGGCACGGGAACGTGGTCCATCTGGGGGAGCGGGACTGCTCCATCCAGCGGCGGCGGCAGAAGCTCATCGAGGAGTCCCCCTGTAAAGCCCTGGACCCGAACCTGCGGGAGCGAATGGGCCTGGCCGCCGTGGCGGCGGCCAGAGCCGCCGGATATGAGAACGCCGGGACGGTGGAGTTCGTCCTGTCCGGGACCGGCGAGTTCTATTTTATTGAGATGAATACCCGCATCCAGGTGGAGCACCCGGTGACCGAGCTGGTCACGGGTGTGGATTTGGTGCGAGAGCAGTTGCGGGTAGCGGCGGGCCTGCCCCTGGGCTTTGTCCAGGAGGACGTGTCCGTCCGGGGCCACGCCATCGAGTGCCGCATCAACGCCGAGGACCCGGCGGCGGGCTTCCGGCCCGCGCCGGGGTCCGTCCGCTTCCTCCACCTGCCCGGCGGGCCGGGGGTGCGGGTGGACACCGCTCTCTTTGCCGGCGGGGAGCTGAGTCCCTACTACGACTCCCTGGCGGCCAAGGTGGCGGTCCACGCCCCCACCCGGCTGGAAGCCCTGCGACGGATGCGCAGGGCGCTGGAGGAGCTGGTGGTGGAGGGGTTCCCCACCACGGCGGACCTGTGCCACCTGATTCTCTACCAGCCGGAGTTTGTAAAGGGAAAATACGACACGGGGTTTTTGGACGGACACCTGGACCGCCTGCTGGCCCTCAGTGAGGAGGCGGAGGCATGAACCACTTTTTCTCCCAGCGGCGCCAGCGGCTCATGGAGCTGCGCACCCGGCGGAAGGGGGAGGAGACTCCCCGGCGGCGGGAGGCCAAGGCGGTGTTCGGCAAGTGCCCGGCGTGCGGGGCCATGACGCCCAAGTCGGAGCTGTCCAGGGCGCTGTACGTCTGCCCCCAGTGCGGCTTTCACCACCCCATCGGGGCCTATCTCCGGCTGGCTATGCTGCTGGACGCCCACAGCTTCCGGGAACTGGACGAGCGGCTCTGCGCCTCTAATGCGCTGGACTTTCCGGGTTATGACGAAAAGCTGGCGGACCAGCGCCGCAAGACCGGGCTGACCGAGGGGGCCGTGGCCGCCAGAGGGAAGGTGGAGGGCCGTCTGCTGGTGGCCGTGGCCCTGGACAGCCGGTTCCTGATGGGCAGCATGGGTGCCGCCGTGGGGGAGAAGGTGGCCCGGGCGGTGGAATACGCCCGCCGGTCCAAGCTCCCCCTGGTCATTTTCAGCGCCAGCGGAGGCGCCCGGATGCAGGAGGGCATCGTCTCCCTCATGCAGATGGCAAAGACCGCCGCCGCCCTGGAGCGGTTCTCCCGGAGCGGGGGCTTTTACCTGTCCTATCTGACCCACCCCACCACCGGCGGGGTGACGGCCTCCTTCGCCTCTTTGGGGGACGTGACCCTGGCCGAGCCAGGCGCCCTGGTGGGCTTTGCGGGGCCGCGGGTCATCGAGCAGACCATCGGGCAGACCCTGCCCGACGGTTTTCAGCGCTCAGAGTACTTAGAGGAACACGGCTTTGTGGACCGGGTGGTGCCCCGGAGCGAGATGCGCCAGACGGTGGCCGCCCTGCTGCGTCTCCACGAGAAAGGGGGGACCTTTCGTGGCTGACTGGACCGCCGCCCAGCGGGTGGCTCTGGCCCGGCACCCCCAGCGTCCGGGCACGGCGGAGTACATCGCCGCTCTGTTCACCGACTTTTTCCCCTGCAAGGGGGACCGACAGTGCCGGGAGGACCCCAGCATCCTGGGGGGCGTGGCCCTATATAGGGGAACGCCCGTCACCGTCATCGGCCACCGAAAGGGGAAAACTCTGGAGGAGAACATGGCCTGCAACTTCGGCATGCCCGGGCCGGAGGGCTACCGTAAGGCCCAGCGTCTGCTGCGCCAGGCGGAGAAGTTCCGCCGCCCCGTCATCACCTTCATCGACACCCCCGGCGCGTATCCCGGTCTGGAAGCCGAGGCCAGAGGCCAGGGGGAGGCCATCGCCTCTACCCTGGCCCTGATGAGCGCGGTGGAGGTGCCGGTGGTGTCCGTGGTCATCGGCGAGGGTGGCAGCGGCGGGGCCCTGGCCCTGGCGGTGGCCAACCGGGTCCTCATGCTGGAGAACGCCGTCTACTCCGTGCTGTCGCCGGAGGGGTTCGCGTCCATCCTGTGGAAGGACGCCGGGCGCAGCGGGGAGGCCGCCGAACTGATGAAGCTCACCGCCGGAGACCTGCTGGCCCTGGGGGTGGTGGACCAGGTCATCCCGGAGCCGCCCCAGGGGGCCCACACCGACCGGGAGACCGTGTTCGCCGCGGTGGACCAGGCCCTGTGCGCCGCTCTGGTCAAGACAGTCAAGGGGGGCGATTTCGCCCTGCGGCGCTATCGGAAATTCCGTGGGATGGGGGAGACCCTGTCCGGGAAGGAGGGGCCATGCGGGGAATAAGCATCGCAGCCACTGGCCGCAGCCTGCCGGAGCGGGTGGTGACCAACGGGGACATGGGGAAGCTGGTGGAGACCAGCGACGACTGGATCGCCGGGCGCACCGGCATCCGCACCCGCCGCTTCTGCGTCCGGGAGACCGTGACCGACCTGGCCGCTGCCGCCGCCCGACAGGCCATGGAGCGGGCGGGGGTTCGGCCCGAGGAGGTGTGCGCCTGCGTGGCCGCCACCGTCACCCCCCAGGCCCTGGCCCCCACTCTGGGCTGCATGGTGCAGAGGCGGCTGGGCCTGCCGGAGAGCGCCATGTGCTTTGACATCAACGTGGGCTGCACCGGCTTCATGTACGGCCTGCAGGTGGTCCGGGGCCTGTTGCTCCAGGACCCGCGGCCCTATGCCCTGCTCATCGGGGCGGAAGCTCTGAGCCGCATCACCGACTTCACCGACCGCTCCACCTGCGTCCTCTTCGGGGACGGAGCCGGGGCGGCAGTGGTGGCCCTGGACGAGGCAAGGCCCTGGGCCAGCGTCCTGGGGGCCAGGGGCGACGAGGAGGCCCTCTTCATCGACGGCCCCGGCGGCTGCCAGCCCTTCATCCGCATGGACGGGAAGGCCGTCTACCGCTTTGCGGTGGAGACGGTGCCCCGGTGCGCATCCCAGGTGCTGGAGCAGGCTGGGGCGGCCCTGGAGGCTGTGGACTGGTTCGTCCTCCACCAGGCCAACCGGCGGATCATCGAATCCGTTGCCAAGCGCCTGGGCGCGCCGCTGGAGAAGTTTTATCAAAATATGGACCGATACGGCAACACCTCCGCCGCCAGCATCCCCATCGCCCTGGACGAGATGTCGGAAGCCGGGGTGCTGCGGCGGGGACAGAAGGTGCTGTGCCTGGGCTTCGGCGCGGGGCTGACCTGGGGCGGAGCCCTGCTGGAATGGGGAACGAAAGGATGAGCGATATGCTGCTGAATCAACTGCTGGGGACGGAATTCCCCATCATCCAGGGGGGCATGGCCAACATTGCCACCGGCGAGTTCGCCGCCGCCGTCTCCAACGCCGGGGCCCTGGGCCTCATCGGCGGGGGCGGCATGGCTGCCGAGGGCTTCCGGGCCGCCATCCACACCTGCCGGAGTCTTACCGACAGGCCCTTCGGCGTGAACATCATGCTCATGCACCCCCAGGCCGGTGAAATGGCCGCCATCGCCGCCCAGGAGCGGGTGCCGGTGGTGACCACTGGGGCCGGGAACCCCGCCGCACTCATTCCCGTGTGGAAGGAGGCGGGGGCCAAGGTGTTCCCGGTGGTGGCCGCCGTGGCGGTGGCCAAGTTGGTGGAGCGGGCCGGGGCCGACGGCGTCATCGCCGAGGGCACCGAGTCCGGCGGCCATGTGGGGGAGCTGACCACCATGGCCCTGGTGCCCCAGGTCCGGGACGCGGTGGACATCCCCGTGGTGGCCGCGGGCGGCATCGCAGACGGCCGCCAGATGCTGGCCGCCCTGGCCCTGGGGGCCTGTGGGGTCCAGGTGGGCACCTGTCTGCTGGTCAGCCAGGAGTGCCCCATCCACCCCAATTACAAGGAGGCTTTGCTCAAGGCCAGGGACAGCGGCACGGTGGTCACGGGCCGCATCGGAGGCACACCCGTGCGCATCCTGAAAAACCAGATGTCCAGGGCCTACGTCGCCAAGGAAAAAGAGGGCTGTGACAAGCTGGAGCTGGAGCAGTTCACCCTAGGGTCTCTGCGCCGCGCCGTCTTTGACGGGGACGTGAAGAACGGCAGTCTGATGGCCGGACAGGTGGCCGGCATGCTCCACGAGGTCCGGCCCCTGCGGTCGATTTTAGAGGAGCTCTGGACCGGCTGCCGGGACCGGCTGCCCCAACTGGCGGAGGAGGTGGGCCGATGAAGCTGGCCTTTCTCTACGCCGGGCAGGGGACCCAGCACCCCGGCATGGGCCGGGACCTCTATGAGCGCTACCCCGCCTTCCGGGCTGTCTGGGACGGTCTGGAGGTGGATTTTGACCTGAAGGGCCTGTGCTTTGACGGCCCGTCGGAGCTGCTGGACCAGACCCAGTACACCCAGCCCTGCATGGTGGCCTTTGCCGCCGGGGTGACGGCGGTGCTGGCCGAAGCGGGGGTAGTCCCCGCCCTGGCAGCGGGCTTGAGCCTTGGGGAGTATTCCGCCCTCTGCGCCGCCGGCGTCTTTGACGCCCGGACCGCCGTGGAGTTGGTGGCTTTCCGGGGGAAGGCCATGGCCCAGGCGGTCCAAGGCCGCCTCAGCGCCATGTCCGCCGTGTTGATGCTGGACCGGGACACCCTGCGGCGCTGCTGCGACGAGGCCAGACGCCTGGGCGTGGTGGAGCTGGCGAACCTGAATTGTCCCGGCCAGATCGTCATCGGCGGCGACGCCGAAGCGGTGGCCGAGGCGGGGCGTCTGGCCCTGGCGGCCGGGGCCAGGCGGGTCCTGCCCCTGAAGGTCAGCGGGCCCTTCCACACCTCCCTTATGGCCCCGGCGGGCCGGGCGCTGGAGGAGCGGTTTCAGAGCGTCCCCTTCGGGCCCATGGCCTTCCCGGTCTACTTCAACTGCCTGGGCGGCCCCATGGGGGCGGGGGATACCATCCCCCAGCTGCTGGTCCGGCAGGTCCAGAGCGGCGTCCGTATGGAGGACACCATCCGGGCAATGGCCGCCGCCGGGGTGGACACCATCGTGGAGATCGGGCCGGGCAAGGCCCTGTCCGGGTTCGTGAGAAAGACGGCCGGAACGATCAAGACCTATGCGGTGGAGACGGCGGAGGAAGTGGAAGCCGTCCTGGCCGCGCTGAAGGGAGCGTAAACCATGGAAGGAACGGGAAAAACGGCCCTGGTCACCGGCGGCAGCCGGGGCATCGGGCGGGCCGTCTGCCTGAAGCTGGCCCAGATGGGCGCCGCCGTGGCGGTGAACTACGCCGGAAACGCGGAAGCGGCGGAGGAGACGGCCGCCGCCTGCCGCGCCCTGGGGGTGGAGTCCTTCGCCGTCCGGGCCGACGTGGCCGACGGCGGCGCATGCGACGCCATGGTGGGGGAGGTCCTCGCCCGGTGGGGCAGGCTGGATATTTTGGTGTGCAACGCCGGGGTCACCCGGGACGGCCTCATGCTGCGGATGGGGGACGGCGACTGGGATGCGGTGCTGGACACCAATCTGAAGGGGGCCTTCCACTGCATGCGGGCGGCCTATAAGCCCATGATGAAGCAGCGGGCCGGCCGTATCGTGGCGGTGAGCAGCATCGTGGGCCTCCGGGGCAACGGGGGACAGGCCAACTACGCCGCCAGCAAGGCGGGGCTGGTGGGCCTGAGCAAGTCCCTGGCCAAGGAGCTGGCAGGCCGGAACGTTACCGTTAACGTGGTGGCCCCCGGCTATATCGAGACGGACATGACCCAGGTCCTACCGGAGCAGGTCCGGGCGGCCATGGCGGAGACTATCCCCCTGGGCCGACCTGGCGCCCCGGAGGACGTGGCGGAGGCTGTGGCCTTCTTCGCCGGGGCGGGCGCGGGGTACATCACCGGCCAGGTCCTGTGCGTGGACGGCGGCATGGCCGGATAGGGAGAGAGCGATGGAACAGAGAAGAGTAGTCGTCACCGGCCTGGGTGCGGTGACACCCCTGGGACTGACGGCGGGGGAAAGCTGGAAAAACGCCAGGGCGGGCGTCTGCGGCATCGGGCCCATCACCCAGTATGACGCCTCCGAGATGAAAGTGAAGCTGGCCGGCGAGGTCAAGGGCTTTGCGCCGGAGCGGTATCTGGAGAAGCGGGAGGTCCGCAAGCTGGACCGGTATGCCCAATTGGCTGTGGCCGCCGCCGCCGAGGCCATGGAACAGAGCGGGCTGGACATGGAGCGGGAGGACCCCTACCGCTGCGCGGTGATGCTCTCCTGCGGCATCGGGGGGCTGACCACCATGCAGCACGACTGCGCCAGAGGGGAGAGCAGGGGCTACGATAAGATTTCCCCCTTCTTCATCCCCATGGCGATTGGAAACATGGCGGCCGCCCATGTGGCCATCCGCTTCGGCATCCACGGCATGGCTACCTGCCCCACCACGGCCTGCGCCGGGGGAAGCAACGCCGTGGGCGACGCCTTCCATTACCTGCGGGACGGCTACGGCGAGATGGCCCTCTGCGGCGGGGCGGAGGCCATCATCACGGAGCTTGCCATGGGGGGCTTCACCTCCATGCACGCCCTGTCCACGGCCCAGGACCCGCTGCGGGCCTCCATCCCCTTCGACGCGGAGCGCAGCGGCTTCGTCATGGGCGAGGGAGCCGGGGTGCTGGTGCTGGAGGAGCTGGAACACGCCAGGGCCCGCGGGGCCGTCATCCTGGGCGAGGTGGTGGGCTACGGGGCCACCTGCGACGCGTACCACATCACGGCCCCCGCCCCCGGCGGGGCCATCGGGGCCAAGGCCATGGAGCTGGCCCTGGCCGACGGGGGTCTTGGGCCGGAGGACGTGGACTACATCAACGCCCACGGCACCTCCACCCCTATGAACGACGCCTGCGAGACCGCGGCCATCAAGACCGCCTTCGGCGGCCATACGCGCCAGCTGATGGTCAGCTCCACCAAGTCCATGACCGGCCACCTGCTTGGGGCAGCCGGGGGCGTGGAGGCGGTGTTCACCCTCCAGGCGCTGGCGGAGGGCTTCGTCCCGCCCACCATCGGCTATCAGGTCCCCGACCCGGCCTGCGACCTGGATGTGGTGCCCAACGTGGGGCGGGCGGTCCCCATCCGCTGCGCCATGTCCAATTCCCTGGGCTTCGGCGGGCACAACGCCAGTCTGGTATTCCGCCGCTGGGAGGGCTGAGAGATGGAACTGAACGCCAATCAGATGCAGGAGATTTTGCCCCACCGCCCGCCCTTCCTGCTGGTGGACAAAATCACCGGCTGCGAGCCGGGCCAGTGGGCCGACGGGCGCAAATGCGTCACGGTGAACGAACCCTTTTTCACCGGGCACTTCCCCCAGTACCACGTGATGCCCGGCGTCCTGATTCTGGAGGCCCTGGCCCAGGTGGGGGCGGTGGCCGCCCTGACCCTGGAGGAGAACCGGGGCAAGCTGGCCTTCTTCGGCGGCATCAAGAACGCCCGGTTCAAGCGCCAGGTGGTCCCCGGCGACGTGCTGGAGCTGCACTGCGAGCTGACGGCCCGCCGGGGTCCAGTGGGCTTCGGCAAGGCCGTGGCCAGGGTGGACGGAGCCATCGCCGCTCAAGCCGAACTCACCTTTGTGATTGCCGATTCCTCCAATTCCTGATATAATCACCCTGAACGATAGGAAAAGGGGGAAACCGCCGTGCTGGACCGGTCCTTCAACCAGGTCTATACCAAATTCAAGCTCCACTTTTACCGGGCGGTCTTTGGCCGCTTCCAACAGCGGGAGGCCACGCTGACCACCGTGGAGACCTTCTGCATGGAGATCATCATGGCCCTGGGGAAACCCACGGTCAACGAGTTCTCCAGCTTCGTGGGCATCTCGCCCCCCAACGCCGCCTATAAGATCAACAATCTGATTCAAAAGGGGTACGTGGTGAAGGAGCAGTCCCCCGACGACAAGCGGGAATACCATCTGGTGGTGACCCAGAAGTACGTCGATTACTACAATATCAGTTACAGCTACCTGGGTACCGTCATGGAGCGCATCAAAAATCGCTTTTCCCCGGAGGACGTGGCCAAGCTGGAGGAGATGCTGGACATCATCGACGGGGAGCTGATGCCCGAGATCCAATTTGGACATGAGGCAGAGTAGGAAAAAGCGGGACCGATTTTAGAAATCGGTCCCGCTTTTTTGTTTCTTCAGGAGTTGGAGAGCTGGCGGATGCCCTGCTCCATGCGGCGGAGGGTCTCCGCCTTACCCAAAATCTGGCACAGCTCCACCGCGCCGCCGGGGGTGACGGCCTTGCCGGACAGGGCGGTGCGGACGGGCCACATGATGCGGCCGTTTTTCAGCTCCAGCCGCTCGGCCAGGCCGATGAGGGCATCGTGGATGGCGTCGTAGGTCCAGTCCTGAATGGCCTCCAGCACCGGGAGGGTCACGTTGAGGGCCTCCAGAGAGTTTTCCAGGGTGGTCTTCATCTTTTTGTGGACGTACAGCTCGTTGGAGTACTCCGGCAGGGCGTCGAAGAAGTCCACCTGGGGGGCGATGTCCTCAAAGGTGTCGCACCGGGGCTGGACTAGAGGGGCAATCAACTTCAGGTCGATGGCGGGGTTCGTCACCGCCCTGCGCAGATAGGGCTCGGCGGCGGCGTAGAATGCCTCGGCGGGGAGGGCGCGGAGGTAGTTGGCGTTGAAGTATTTGAGCTTTTCCAGGTCGAAAATGGCGGGGGACTTGGAGATGCCCGCGATGTCGAATACCTTCGCCAGTTCGTCCAGGGTGAAGAACTCCCGCTCGGCATCCGCCCCCTTGGGGGACCAGCCCAGCAGGGCCACGTAGTTCACCACGGCCTCGGAGAGGAAGCCCATGGCCAGCAGGTCCTCGTAGGAGGGGTCGCCGTGGCGCTTGGACATCTTGTTGTGGGCATCCCGCATGACGGGGGAGCAGTGGATGTAGGTGGGCACCTCCCAGCCGAAGGCCTCGTACAGCAGGTTGTACTTGGGGGCGGAGGAGAGGTATTCGCTGCCCCGGACCACGTGGGTGATGCCCATCAGGTGGTCGTCGATGACGTTGGCGAAGTTATAGGTGGGCAGGCCGTCGGATTTGATGAGGACCTGGTCGTCCAGGGTCTCGTTCTCCACGGTGATGTCCCCAAAGACCGCGTCGTGGAAGGTGGTGGAGCCGGTCTTGGGGATGCGCTGGCGGATGACGTAGGGAACTCCGGCGGCCAGCTTTTCGTCTATCTCCTCGGGGGAGAGGTCCCGGCAGTGGCCGTCGTAACCGCCCAGGCCGTTTTCCCCGTGGAGGGCGTCCAGCCGCTCCTTGGTGCAGAAGCAGCGGTAGGCCCCGCCCTTTTCGATGAGCAGCTTAGCGTATCTGCCGTAGGTGTCCCGGCGCTCTGTCTGGATATAGGGGGCCACGGGGCCGCCCAGGTCGGGGCCCTCGTCCCAGGTGAGGCCGCACTTGCGCAGGGTGGCGTAGATGACGTCGGTGGCGCCCTCCACCAGCCGCTCCTGGTCGGTGTCCTCGATGCGCAGGATGAACTTGCCGCCCTGGTTCCGGGCGATGAGCCAGGTGTAGAGCGCGGTGCGCAGGTTGCCCACGTGCATGTAGCCGGTGGGGGAGGGGGCGAAGCGGGTGCGGACCTCCCCGTGGGGAATACGGGACTCCATATCGTTGAACCAAGTCATATCCAAGGTGAATTCCTCCAAAAAGTATGGTGTGGCCTCTATTTTAATGGTATGGGTATCACTTGTCAAGCAATGCCGACTGTGGTATGATAAAGCGATGTTTCAACCGGCATTCCCAACTTCTTTTTTGAGGTGTTTGATATGGAAAATCAGAAGAAAGTCATTTTTTCCGGGATCCAGCCCAGCGGCGAGCTGCACCTGGGCAACTACATGGGGGCCCTGCGGAACTGGGTGGCCCTCCAGGATGAGTTTGACTGCGTATACTGCGTAGTGGACGAGCACGCTATCACCGTGCGCCAGGACCCGGCGGGTCTGCGGAAGAAGAGCCTGCAGCTCTTCGCCCAGCTCATCGCCGCCGGCATTGACCCGGAGAAGTCCATCCTGTTCATCCAGTCCCACGTGCCCGCCCACGCCCAACTAGCCTGGGTACTGGACTGCTACACCATGTTCGGCGAGCTCTCCCGCATGACCCAGTTCAAGGAAAAGTCCGCCAGCCATGCCGAGAACGTGAACGCGGGCCTGTTCACCTACCCGTCCCTGATGGCGGCCGACATCATCCTCTATCAGGCCGACCTGGTGCCCGTGGGCGAGGACCAGAAACAGCACGTGGAGCTGACCCGCAACGTGGCCCAGCGGTTCAACGGCATCTACGGCGACGTGTTCACCATGCCCGACGCCTATATCCCGCCGGTGGGTGCCCGGGTCATGAGCCTGAACGCCCCGGACAAGAAAATGAGCAAGTCCATGCCCGACGGGTGCGTCTATCTCATGGACTCACCCGACGACATCATGCGCAAGTTCAAGCGGGCCATCACCGACAGCGACACCGAGCGCTGCGTCCGCTACGACGAGGAGGCCAAGCCAGGCGTGTCCAACCTGATGGAGATCTACGCCGCCGCCACGGGCAAGAGCTTCGAGGAAATCGAGGCCGAGTTTGAGGGCAAGGGCTACGGCGCGTTCAAGCCCGCCGTGGGCGAGGCTGTGGTGGAGTTGTTCCGCCCCATCCGGGAGGAGACCGAGCGCATCCTGGCCGACAAGGAGGGCCTGGAGGCCCTGTACCGCGCCGGAGCCGACAAGGCGGCCCGGGTGGCGGAAAAGACCCTGCGTAAGGTCTATAAAAAGGTGGGCTTCGTGGCCCGCTGACGGGTACGGGTCTTGATAAGGAGCAATCGTACCAATGAATATAGAATTACGGGAGATCGGCTGGGTGGCCGTGGCCCTGGTGCTGTCCATGCTGGTGGCCTTCGTCTCCACCCCCCTGGTGAAGAATCTGGCCCAAAAGGTGGGCGCGGTGGACGTGCCCAAGGATGCCAGACGGATGCACGACCACCCCATTCCCCGCATGGGCGGTCTGGCTATCTTTTTCGGCTTTATGCTCAGTGTACTGCTCTTTGTGGAGCTGACGCCCCAAATCAAGGGGATGCTGTTGGGGGCCGTTATCATCGTGGTGCTGGGCATCTTCGACGACATCTACTCTCTGCGGGCTTGGTTCAAGTTCATCGTCCAAATCGTGGCGGCCCTGGTGGCCGTCTGCTCCGGCAACGTGGTGGAGTGGCTCTCCAACCCCAATATTTTCAGCCCCAATCCCTGGTGGAACCTGGGGGCGCTGTCTATCCCCTTCACCGTGATCTGGATCGTGGCTATCACCAACGCCGTCAACCTCATCGACGGCCTGGACGGCCTGGCCTGCGGCGTGTCCACCATTAGCTCCATGACCCTGCTGGTCATCGCCCTGGTGGTGCCGGAGCCCACGGTGGCCATCCTCATGGCGGCCCTGGCCGGAGGTTGTATCGGATTTTTGCCTTACAACCTGAACCCAGCCAAAATCTTTATGGGGGACACCGGGTCCACCTTCCTTGGCTTCATCCTGGCGGTGGTGTCCATCCAGGGGCTGTTCAAGCTCTATACCATCATCTCCTTTGTGGTGCCCTTCCTCATGCTGGGTCTGCCCATCTTCGACACGGCCTTCGCCTTCATCCGCCGCATCGCCCACGGGCAGAACCCCATGTCCCCGGACCGCAGCCACGTCCATCACCGGCTCATCGACATGGGCCTGGACCAGAAGCAGGCGGTGGCGGTGCTGTACGTTATCAGCGCCATCCTGGGCCTCAGCGCCGTGGTGCTGACCACCAGCGGCGAGCTGAAGGCCATGCTGCTCCTGCTGGCCCTCTGCGCCGCTGGGGCGGTGTCCGCCCGGCTGTTCCTGGGCAATAACAAGAAGAAAAACGGCGGCGGCAAGGACGAGACGCCGGACGAGGAGGATGACCCCCATGCGTAAGGTCCGCGTCATGACCATCTTCGGCACCCGGCCCGAAGCCATCAAAATGGCCCCTCTTGTGGGGGAACTGGCCGCCCGGCCGGACATGGAAAGCCTCTGCTGCGTCACGGCCCAGCACCGGGAGATGCTGGACTCTGTGCTGGAGATTTTCAAGCTCAAGCCTGACTATGACCTGAACATCATGGAGCCCCGGCAGACCCTGTCCACCATCACCAGCAAGTGCCTGCTGGGGGTGGAGCGGGTCCTCCAGGAGGCCCGGCCCGACCTGGTCCTGGTCCACGGGGATACCTCTACCACCTTTTCCGCCGCCCTGGCGGCCTTTTACCAGCAGGTGATGGTGGGCCACGTGGAGGCCGGCCTGCGGACCTGGGACAAATACTCCCCCTTCCCGGAGGAGATGAACCGGACCATGACCGGCGACATCGCCGACCTCCATTTCTGCCCCACGGCGGCCAACCGGGAGAACCTCCGGCGGGAGGGCATCGCCGAGGGGGTGTTCGTCACCGGCAACACGGTGATTGACGCCCTGCGGACAACCGTTGTAAAGGATTACCGCTTTGCAACAGAATTGCTGAATGCGCTGGAGTATGACCGCAAAAAGGTCATCTTGGTGACCTGCCACCGCCGGGAGAACTACGGCCAGCCCATGGAGCATATCATGGGCGCCCTGCGCCGTCTGGCCGAGACCTTCCCGGAGGCGGAGCTGGTCTACCCGGTCCACCTGTCGCCGGTGGTCCAGGAGGCGGCCCACAAGGGGCTGGACGGCCTGTCCAACGTCCATCTGATCGCCCCCCTCACCGCCGACGAGATGCACAACCTGATGGCCCGGTGCTACCTGGTCATGACGGATTCCGGCGGGCTCCAGGAGGAGGCCCCCGCCCTGGGCAAGCCGGTGCTTGTCCTCCGCCGGGAGACCGAGCGGCCCGAGGCCGTGGAGGCGGGGACCGTGCAGATGGCGGGGACGGAGAAGACGGAGATTTTCCGCATGGCCTCCCGCCTCCTGTCGGACGAGGCGGCCTACGCGGCCATGGCCCACGCAGTGAATCCCTACGGCGATGGCCACGCCTGCCGCAGGATTGCCGACGCCATTGAGTGGAAATTCGGCCTCCGCCAGGACAAGCCGGAGGAATTCAACGCCTGAGCAGAAACCGCCGTGAGGGGAGGGGCGCGCCATGGGGCAGAAGAACAAGTTCATCTTTTCCATTCTCATCGCCCTGGTCATCGTGGCGGCGGTGTTCGCCAGCTTTGGCTTGAACCTGTTTAACGGCGGCACCCCTGAAATCGTCATGCCCGTCCTGACCCCCTCTGGGAGTGGGGACGACGTAGGCGGGAACGTGGGTGGAAGCGGGGCGTTCCTCCAGGTGGAGGTCACCCCGGAGACGGTACAGAACATCATTGAAAAGACCCTGGAGCGCTGGCCCAGTTACAGCCGCACCATCACCCTGGAGGTGGCGGCGGGGGAGGGCGAGATGCGGACTTTCACCGCCCAGGTATGGGTGGACGGCGGCTGGACCCGTGTGGACATGACCCAGCCTGTCCAGCCCATGGGGACCCAGCACACCATCGTGGGGGACGGGACGCTGTACCGCTGGTATGGCGGAAGCGCCTCCGTCAGCAGCTGGCCCGCCGACGACCCGCGCGCCCCGGACCTGGCCCAGCGTATCCCGACCTATCAGGATATTCTGGACTTGGAGCCGGAGCGCATCGTGGACGCCGGTTATGTGGAGCGGGACGGGATGCCCTGCGTCTACGTGGAGACGGAAGTGGACGAATTGGGCTATTTGGAGCGATACTGGGTGTCGGTGAACAGCGGCCTGCTGGTGGCCGCCGAGACCGACAAGGACGGCCAGGTGGTTCTGCGCATGGGCTCCTCCTCCGTCAACGCCCTGGCCCTGGCCGAGATGGACTTCTCCCTGCCGGACGGCACCGTCCTCCACGTGGCCGAGACGGGGGACTAGGGCGCGGCATCCTTCTCTTTCTTGTCTTTCCCCCCCAGGCCGAACAGAAGCAGAAGGCCCAGGGTGATGACCAGCTCCAGGTCGTCGCCGTCGATAAAGAGGAACAGGATGATGAGCAGCAGCAGGATGTCGCCCGTATCCAGGTCCTCCAATTTGAAGTTTTTCAGCAGGCCGGACAGCCAGGTCGGCTTTTTCTCGCCGGGAGCCGCCCCCCATATGGGAGGCGGCTGTTGATTATGCGGCCCTTGGGGTTCCTGAGGCCCGTGGCGGGGCGGCTGATGATGGGGCTGGCCCTCCTGGTGGGGCCGCGGCTGCTCCGGCGGCGGGCCGGGAGGCGGGGGCGGCGGCGCCTGGACCGGCGGCCGCTCGGCGGGCTCCGGGGGACGGAAGGAGGGGGCGTCCTCCTCCACCACCCGGGTGTAGGCCGTGCCGTTCGGGATGTAGCGGTTATACATGCTCTTCGCCTCCCCCTGAATCTTTCAGTACATGCAGGGCGATCCGGATGACCCGGGACAGCTTGGCGATTTGAACGGCCCGGTCCACCTTTGCAAAGCGCTCCTCCTTGACAAAGGGGCGCAGGGCCATCAACAGGGCGGTCTTGCGGTCGTCCGTGCTGTTGAACTCCGACAAAAGCCGCATCCCGGTCTGAATGAGACGGGGGTCCAAATCTCCCAGCGCCGCCAGGGGATTCCCCGCCGGGGCCGACGTGCTGGCCGGTGCGCTTTGCCCGCCGCCGGTCAGGCTGCCCAGGATGCCCATCAGGCCGGAGAGGTCCGGCATGGCGGCCGCCGGCTGGGCCGGAGCCGCCACGGCGGGCGGCTGTGGGGCGGGCTCCGGCGAAGCGGGGGACTCCGCCGCCTGTGGCGGCTGCCCATCGCCCCCGTCCCCGCTGAGGGCGCGGGCGATGGACATGATTTGTCCCATGGCCTCCGGGTTGCCGAGGACGGCATTTAGTTTCTCCGAAAATTCATCGGCCATGGGGTTCCCTCCTTGTCGTGCTTACTTGCCCTGGACGCTCTTATTGATGCGCTCCACCACCTTGGCGCCGCCGGGGTCTTTCATCAGCCGGTCCAGAAGGCCCTGGAGTTGGCTGGCGTCCCCCTTCATGGCGGCCTCGGCGGCGGATTTCAGGCCGCCGCTCTGGTTAAGCATATTCATCAGCGCCTGGGTGTCCGGGGATTTGACCAGCTGTTCCACCGTGGCCTTATCCTTGAGGAGCTTTGCCGCCTGGGGACTGTTCAAAATGTTGTCGGGCTGCTTCGCCATATCGTTCCCTCCGTTGTCAGTCTATGAATGGGTTCAAAGTATTATATGTGCGTCAGGAACGAAGGTGACTGGATTGAAAATCGTCGTTTTTTCCGATTCCCATGGAAACGTGGAAAATATGGAGGCCGTGGTCCGGCGGGAGGACCCCTATCTGGTCCTCCATTTAGGGGACCTGTGCCGGGACTTCGAGGAATTGCAGCGCCGGTTCCCCAGCCGGACCATGCAGAACGTCTGCGGCAACTGCGACGGCTTCACCGAGACTCCGGACCAGCGGGTCCTGCGGGTGGAGGGCCGCCGCATCCTGATGATGCACGGCCACCGCTACCGGGTCAAAGCGGACTACGGCCCCGCCGTCTGGGCCGCCCGGGAGCAGGAGGCCGACATCCTGCTGTTCGGCCACACCCACGTGCCCTACTGCGAGCAGGTGGACGGCCTGTGGGTGATGAACCCCGGCTCCTGCCGGGGCTATGGGGCCAGCTACGGTGTGATTTTACTGGAAAAAGAGCGCACGATGTGCTATACTGCCCTGGTATAGCTCCCGATTCTTTGGTAAGGTGGGATTTCAATGCTGCTGGCAATCGACGTGGGCAACACTAATATGGTATTCGGGATGTTCGACGGGGAGACCTTGACCGGGAGCTTTCGGCTGATGACCGACTCCAACCGGACCTCTGACGAGATCGGCCTGATGGCCTGGGAGTATTTCCAGCGCTTCGGCCTGCGGACGGAGGATGTGGAGGACGTCATCATCGCCTCGGTGGTGCCCCCCGTGATGCACACCCTCACCAACGCCATCATGAAATACTTCGACCGCACGCCTCTGGTAGTGGACGACGGGGTGGATCCCGGCCTGCCCTACGGCGTGAAGAGTGACGAGCGCCTGGGCCCCGACCGGGCCGTGGCCGACGTGGCCGCCATGGCCAAGTACGGCGCGCCCGTTATCGTCCTGGACTTCGGTACCGCCACCACCTTGGACGCGGTGAGCCGGGAGGGGACCTACCTGGGCGGCTGCATCACCGCCGGGGTACGCCTGATGACCGAGGCCCTCTTTCAAAAGACCGCCCATCTGCCCAACGTGGAGCTGGCTATGCCGGAGACGGCCCTGGGCAGTACCGCTGTGGGCCAGATACAGGCGGGCGCGGTGATGGGCTACGTGGGCTCCATGGAATATCTGATTCGCCGGGCCAAGGAGGAGATGGGCTACCCCGCGGACGAGATCAAGGTGGTGGCTACCGGCGGGCTGGCCCGGATGGTGGCCCAGAATACCGCCATGATCGACATCGTGGACAGCCAGCTGGTGCTGGACGGACTGCGTATCATCTATCAGAACTATAAAGCGGGGCAATGACCCCGCCGAGAGAAAGGGGAGAGGAGACCGTGGCAAAAACGCATCGGGCCATCGACATGACCCAGGGCAGCCCCCTGAGCCTGATCGTGCGCTTCTCCCTGCCCCTGCTGGTGGGCAACGCCTTCCAGCAGCTCTACAATATGGTGGACTCCTGGGTGGTGGGCAAATTCGTGGGGACCACGGCCCTGGCCGCCGTGGGCATTGGCTTCCCGGTCATTTTCCTGCTGTCCTCGCTGTTCATCGGCCTCTCCATCGGCGCCAGCGTGGTCATCGCCCAGTTCATCGGGGCCGGGGACCGGGACGCCGTCCGGCGCAGCGTGGACACGGCCTACGGCACGGTGATGGTGAGCATTATCCCCCTGACGGTCTTTGGACTGCTGGTTGCGGGGCCCGTCCTGCGCCTGATTCGGGTGCCGGAGAACGTCTACGGCGAGGCCCATATTTATCTGCTGGTGGTCTTTGCTGGCATCATCGGCAGCCTGGGCTACAACATCAACGCCGGTATCCTTCAGGGCCTGGGGGACAGCAAGACCCCCCTCATTTTCCTGTCCATCGCCTGCGTCATCAACATCGTGCTGGACCTGGTCTTTGTGCTGGTGTGCGGCTGGGGCGTCTTTGGCGTGGCCTTCGCCACCATCATCGCCCAGGTCTGTTCCTGGGTGTTCGGCGTCTGTTACATCAATCGAAAATATGACTTTTTCCATATCAGCCCCCTGAAAATCGCCATCGAGAAGCCCCTGTTCAAGAAAATCCTACGCCTGGGCATCCCCTCCGGCATCCAACAGTGCCAGTTGGCCGTGGCGGTGCTGGTCCTCCAGACCCTGATCAATGGCTTCGGCGAGGAGTTCGCCGCCGGGTACTCCGTCGCCAACAAGATAGACACCTTTGCGTTCCTGCCGGTGGACAGCTTCTGTCTGGCCGTCACCACCTACGTGGGGCAGAACGTGGGGGCGGGCCGCCTGGACCGGGTCCAGGATGGGGTCCGCAAGGCCGTGGTCCTCTGCGTGGTGGTCTGCGCGGCCATGTCCGCCCTGGTGGTGCCCTTCTCCGACTTCTGGATCTCCCTGTTCAGCCCGGACCCCCTGGTCATCGCCGCCGGGCGGGCCTATCTGGTCCGTGCCCTGTCCACCATGTGGCTGCTGGCCATCATGTACCCGCTGAACAACGCCCTGCGCGGGGCCGGGTCGGTCATCGCCCCCATGATTTCCAACATCATCGCCCTGTGGGGGGCCAGGGTCCCGGTGGCCTATTTCCTGGCCTATACCTTCGGCAAGGAGAACCTCTACTGGGCCTATCCCGTGGGCTGGGCCATCGGAATCGCCATCAGCGGCACCGTCTACCTGCGCGGTCGCTGGAAGGAGCGGTGCATGGTGCGGCTGTCCCCGGAACATCCTACATGAAAAACAGGAGCGCCCCGTCCATGGACGGGGCGCTCCTGTTCGATTCCGTACTCAAAGCGTTATCATCATCAGATACTCCGACTCGGTTTCGCCCACAGTCTGAAAGCCGACCGCTTGGTATAGCCTGACGGCATAATTGGCTTTCTGCACCGCCAGGGAAGCCCGGCGGTACCCGCGCTCTCTCAGCAGAGAGAGCATGGCCTTCATCAGAGCTGTCCCGAGCCCCTGGCCCCGATACTCCTTGTAGAGCGAGAGCGCGAAGGAGGGGACTCCATCTTCAAGATGCCCATAGTCCGCCATCACGCGCACCCAAACAGCCCCGACGATTTGCCCCTCCACCTCGACAATCAGTCCCATATCGTCCTTTCGCGTCCCGTAATGTTCCACGTAGACCTGCAGCTCCGGGGCGTCGAGGATAGACTTTGGGGGCGGCGCTGCGCCCTTTGGGATAAAGATGGCCTCATAGAGAAAATCGCGGAGCAGAGGATATTCCGGGGGCTGAATGTTCCGTATCGTGAACTCCATCCCACACCGCCAATCTAAATCGGTTATGCCAGTTGGTCGATATATGCCTGTACTCCGTTCACCAGCTGCCCCAAATGCCAGCCGTCCAGCAGCCGGTGGTTGAGCTGGACGGCGTAGGGGAGAAGCCACTTCCCGTCCCGCTCCTCAAATTTGCCCCAGGTGACACGGGGGATGGAGTCGTTCGGGTCGCAGTCCATCTCGTTGGTGAGACTGGTGAAGGAGAACCAGGGGGTGCAGGAGAAGTAGACCAGATCGTCCCGCTGTTCGCTCTCGGCGGAGGGGAAGGGGGCCGCCTGCTCCGCCACGGCGCGGACGCACCGGGCGCAGAAGTCCTCCATGGTCCCGCCGAAGTCCGCGTTGACGATTTTCAGCAAGTGGGTGGTCTCGTCCAGCACCACGAAGCTGGGGTCCAGCTTGTCGTGGCGGATGATTTGGTCCCCGCGGACCTTGTAGCGGAAATCCTCCAGGCCATTCATCACCCGCAGAGTTACGTAAATCATGGCGTAGTAGAAGGAGAGTCCGCGGTCCCTGGCATAGCGGCGCAGGTTGGTCACGTCCAGGGTGGTGGTCACGTTGTAAAAGGGAAAGGAGATGCCGGAAAAGAACTGAAAATGCTCCCGGCGGGGCCAGGAGGAAAGGTCAATGTACTCCATGGCTCACACGCTCTTCTGGAAGAAGTCGCACCAGGGCCGCAGGGTGCAGTTGGGGCAGTCCGGCTTCCGGGCCATGCAGACGGCCCGCCCGTGGAGGACCAGACGGTGGCAGAAGTCGTTGGACTCCTCCGGCGGCAGAATCTTGCGGAGCTGCTCCTCCACCTTGGCCGGGTCCTTGGTGCCGTCGGTCAGGCCCAACTTGCCGGAGATGCGGATGCAGTGGGTGTCGGCCACCACCACGCCGGGGGTGTGGTACACGTCCCCCAAAATCAGGTTGGCCGTCTTCCGCCCCACGCCGGGCAGCTTCAGCAGGTCCTCCATGGTGTTGGGGACCACGCTGCCGTACTCCTCCAGCAGCATTTTGGAAGCGGCCACGATGTCCCGTGCCTTGGCCCGGAAGAAGCCGGTGGAGTGGATGAACTCCTCCACCTCGGACACGTCGGCCGCCGCCAGGGCCTCCAGGGTGGGGAAGCGGGCGAAGAGGGCGGGGGTGACCATGTTGACCCGCTCGTCAGTACACTGGGCCGCCAGCCGCACGGAGAACAGCAGCTCATGGGGCTTGGGGTACTGGAGGGAACAGAGGCCGTCAGGGTAGAGCCGCTTAAGCTCTTCCACGATGGCGATGACGTCTTTCTTTTTCTTCATATGTAAGTTCCTTTCCGGGCGCGCCCTGCTTTGCGGAGGCGGGCGCGCGCTACAATTATTCTCAGCATTAACGATAAAACGTGCTACACAATATTTTCGCCTAGCAGGATTTTGGGCATGGTAGTAAGACAGCGATTCCAACGTTTATAAAACTTCTCTAATCCGAGCTTTGATACCTGCGCATGAACTTCTTCATTTTCAAGTGTCCAGTGCAAAATATAGGTGACTTTACCTACCCATTTCGTCAAGCGGATGGGGGACTTTCCTTCTTTTACGGCACTGAAATCCTGTTGCCGATGAGTACGCTTGATGTATTTTACGTCAATAACACCGGGCTGTGAAAGATAAAATGCTGCGACTTCTTTCATTAGAGTCTCAATTTCATCTTGCTTATCAATTTTTGCTTCATAAATACAGATTTCATTGAACATCACAAATTTCCCCCCGTACTTTTATCCGCCTGTTAAGCCCATCCTACTTCAAAGCCCGCCAGAAACCTCTTGACAATGGTGCCCGGGGCGCTTACGCTGTTCGGGTACATACTTGAATCGAGAGGTTATCTGAATGGCTACCTTTTTTCTGATTTTGATCTACCTGGCCTTCATCAGCCTGGGCCTGCCGGACTCCCTACTGGGCTCGGCCTGGCCCGCCATGGGACCGGCCCTGGGGGCTCCGCTGTCCGGGGCGGGGGCGGTGTCCCTCATCATCACCGGCGGCACCATTGTTTCCAGCCTGCTCAGCGGCAGGCTGATTCGGAAGCTGGGCACGGGAAAGCTGACCTGCATCAGTGTGGCGATGACGGCGGGGGCGCTGCTGGGCTTCTCCCTGGCCCCCTCCTTCGGCTGGCTGTGCCTGCTGGCGGTGCCGCTGGGCCTGGGGGCCGGGGCGGTGGACGCGGGCCTCAACCAGTATGTGGCCGTCCACTACGCCTCCCGGCACATGAACTGGCTCCACTGCTGCTGGGGCGTGGGGGCCACCATGGGGCCGCTGATTTTGTCGGCCTGCCTGTCCGGGGGCGGCGGCTGGCGGCAGGGCTATCTGGTCATCTCGGTCATCCAGTGGACCCTGACGGTCGTCCTGCTGTTCTCACTGCCCCAGTGGAAGCGGGAGCGGGCGGCGGAGGAGGCCAAACAGGTGGACGCGGGGCAAGTCCGACCCCTGGCCCTGCCGGGGGCCAAGAGCGCCCTGGTCTGTTTCCTTTTTTACTGCGCCATGGAGTCCACCACCGGCCTGTGGGGAAGCAGCTATCTCACCGGGGCCCGGGGCGTCCCGGCGGAGCGGGCGGCGGGCTGGATTTCCCTTTTCTACCTGGGCATCACCGCCGGACGCCTGCTGGCGGGCTTCGCCACCCGGCGCTGGGACAACAAGACGCTGATTCGGCTGGGGACGGCCCTCTGCGGGGGCGGGGTGCTGCTTCTGTTGCTGCCCCTGCCGGCCTGGACGGCCCCGGCGGCCTTCGCCCTGCTGGGCCTGGGCTGCGCGCCCATCTATCCGGCCATGCTCCACGAGACCCCCAACCGCTTTGGCGAGACGGCCTCCCAGGCCATGATGGGGGTACAGATGGCCTGCGCCTACGTGGGCAATCTCACCGTGCCGCCCGCCTTCGGCCTGCTGGCCGGATGGGTGGGGGCCGGGGCGCTGCCGGTCTGCCTGCTGCTGGTTTTGGCGGGATTGGTCCTCTGTTCGGAGCGAGTCAACCGAATCCTGGGGTAATCATAACACAAAAAATTGGGAAAAGCGACATTGTATTTTTGGAGCCGGTACTATATAATGGAGTTATTCCGATAGGATACCTACATCATTTAGAGGAGAGGTGCGACGGCATGGTACAGGAAATGATCGACTTTCTCACCGCCAGCGACCCGGAGATCGGCGCGGCGGTGGCGGCGGAGCTGGCCCGTCAGCGGCGCAACATCGAACTGATCGCCTCCGAGAACATCGTCAGCGAGGCGGTGCTCATCGCCATGGGGACGGTGCTGACCAACAAGTACGCCGAGGGCTACCCCGGTAAGCGCTATTACGGCGGCTGCCAGGAGGTGGACGTGGCCGAGAACATCGCCCGGGAGCGGGCCTGCAAGCTCTTCGGCGCCGACCACGCCAACGTGCAGCCCCACTCCGGCGCCCAGGCCAACTTCGCCGTCTATCAGGCCCTGTGCGAGCACGGCGACACCGTGCTGGGCATGGACCTGGGCAACGGCGGCCATCTGACCCATGGCTCCCCCGTGAACTTCTCCGGCAAAAACTACCATATGATCTCCTACGGCCTGGACGAGAAGGGGTACATCGACTACGACCAGGTCCGTGACCTGGCGAAGAGGGAGAAGCCCAGGATGATCATCGCCGGGGCCTCCGCCTACCCCCGTATCATCGACTTCAAGACCTTTGCCGACATCGCCCACGAGGTGGGGGCCTATCTCTTCGTGGATATGGCCCACATCGCCGGCCTGGTGGCCGCCGGGCTGCACCCCTCCCCGGTGCCCTACGCCGACGTGGTCACCACCACCACCCACAAGACCCTCCGCGGCCCTCGGGGCGGCATGATCCTCTGCAAGGAGGAGTTCGCCAAGAAAATCGACTCTGCCATCTTCCCCGGCAGCCAGGGCGGCCCTCTGATGCACATCATCGCCGCCAAGGCCGTGGCCTTCGGCGAGGCCCTGAAGCCCGAGTTTAAGGGCTATCAGGAGCGCATCATCGCCAACGCCAGGACCCTGGCCGACAGTCTCACCGGGGCCGGCTTCGACCTGGTCTCCGGCGGCACCGACAACCACCTCATGCTGGTGGACCTCCGCAAGGCGGGCATCACCGGCAAGGAGATGGAGCGGCGGCTGGACGAGGTCCACATCACCGTCAACAAGAACGCCATCCCCAACGACCCGGAGAAGCCCTTCGTCACCAGCGGCATCCGGGTGGGCACTCCCGCTGTCACCACCCGCGGCTTCGGCGAGGCCGAGATGAAAACCATCGGCCGCCTCATGTGGCAGACCGCCACCGACTTCGACGCCCAGGCCGACGCGATCCGCGCCGCCGTGGCCGAGATGTGCGGCAAATACCCGCTGTACCAGTAATGGAATCAGAAAGGCGGCATAGTCCTCGGACTATGCCGCTTTCCTGTCTTGGACGGAAAAGAGGACTGAAATGGACTTTTTGAGCTGTATGCGGGAACGGAACAGCGTCTTGATGGAGGGGGCTTTGGGCGAGCGCCTGAAGCGGGAATACCATCTCCAGTTCGACGAACACGTGGCTATGGCCAAACTGATCTACACGCCGGAGGGCCGGGCGGCGCTGCGGTCGCTTTGGATGGAGTATATCGACATCGCCCGGCGGTACCGGCTTCCCTTCCTGGCTACCACGCCTACCCGACGGGCTAATCGAGAACGCGTGGCCCTGGCGGGGTGCGGGTCGTCGGTCATCGCGGACAATGTGTCCTTCCTGCGGAACATCCAGCGGCAGAGCGGCCTGGAAATGTACGTGGGCGGCCTGATGGGCTGTAAGGGGGATGCCTACACGGGGGAGGGGACCTTGTCCGAAGACGAGGCCACGGACTTTCACCGCTGGCAGGCGGACCTGTTCCGGGAGGCCGGAGCGGACTTCCTCTTTGCCGGCATCATGCCCACCCTGTCGGAGGCCGCCGGGATGGCGCGGGCCATGGCGGAGACGGGCCTGCCCTACATCATCAGCTTTACCATCCAGGGGGACGGGAGGCTCGTTGACGGCACAACGATTGCCGACGCCATCGCCGGTATTGACAGCAGGGTCCAGCCGCCGCCAGTCTGCTATATGGCCAACTGCGTCCACCCCAGCATCCTGCGGGCGGCCCTGAACCAGCCCTTCAACCGGACCGAACTGGTCCGCCGCCGCTTCTTGGGCATCCAGGCCAACACGTCGCCCTTGCCCTACGCCGAGTTGGACGGCGCAGCGGACTTGAAATGCTCGCCGCCGGAGACATTCGCGGAGGAGATGCTGCGGCTGCGTGCGATGAGCGGCATCAAGGTGTTCGGCGGCTGCTGCGGGACCGACGGGCGGCATATGGAGCAAGTAGCTCGACAGTTGTAAATTCCTTCTTTACGTCTGTTAGAACATATGTTAGAATAGAGTCAGCACCAGCAGAAAGGGGGCCGTGGGATGGCATACCGGCCTTTGGCAGACGAAATCAGACCCGCCACTCTGGATGAGGTGGTGGGGCAGAAGCATATTTTGGGCCCGGACGGGCTGCTGCGCCGCATCGTGGAGAGCGGGAATATCCCCAATCTGGTCTTTTACGGCCCCTCCGGCACGGGAAAGACCACGGTGGCCAACATCATCGCCCAGCGGACCAACCGGACCCTGCGGCGCATCAACGCTACCACCGGGAGCCTGTCCGACATCAAGGACGTCATCGGCGAGGTGGGCACCATGATGGCCCCCAACGGCATCCTGCTGTACCTGGACGAGATCCAATACTTCAACAAAAAGCAGCAGCAGTCCCTTCTGGAGGTCATCGAAAAGGGGGACGTGACCCTCATCGCATCCACCACCGAAAATCCATACTTCTACGTCTATAACGCGGTGTTGAGCCGCTCCACCGTCTTTGAGTTCAAGCCCGTGGACGCCGCCGACGTGCTCCCCGCCATCGACCGGGGCATCTCCATCATGGCCGACCGCCTGGGGGCCAAGGTGAAATGCGAGGATGGGGTCCGGGAGCAGGTGGCCTCCGCCTGCGGCGGCGATGTCCGCAAGGCCATGAACGCGGTGGAGCTGCTTCTGAACTCCGCCAAGCGGGAGAAAGGGAAACTGCTTGTCACCTTGGAGGACACGGAGACGGTGGCCCAGCGCTCCGCCATGCGCTACGACCGGGCGGGGGACGACCACTACGACATTGCCTCGGCCCTGATGAAGTCTCTGCGCGGCTCCGACCCGGACGCCGCCCTCCACTACCTGGCCCGTCTGCTGGAGGCGGGGGACCTCATCACCGCCATCCGCCGCATCCTCTGCTCCGCCAGTGAGGACATCGGCATGGCCTATCCCCAGGCCGCTTTGATTGTAAAGGCCTGCGTGGACAACGCCCTGCAATTGGGCCTGCCGGAGGCCAAGCTCCCCCTGGCCCAGGCGGTGGTCCTGCTGGCCACCGCCCCCAAATCCAACACCGTCTGCGCCGCCATCGACGCCGCCATGGCCGACGTGCGGGCGGGAAAGACCGGCGACTACCCCCGCCACCTCCAAAACGTCCACGCCGACTCCGCCGGCATGGAGCGGGACCAGGGCTATCTCTACCCTCATCTGTTCCCCCACCACTATGTCAAGCAGCAGTATCTGCCGGATATCCTCCTGGGGACCACCTATTATCAGTATGGCGACAACAAGACCGAGCAGGCCGCAAAGAGGTATTGGGACGAGATCAAAGGGAAAGGAGAAGAATCATGAACATGAACTGCAAGAGGAAACGCGAGGTCCAAGTGGTACTGGCCGCCGCGATTCTGGTCCTGCTGGGCGCGGCCGGCGTGCTCCTGTGGCAGGGGCGCGGGGGCGGCGGAAGCACCGCCGGGATGGTGGCGCTGATTTTGGGCTGCCTGGTTCTGGTCATGGCCCTGTGTACCCTGAGTTGGGGGAACGCGGTACACCGGGAGGTGGCGGGGTATGTGGACCGGTACAATTCCCTGTCCATGGCCCGGCTGCCGGGCATAGGGAGCCGTCAGGCCGCGGAAACTTTGCGGGCCAATGGGTTTCGGGAAATAGAGGATGGCTACCTCCATAAGAAAGACTTTACCTTCGGTAAGGATTCGATCCTCTACTATTTCCGCAGTGTCCCCACCGTGACCGTGGCCGATTCCATGCGGGCGGAGCTTCCGCGGCTGGAGCAGACCCTGGCGGAGCAGGGCCGGGAACAGGCCGAGCATAGCAGTTGCCTAATTCTGTTCCTGTGCAAAAATGGCGTAACGGAGGAGGACCGGCAGTCTCTTTACGGGGCGTCTGAGGAATTTAAGCTGCAGGAAACGGTGGTCCCCACCTCCGCGGTCCATACCTGTCTCCCGGTTCTGGTGGACGAGGACACGGGGGAGGGCTGGTTCCTGGACATGACCAAGGGCATCTCCGTCTACGCTTACGCCTGCCGCGCGATGAAAAAGCTCTTTCCGGGCAAATGAAGCCTTCGGTGAACATTGACCAGGACCGCAAGGCAAAATATAAGGTGCGGGTATCCCTTGCCGCCGCGATACTTTTCTTTATCGGCGGCTTTGCCGTCCTCATTGTTGGAGCAGTCAGGCAAGGCCGGAGGGAACCCATAAACGACGGACTGATGATGGCGTTATTTATGGGGTGTATGCTTCTGGCCCTGGTCCCGTGCGGACTGAGCTGGAAGGACGCTTTGCGCCTGGAGACAGAGAAGCAGACGGCCCGTTACCGCGACCTGCCGCTGGGCCATCTGTGGGGTGTGGGGAGCAGTCAGGTCTTGGAAGCGGTTCGCGACAATGGGTTTCAGAAAGTGGAGGATGGCTACCTCCATAAGCAGATATCTACCTTTGGCAAGGGGCCGATTTGCTGTTATATTCGCTGCGTCCCCACGGTGACTGTGGCCGATTCCCTGTTCTCGGAGCTTCAGCGGATGGACCGCATGATGGAAGAGAATGGACGGGAACAGGCAAAGAAAAGTGACTGCCTCTATCTGTTCCTCTGTAAAAACAGCGTGACAGAGGGGGACAAGCAGTCCCTTCGTGAGGCGGCGGAAGGATTTCTTCTGCGGGAAACCGTGGTCCCGGTGTCCGTGTTCCACACCTGTCTCCCGGTTCTGGTGGACGAGGACACGGGGGAGGGCTGGTTCCTGGACATGACCAAGGGCATCTCCGTCTACGCCTACGCCTGCCGCGCGATAAAAAAGCTCTTTCCGGGGAAATGAGTCGGGACGAAATGGGAGGGCGGCTGGAATGAGTCCAGAGGTCACGCTGGGAAATGTGATGATAGATTGTGACGACGCACTGCGGCTTCAGGCGTTTTACGCCGAGCTGTTGGGCTGGGAACTGTGCGAACTGTTTGCTAAACCGGCGGTAAGAGGCCCGAATGGACTGGTATTCTTGTTTGCCCAGGAGGCGGATCATGTCCGCCCCGTTTGGCCGAAGGAAGAGGGCAGACAGCAAAAGCAGATGCACTTTGACTTTCAGGTGGAAAACGTCCCTGAAACGGCAAAAAAGGCGGAGTCTTTAGGGGCGGTCAGGGCGGAAACACAGTTCGGCGGGGCTGATTTTATCACCATGCTGGACCCCGCCGGCCATCCGTTTTGCCTGTGCCAAAAATAGCATCAGGCTCCACTGACTTCCAGCGATAAAAAGAGCCGCGGACTGGAAATGTCCGCGGCTCTTGCTTATCATATATTCCACGAGAGAACATATGCAGGAGGGGGAGGCTCAGGCTTCCCTCATTCACAGATATGCTTCAATCGTACTCTGCCCCCAGACTTGATGTCCTAACAGGGTAATGGCCTGGGCAGGACAGTGGTTGACACAGCGGTAGCACATGGTGCAGCGCGTCCCGGCCACGGCCTTTCCGTCCCGGATTGTCAGATTTCCCATTGGACAGCCCTCCGCGCAGCGGCCACAGCCCACACAGGTGGTGGGATCGATCTTCAGCCGGTCGGAGTACTGCTTGACCTTGTGCCCGAACCACAATCTCTGCCCCAAGAGTCCGGCCGCATGGGGCAGAAAACCAAGCCCGTCCCGGGGTGGAGTGCCCTCCCGAAGCTGGTGAGCAGCGGCACAAACTTTCTCCTTCGCGGCCTGGACCAGAGCCCAATTGGATTCCAAGGGCTTCTTCAACGCTTTCTCGTCGCTGATACTGTCCGGCATTCGCACGTGGAGCCCGCCTGTAATGTGCGCGCCATAACGCTTGAGGACCCTGGCGGCGCACCCGGCGCCATCCCCGCTGAACAGTCCCATGGTGGCCAGGAGAAAGACAGTTTTTCCGGCAAACAAAGCGCCGTGTGCACGCAAAAAATCCTGAACGATTTTGGGCAGGCTGCTGTAATAGATGGGGTAGGCGAATAGGATTTCCTGATGCTCCCGCAGGAGGCGAAGCGCATCGGGAGATTCAATGGAACAGGACTCCGCACCACCCTCATAGCTGTTCAGAAAGGTCTCGGTACAGAACTGGGTATTGCCGGTACCGCTGAAATAAATGCCGACCATAAGCCACACCCCAAATATTTTAGTGGGGCCAGTATACCATAGATTCATGCTGCCCGTCACAGGAGCCCTTCTAAAAATAGCATTAAAAACAGATAAAAGCCGCGGACATTTCCAGTCCGCGGCTCTTTCCTCAGAGAAAATCCGTCTCTATCCCCGCTTTTTCGCACGCCTCCGGCGCGTAGCGCCAGTGGGCCAGCCGTCCGGCGGTGATATAGTAGCGCAGCGGCCCCGGCGCCGCCTCGGCGGGCAGGCGGTCTATGACCAATAGCTTGATTTTCATCCGCTCCGGCAAAATGGCCTTCAGATAGACCGACACCCGGTCGCCCTCCTTCAGGTCGGGCCGTGGCTCCGCCAGCCCGGAGAGGTTGGGGGTCAGTTCGATGAACGCGCCGTAGTCCTTGATGCCCCGGACCGTGCCTGCCACCGTCATGCCGGTGGTCAGCCCGGCGGCGTTCTCCGCCCAGGTGCCCAACAGTTCCCGGTGGGTCAGCCGGACCCGGTTCTGAGCCGGGTCTGTGTCCAGCACGGCGGCGAAAATCTCCTGTGCCACCGTGAACCGGCAGGAGGGGTGGGGGATACGGGAGATGGAGATATGCTCGATGCCGATCATGGACACCAGCCCGCAGCCGATGTCCACAAAGGCACCGAAGGGCTCCAGATGGGTGACGGTGGCCGGGATGACCATCCCCGGCTTCAGCTCGGACAGCAGGGCAGCCTGAGCGATTTCCTGGGCCTTGCGGCGGGAAAGGGTCAGCGTCAGGTCGCTGTCGGGTCCCTCCACAGTCTCGACTGTAAAGCAGACAGGCTTGCCGACTCTGGAGAGGATGGCGATCTCCCGGGTGGTGCCCTCGGCCACGCCGATGGCGGTCTCGTCCCGGGGGATACGACCGGTGAATGGACCCACCTGGACCAGCAGGTCGTGTCCGGCCTCGCACAGCAGAGCTCTGCCCTCTAAAATCATGCCCCGGTCCCTGGCGGTGAGCAGGGCGGCCCGGCTGGCGCAGGCGGCCTGGTTTTCCGGTGTGCCGATGCGCCGGCCCTCGGGGAGAAAACGGCTGATCATGACGACCATTCCTTTCTATCGCTCCGTTTTTTTCGTGATAAGCCACTATATGCACCCCCGGCATGAGAATTGACAGGGGCGGAGAGAGAAACTATAATGGGGACTATCCTGAAAAAAACGGAGGCGGGCATATGGACGTGCGGGTCGGCGACATGCTGGAGATGAAAAAGGAGCACCCCTGCGGCAGTAAGCAGTGGACGGTGCTTCGGGTGGGCATGGACTTCAAGCTCCGCTGTCAGGGCTGCGGCCACGAGGTCATGCTCCCCCGGAGCAAGGCGGAGAAGAACATCAAAAAAATCCTGCGGGAAGGGGAGGGCCAGCCGTGAAGGAGCTGTGGAGCAGGCGCATCCGGGACATGGTCCCCTACGTCCCCGGAGAGCAGCCCAGGGACCGGGTCTTTATCAAGCTGAACACCAACGAAAATCCGTACCCCCCCTCGCCCAAGGCCCTGGCGGCCATGGCCGGGGCGGCGGGGGAGAGCCTGCGGCTCTATCCAGACCCGGAGTGCGCTGGATTGCGTCAGGCCATCGCCGGGTTCCACGGCCTAGACCCGGCCCAGGTCTTTCCCGGCAACGGCTCCGACGAGATTTTGGCCTTCTGCTTCCAGGCGTTTTTCGACCCGGACCGGCCGGTGCTGTTCCCGGACATCACATACAGCTTCTATGCCGTCTACGCGGAGTTTTTCGGTCTGACGGTCCAGCTTCTGCCCCTGAACGGGGACTTTTCCATGCCTGTGGAGGACTTCCTGCGCACCCCCTGCGGCGGCGTGGTGCTGGCCAACCCCAACGCCCCCACGGGGATGGGCCTGGGCCTGGACACCGTCCGGGCCGTCATCGAGGCCCACCGGGACGCGGTGGTGCTGGTGGATGAGGCCTACATCGACTTTGGCGGGGAGACCGCCGCCGCCCTGGTGAACGAATACCCCAATCTGGTGGTGGTCCGCACCCTGTCCAAGAGCCGCTCCCTGGCGGGACTGCGGGTGGGCTATGCCCTGGGCCACCCCGATTTGATGGCCGCCCTCCGCTGCGTCCGGGACTCCATCAACTCCTACACCGTGGACCGGCTGGCCCAGGCCGGGGCCGCCGCCGCCATGGAGGACCGGGCCTGGTTCGAGGAAACCCGCCGGAAAATCATGGACACCCGGGCCTGGGTGACGGCCCGGCTCCGGGAGATGGACTTCACCGTGCCGGAGTCCCAGGCCAACTTCGTCTTTGCCAGCCACCCCAGGCATGACGCAAAGGCCCTGCTGGCCGGCCTGCGGGACCGGGGTATCCTGGTGCGCTACTTCGACAAGCCACGCATCGACAACTACCTGCGCATCACCATCGGCACCGACGCCGAAATGGAGTCCCTCTGCGCCGCCCTGGCAGAGTTGACGGAGGGCTGATATGCGCTACGAAGGGGACATTTACCGTCCGCCCGGCGAGTGGAAGAGCTACCTGCTCCAGACCACCGTGGGCTGCTCCCACAACCGCTGTACCTTCTGCCGGATGTACCGGGACAAGCGGTTCCATATCCGCCCCATGGAGGACATCCTTCAGGACATCCAGATGGCAAAGGCGTACTACGGCGACGTGGAGCGGGTCTTTCTCTGCGACGGAGACGCCATCATCATGCGAACAGCCGACCTGCTGACCATCCTGGAGGCCCTCTATGCCGCCTTCCCGTCCCTGCAAAAGGTGACCACCTACGCCGGCCCCCGCAGCACCCTGACCAAGACGCCGGAGGAACTGCGGCGTCTGCGGGAGGCCGGACTGACCCGGGCCTATTTGGGGGTGGAGACCGGCTGTGATGCCCTGCTGGAGCGCATCCACAAGGGGGTCAACGCCAAGGAGATGCTGGAGGCGGGGGTCCGCCTGCGGGAGGCGGGCATGGACCTGTGGGTCATGGTCCTGCTGGGCCTGGGCGGCGCCGGCGGGGGGTCCCGGCGGCACATCCTGGACACCGCCGCCATGATGAACGAGATGAGGCCCCGGCACCTGTCCGCCCTCACCCTGACCCTGTATCCGGGCACGGAGTTGTACGAGGACTTCCGGGCGGGCCGCTTCCAGCCTATCACTCCCAGGGAGAGCCTGGAGGAGGCAAAGCTCCTGCTGGAGCAGTTGGCGGTGGCCCCCCTCCACTTTACCTGCGACCACGCCTCCAACTACCTGCCCCTGAAAGGCGGCCTGCCGGAGGACCGGGCGGCGTTCCTGGCCCAACTGGACAGCGCCCTGGCGGGGGAGACCGGCATCCGCCCTGAGTGGAGCCGGAGCCTGTAAGCATACGGAAAGAAGCTGACAAGCATAACTGCTTGTCAGCTTCTTTTTGCGTCTGGCCCCGGTTAGACCTTTTTTGAGGGGGGCGGCTCGTATAATAAGGGACAGCCGCTGACAAAAGATGGGAGGGACGGGGATGACCGTCGTCTATATCGATTCCCTGTTCCTGCTGAACTGGATCGTCAACTATTTGCTCCTGCTGGCCACCGGCAAGCTGGCGGGGGAGGTCCTCCGCCGCCTCCGGCTGGGCCTGGGGGCCGCCCTTGGCGCCCTCTACGCGGCGGCGGTGTTCTTTCCGGGCATGGGCTTCCTGCTCCATCCCCTGTGCAAGCTGGCCGCGGCTGTGGTCATGCTCCTGGTGGGCTACGGCGGCTCCCGGCGGCTGCTGCGGGTGACCCTGGTCTTTTTCGGCCTGTCCTGCGCCTTTGGCGGTAGCATTTTCGCCATCGGTCTGCTGGGCGGGCGGGGGCTGAGCCTGCGCAACGGCATCCTCTACTCCGCCATGGACCTGCGTCTCATCCTGCTGTCGGCCGCCCTGTGCTACGTGGTCCTGACTCTGGTGTTCCGCCGGACGGCCCGGCACGAGCGCCGGGAACTGGTGCCCGCCGTGCTGACCCTGGGGGAGCGGCGGGTGGCCCTGACGGCCCTGGTGGACACGGGCAACACCCTCACCGACCCGGTGACAGGCCGCCCGGTGATGGTGGCCGACGGGGAGCAGGTGGCCCAACTGCTGCCGGAGGGCTTGGCCGGGTGCAGCCTGGACGACCCGGCGGAAGCCCTGGCGGAGCTAAGTGAACGGTACGGTCCCAAGCGGTTCCGCCTGTTGCCCTACCAGGCGGTAGGAGTGGAGTGCGGGATGCTGTTGGCCCTGCGCCTGGACCGGGCCCAGGTGGGGACCGAGGACTACGGCGGGATTTTGGTGGCCCTGTCGCCCACAAGGGTGAGCGATGGCGGCGGGTACAGCGCCCTGGTGGGCGCGGTTACATAAAGGAAAGGGGAACACGGGAACATGAACGCGAGGGTGCGGGGATACGTCTGGGTCCAGCGTCTGCTGGCCCGGCTGGGCTTGAAGCTGCCGGGAAAAATCATGTACATAGGGGGGAGCGACACTCTGCCGCCGCCCCTCACCAGGGACGAGGAGGCCGAGCTCATCGGGCGGCTGGACCAGGGGGACGAGGCCATCAAGTCCAAGCTCATTGAGCGAAACCTCCGCCTGGTGGTCTATATCGCCAGGCGGTTCGAGAACACGGGCATCAACATCGAGGACCTCATCTCCATCGGCACCATCGGCCTCATCAAGGCCATCAACACCTACCAGCCCGCCAAGAATATCAAGCTGGCCACCTACGCCTCCCGGTGCATTGAAAATGAGATTCTGATGCATCTGCGCAAGACCTCCAATCTGAAAAGCGAGGTCTCCTTCGACGAGCCGCTGAACACCGACTGGGACGGCAACGAGCTGCTGCTGTCCGACATCCTGGGCACCGACAACGACATGGTCATCAAGCCCGTGGAGGACGACGTGGACCGCCAGCTCCTGGCCAGCGCCCTGGATAAGCTGTCGGACCGGGAACGGCTCATCATCACCCTCCGCTTCGGCCTGGACGGCAAGGAGGAGCGGACTCAGAAGGAGGTGGCCGACCAGCTGGGCATCTCCCAGTCCTATATCTCCCGCCTGGAAAAGCGGATCATTTCCCGGCTGAAGCGGGAGATTTTGAGAATGCTGTAAAAGAGACAGGCGGTCCGCTGTGCGGGCCGCCTGCCTCTTTTACTTCAACTCCGCCTGGACATACTTGGGCAGCTTGGAGACCACCAGCTGATAGGACATGTCGCACATATCCCGCAGCACCTCCTCCGGCACCCCGCCGTCCAGGTAGACCGAGTTCCAGGTCCGCTTGTCGGAGTAGAACCCAGGCACCACGTCGGGATACTGGGCCCGGAAGCCCTCCGCCAGCCTGGGGTCGCATTTCAGGATGACCATGGTGCGCCCTTTGTGGGGCTCATATTTGGCGTCCGGGGTCGTGATGGCGGCGAACATCTTGCCGCGGACCAGATACCGCTGCCACTGCCACTCCAGCTTATAGTCCTGCTCCGCGCCGGGCTTCGACAGGAGGTATTCCTCCAGCCAGGGATAATTTGTCATAACCAACGCCTCCTTTTTGTCCCTTGATTATACCAGAAACGAAGTCCATCGAAAACCGTCCCACGATAAAAAATATAGCCCCGCCCGCCGCCGTATGAACCACTCTGCCACGGCAATACTGAATGACAGAGTTTCAAAACGGCGGGAGGCTATCAAATTGCAGGGGAAGGTAGAAATCTGCGGCGTCAACACCGCCAAGCTGAAAGTGCTGAAAAGCGACGAGACCACCGAGCTGCTCAAGCGGACCAAGCAGGGGGACATGCAGGCCAGGGAAGAGCTGATTGCGGGCAACCTGCGGCTGGTGCTGTCCGTCATCCAGAAGTTCACCAACCGGGGGGAGAACGTGGACGACCTGTTCCAGGTGGGGTGCATCGGCCTCATCAAGGCCATCGACAACTTCAACATCGACCTGGACGTGCGCTTTTCCACCTACGGAGTGCCCATGATTATCGGTGAAATCAGGCGCTATCTCCGGGACAACAGCTCTCTGCGGGTGTCCCGGTCCATGCGGGACACGGCCTATAAGGTCCTCCAGGCCAAGGAGAAGTTCATGGCGGAGCACCAGCGGGAGCCCACCATTGAGGAGATCGCCAAGATGCTGGAAATCAAGCGGGAGGACGTGGTCTTTGCCCTGGACGCCATCATGGACCCGGTGAGCCTCTACGAGCCGGTGTACTCCGACGGCGGGGACACCATCTGCGTCATGGACCAGGTGAAGGACTCCAAGAATACCGACGAGAGCTGGCTGGAGCAGATCGCCCTGAAGGAGGCCATCGCCAAGCTCTCAGAGCGGGAGCGGCACATCCTCAACCTGCGTTTCTTCGAGGGCAAGACCCAGATGGAGGTCTCCGCCGAGGTGGGGATCTCCCAGGCCCAGGTCTCCCGCCTGGAGAAGAACGCCATCACACAAATCAAAAAGAATCTGTGAGAAAAAAGCCGCCTGGAGGGCGGCTTTACATATATGCTATACTGGTCCCAAAGGAGGCGGGACCATGGCTGTCTATTATTTTTCTCCCACCGGCACTGGCCGGCGGGTAGCCAAAGCGCTGGTGCCGGAGCCCATCGACCTGACGCGGCCGGACCAGCGGCGGAACGCGCCCCGGCCGGAGGCGGGGGAGCTGTTCACCCTGGTTTTTCCCGTCCACGGCCAGCGGGTGCCAGGGCCCCTGGGGGACTGGCTAAAGGGGCTTCCCGCCGTGGACGCCCCGGCCTGCGTCCTCTGCACCTATGGCAGCGTCAGCGCCGGGGCCACCCTGGCCGAAGCGGCGGGGCTGCTGGCGCGGGCCGGGATGACCGTCACCGCCGCCGCCGCGCTGCCCGGTCCCCACTGCTACGATTGCGGCGAGACCAAGCATGACCTGACGGGGGCGGGGGAGACCGACCTGGCCGGAGCGGCGGATTTCTACCGCCGGGTGCTGGCGAAGGAGCCGAAAAGCCCGGTGCACATCACGCCCCGGTGGGACGCCGCCCGCCTGCTGCCCGTCCGGCTGGCCCCGGTGCGGCTGGGGGTACCCCGCCCCGGCGTGGACCAGACCCTGTGCACCCAATGCGGGGCCTGTCAGGCGGCTTGCCCCACGGGCGCGGCAGAGCATCGGACCGAGGACTGCGTCCGCTGTGGAGCCTGCGTCCGGGCCTGTCCCACCGGGGCGCGAAAGCTGCGCTTCCGCACCCAACTTGTGCCTTGGTTCCTCTCCAAGACTATACAAAAACGGCAGGCCCGATTCCTCATCTAAGCTTTGGCGTCGGGCTTCAACAGGCTGTACGCCGCGTAGCACATGATGGCCACCAGCACCACTGTGTAGACGGTGTTGTCGATGGAGAGGGCGAAGCGGGAGCCGACGAAGGCCGCCGCCAGCCCCACGGTGGCGGCATAGAGGGCGATTTTCTTCTGATAATTCCCGGCTTTCAGCAGCTGGATGCCGCCCATCATGGGGCCCACGGAGCCCATGGTCAGGCAGACGGTCAGGGCGCCCAGGGGCGACATGCCCAACAGCAGCAGGAGCAGCAGCGAGGTGGGCTTCATGGGGACGCCGAACATATTCAGCGCACCCGGCACGAACAGCACCGGCAGCGCCACCGCCAGCTTGCCCGCCGACAGGCCGGAGAGGGAGCCGGTGGCGTGGAGGCAGGATTGGAGCAGGAAGGCCGCGATGGCGGCCACCATGCAGCAGCCCAGGATTTTTCGAATCTGGCCGCCGTTCAGGCCCCGGACCAGCCGGACCCCCAAGAGGCTCCCGGCAGACTCGGCGGCGACGCAGAGCAGAACGGTGGAGAACTCGGCGGAGCCGTGGCCCAGGAAGGTGATGGCCGTCAGCGCGCCTGGCACAACCGTGGCGGCCACCAGCGTGCCGGGCAGCCGAGCGTCGTCCACCAGCTTGAGCTTTCGGTAGCACACCGTCCCCAACACGTAGTCCGGGAATCCCAGGGACAGCAGGAAGTAGATGGCGAAGCAGAGAGGGGCCAGCAGCACGGGGCGGCCCGGCTCCTTAGCAATGTCTTCCCGCTCCCGCAGACCCATGCGGAGATAGTACACCAGATAAAGGGCGCCCGCGGCGGCAATGAAAGCGACTAAAACAGCGGTCGGCATAGCGGCATCTCCCATCTTTTGCGGTTTAGCGGTTCTGGTCCAATTCCCGCAGCATCCGTTCCCATTCCGCCGGCGGCGCTTCGGTAAATCCGGAGTGCCGCTTCAATTCTTCCATGGCCTGTTCCCGGCCCACAGAGCCGCCGGCGGAGGCCAGGGAGAGTTCGATGGCGGAGAAGGGGATGACCTGGGTCTCCATGTCCCGGAACCGGGTGAACTGGCTCCACTCCTTGCAGCGCTCGATCTGGCAGCTGGTGTGGAGGCCCTTCCCGGATTCCGGGGCGTCCACCCAGCCGATTTCTTCTGTCAGCAGGGCCTTGACCCCGTTCCAGTCGTAGACCCCGGTGTCCGATGCGGCATCGAAGTCGATGTGGACCAGCCGGGGGAGGACGCCGGAGCGCCCGGCTTGGCGGACGGCGGCATGGAGGGGGGCCAGAAAGTCCGGGGCCTGGGCCAGGGACGCGCAGGTGTTCTCTACCAGCTCGTTGCGGTACTTCAGCACTTTGGTGACGGCGCTGCGGCCGAAGGCCAGCTGTTTGACCGTCATGTAGAGCTCCATCTGGCCGGGGGCAAAGGGCCGGCGCAGGGTGAGAACCCGGCCCAGGTTGAAGCCAAGCCGGGCCAGGGTCTGGACCCAGGGCTTGAAGTAGAAGGCCGGGGACATCTGGTTGTAGATGAGGTTCCGGCACTGGGCCGGCTCATTGCCCAGCACCAGATAGGGGACCTGCCACTGGCACAGCCGTTGGAAAAAGAGGACATAAGCCACCGAGGGGCAGATGCACACGTTCTTTTGCAGCTCGTAGGTCTTGCGGTAGATGGCCCGCAGGTCGTCCTCGGGGGCCCGCTCCACTAGGAAGTCCACCTCCGGCAGGCGCTGGCGGGCATTTTCAATACTCTGCCGCGCCCAGTCGGACATGAAGGGGGTCTCCCAGGTGAGGGAGAGGACCCGCAGCTTCTGGACTCGGGCCAGATGATAGAGGAGATAGGAGGAGTCCTTGCCGCCGGTGTAAAAGACCGCCACGTCGTACTTTCGGCCCGGAGACGGGGGGATGCGCTCCAACACCGGCATGACGTTTTTCAGTCTGCCGTACTTCCCCTCGGTGCGGCACATGGGGCACAGGCCGTGCTCGTCCAGCTCCAGACCGGGGATGACATAGTCGTTGGCGGCGCAGCGGGCGCAGTATTGGGCGTCCTCCAGGGAGGCGGGGGGCGTCCGGCGCCGGGACACATCCACCACGATGCCCTCCCGCAGTAGCTTTTGCAGGCCGGGGGTGCGGGTGTGCTGGTCCAGGGTCCGCACCCCGTCCAGGGAGGCCACCAGCGCGGCGGTGCGCCGGTCCAGCCACAGCCGGCGGTGGAACAGTCCGGGGGGCTGGCGAAGCCCATAATAGGTCAAGTGCTGGCCCTCCAGCTTCCAGCGGGCCTGCAGGATGGGGATCATGGCGGCATCCTCCCTTCAAAATGTTTCACATGAAACAATTGTTCTAATCCTGCGGCAGACGCCGGGGGTCCACCCCGTAGACCTGGACCACCTCCAGCAGGGGGGACAGGGCCAGGTCGGTGGTGGTGACCAGACGACCGCCGTCGCCGTCCAGGTCGTAGCCGAAGTGCTGGAAGGCGTACCACACCAGATAATCGCACTGGACCCCGAACCAGGGGGCGTCAGTGTCCGGGGCCTTGGGTCCCAGGAAGCCGCTGGTCAGGTGGTAGGGGACCCCCTCCAGCGTCTCCAGGGCGTAGGTGGTCAGCGCCTCCCGCAGCTCCGGGGTCATGTCCTTGAGCCGCAGGACCATGTAGTTGGAGTAATTCCGCCAGTGCCACGCGGGCATCTGGACCGAGTCGGTGCCGATGAGGGCGGCCTCCAGGGTCACGCCGTCCCCCTGGTCGTCCACCACCAGCCCGGCGTGGCCGTGCCGCCAGCCGAAGGAGTGGGTGGAGAAGGTGAGGAGGATGTCCCCCCTTTGCAGGTCCACCAGGGGCGGAGCCCAGACGGTCCCGCCGTCGGCATCCGTCATGTGGTCCTCTTTGGTGAAGGGGCCGCACAGCTCGTCACAGACCACGTTCACCGGGGCAAAAAAGGCGGCTTGTGTGTCCAGTATTTGGGCGTTCCCGAGGTCCCCCAAGGCGCGCAGCCTGTCCACGGCGGGGCGGCCCAGACCGGTCTGGAGGAGGAGCGTGTCATAATCCGAATCGCTCAGGCCATCCTGGGCCAACAGGCTGGTGAGGTCCGCCTGGGGGTAGTCGGGGATAAAGGGGGGCGTCCGGTGGGCAAAGGGGCCCTGGAGCAGCAGGACCACGGCCAGGACCAGCACAGGCGCGATGATAAAGAGGTAAGGCCAGCGGGGACGGCGGCAGGCGTGTTTCACAGTCAAATCCACCTCATAGTACAAGCGTGATGATACATAGACTCATTATACACGAAAACAGCGCGTTTGGAAATGGGGGATCAGAATGGACAGCCGGATCGCCGAGCTGCGGGACAAGGAGATCATCAACATCAGCGACGGATGCCGCTTTGGGTACGTGGGCGACGTGGAGGTGGATTTGGAGACGGGGCAGGTCAAGGCCCTGGTGGTGCCGGGGCGGCTGCGGTTCTTCGGCCTCTTCGGCCGGGAGGAGGACCAGGTATTTCCCTGGGAATCGGTGCGCCGCTTCGGGGAGGACATCATCCTGGTGGAGGCGGAGCAGGCCGGCGTCCACCGGGTGGAGCGGCGGAGGCTCACGGATTAGGATTTATTTCCCGGCGGATGAAAAAAGTGTTGCAATCCGGGGCATACTGTGCTAAAATACCATAGCTGTGCGAAAAGCGCAGTATTACACACACCAATTGGGAGGAAGCGTCCTGTGCCCATCAGGGTGGACGGGCTTCCGATGAACACGGTGGCGGTAATAACGAAAAAGGAGGAACTTATCACTATGGCAGTCGTATCTATGAAGCAGCTTCTGGAGGCGGGCGTCCACTTCGGTCACCAGACCCGTCGGTGGAACCCCAAGATGGCCACCTACATCTACACCGAGCGCAACGGCATCTATATCATCGACCTGCAGAAGACCGTGAAGAAGCTGGAGGAGGCCTACAACTTCGTCCGCGACCTGTCTCAGAGCGGCCAGACCCTGCTCTTCGTGGGCACCAAGAAGCAGGCCCAGGAGGCCATCAAGGAAGAGGCCACCCGCTGCGGCGGCTACTACGTCAACGCCCGCTGGCTGGGCGGCATGCTCACCAACTTCAAGACCATGCGCGGCCGCGTGGACCGTCTGAACCAGCTGAAGAAGATGCAGGAGGACGGCACCTTCGACATGCTGCCCAAGAAGGAAGTCATCAAGCACCTGGGCGAGATTGCCAAGCTGGAGAAGTACCTGGGCGGCGTCACCGAGATGCGCCGTCTGCCCGGCGCCCTGTTCGTCGTTGACCCCCGCAAGGAGCGCAACGCCATCAACGAGGCCCGCAAGCTGCACATCCCCATCGTCGCCATTGTGGACACCAACTGCGACCCCGACGAGATCGATTACGTCATCCCCGGCAACGACGACGCCATCCGCGCCATCCGCCTGATCTCCTCCGTCATGGCCAACGCCATCCAGGAGGGCAAGCAGGGTGAGGACACCGCCGAGGCCGCCAAGGCCGAGGCCCCCGTCGAGGGCTGATTCCTCACTCATATGGGGCTTTTAGCGCCCGCCGGCGCTCGGAGCGTTCGGCGGGCGCTTTATTTTACGAATCAATACTGATGATATTTGGAGGTATATTACTATGGCTTTTACAGCTAAGGACGTACAGACTCTGCGCGAGAAATCCGGCGTTGGCATGATGGACTGCAAGAAGGCCCTCACCGAGGCCGACGGCGACATGGACAAGGCCATCGAGATCCTGCGCGAGAAGGGTCTGGCCGCTTCCATCAAGAAGGGCGACCGCATCGCCGCCGAGGGCATGGCCTATTCCGCCGTGGTGGACGGCGTGGGCGTGGTGGTCGAGGTCAACGCCGAGACCGACTTCGTGGCCAAGAACGAGAAGTTCGTGGACTTCGTCAAGGGTGTGGCCGCCACCGTGGCCGCCAACAAGCCCGCCGACCTGGACGCTCTCATGGCCTGCAAGTACGTGGGCACCGACCTGACCGTCACCGAGCAGCAGCAGGAGATGGTCCTGGTCATCGGCGAGAACATCAAGGTCCGCCGCTTTGCCTTCTTCACCGAGGGCGTCAGCGTGCCCTATATCCACGCCGGCGGCAAGATCGGCGTGCTGGTCAACCTGGACACCGACCTGACTGCTGAGCAGGTCAACGAGGTGGGCAAGGACCTGGCCATGCAGATCGCCGCCCTGAACCCCCGCTTCTGGGACAAGAGCCAGGTGGGCCAGGACGTGCTGGACGAGGAAAAGAAAATCATGCTGGTCCAGATGGAGAGCGACCCCAAGATGGCCGCCAAGCCCGAGAAGGTCAAGGAGGGCATCGTGGCCGGCAAGCTGGGCAAGTTCTACAAGGAGAACTGCCTGCTGCAGCAGGAGTTCGTCAAGGACAACTCCATGACCGTGGAGCAGTATGTGGCCAGCGTTGCCAAGAGCCTGGGCGGCTCCATCGCTCTGAAGAACGCCGTCCGCTTCGAGAAGGGCGAGGGCATCGAGAAGAAGCAGGAGAACTTCGCCGAGGAGATTGCCAAGCAGCTCGGGAAGTAAGACTGGATTGAAAAAGGCGCGTTGCAAATCAGTGATTTGCAACGCGCCTTTTCTTATCATAAGAACAAATTGTAAAAAATGCGCTCTGCCCCCTAGGCAAAATGGAAAAGATATATTAAAATAGAATCGTCATATTATGAGAATACGGAAGGGGATACTTTACTATGCCTGAACCGCAGTATAAACGGGTGCTGTTGAAGGTCAGCGGCGAGGCCCTGGCCGGGGAGGCCACCCGGGGTCTGGACTTCGACGTGATCGGCCAGGTCTGCGAAGTCATCAAAAAGTGCATCGCCGCCGGTGTCCAGGTGGGCGTCGTGGTGGGCGGCGGCAACTTCTGGCGGGGCGTGAAGGACGGGGGCGACCGGATGGAACGCACCCGGGCCGACCACATGGGGATGCTGGCCACCAGCATCAACGCCCTGGCCGTGGCCGACGTGTTGGAGCAGAAGGGCGTGGACGTGCGTGTCCAGACCGCCATCGAGATGCGCTCCATCGCCGAGCCCTACATCCGCTCCAAGGCCATCCGGCACCTGGAGAAGGGGAGAGTGGTCATCTTCGGCTGCGGCACCGGCAACCCCTTCTTCTCCACGGACACCGCTGCGGTCCTCCGGGCGGCGGAAATCAACGCCGACGCGATTTTGCTGGCAAAGAACATCGACGGCGTGTACAGCGCCGACCCCAAGAAGGACCCCACGGCGGTGAAGTACGACTCTATCACCTACGACGACGTGCTGGCCCAGCATCTTCAGGTGATGGATTCCACCGCCACTAGCCTGTCCATGGACAACAAGATCCCCGTGATCCTCTTCGCCCTCAAGGACCCGGAGAACATCTACCGGGTGGTCATGGGCGAGAAGATCGGCACCATTGTGAAGGAGGCAAAGTGAGATGAAGGAAGTCAACAAGGAATTTGACGCCAAAATGCAGAAGACCGTGGACGTGGTGATCTCTGATTTTGCCAGCGTCCGGGCCGGCCGGGCCAACGCCGCCGTGCTGGATAAGATCATGGTGGACTACTACGGCAGCGCCACCCCCATCAACCAGGTGGCCGCCATCTCCTCTCCCGACCCCCGTTCCCTGATGATTCAGCCCTGGGACGCCAGCCTGTTGAAGGCCATCGAGAAGGCCATCCAGACCTCCGACCTGGGCATCAACCCCCAAAACGACGGCAAGGTCATCCGTCTGGCCTTCCCCCAGCTTACCGAGGACCGCCGCAAGGAGCTGACCAAGCAGGTGCGGAAGTACGCCGAGAACGGCAAGGTGGCCATCCGCAACATCCGCCGGGACGCGGTGGACCACTTCAAGGCCATGCAGAAGAAGTCCGAAATCACCGAGGACGACCTGAAGGAGTTCGAGAAGGACCTGCAGGACATCACCGATAAGCGCTGCAAGCAGCTGGACGAGCTGGCGGAAAAGAAGGAAAAAGAGCTGATGGCAGTGTAAGGTGTATCCACCTTGCACTTATTGAAGTGCGGGGCGCGGCGGCGCGCCCCGCACACTTTCTGTTCCGAGGAGATCGCTATGTCATTTTTGAGACCGAAGGCCCCCAAGGCCCAGGTGGACTTTGACCATCTGCCCAGGCACGTGGCCATCATCATGGACGGCAACGGCCGGTGGGCCAGGAAGCGGGGGCTGCCCCGCACCGCCGGACACGCCGCGGGGGCGGAAAATTTCCGCACCATCGCCACCTACTGCAAGGACATCGGGCTGGAATACCTGACCGTATACGCCTTCTCCACAGAGAACTGGAAGCGCCCCGAGGAGGAGGTCTCCGCCATCATGGGTCTGCTGAAGAAGTATCTGCTGGAGGCCATCGGCCGCATGGAGCGGGACCGGGTGAAGATGAAGTTCTTCGGGGATCTGGCCCCCCTGACGGAGGAACTGCGGACCCTGTGCCGGGAGACCGAGGAGATTTCCACCCATTACGAGGGCTGCCAGGTGAACATCTGCCTCAACTACGGAGGGCGGGACGAGATTTTACGGGCAGCCCGGGCCTTCGCACTGGACTGTCAGGAGGGCCGGGCCGACCCCAACCACCTGACGGCGGCGGAGTTCGGGGGCTACCTCTTCTCCGCCGGGGTGCCCGACCCGGACCTGATCATCCGTCCCAGCGGGGAGCTGCGGACGTCCAACTTCCTGCTGTGGCAGTCGGCCTATGCAGAATACTATTTTACCGACGTGCTGTGGCCTGACTTTTCCAAGGAAGAACTGCACAAGGCGCTGGCGGCCTATCAGGGCCGCTCCCGCCGGTTTGGAGGCGTGTAACATGGGAAAACGGATTCTGGTGGCGGTGATTTTTGTCCCTGTCATTTTCATCGTCTTTTTCGCCCTTCCGCCGATTTTCTTGCCCATCATGGTGTCCGTCCTGTCCATGATCGCCCTCCACGAGGTGCTGTGGTCCACGGGGTTCGTGAAGAATCCTTGGATTTCCGGGCTGTCCATCGCCCTGTCCGGGGTCATCCCGTTCTGGGTGTTCATCGGCGAAGGGATGAAGTCGGCTCTGGTGGGCACCTTCGCCTACTTTGTGCTGGTGTTCGCCGTGGCGATTTCCAGCCACTACACCGTGACCCTGGAGAAGATGGGCGGGTCCTTCTTCTTCGCCATGCTGATCCCCTATTTTCTGTCCTCCTTCGTCCGGCTGAACGGGATGGAGATGGGCAAATTCCTGATTTTGATTCCCCTGGTGGCGGCCTTTACCAGCGACGCTTTCGCCCTCTTTGCCGGGATGGCGTTCGGCAAGCACAAGCTGGCCCCCGAACTCTCGCCGAAAAAGACGGTGGAGGGGGCCGTGGGCGGCCTGGTGGGCGCCATTGTATGCTGTATTCTCTACGGCGTGGTGGTGGAGAAGGGCTTCGGACTTCGGTTCAATTATCTCTACCTGGCCATTTATGGCCTATTGGGCAGCGTGGTCTCCCAGCTGGGGGATCTGTCCTTCTCCTACATCAAGCGGCAGTACGGGCTCAAGGATTTCGGGAATATCTTTCCCGGCCACGGCGGGGTGCTGGACCGCTTCGACAGCGTGATTTTCTGCGCGCCGCTGATTGAGATCCTCATCCGCTGGCTGCCCGCCCTGGGGGCGTGACGCCATGAGCAGGTGTATTTCACTGCTGGGCTCCACCGGCTCCATCGGGCGGCAGACTCTGGAGGTGGTGGAGGCCCTGGACCTCCGGGTGTGCGCCCTCACCGCCCACAAGAGCGTGGACCTGGTGGAGACCCAGGCCCGGAAGTTCCGCCCGGAGCTGGCGGTCCTCACCGACCCCGCCGCCGCGTCGGACCTGAAGGTCCGGCTGGCCGACACGGACATCCGGGTGGCCTCCGGCCCGGAGGGGCTGCTGGAGGCCGCGGCCCTGGAGGCCGCCGACACCGTCCTCACCGCTGTGGTTGGAGTGGCCGGGCTGGCCCCCACCCTGGCCGCCGTCCGGGCGGGGAAGCGGCTGGCTATCGCCAACAAGGAGACCCTGGTCTGCGCCGGGGAGCTGGTGATGGACCAGGCCGACCGCTGGGGCGCCCAGGTGGTCCCCGTGGACTCGGAGCACTCGGCGCTGTTCCAGTGTTTGCAGGGCTGCAAGGACAGGGGAGAGGTGCGCCGCCTCATTTTGACCGCATCCGGCGGGCCCTTCTTCGGGTACAGCCGGGAGCGGCTGGCGGGGGTGACCCGGGCCCAGGCCCTGGCCCACCCCAACTGGAGCATGGGGGCCAAGGTGACCATCGACTCGGCCACCCTGATGAACAAGGGCCTGGAATTCATCGAGGCCATGCGGCTTTACCGGATGCCGCCGGAAAAGATTTCAATCGTGGTCCACCGGGAGAGTATAGTTCACTCCCTGGTGGAATACTGTGATAATGCGGTGCTTGCGCAGTTGGGGGCCCCCGACATGCGCCTGCCCATCCAGTACGCCCTCACCTGGCCGGAGCGGGTCCCCGGACCCGCCAAGCCCCTGGACCTGCTGGACTGCCCGCCCCTCACCTTTGATAAGCCAGACTTGGAGGCCTTCCCCTGTCTCGCCCTGGCCTTGGAGGCCGCCCGCACCGGCGGCACCGCCACGGCGGCCCTCAACGGGGCCAACGAGGCGGCGGTGGAGCTGTTTTTGCAGGACAAAATCGGCTTTTTGGACATCCCGGAGCGGGTGGCAAGGGCCATGGAGACCGTGCCCCTGGTCCAAAAGCCCGGCTTGGAGCAGATTTTAGCGGCGGACCGGGCCGCCCGACAGGCTGTTACAGCACAGTAAGGAGATTTCTCGCGCTATGGTTCTTTATATCCTGATTGCGATTTTGATGTTCGGCCTCCTCATCGCCGTCCACGAGTTCGGCCACTTCGCCGCCGCCAAGCTGTTGGGGGTGCGGGTGAATGAGTTTGCCATCGGCATGGGGCCGCTGCTGTGGTCCAGGCAGAAGGGGGAGACCCAGTATTCCCTCCGGGCCATCCCTATGGGCGGCTTCTGCGCCATGGAGGGGGAGGACGACGCCTCCGACGACCCCGGGGCCTTTTCCAGCAAGCCGGGGTGGAAGAAGTTCATCATCCTGGTGGCGGGGGCTTTTATGAACTTCCTCACCGGGGCGCTGCTGATTTTACTGGTGTTCGCCCTGGGCCAGCGGCCGGCGGAGCCGGTGGTCACCAGCTATATGCCGGGGGCGGAGTCCGTGGCCCAGAGCGGCATCCTGATTGGCGACGAGCTCTATCGGGTGGACGGCCACCGCATCTACTTCCGCTCCGACGCCACCATGTTCCTGGAGCGGGCCGGAGAGACCGTGGACTTGGAGCTGATTCGGAACGGCCAGCGGCTGGTGCTGGAGGGAGTGTCCCTGCCCGCAAAATACCCCGTGGTGGTGGACGGCGAGACCGTCTACAAGCGGGGCCTGCAGATGGAGGGCACGGACGCGCCATCCACACTGGGGGCTGTGTTGCGGGACACCTGGTATCAGTCCATCGACTATGTCCGCATGGTGTGGATGGGTCTGTCTGATTTGGTCACCGGGGCCGTGGGGCTCCAGGATATGTCCGGGCCCATCGGTATCGTGAACATCATCGGCGAGGCGGGAGAGCAGGGGGCACAGGCGGCGGTTCAGCAGGGCGCGTCCCCTGTGGCATGGGCGGCCATCAATATCCTGGGCTTCGTGGCCTTCATCGCCATCAACCTAGCGGTGATGAACCTGCTGCCCATCCCCGCCCTGGACGGCGGGCGCATCTTCTTCCTGCTGGTGAACTGGGTCTTTGCCCTCTTCGCCCGCAGGCGGCTGGACCCCAAGTATGAGGGCTATGTCAACATGGCGGGCTTCCTCTGCCTGATCCTCCTGATGGTGGTGGTGGCCGTCAACGACGTGATGAAACTGATAGGGTGAGCGGTATGACAAGGCAGATCAACGTTGGGGGCGTTCCTATTGGTGGGAACGCTCCCATTCCCATCCAATCCATGTGCAACACCCCCACCGACGACGTGGCGGCCACCGTGGCCCAAATCAAGCGGCTGGAGGCGGCCGGTTGCGACATCATCCGGGTGGCGGTGCCTGACATGGCCGCCGCCAGGGCTGTGGGGGCCATCCGGGAGCAGATATCCATCCCCCTGGTGGTGGACATCCACTTCGATTACAGGCTGGCCCTGGAGTCCGTGGCCGCCGGGTGCGACAAGGTGCGCATCAACCCCGGTAACATCGGGGATGCCGGCCGGGTGAAGGCCGTGGCCGACGCCTGCCGGGCCAAGGGGGTCCCCATCCGCATCGGGGTCAACGGCGGGTCCCTGGAAAAGCCCATCCTGGCCAAGTACGGCGGCGTGACGCCGGAAGCCCTGGTGGAGTCCGCCTTCGGCCACATTGAACTATTACATAGATTCGACTTCGACGACATCTGCGTCTCCCTCAAGTCCTCCAGCGTGCGCACCACCATGGCGGCCTACCAGCTGATGAGCCAGCGGTGCGACTATCCGCTGCACCTGGGCGTCACGGAGACCGGCACGGTCCGCATGGGGACGGTGAAATCGGCCATCGGCATCGGGGGCCTGCTGGGCTTCGGCATCGGGGACACCATCCGGGTCTCCCTGTCCGCCGACCCGGTGGAGGAGGTCTACGCCGCCCGGGACATCCTGAAAGCCCTGGAGCTGCGCCGGGAGGGTGCCAACCTGATCTCCTGCCCCACCTGCGGCCGGACGAAAATCGACCTCATCGGCCTGGCCAACCAGGTAGAGGCGCGGCTCAAGGCCGTGGATAAGCCCATCACCGTGGCGGTCATGGGCTGCGTGGTCAACGGCCCCGGCGAGGCCGCCGCCGCCGATGTGGGCATCGCGGGGGGCGACGGCGTGGGCCTGCTGTTCAAAAAAGGGGAGATCGTGAAAAAGGTGCCCCAGGAGCAGTTGGTGGACGAGCTGTTCCGATTGATAGAGACATTGTAGGGGCCGGCCAGGGCGATTCCCTGTCCGGGCGCAAAAGAGAGCAGAGAAATAGGAGCGTATCGCAATGCCAGAGCAGAAGAAAATCCCATTGTTACAACTGTTTTCCGCGTGGCAGCCGGAGCCGGAGCTGCGGGCGGCGGTGGCCCATATGCTGGTGACCGCCGCCGTGGTGGACAAGGCCAACCGCTGTATCCAGGCGGAAATCGAGTGCCCGGCCTGTCCGGGGGACGAGGTGAAGCGCCGGATGGAGGAGGGGCTGGCCGCGGCCTACTGCGTCAGCCGGGTGACCCTCCGCTTTACAGCGGCCGCGGCGGCCCCGGTGGAGGAGGAGCGCCCGCCCCTGCCCACCGACGACCAGGCCCCGCCAGAGCCGGACGCGCCCCCGGCGGAGGCCATGGACCCCTTCCAGCGGACCGAGCTGATTCGCCGTCAGGCGCTGAAAAATATTCGGCCCGCCGTCCGTGCCACCGAGAAGAAGGATCCCAAGGACAAGCTGATTTTCGGTCGCATCGTGAAGAAAAACGCCGTCATCCCCATCAACGACGTGACCCTGGACTCGGACTCCGTGACCATCGAGGGGGACGTGTTCGCCGTGGACAACGTGGAGATGAAGAAGCGGGGGGCGTGGATCGTCCGCTTCGACATCACCGACCAGACGAACTCCATCCGGGTGGCCAAGTTCATGATCGGCGACGAGGGTAAGGCCCTGGCCGGGGCTATCAAGGAGGGCCAGCGCCTCATCGTCCAGGGCCGGGTCAGCCCCTACCAGGGGGAGCTGCAGCTGGAGCCCACCGGCATCGCCGAGGGGAAAAAGACGGTGCGCCAGGACAAGGCCGAGGGCGACAAGCGCATCGAGTTGCACTTACATACCCGGATGTCCGTCATGGACGCCACCACGGACATCAAGGAGGTCATCAAGCGGGCGGCGGCCTGGGGCCACCCGGCTATCGCCATCACCGACCACGGCGTCTGCCACGACTTTCCCACAGCCTACTCCACCGCCAAGAAGGCGGGCATCAAGATGATTTTCGGCGTGGAGGCCTACTTCATCAACGACGTGGACGACATGCCCGCCGTCCGGGGGACCATGGATGCCGATTTCAAGGGCGAATACGTCTGCTTTGACCTGGAGACCACCGGCCTGGACGCCCAGAAGGAGGTCATCACCGAGATCGGCGCGGTGGTGCTGAGGGACGGCCAGGTCACGGACGAGGTCTTTTCCACCTTTGTGGACCCCAAGCGGCCCATCCCCTACGAGGTAACCCAGCTCACCGGCATCACCGACGACATGGTGAAGGGGGCCCCCAGCCAGGAAGAGGCCATCCGCCAGTTTCTGGCCTTTGTCAACGGGCGGCCCCTGGCCGCCCACAACGCCGGGTTTGACGTGGGCTTCCTCTCCGAGGGCTGTCGCCGCCACGGCATCCCCTTCGAGGTGACGGCGGTGGACACCCTGCCCCTGGCCCAGGCCCTGCTGCCCCAGCTGTCCAAGCACAAGCTGGACGTGGTGGCCAACCACCTGGGCCTGCCCGCTTTCAACCACCACCGGGCCACCGACGACGCGTCCACCGTGGCCTACATGTTGGTGCCCTTCTTCAAAAAGCTGAAGGAGGAACACGACATCCACACCCTGGCCCCTATCAACCGCTGGGTGGCGGGCCAGAACCAGAAGCGCAAGGGCAAGCGCCGGGCCCGGCACCTCATCGTCCTGGCCCGGAACCAGACCGGCCTGCGGAATCTCTACAAGCTGGTGTCCAAGGCCCATCTGGAGCACTTCGAGCGCAAGCAGTACCCCGTCATGCCCAAGAGCCTCATCGACGAGAACCGGGAGGGCCTTATCATGGGCTCGGCCTGCGAGGCGGGGGAGCTGTTCCAGGCCGTGGCCCGCCACGCCTCCTGGGCCGAGCTCAAGCGCATCGCCTCCTGGTACGACTACCTGGAGATACAGCCCGTCAGCAACAACGCTTTCATGCTCCGCCCGGACAAAAAGACGGGCCGGTCTATGGCCCGGGACGTGGAGGAATTGCGGGACTTCAACCGCACCATCGTGGCTCTGGCCCACGAGATGGGCAAGCCCGTCTGCGCCACCGGCGACGTTCACTTCCTGGACCCCGAGGACGAGATATACCGCCACGTCCTGCTAGCCACCAAGGGCTTTGACGACGCCGACTCTCCCAACCCCCTGTACTTCCGCACCACCGACGAGATGTTGGCGGAATTCTCCTATCTGGGCGCCGAGGGGGCGCGGCAGGTGGTCATCGACGACCCCCATCTGGTGGCCTCCTGGTGCGGGGACCTGAACCCTCTGCCCAACGGCCTGTTCGCCCCCAAGCTGGAGGACTCCGAGGGGGAACTCAAGCGGCTGGTATGGGGGAAAGCAAAACGGCTTTACGGCGAGGAGCCGCCCCAAATCGTCACCGACCGCATCAACGCCGAGCTGGGGGACATCCTGGCCCGGCACTACGACGTGATCTACATGTCGGCCCAAAAGCTGGTGCAGGACTCCCTGGACCACGGCTACCTGGTGGGCTCCCGAGGGTCCGTGGGCTCCTCTATTGTGGCCTTCATGTCCGGCATCACCGAGGTCAACGCCCTGCCGCCCCACTACCGCTGCCCCAACTGCAAGCACTCCGACTTCGAGGCGGCCAAGGCCCTGGGGGCGGGCTGCGGCGCGGACATGCCCGATGCCGTGTGCCCGGTGTGCGGGGCGCAGTATGAAAAGGACGGCTTCAACATCCCCTTCGAGACCTTCCTGGGCTTCGGCGGCGACAAGGTGCCCGACATCGACCTGAACTTCTCCGGCGAGTACCAGGCCAACGCCCATCGGCACACCTTCGAGCTGTTCGGCGAGACCCACGTGTTCCGGGCGGGCACCATCGGCAGCGTGGCGGAAAAGACTGCCTTCGGCTACGTGAAGAAGTACCTGGAGGAGAGGGGAAAGACGGCCACCAAGGCGGAGATGCTCCGCCTTGCCAAGGGCTGTACCGGCGTGAAGCGGACCACCGGCCAGCACCCCGGTGGCATGGTGGTCATCCCCCAAGACAAGGAGATCTACGACTTCTGCCCGGTCCAGCACCCCGCCGACGACTTGGACACCGACATCATCACCACCCATTTTGAATACCACTCCATGGAGTCCAACCTCCTGAAGCTGGACATGCTGGGCCACGACGACCCGTCCATGATCCGCATGATGGAGGACCTCAGCGGCATGGACGCCAAGACCATCCCCCTGGACGACCCCAAGACCCGGAGCATCTTCATCACCTCCAAGGAGCTGGGGTATGAAAACGATAAAATTCTCGGCCCCACCGGGGCCACCGCCATCCCGGAGTTCGGCACCTCCTTCGTCCGGGGCATGCTGGAGGAAACCAAGCCCACGGAGTTCGACATCCTGGTCCGGCTGTCCGGCTTCTCCCACGGCACCGACGTGTGGCTGGGCAACGCACGGGACCTGATTTTGTCCGGCACCGCCACCGTCGGACAGGCCATCGGCTGCCGCGACGACATCATGCTCTACCTGATCTCTTGTGGCATGAACGAGAAGCGGGCCTTCAAGATCATGGAGGCCGTCCGTAAGGGAAGGGGCCTGCCCGAGGGGGCCGAGGAGGAGATGAAGGAGCACGGCGTGCCAGAGTGGTATATCGGCTCCTGTAAGAAAATCGCCTACCTGTTCCCCAAGGCCCACGCCGTGGCCTACGTGATGATGGCCTTCCGCATCGCCTATTTCAAGGTCCACGACCCCCTGGTCTTTTACGCCGCCTATTTCTCCATCCGCGCCAAGGCCTTCGACGCCACCGTCATGTGCCTGGGTATGGACAAGGTGAAGGCCAAGATGAACGAAATCAGGGCCAAGGACAAGGACGCCTCCGCCGTGGAGCAGGACATGCTGACCACACTGGAAGTCGTCTATGAGTTCTATCTCCGGGGCTATACCTTCGACCGCATGAGCCTGTATACCTCCGACGCCGTCCGCTTCGGCGTGGACCGGGACCACAAGGCCCTCATCCCGCCCTTCATGGCCATCCCCGGCCTGGGGGAGACAGCGGCCATCTCCATCGTGGAACAGCGCAAGGGCAAGCAGTACCTGTCCGTGGAGGAGTTCTCCGCCGACTGCCCCAAGGTGACCAAGGCCCATATCGAGCTGCTGCGGGCCTGCGGCGCGCTGGGCGACATGCCGGAGACCAGCCAAATCAATCTGTTTGACGGGTTTTAATTGAGAAAGGGAGGTGCGGCACCCATGGGAAAGCGCTCCGTGCGGGTCCTGCTGAATCTGGCGCCCCTGCTGTTGGGGGTCTGCCTGTTCCCAATCGGGGGCTTTGGGATCGTAGCGGTCATGGTATTCCAGACGGTCCTGGCCTTCCTCAACTTCTGGTACGCCCAAAGGGTCCTGGAGACCTTTCTGCTGAACCTGCTGATGGGGGTATCGGCCCTGGCCGGGGGCTTCCTGTCCGGGGTACTGTACCTGATCTTCGTATCCGATGACAGCATGGTCACGCTTGTGCTGGCTACGCTGATGGCGGCGGATCTGCTGTACAGCCTGATGCTGCTTCTGGTCTCCACCCTGTGGAGTGGGGCCCGGCGGAGCCAGGGGAGGACCAGACGGATACTGCGGTTTTTATCCGCCCTCGCCCTGGGCGGACTGTTGGGCTGCGCCGCGATTACGGCCAAGAACCTGACGGGCCGCACACCGGCCATTTTTATGGTCCTGGACCAGCTCTCCCTGCCCGCGTTTTTGGGCGTGGCCCTGGTCTCCATTCCGGTCATCACCCTGCTCCACGAGCTGGGGCATCTGGTGTTCGGCCTTGCGGCGGGGTATCGGTTCCACGCCTTCCGGCTGGGGCCTCTGGCCTGGAGCCGGGAGAATGGGCGGACTGTCCTCCGGGTGCAGGCGGTGGCGGGCCTGAGCGGGGCCTGCGGTCTGCTGCCGCCCCCGGAAGCCCGTGGGAAGGGGAGGACCCTCTTCTTCCTGGCCGGAGGCATCCTGGCAAACCTGCTGACGGCCTTGCTGGCCCTGTTCCTGCCCCTGATTGGTGCGGCCCGCGCCGTGGCTCAGTTGTTCGCTCTGTTCTCCCTGCTGGCCGCGTTTTTCAACGCCCTGCCCCTGTACAGCGCCGGCAACCCCTCGGACGGACGGCAGTTCTGGGTCCTGCTGCTGGGGACGGCGGAGGGGGAACGGCAGTCCGCCTATCTCCGCCAGACCCAGCAGCTGATGGCAGGGGTGCGGCCCAGGGAGCTGGACCCCCTGCCCCCGCCGCCCCAGGCCCCCTTGGGGGCCGACCTCCGGGCCAGGATGGTGGGGGAGTACTTCCGCCGCCTGGACGGCGGGGATGGGCCGGGGGCCGGGGCGGAGCTGGCCTTCCTGGAGACCCGCATCGAGGAATTCCCCAGCATCGCCCTGTCTGCGTTGTATTACGAGCTATGCTTCTTCGCCTGTACCCAGGGGGAATTGGAGCGGGCGGCCGGGTTCCGGGCCAAGGCCCAGCCGGGCCTGGACCAGGACGGCGACCTCAACGGCCTGCGGGTCCGGGCCGCCTGCGCCTGGTACCTGGACGGGGACGCCGCCCAGGCCCGCGCCCTCTGCACTCAGGCCCTGGCCGTGGAAAAAAGCTTCCCTATCCCAGGTCAGGCGCGGATGGAACACGATTTGGTGGAAAATCTCCTGGCGGCCCTTCCGCCGGAGGGGCAGGAGTGAGGTTTTTATTGACTTTAGCGTGGTAGCGTGGTAATATACAAAAGTCAATCTTTGAGAAAGGGGGCCTACCCCTTGAAGTACAACATCAACACGCCGGAGGGCACCAGGGACCGGCTGTTCGCCGAGTGCCGGGAGCGGCGTCAGGTCCAGTCGGCGCTCACCGGCATCTTCCGCCGCCGGAGCTATGCCGAGGTGTCCACCCCTGAGGTGGAGTTTTACGACCTTTTTTTGCAGTCGGGGAACCCCATGCCCCAGGAGGCCATGCTGAAAATTATCGACCGGTCCGGCAAGATCATGGTCATGCGCCCCGACAGCACCACCCCCATCGCCCGGGTGGCGGCCACCAAGTTGCGCACCCTGCCCCTGCCCCAGCGGCTCTACTATAACCAGACCGTCTTCCGCTCCGGACAGGAACACAAGGGCGGCAGCAGCGAGATCGCCCAGTGCGGCATCGAGCTGATTGGGGCGGCGGGGAAGAAGGCCGACCTGGAGGTCATCGCCATGGCGGTGGACTGTCTGCGGGCCTGCGGGCTGGAGCGGTTCCACATCGAGCTGGGCCACGTGGGCTTTTTCCGGGACCTGGCGGGGCGGATGGAGATGCCGTCCCAGGTCTCCGAACGAATGCGCCAGCTCATTGAGGGCAAGAATTTCGCGGCCCTGAACGACCTGCTGGAGCCTTACGGCGCCCAGCCCGCCTGCGCCGCGTTGAAGCGCCTGTCCCGCCTGTTCGGCGGGGCGGAGGTGCTGGACGAGGCCGAACAGCTCACCTGCGGCAGCGGGGCCCTGACCTATCTGCGGGAGCTCTACACCGAGCTCTGCGCCGCCGGATACGGCGATTACCTTCGCTTCGATTTGGGGCTGGTCCATCAAATCGACTACTACACCGGCGTGGTCTTCCGGGGCTACGTGGAGGGGGCTGGGGACGCCGTCCTCTCCGGGGGCCGGTACGACAAGCTGGTGGAGAGCTTTGGCCGCCCCGCACCGGCTACCGGCTTCGCCGTGGACGTGGACGCGGTGGCCGGGTGCCTGCCCAGCCGGGAGCCGCCCCAGATGGAACTGCTGGTCCACTTCGGCCCCGGCCAGCTGGCCCGGGCCATGGAGGAAGTGGATGGCCGGGCGGCGGGGACCTGCGAGCTGTCCCCCTGCGCGGACCTGGACGAGACCCTGGCTCTGGCCCGGGAAAAGCGGGCCAAGGCCGTGCTGGTGCTGGAGGAGAGTGGAGAAAGGCGGATGGAGCTATGAGCCAGAGACTGCGCATCGCCCTGACCAAGGGGCGGCTCCAGGACAAGTCCGTGGAGCTCTTCGAGGCCATGGGCCTGGACTGTTCCCCCATCCGGGACCCCGGCCGGCGGCTGGTCCACGCCATTCCCAACTACCCTCTGGACGCGGTGCTGGCCAAGGCCCCCGACGTTATCACCTACGTGGAACACGGGGTCTGTGACCTGGGCATCGTGGGCAAGGACACGGTTTTGGAGCAGGGGGGCGCTTTTTACGAGGTGCTGGACCTGGGCTTCGGCAAGTGCCGCTTTGCCCTGGCGGTGCGCCAGGGGAGCGACTTCTACGGCACCTATAAGACCCGGCGCATCGCCACCAAGTACCCCAACGTGGCCCGCCGCTTCTTCGAGGACAAGGGCATGGACGTGGACATCATCAAAATCGAGGGCTCCGTGGAGCTGGCCCCGATTCTGGACCTGGCCGACGCCATCGTGGACATTGTGGAGACCGGGGCCACCCTGAAGGAGAACGGGCTGATCCCCATCGAGGATGTGGCCCAGGTCAGCGCACGGCTCATTGTCAACACGGCCAGCATGAAGCTCTATAAAACGGAAATCGACGATTTTATCACGCGCTGTGAGCGGGAATTGAGGCGGCGGGCATGATGACGATCATTCAGGCGGACGGCAGGGCGGAGCAGGCGCGCATCGCCGCCATGCGGGCCAGGGCGGCGGCGGTGGGCGCGGATATTGAGACCTCTGTCCGTGCAATCATGCAGAATGTAAAGGATGAGGGCTTTGCGGCGGTAGAGCGGTATACCCGCCAGTTCGACCACAAGGTCCCCTACGAGATTCCCCTGGAAAGGCTGGAGGAGGCCTACGCCCGCTGTCCCAAGGAGCTGATTTCCGCCCTGGAGCGGGCTGCGGCCAACATCCGGGACTATAACGAAAAACTGTTGGTCAAATCGCAGGAGTGGACCTCCCCCGATGGCGGCACCGTGGGCCGGGTGGTCCGGGGCCTGACCCGTGTGGGCATCTACGTCCCCGGCGGCACGGCGGCCTACCCCTCGTCGGTGCTGATGAACGCCATCCCCGCCAGGGTGGCCGGGGTGGAGGAGATCGTCATGGTGACACCCCCCACGGAAAACCTCAACGACGCGGTGCTGGCCGCCGCCAAGATTGCCGGGGTGGACCGCTGCATCGCCGTGGGCGGCGCCCAGGCGGTGGCGGCCCTGACCTACGGGGCGGGGTTCATCCCCCAGGTGGACAAGCTGGTGGGCCCCGGCAACGCCTATGTGGCGGCGGCCAAGCGGCTGGCCTACGGCACTCTGGACATCGACATGGTGGCCGGGCCGTCGGAGGTGCTTGTCATCGCTGACGAGACGGCCAACCCCAAGTACATCGCCGCCGACCTGCTGAGTCAGGCCGAGCACGACCGGCTGGCTTCGGCGGTGCTGCTCACCACCTCCCAGGCCCTGGCGGAGGCGGTGGACGCCGAGATCGTCCGCCAGACCGGCTATCTGGGCCGGTCAGAGATCATCGAAGCGTCTCTCCAGGACTTTGGGTGCGCCATCGTGTGCCAGAGCATGGAACAAGTGATTTCCCTTGCCAATGAGATTGCCCCGGAACACCTGGAAATCGTGACAAAGGACCCCAGAAGCGTCCTGCCGGGCATCAAAAACGCCGGGGCGGTCTTTTTAGGCGAGTGGTCCCCGGAGCCGTTGGGGGACTATCTGGCGGGGCCCAACCACGTGCTGCCCACCTCCGGGACGGCCCGGTTCTTCTCGCCCCTCAGTGTGGACAGCTTCCTCAAAACCATGAGTGTGGTGGAGTTCAGCAGGGAGGCCCTGTCCCCCATCCAGGGCCAAATCACGGCCCTGGCCGAGGCCGAGCACCTCACCGCCCACGCCAACTCCATCCGCGTGCGGTTTGAATCGTAGGAGGGCCTATTATGGAGAGAATATCCAGTATTTCCCGGGAAACCAAAGAGACCGCTATTCAGGTCAAGCTGGATTTGGACGGCGGTCCAGTGTCGGTGTCCACCGGCATTGGCTTCTTCGACCACATGCTCACTGCCTTCGCGTTTTACGCCGGAATGGGCCTGACGCTGACGGCCAAGGGCGATTTGAACGTGGACGGCCACCACACGGTGGAGGACTGCGGCATCGTGCTGGGTCAGGCCCTGGCCCAGGCCCTGGGAGACAAGCGGGGCATCCGCCGCTACGGCAGCACCTTTGTCCCCATGGACGAGGCCCTGGCCTTCACGGCCCTGGATTTTTCCGGCCGGGCCTTCCTGGTCTTTGAAGCCGACATGCCCCAGGCCCGGATGGGGGACTACGACGCCTGCCTCACAGAGGAATTCATGCGGGCTTTTGCCTTCCACGCCGGGCTGACCCTGCACATGAAGGCCCACTATGGCCGCAACGCCCACCACATCACCGAAGCCCTCTTCAAATCCCTGGGGCTGGCCGTCAAGGACGCCGTCCGAGTGGAGGGGCAGAGCGTGCCCTCCACCAAGGGGGTGCTGTAAGGATGAAACACCTTACAGCGATTGTAGACTATGGCGTGGGGAATCTGAAAAGCGTGACCAACGCCATGGAGTACCTAGGGTTGCCCACGGTCATCACCGGCGACCAGGCGGAGCTGGAGCGGGCCGACGCCATCATCCTGCCCGGCGTAGGGGCCTTCCCCGACGCGGTGGACCGGCTGCGGGCCAAGGGGCTGGACGGACTTCTCCGCCGGGAGGCGGAGCGGAAGCCCATCCTGGGCATCTGCCTGGGCATGCAGCTTCTGTTCGACGAGAGCGAGGAAATCAGAACATGTAAAGGCTTAGGGCTTGTCCACGGAACGGTCCAGAGAATCGAGACGGACCGCAAGCTGCCCCACATCGGCTGGAATAGCCTGACCTTTCCCAACCCGTCGCCCCTCTTTCACGGGGTGGAGGAGGGGGCCTATGTCTATTTCGTCCACACCTTCGCCGGAACCGCCGGGGACCCCCGGGACGTGATTGCGGCCACCGACTACGGCCCCTCCGTGGTGGCCGCCGTGGGCCACGGCAACGTCTACGGCTGCCAGTTCCACCCGGAGAAGAGCGGGGAGCCGGGGCTTCAAATCTTGAGAAACTTTGGGGAGCTGAACCGATGATTTTATTGCCGGCCATTGACATGAAGGACGGGCGATGCGTCCGCCTGAAAAAAGGGGAGTTCGGCACCGTCCATCAGGTGGCGGACTCCCCCCTGGAGACCGCCAGGCGCTTCGCGGACGCCGGGGCCAAGTGGGTCCACATGGTGGACCTGGACGGGGCCAGGGACGGGGTGCGGAAGAACTTTCCTCAGATTTTTGAGGTCATCCAGCAGTCCGGCCTGAAGGTGGAGCTGGGTGGCGGCATCAAATCCATCCCGGACGTCATCACGGTGGTGGAGTCCGGGGTCAGCCGGGCCGTGGTGGGCTCGGCGGCGGTGACCGACCCGGAGGTGGTCCGCTATGCCCTGGGCCAGTGGGAGCCCGGCCGTCTGGCCGTGGGCATCGACTGCCTGAACGGCAGGGTGCGGACCGCGGGCTGGGAGCAGGATTCCGGCCTGGACTATCTGGCGTTAGCCCGGGAAATGGAGCAAATGGGCGTAAAGGTAATTATCTTTACAGATATATCCACCGACGGCATGCTCTCCGGCCCCTCCTTTGACCAGCTCTCCGCCCTGCAAAAGGCGGTCTCCTGCCACATCGTGGCCTCCGGCGGCGTGACCACCCTGGACGACGTGAAACGCCTGCGGGATATGGGCCTTTACGGGGCCATCATCGGCAAGGCGTACTACGCCGGGACTCTGGATCTGGCCGAAGCGGTGCGGGAAGCGGGTGACCAGGATGCTGGCTAAACGCATCATCCCCTGCCTGGACGTGCGGGACGGGCGGGTGGTCAAAGGGGTCAACTTCGTGGACATCCGGGACGCCGGGGACCCGGTGGAGCTGGCAAAATACTACTCGGACCAGGGGGCTGACGAGATCGTCTTTCTGGACATTACCGCCACCAGCGACGGCCGCGCCACTGTGGCCGACGTGGTGGAGCGGACGGCCTCCCAGGTGTTCGTGCCTCTGACCGTGGGGGGCGGCATCCGCACCCTGGAAGATTTCCAGCAGCTTCTGCGGGCTGGGGCCGACAAGATTTCCGTCAACTCGGCGGCGGTGCAGGACCCGTCGCTGATTTCGCGGGCGGCGGAGCGCTTCGGCTCCCAGTGCGTGGTGCTGGCCATCGACGCCCGGCACCGCCCGGACGGGACCTTCGAGGTGGTCACCGCCGGGGGGCGCAACCCCACGGGCCTGGACGCAGTGGCGTGGGCCAGGGAAGGGGAGCGCCTGGGGGCGGGGGAGATTTTGCTCACCTCCATGGACGCCGACGGCACCAAGGCGGGCTTCGACCTGACTATGACCAGGGCCGTGACCTCGGCCGTCCATATCCCTGTCATCGCCTCCGGCGGCTGCGGGTCCCTGGAGCACTTCGCCCAGGTCTTTGAGGCCACGGACTGCGATGCCGCCCTGGCAGCCTCACTGTTCCACTTCCGGGAGCTGACGGTGCCCCAGGTGAAGGAATACTTGAAAGGCCGGAATATCCCGGTACGGTGAGCTTATGGACCTGGACCTGCTGTTTCAAAAGTTGGATTTGATTCCCGTCATTATCCAAGACGTGGAGACGAAGGACGTGCTGATGCTGGGCTTCACCAATCGGGAGGCGGTGGAGCTGACCCTGAGCACCAGGACCGCCTGGTTTTGGAGCCGGAGTCGCCAAAAGCTCTGGAACAAGGGGGAGAGTTCCGGCCACTTCCTCCACGTCCACCGGGTCCTCACCGACTGCGACACCGACACCCTGCTCTATCTCTGCACCCCCGACGGCCCCACCTGCCACACCGGGGCCAGGAGCTGTTTTTTCCATTCCATCATGGAGGAGGACCAAGCATGAGCGATGATACGCTAAAAAGACTGTATGGCGTCATCCAGGACCGGCAGAAGAACCCCCAGGAGGGGTCCTACACCTGTTACCTCTTTGACAAGGGCCTGGACAAAATTTTGAAAAAGGTGGGCGAGGAGTGCAGCGAGACCATCATCGCCGCCAAGAACGGCGTCCAGTCCGACACGGTGGGGGAGGTCTCCGACCTGCTGTACCATCTGATGGTGATGCTGGTGGACCAGGGCATCCCCCTGGATGCGGTGCTGGAGGAGCTGGACCGCAGAAGCGAAAAGATCGGGAACCTGAAGCAGTTCCACCAAAGCGACCACGAGACCTGAAAAGAGCCGCCGTTCCCATGGGAACGGCGGCTCTTTTGCGTCAAAACGGACTCAGGCTTCCTCCTGCCAGCCCTTGCACACATCGATCCAGCCCGCGCTATGGGCGTGCCGGGCCAGCTCGTCCAGGGACAGCTCCACGGCGGAGTTGGCGCTCCCGGCGGCGGGGAACACGGTGGTGAAACGCTGGAGGGACACGTCTAGATAGGCGGTGACGCCGGGGTGTTCAATGGCGAAGGGGCACACGCCGCCAATGACGTCCCCGGTGAATTCCAGCACCTGGTCGGGGGTGAGCATGGTGGCCTTGTGGTGGAACTGGGCCTTGAACTTGGTATTGTCGATTTTTGCGTCCCCGGCGCAGACGATGAGGATTGCGCCGTCCTCGTGGGTGAAGGACAGGGTCTTGCCGATGCGGGCGGGCTCACAGCCCACGGCCTGGGCGGCCAGCTCCACGGTGGCGCTGGAGACCTGGAATTCCCGGATGCGGTCCTCCAGCCCCTGGGCGCGGAAGTAGGCGCGGACTTTCTCAATTGCCATGGTCAGCCCTCCCCCTTTTTCCGTTCCGCACGGGCCAGGAACTTTTCATTCTGGATGATAAAACGCTGGTGGCTGCCCTTGCCGATGGGGCCGGCCTCGTCGTAGGCGGTCACGGAGAAGGTAAGCGCCCGGCCGTCCACAGCGGTCAGCTCGGCCTCGGCCCAGACCTTCATCCCCATGGGGGTGGCCGCGTCGTGGGACAGGTCCAGACGGGTGCCCACGGTGCCCTCGCCCTCGGCCAGATGGCCCAGGGTGGTGTTGACGGCGGCGTTCTCCATCAGGGCCACCATCATGGGGGTGGCAAAGACGGGCAGCAGGCCGCTGCCCACGGCGGCGGCGGTATTTTCAGCGGTGACGGTGGTTTCGGCGCGGCCCTTGAGACCAACAGTGAGAGACATGAATATCTCGCTCCCTTCGCGGAATTTGAACCCTATTTTACACCGTGACAGCCAAATCCGCAAGCGCTTTGTCAGACACTGGACAAACAGATGTTCTTGTTGTATCATAGAGCATATCAGAATAGGGAGGTAACAGCATGAAACAAGAACCCAAAATCAAACTGTATACCCTGACCATAGATTGCAAGGAGCCTTACGAATTGGCAAAGTTTTACGCCGCGCTGCTCCAATGGGACATCCCGTTTTACGAGGAGGACTACGCCTGCGTCGGCGCGCCGGGGACCGGGCAGGGGGCCTATCCGGGCATTACCTTCCAGCGGAATCCCGACTATGTGTCCCCCGTATGGCCGGAAGAGCCGGGGGCACAGCAGCAGATGGCCCACCTGGACTTCGCCGTGAACGATTTGGAACAGGCGGTCCAGCACGCGATCGCGTGTGGGGCGACCGTGGCCAGTCAGCAGTTTTCCGACGGCTGGCGGGTGATGATCGACCCCGCCGGCCACCCCTTCTGCCTGTGCGACATGGCCCCGGTCTTTGAGCGCGACGGGTTCGGGCTGCTGTAACCACCCGGAGGTCAGGCGGGGTAATAGCCCTGCCGGTGCCCCACATACCACTGGCTCAGGTCCTCGTCGGACTTGGCTTTCAGCAGGATGAGGAGGGCGCGGGTGAATTCCAGGGTCCCATAGCCGTTGGCGGTGACGATGTTGCTTCCAACGACGGCTTGGCGCTCCTGGAACCAGGCGTCGCCCCGGTAGGCGGGGGCGCACTGCTTCAGAAAAGCCAGGGTGTTGCCGGAGTGGGGGATATGGTCCAGATAGCCGTGCTGGGCCAGGAAGGCGCAGGCGTTGCAGATGGCCCCCACGGGGATACCGGCCCGGACGGCCCGGTCCACCAGGGGGAGGACCCCCTTATTTTGGCCCTCCAGCCAGGTGTTGCCGCCGGGAAGGACCAGGGCGGCAAACTCTGACGGGCAGGTTTCCAGGGTGTAGTCGGGGAGGGCGCGGAAGCCCCCCATAGAGGTCTTGGGGCCAACGTCCAGGGCGACGGTGCGCACGGTGTATGGGGAGCCAGGACCGTTGAGTTCCGGGGCCAGATAGGCGGCCTCCCAGTCGGCGTAACCGTCGAAGAGGAAAATCAGGACTTCTTGTTTCATCGGGGTTCAACTCCTTTCGAAGCTTATGATAACAGAAAAATGGTGACACGATATGTGTCACCATTTTTTCATGCGCAGGCCCACAGCCTCCTGCAAAATAAGAGGGGCTATGATTTGCACCTTGCCCGCGAAAGAGCAGACCAAATCGGCCACCCAATCCAGATTGGACGCCGAAAAACGGACTTCGCCCGTCTCGGCCCCCTCCACCCGGAAGAGAAAGGTGGCGTCCAGCCGGTCAGTCAGGGAACACTCGTCCTGAGCGCGGTAAGTCAGCACCACGTCAAAACGGGGCGGCTGAAAGAGGTCCGCGCCGAAATGGTCAGAAAAATGAAGCGGTTCCATGGGCCGCGGCTGGAACGGCTCCTCCAAAACCTCCCAACGGGAGATTCGGCTCAGGCGGAAGAGACGGAAGGCGGAGCGGGTGCGGCAGTAGGCGTAGAGATACCAATAGGCCTGTTTGAACACCAGCTTGTGGGGCTCCACCACACGGCGGGAGCGGCCGGTGGGGGAGAGGTAGTCGATTTCCACGCAGCGGCGCTCCTCCATGGCCTGATGGAGCCCGGAGAGCTTGTGCTGGATGATGCTGTCGGTGAACCAGGAGGAGAGGTCCACCACATAGTCGCTTTTGGCATAGGCGATTTCCGGGGACTCCGGGACCAGCTTGGCCAGCAGGTAGGAGACGGCCCCGTCGCCGTCGATGCTCCGAAGGCCGCTGAGGGCGGCGTAGAGACTGCCCGCATCCCCGGTGGACAGGGCGCCCGGCCCCACCTTGTAGCCGTCCATCAGCGCGGCCCCGCCGCCGGGGCCGGGATAGGTGACGATGGGAAAGCCCGCCTCATTCAAGGTTTCCAGGTCCCGGATCACAGTCCGACGGGAGACCTCGAACCGCTGGGCCAGGGCCTGGAGAGGGACCCGTTCATTGCTGCCCAACACCTGGAGCAGGGCCAGCAGACGCTGTAAACGCATCATAGGGGGACACCTCCTGGACAGATATGGGACCGCCCCGCGCCGTCTGGCGCGGGGCGGAAGCACTTATCCGGCGTTCATCAGCCGGACCCACTGGTCGTTATAGAGGACGCGGATGTCGGACGGGAGGCAGGCGAAGGTCTCGCACTGGTTGGCCATGAAGTCCGCGTCAGGGTAAGCGTAGGGGTCGTCCGTCACCTCGGGGTCCAGGGCCTCCCGGACGGAGAGCAAGGGGGAGGAGTACCACGTGGCCTCCACGTTGGCAAGCCCCGCGTCGGTGGTGCACATGAAGTTGATGAAGGCCTCGGCGTTGTCCTTGTTCTCCGCCCCCTTGGGGATGCACATGGCGTCCACATAGCGGTTGGTACCCTCCCGGGGGATGGCGAAGGCCAAATCGGCGTTGCTCTCGTACATGGTCAGAAAGTCGCCGTAGTAATACACGCCGATGGCGGCGTTGCCGCCCTCCAGCTTCTCAAAGATGTCGTCCATGACGTAGGCCTGGACCAAGGGCCGCTGGGCGATGAGCTGGTCCACGGCGGCGGTGATCTGGGCGGCATCAGTGGTGTTATAGGAATATCCCAGCTTCTTGAGGGCGATGCCGATGGTGTCCCGGGGGTTGTCGAACATGAGGATGTCCCCGGCGTAGTTCTCGTTCCACAGCACGTCCCAGGTCTCCATGTCCTCGCCGGGGTTCACCAGGGTGGTGTTGTAGATGATGCCCAGGGTGCCGAACATGTAGGGCACGGAATACAGGTTTTCCGGGTCGTACTCCGGGTTTTTCAGGGCGGGGTCTATGTCCGCGAAGTTGGGGATGTTGTCGAAGTTCAGGGGCTCCAGCATGTCCTCCTCCATCATCTGGCCGATCATGTAGTCGGAGGGGATGATGACGTCGTAGCCGGTGGCGCCTCCGGCCAGCTTGCCGTAGAGGGCCTCGTTGGAGTCGTAGGTCTGGTAGTTGACCTTGATACCGGTCTGGGCGGTGAAGTCCTCAAAGATGGACTCGTCGATGTACTCGCCCCAGTTGTAGACGTTCACCACGCCGTTGGATGCGCCACTGCCCGAGCCGCCGCAGGCGGTGAGGGCCAGGGCCAGGATGCTGGAGGAGACCAGCGTCAGAGAGATCAGCTTCTTGTTCAATTCGATTCAGTTTGCTCCTTCCAAAGTAAATTATCTTTTGGGCCCAAGGGGCCAAAAAGCCGGGTCAGGAGGCGGAGAGGTTCTCCCGCCGCTGCTTGGCCAGACGGTCCTGGTGGGCCTGGCGCAGGTTCACCACCACCATCAGCCCCACCACCACGATGAACATCAGGGTGGACAGGGCATTGATCTCCGGGCTGACCCGCTTCTTCGCCATGGAGTAGATGACCATGGACAGGGTCTGGGTCTGGGCGCCGGCGGTGAAGTAGCTGATGATGAAGTCGTCGATGGACAAGGTGAAGGCCATGATGAGACCGTTGATGACGCCGGGCATGATCTCCGGCAGAATGACCTTCCAAAAGGCGTGGAGGCCGTGGTCGCCCAGGTCCTGGGCCGCCTCGTAGATGTTGGGGTCCAACTGCCGCAGCTTCGGGCTCACCGACAGGATGACGTAGGGCACGTCAAAGGTGATGTGGGCGATAAGCAGGGACCAGAAGCCCAGATTCAGCCGGACGCCCAGCGCCTGCCCCAGGGAGCCGCTCCACATCCCAACCGCCAGCAGGAACAGCAGCATCATGGACACGCCGGTGATGATGTCGGCGTTGGTCAGGGGGATGTTGTTGATGGTCATATAGACGTGGCGGGTGCGCTTCTTCAGGTTGCGGAAGCCGATGGCCGCCGCCGTGCCCACGATGGTGGAGATAATGGCCGCCAGAGCGGAGACCGCCAAGGTCACCCACAGGGCGTTGAGGATCATGCTGTTGTCCAGCAGCTGCCGGTACCAGTCCAGAGTGAAGCCCGCCCACACCGCCTTGGACTTGGAGGCGTTGAAGGAGAAGACCACCAGTACCAGGATGGGGGCGTAGAGGAAGAGGAAGCACAGGGCCATAAAGGCCCGGCTAAACAGACCGTTCTTCTTCACAGCACGGCCACCCCCTCTTCGCCCTCACCAAAGCGGTTCATGATAGCCATGCATACCATGACAATGACCATCATTACCAGGGAAATGGCGGAGCCCAGGTGGGGGTTATAGGCGCTGCCCAGAAACTGCATGTCGATGAGGTTACCCAACAGCAGGGTCTTGCTGCCCCCCAGCAGGCGGGAGATGGCGAAGGTGGAGACCGAGGGAATGAACACCATGGTGATGCCGGAGAGGACGCCGGGCAGGGACAAGGGGAAAATGACCTTGCGAAAGACCATGGCGTTGTCCGCGCCCAGGTCCTGGGCGGCCTCGATGACCCGGTGGTCGATTTTGGAGATAACGGAGAAGATGGGCAGGATCATGTAGGGCAAAAAGTTATAGACCATGCCCAAAACGATGGCCCCTTGGGTGTCGATCATCTGGAAGGGGCCCACGCCGAAAAAGCCCAGCAGGGTGTTGATGAGTCCGTTGCGCTCCAGCAGGAACTTCCAGGAGTAGGTCCGCAGGAGGAAATTCATCCACATGGGGAGCATGATGAGCATGGTGGCCATGCGGTTGACCCAGCCGGTCTCCCGGGCCAGGAAGTAGGCCAGGGGGTAGCCGATGAGGACGCACACGGCGGTGGCGATGGCGGCCAGCAGGAAGGAGCGGCCGAAGGCGGCGGCGTACTGGGCCATGTCCTGGAAGTTGGACAGGGTGAAGCCGCCGGCGTGGTCGGTGAAGGCGTAGACGGTGATGATGACCAGCGGGGCCACCACAAAGAGCGCCATCCACCCCACGTAGGGGTACGAAATGGACTTACTCTTCATCTTCGCCCTCCGCGTCCGGGTCCTCGCTCAGCTCGTCATACTCGTCGGAATAGGAGCTATAATCGCCGAAGGTGCCGGAATAGGAGCTCTTTTTCATGATGTGGAAGCCGTCCGGGTCGATTTTCACGCCGATGCGGGCCCCCACGGGGGAGTAGTCCGTGGTCTGGATGAGCCACTTGAAGCCCTTGAAGTCCACGATGGTGTCGTAGTGGACCCCCTTGAAGGTGACCTCGGTGACGGTGCCGGTGAGCTGGCCCTGTTCCACGGGGACGATGTCGATGTCCTCGGGGCGGATGACCACGTCCACGGCCTCGTCCTTGGCAAAGCCGGCGTCCAGGCACTGGAACTTCTTGCCGTACATGCCCACCACGCCGTCGGCGTGCATGACGCCGTCGATGATGTTGCTCTCGCCGATGAAGTCGGCCACGAAGGCGTTCTTCGGCTCGTTGTAGATGTCCAGGGGGGTGCCGATCTGCTGGATGCTGCCCTTGTCCATGACCACGATGGTGTCGCTCATGGTGAGGGCCTCCTCTTGGTCGTGGGTGACGTAGACAAAGGTGATGCCCACCTGCTGCTGGATCTTCTTCAGCTCGATCTGCATGTCCTTGCGGAGCTTCAGGTCCAGCGCGCCCAGAGGCTCGTCCAACAGCAGGACCTGGGGCCGGTTCACGATGGCCCGGGCGATGGCGATGCGCTGCTGCTGGCCGCCGGAAAGGGAGTCCACGCTCCGCTTGCCGTAGCCGGGCAGGTTCACCAGCTCAAACGCCTCGTTGACCCGGCGCTCGATCTCCTTCTCCGGCACTTTGGCGATGCGCAGGCCGAAGGCCACGTTCTCAAAGAGGTTCATGTGGTTGAACAAGGCGTACTTCTGGAATACCGTGTTCACCTTACGTTTATGTGGCGGGACAGAATTGATCCTCACGCCGTCAAAAAAGACGTCCCCGGAGGTGGGCGTCTGAAAACCACCGATGATGCGCAGGGTGGTCGTCTTGCCGCACCCGCTGGGGCCGAGCAGCGTGAGGAACTCCTTGTCCTTGATATACAGGTTGATGGAGTTCAGGACGACCTCGTCGTCGAACACCATTCTCAGGTCCGTCAGGCGGATCAGCTCTTTGGACACGTATCCTCCCCCATTTCTTTCTAAATCGTAGAAAAGGGCGTACCCCACCGGCGGTTGGGTACGCCCTTTTGACGAAACCTAATATATATGGTATCACCTGAAATGTCAATATCTATCGCAAAGGTTTTTCTGTGCAGGGCGGCATGGCCATGCCGCCAAAATACTCCTGAACGAAATCCACGTCCTCCACCTGCCAGCTTTTCCCGTTCAGGTAGTCCAGGGCCCCGGCGTCGGTGGTGAAGGCGAAGACCAGCTTATAGGACCACAGGGCCTGGAATTTCCGCTCATAGCGTTTATTGTCGCGGGCTTTTCCATACTTGCCGTCTCCCAGCAGGGGGTGGCCCGCGGCGGCGAACTGGGCCCTGATCTGGTGGGTGCGCCCCGTGACCAGCTCGCACTCCACCAGGGATAGGCCGTCCTGGAACCGCAGAGTCTTGTAGCAGGTGACGGCGGTCTTGCCCCCGGGGATGGGATGGTCGTATACCGTGACCTGGTTTTTGGTCTCATCCTTGGCAATGAAGCCCTCCAGCTTCCCCTTGGGCGGGTTCATCCGGCCGTGGACGGCGCAGAGATAGTATTTCTCCATCTCCCGGTCCTTGATTTTCTGGTTCATCACCCGCAGGGCCTCGGCGGTCTTGGCGGCGATGACGATGCCGCCGGTGTTGCGGTCGATGCGGTTGCACAGGGCGGGGGTGAATGCGTTCTCCCTCCGGGGGTCCCACTCCTTTTTCTGGTAGAGATAGGCCTGGATGTGGGTGATGAGGGTGTTGACGTACTCGTGCTCGTCTGGGTGGACCACTATGCCGGGGCGCTTGTTCACCAGTAAGATGTGCTCGTCCTCGTAGACGATGTCCAGCTGGGGCTGGAAGATGGAGAGAAAGGCGTTCTCCGGCGCGGGGGCGTCGAAAAACTCGTCGTTGATGTATAGTTGCAGCACGTCCCCCGGCTCCAGGCGGGTGTCCCGCTTGGCCCCCTTGCCGTTGAGCTTGACCCGCTTGAGGCGGATATACTTCTGGGCCAGGGGGGCGGGGAGGAGGGGCAGGGTCTTGCCCAGCCAGCGGTCCAGGCGCTGTCCGGCGTCATTTTTTCCAACGGTAAACTCTTTCATAGGAAGCCTCCATCTTTCTCTTGACCTCATCATATCATAGGGGCCTGTCCATTGACAACTACATTGGGAGGACATATAATGACAAAAAAGAGGTGAGGGGTATGTTGACGAGAGAGGATTTGGAGGCCATCAGCCAATTGATGGACGCCAAAATGGCCGCACAGAAGAAAGAAATCATCCGGAAAGTGGGCGTGCTGATTGAAAACGAGGTCACGCCTAAGTTCAATCTTCTGGCCGAAGGGCAGGAGGATATTCTCCGCAGGATGCCCAGCGAGGACGACATGGACATCATCGACGGGCGTTTGACGGACCTGGAGCAGACGGTCCGGCGGCACGAGACGGAGATCGCGGCTCTGAAACGGGCTAACTGAAGGTCACAGTGACCGGCGGCGCGGAGCTCCGTGCCGCCGGCATTTTTTGTGTTTTTGTCCTGTTTTCGATGAACGGGAAATAAAAAACAAAAAAAGTGAAGAAAGTATTTGACATTGACAAGACTCTTGACTATAATATTTGACGTGCCATTATGCGAGGTGTGCCATGCGACTGAATCTAAAAGACGTGATCAATGTTCCCGGCGCGGTGAAGCCCTTTGAATTCCAAATGGACCTGTCCGATTTGGAGTTTTACGGCGCCCACCCCATCGACAGACCGGTCCTGGTGACGGGACGGGTCAGGAACATGGCCGGCGCTCTGGTTTTGGAAGCGGAGGCGCAAACCACCCTCAGCCTGACCTGCGACCGGTGCATGAAGCCGTTCACAAGGGAACAGGCGGTGCCCATCGAGACCCTGCTCGCCACGGAGCTGGCCGACGAGACCAGCGACGACGAGATCGTCCTTCTGGACGGGGACGAGGTGGACCTGGATGAGGTGGCGACCACGGCATTTGTCCTCGCAATGGATTCCAAGAACCTCTGCTCAGAGGACTGCAAAGGCGTCTGCGCCGGTTGCGGCGTCGATTTGAACGCCGAGGCGTGCCGGTGCAAGCCCGAGGTAGACCCCCGGCTGGCCGCATTGGCCCAGCTACTGGAGGACAAAGAGAGCGAGTAAAGCATGGCCCGTTTCGGGTCCCCAAGGAGGTGTCACAAATGGCAGTCCCTAAGTCTAAAGTATCCAAGCAGCGTCGGAACAAGCGCCGCAGCTCCGTGTGGAAGCTGGAGACCCCCGGCCTCAACAAGTGCCCCAAGTGCGGCGCTTACCGTCTGCCTCATCGGCTTTGCAAGTCCTGCATGACTTACAATGGCCGTGAGTTCGGCAAGGTCGAGGTCAGCGAGGTCAAGGCCGACTAAACAACTGCATGGCAAAAAGAAGGGAGAGAGTTATCTCTCTCTTTCTTTTTGCCCGGATTTCGGGTACAATAACGCATATACAAAGGAAGTGAACGCGCCATGAGTACGAAGATCGCGTCCGTGGACCAGGGCAGCCCCGCCCAGCGGGCCGGGGTACGGCCCGGTGAGTGGCTGATGGAGATCAACGGCCACCAGGTGGTGGACGTGCTGGACTACAAATTCTACGGCTACGACGCCCGCCTCGCCCTGACCCTGCGGGGGGAGGACGGCGGGACGCGCACGGTGAAGCTCAAAAAAGAAGAGGGCGAGGATATGGGCCTCAATTTCGAGACCTACCTCATGGACAAGGCCCGCTCCTGCGCCAACAAGTGCATCTTCTGCTTCGTGGACCAGCTCCCCCAGGGGATGCGGGAGAGCCTCTACTTCAAGGACGACGACGCCCGGCTGTCCTTCCTCATGGGCAACTATATCACCCTCACCAACCTCTCCGACCGGGAGGCCCAGCGCATCATCGACCTGCACATTTCGCCCATCAACGTCTCCGTCCATGCCACCGACCCGGCCCTCCGCGCCAAGCTGCTGGGCTTTCCCAACGGCGGCCGGGGGCTGGAGCTGATGAAGCGTTTCGCCCAGGCGGGCATCACCATGAACTGCCAGATTGTGGCCTGTCCCGGCATCAACGACGGTCCCGCCCTCCAGAAGAGCATGGAGGACTTGGCGGCCATGTACCCCGGCGTCAACAGCGTGTCCATCGTCCCCGTGGGCCTCACCAAGCACCGCCAGGGGTGCTACCCTCTGGAGCCGTACACGCCAGACACCGCCGGGGCGGTGGTGGATATGGTGGAGACCTACGGCGCACACTGTAAAGAGACCTTCGGCACCGCCCTCTTCTGGTGCTCCGACGAGTTCTACATCCAGGCGGGCCGCCCCATCCCGGAGGACGACTTCTACGAGGACTACACCCAGCTGGAAAACGGCGTGGGCATGCTGCGCCTGCTGCGGACGGAATTCGACGCCGCCCTGGACCTCATGGACCCGGTGGAGGGCGTCACGCCCTTTTCCACGGCCTGCGGCGTGGCAGCGGGGCCCTGGATACAGGAAATTCTTGACAGAGCGGCGCTGAAATGCCATACTAAGGGCATCGTTTATCCCATCCTCAACGACTTTTTCGGGCACACGGTCACTGTATCCGGCCTGGTGACCGGCGGCGACCTCATCCGCCAGCTCAAGGGCAGGGACCTGGGCAGGCGGCTCCTGATTCCCGTGAACATGCTTCGCCACGGTGAGGACGTCTTTTTGGACGACGTGACCCTGGCCGACGTGCGCCGGGAGCTGAAGGTGGAGGTCGTCCCCGTGAACCAGGACGGCTTCGACCTGTGCGACGCTATTTTTGAACAAAACCAAGGAGGTGGTTTCCATGGCTAGACCTCTGGTAGCCATCGTGGGCCGGCCCAACGTGGGCAAGTCCATGCTCTTCAATAAGCTCTGTGGCCAGCGGCTGTCCATCGTGGAGGACACCCCCGGCGTCACCCGGGACCGGCTCTACGCCGAGTGCGAGTGGCGGGGCCGGAGCTTCGACATCGTGGACACCGGCGGCATCGAGCCGGGGACCGACAGCGAGATTTTGACCTTCATGCGCCATCAGGCGGAAATCGCCATCCAGAACGCCACGGTCATCGTCTTCCTGTGCGACATCAAGACCGGCCTCACCGCCTCCGACCAGGAGGTGGCCAATATGTTGCTGCGCTCCGGCAAGCCGGTGGTGCTGGCGGTGAACAAGATGGACCAGGTGGGCCCCACCAACCCGGACATCTACGAGTTCTACAACCTGGGTCTGGGGGACCCGGTGGCCGTCTCCGCCGTCCACGGCCACGGCACCGGTGACCTGCTGGACGCCTGCTTCGACTACTTCCCGGAGGAGACAGAGGAGGAGCCGGAGGACGACGTGGTGAAGGTGGCCGTCATCGGCAAGCCCAACGTGGGCAAGTCCTCCCTCATCAACCGCATCCTGGGCCAGGAGCGGGTCATCGTCAGCGATATGGCGGGCACCACCCGGGACGCGGTGGACAGCTATTTCGAGAACGGCACGGGGAAGTACCTCTTTATCGACACCGCCGGGATGCGGAAAAAGTCCAAGGTGGACGACCGCATCGAGAAGTTCTCCGTCCTCCGGGCCACCATGGCCATTGAGCGCGCCGACGTGTGCCTCATTATGATCGACGCCAACGAGGGCGTCACCGAGCAGGACACCAAGGTGGCGGGCCTGGCCCACGAGGCGGGGAAGGCCTGCATCATCGTGGTCAACAAGTGGGACGCGGTGGAGAAGGACGGCAAGACCATGGACAAGATGCGGGAGGACGTCCGCCGGGACCTCTCCTACATGACCTACGCCCCCATCCTCTTCATCTCCGCCCTCACCGGCCAGCGGGTACCCCGGCTCTTTGAGCTCATCAACTACGTCAACGACCAGTCCGCCATGCGCATCACCACGGGCATGCTCAACTCCGTGCTGGCCGACGCCACCGCACGGGTCCAGCCCCCCACGGACAAGGGCCGGCGGCTGAAGATCTTCTATATGACCCAGGTGGGGGTGAAGCCCCCCCACTTCGTCTGCTTCTGCAATGACGCCCAGCTCTTCCACTTTTCCTATCAGCGTTACCTGGAGAATCAGATTCGGAACACCTTCGGCCTGGAGGGTACGCCCATTCGGCTCACCATCCGGCAGAAGGGGGATAAGGAGGAGTAAGGTATGCTGGAATCGTTTCGGGCGCTGGTCAATGGCGGCGCGGACTGGCATATCATGTGGTCTGCGCCCAATCCGCTGCTGCTGATCGGACTGGCGGTGGTGATTGGACTGGTGTCCTACTTCCTGGGCTGCTCCAACGGGGCCATCATCGTCTCCAAGTATATCCTGCACAACGACATCCGCAACCACGGCAGCGGTAACGCGGGCCTGACCAATTTTCAGCGGGTCTTTGGCGGGAAGCTGACCTTTGTGGTCATCATGGCCGATGTGGTCAAGGCGGTGCTGGCCGTCTGCTTCGGCATGCTGGCCGTCTGGCTGGCGGGCTGGCCGGGGCTGACCCTATTGGCAAAGTATTGGGCGGGCCTCTTCTGCCTGCTGGGCCACATGTTCCCCTGCATGTTCGGCTTCAAGGGGGGCAAGGGCATCCTCTCCGGCGGCACCATCGCCATCATGATAGACTGGCGGCTGGCCCTGCTGGCCTGGGGCGGCTTCCTGCTGCTGACCATCCTGACCCGCTACGTCTCCCTGGGCTCCATCTACGCCGGGGCATCCTTCCCGGTGGGGACCTGGCTGTTTGTGGACCACGACCCGGTCCTGATGGTCCTGGCGGTGCTGATTGCCGCCCTCATCCTCTGGAAGCACCGGGCCAACTTCCTGCGTCTGGTCCACGGCGAGGAGAACAAGCTCTCCTTCCATAAGAAAAAGGAAACGGGGGTATAGACCCATGAAGGTATCGGTCATTGGCAGCGGCGGCTGGGGCACGGCCCTGGCCCTTCTGCTGCTGGAGAACGGCAACGACGTGACCCTCTGGTCTTACAGCGCATCCGAGCACCAGGTCCTGCGGGAGACCGGGGAGAACCCCATGCTCAAGGGCGTCCCCCTGCCTGAGACCCTGGGCCTGACCACCGACCTGAGCTGCGTCAAGGGCTGTCAGGTGGTAGTCCTTGCCACGCCGTCCTTCGCCGTGCGGGGCACTGCCCGGCAGTTGGCCCCCCTCCTGGACCCCGGCGCCGTGCTGGTCTCGGTGTCCAAGGGCATTGAAAAGGACACCTCTTTGACTCTCACCGAGGTCATCCGCCAGGAGGTGGGCGAGGCCCACCCGGTGGTGGCCCTGTCCGGCCCCTCCCACGCCGAGGAGGTGGGCCGGGGCGTCCCCACCGCCGTGGTCTCGGCCTGCGAGGACCGGGCGGCGGCGGAGCTGGTCCAGGACCTCTTCATGTGCGAGCGCTTCCGGGTCTACGCCAGCGACGACGTGGTGGGCGTGGAGCTGGGGGCGGCCCTGAAAAACGTCATTGCCCTGTGCGCCGGCGTGTGCGACGGCATGGGCTGCGGCGACAACACTAAGGCGGCGCTGATGACCCGGGGCCTCACCGAGATCGCCCGTCTGGTGGTGGCCATGGGCGGCCGGAAGGAGACCGTGGCCGGTCTGGCCGGCGTGGGGGACCTGATCGTCACCTGCACCTCCATGCACTCCCGGAACCGGCGCTGCGGCATCCTGATTGGCAAGGGCACCCCGCCCCAGGAGGCCGTCCAGGAGATCGGGGCCGTGGTGGAGGGCTACTACGCCGCCGCCACCGCCAAGACCCTGGCGGACAAGATGGGGGTGGAGATGCCCATCTCCGCCGCCGCCTACGAGGCCCTTTACCACGGCAAGGCCCCGAGGGCCGTCCTCAATGAACTGATGACCAGGGAGAAGAAGCACGAGACCGAGGACAGCTGGATTTGAGAAAATACCCCGGTACCCCACATGGGTACCGGGGTATTTTTTTGCCGCCGGGGTCGAACCTGGAAAGAATTCCTTGCCTTTTAGGGGACTGTGTCTTATAATAAACATAATCTTGTGTTGATTCCATGGCAGTTTATAACTCAATTCGCCGGAGGGCGTGCCATGGAAGGGTAGGGAGAGGCCGAATGGAGTTTAGTGTGCGTTTCTTCAAACGCCTGATTTTGTTGGTCTTAGCGCTGATGATCCTGGTCCCCACCGCACTGGCCGTCCGACTCGGTGTTTCTTCCCACCGTTTGGCGGAGGAAAACGGTCAGCTCGGGGAACAGCTGGCAAAGACCCAATTGCAGCTGGAGGAAAAGCTCAGCTGCGGGGAGCCGGGCGGCGGACCGGCCCAGGCACAGGGGCAGGACCTGCCCTATCAGGCACTGTGGAAGGAACTCTACCGGGTGCCGGAGGCGGGGCAGGGGCTGCGGGTCCAGGACCACACCGTCTACCTCACGTTTAACGGCGGCCCCTCAGAACAGACCAAAAAGTTGCTGGACGCGCTGGACAAAGCGGGGGTCAAGGCCACCTTTTTCGTCACGGGGCGGGGAGACAGCCCGGAGACCAGGGCCGTCCTGAAGGAAATCGTGGACCGTGGCCACGCCATCGGCGTTTTGAGCTATACCTACGACTACCGAACCATCTATGCCACAGTGGGAAATTTCCTGGAGGATTTCGACCAGGCCCGCCAGATGATTTTCGAGGCCACCGGTGTAGAGACCGGGATATTCCGATTCCCCGGCGGAAGCGTCAATTCCTATAACTATAAGCTATATCAGCCCCTGATTGCCGAAATGCTTCGGCGGGGCTTCCTCTTTTACGACTGGAATGTCAGTGGGCTGGACAATGTCCGCGGCACCAGTGCGGAGGTCGTGGCCCAGACGGTGATTGACGACGTGCAGAAGTATTCCCGCGCCATCGTAGAGCTGCGGGACGGCGGAACGGGTACCGCCGAAGCCCTGCCCCGCATCGTGGCGGAGCTGGAGGCGGCGGGGTACACCTTCGCCTCCCTGACGGAGGAGGTCGCCCCCATCACATTCAGCTATGAGCAGGGATAGCGCAGGTTTTGACCGCAATTCTGGAGACAGAGAGGGTTAGGAGTTATGGCCAACAAGGACAACATGAAGCAGGCGATGAAGGAGCTGCTGGGCCTGGTGGGGATCGGCGATCAGGAGCCGGAGCAGACCGAAGAGATCAGCCTGGATCAACAACAGCAGGAGGTGGCAGCGGTGATGGAAAAGGAATTTGGCGCGGGTACGGAGCAGAAGCGGTTCGCGGGCGGATTCATCCGCCGGGAGGAGCCGGTGGCGCCGCCGTCGGCCGACGATGATTCCGGCCTGGGCGGCATGTCCGCCCCCGGCGCGATTCGGGTTACCGGGACGGTCATCGCCGCCGGGACTTCTATCTTCGGCGACATCCGCGCCGAGGGCGACGTGGAGATACAGGGCAAGCTGAAGGGCAACCTGGAAGCGGCCGGGAACGTGCGCATCACCGGCAAGGTGCTGGGCGATGTGAAGGGCGACGCGGTGGAGCTGGTCTCCTGTGCGGTCCAGGGCAATATCACCGCCGCATCCCGTCTGCGCATCGACCAGGGGAGCATCGTGGTGGGCGACCTGGCGGCCGCCGAGCTGGTCACGGACGGCAAGGTAAAGGGCAGCGTCCAGGTCACCGGGTCCGCCAGCTTCCAGCAGAACGCGGTCCTGGCCGGCAACGTCTCGGCCAGCCTGGTCTCCATGAGCGCGGGCGCGATGGTCCAGGGCACGGTCCGCATCGCCCAGAGTAGCGAGACCAGCGCCCTGTTTGGGGACGATTTGGACATCTGATTGGAACAGCAGGGAAGCGGCTCCCCGCTCCGCGGGGAGCCT
>UQGJ01000003.1 GCA_900540545.1 uncultured Eubacteriales bacterium
TGGTTTTCTTTCCGTCCCCTTTCTGAAACCAGAAAGGGGACCCGCCGGAGGCATCACCGCCGGTAAACCGTCCTCCCGTCCATCACGGTCTGCACCACCTTCACCCCGGGGAACTCCTCCGGCGCGATCCCGAAGAGGTCCCGGTCCAGCACGGCCAGGTCGCACAGCTTGCCCAGCTCCAGGGTGCCCCGCCAGTCCTCGTCTCCGCTGGCCCAGGCGGCGTCGCTGGTGAAGAGACGGACGCCCTCCTCCACGGTCAGGGCCTGCTCCGGCAGGTAGGTCTTGGTCCCGGCCTTGTTCTTCCGGGTGACGGCGCAGTAGAGGTTCTCCATGATATTGAAGGACTCCACCGGGCAGTCGGACCCGCCGCTGGTGGGGATGCCCATGTCCCGCATGGCCTTCCAGTTGTAGCAGCCCTTGGCGTACTCATGGCCCACCCGCTCGTCGATGATCTCCATGTCGGCGTCGATAAAGATGGGCTGGATGTACGCCTGCATGTGCAGCTTTTTCATCCGCTCCAGCAGCTCCGGGTTGGTGATTTGGGCGTGGACGATGCCGTGGCGGGCCTGGGGCCAGGGGTTCTCCTTCTGGCAGCGCTCCACCGCGTCCAGCACCTTCTCCAGGGCCAGGTCGCCGATGGCGTGGACGGCCACGTTCATGTGGTCGTCGTGGGCCGACTTGATCCAGGCGTGGAGCTCGGCGTCGGTGTAGATGAGAATGCCGTGGTTGTCGGGGTCGCTGACGTAGCCGTGGATCATGGCGGCGGACTCGGCCCCCAGGGACCCGTCGGAGAGCAGCTTCCGGGGGCCGGTGCGGAAGTAGCTGGTGTGGTCGTTGGGGCTGCTGCGGACCTCCGCCAGCCGGGGGAAGTGGGCCTGGTCCACCAGACACTGCTCGTAGACCCGGACGGTCAGCTCTCCCCGCTTCTCCATGGCGCGGAACAGGTTCACCAGATGGATGGGGTCCACGCCGGGCAGGACCTTCAAATCGTCGGAGTGGGTACAGGTGATGCCGCAGGCGTTCAGGTCCCGCTGGCCCCGGCGGATGAGGCCCTTGACGAAGGCGTCGTCCATGTCGGGGATGATCTCCATGTACAGGCGCATGGCGTCCTCCCGGAGGTAGCCGTGCTGGAAGTCCACGTAGCTCATGGTCTCCGGGTCGGCGTTCTTCAGGTTTTTGAGGATGTCCAGCATCTTGGTGTTGCACGCGGCGATGTGGCCGCAGGCCCGCAGCATGCACACGGGGATGTCGGTGGAGACCCGGTCCAGGTCGTCCTTGTCCACCATGCGCCCCTCGGCCAGGCTCTCCTGGTTCCAGCCCATGCCCAGCAGGTAGCCGGGCTTCTGCTCGGCGATGCGGGCCTTGGCCCGGATGACCAGCTCCTCGATGGAGGGGACCCCGAAGAGCATCATGTTCTGCTGGAACAGGGCGTAGTGGAGCATGTGCATGTGGGTGTCGGAGAAGGCGGGCAGCACCAGGTTGCCCCCCAGGTCCTCGGTCTCGTCCCAGTCCAGGGCCAGGCCGTCGGCGTCGCTGCCCAGGAACACGATTTTCCCGTTCTCGGCCCCGATGGCCTCGTAGCGGGTCATGTTGGGGTCCATGGAGGTAACGGCGCCGTGATACCAGAGTTTCCTCATAATCAAATCATCCTTTCAAAGTCGTGTGGCTTTGCCCGGATGTTGAGCAAGAACGGTGCCAAGAAGGAGCACAGAGAGGCGGATTGCCGCGCCATCCTGCGGGATGGCTCGGAATGACATGGGCGGCAACCGCTGCCCCTCTCCTGTCATTGCGAGCCAGTTCGCAGACTGGCGCGGCAATCCGTTTTTTTGGTGACAAAATATTTTGCGCCGCAAAAAATTTTACAGGCCGTATTTTTGCAGCTTGTACTTCAGATTCTGCCGGGAGACCCCCAGCCGCCGGGCCGCGTCGGACACGGAGCCGGACTGGGCTAAGGCCCGCTGGATGAGCTCCTTTTCATACCGGTCCATGGCCTCTGTAAGGGAGAAGCCCTCGGCCAGCGGGTCCGCCGCCGCCCGGGGAAGGGGAGCGGGGGACTCCGGGGCGGGCTCGTCGCCCCCGGCGGCAGCCAGGAAGATGTCCTGCACGTCCTCCACCACTAGGGTGTCCCCCTGGGCGGTGGCGAAGGCCCCCTCGATGGTGTTCTGCAGCTCCCGGATGTTCCCCGGCCAGCGGTACTGCTGGAACAGTCCCTCCACCAGACTGCTCACCCCCCGGATGCCCTTGTTCATGGAGCGGTTGAACTTGTCGATGAAGTGCCGGGTCAGCAGGGGGATGTCCCCCGGCCGGTCCCGGAGGGGGGGCACCGTCAGCTTGACCACCCCCACCCGGTAGTAGAGGTCCTCCCGGATGCGCTTTTCCCGCAGGACGGTCCGGGGGTCCTCGTTCATGGCGCAGAGGATGCGCACGTCGAAGGGAATGTCCTTATGGCCGCCCACGTGGCGGACCTTCTGTTCCTCCAGGGCCTTGAGCAGCTTGGCCTGGAGGGCCACGTCCATGGAGTTGATCTCGTCCAGGAACAGGGTGCCGCCGTCGGCGGCCTCGAAGAGGCCCTTGCGGTCCACCGCCCCGGTGTAGCTGCCCTTCTCCGTGCCGAAGAAGATGCTCTCCAGCAGATTGGGGGGGATGGCGGCGCAGTTCTGGGCCACGAAGGGCTTGCCCGCCCGCTTGCCCTCGCTGTGGAGGGCCTCGGCCACCAGCTCCTTGCCGGTGCCGGTCTCCCCGTAGATGAGGACGGGGGAGTCCAGCTGGGCCACGTCCCGGATGCGCCGCTTCAGCCCCAGCATGGCCGGGTCCTGGGTGATCATCCGGTCCAGACCGGAGACCGGCCCGTCCTGGCCGCCGCCCCGGACCACCTGCTGGCCGATGGTGTAGAACTGGGAGGAGTCCACCGCCCCCTGGACCACCCCGTCCACCAGGATGGGCAGGGTGGTGGAGTCCAGGATGACCCGCTGGCCCTGGCAGTTCACCAGCTCCTGCCGGTGGTGGAGGCTGGGCTTGCCGGTTTTCAGCACCCGCATGACGGTGCTGGTCTCCTCGGTCAGCTCGGGGTACAGCTCCAAAATGTGGCGGCCAATGGTCTCGCCGGGCTTGAAGTAGAAGTTCAGGGGGGAGCGGCAGTATTCCACCACCCCGTTTTTGTCCAGGATAAAGACCCCGTCCGTGTCCTCGCAGGCCTGGAGGATGCGGCTGATCTGGTCCAGATATTGTTCCAGTACGGGCATGGCTTCACGCCTCCTGTTCCGCCCGCCGGGGGGAGCTCCGGCGGCCCAGCAATTCTTCCAGCCCCTCGGGCAGGGGGAACACCGCCCCGTCGGTGGCGGAGGAGATGAGATAGCGGTAGACCTGCGCCTTCTGCTCGTCGTAGAGGTCCAGGTCCTGGTACAGGTCCTTGTAGTAGTCGAAGGTCAGCTTCTTGGTCTCGATGGTCCGGCGGAGGCTGGCCTGGGAGGTGACCAGGCTGCCCTCCCGCTTGTAATAGTAGTAGACCGGCTCGGGCACGGCGGCGATGAGCCGGGCGTGGCGGATGTACTCCAGGTTGAAGAGGAAGTCCTCGCACCAGGACACCTCCGTCTCGCAGCGGATGCCGTGCTTTTCCACCAGGGACCGGCGGTAGAGCTTGTTCCACAGCACCCCGTAGTAGTAGTTGGCCGGGGCCTTCACCATCTCCTGGGCGAACTCCTGCCGGGTCAGCACCCGGCGGTCCGGGATGTGGCCCCGCTGGGCCATCCGCTCCCCTATGACCCGGTAGAAGTGGGCGATGACCAGGTCGCTCCCGGTGGACTCCGCCGCCCGGACCATGAGGGCCGTGGCGTCGGGGGTGAGCCTGTCGTCCCCGTCGGCGAACTGGATGTACTTGCCCGTGCAGCGGTCCAGGGCGGCGTTCCGGGCGGCGGAGACGCCCCCGTTGGGCAGGTCCAGCAGGTGGAAGCGGGGGTCGGCCTCCGCCATGGCGGCGCAGGCGCGGATGCTGCCGTCCGTGCTGCCGTCGTTCACCAGCCAGACCTCCAGGCTGCGGTAGGTCTGGCTGTGGATGCTGTCCAGGCAGGCGGGGAGGTAGGCCTCGGCGTTATAAATGGGCACGATGATGCTGACCAGCGGTTCGTTCAAGGGGGATTCCTCCCGTTGTGGTATCGTTGTTTACTGCTCCTTAGGGGTCAACTGGCTGTAAGGGACCACCTTGGCCCCGGCGGGGGGCTTGGTCTGGGGCGTCTTGGAGGTGGATTTGGTCTCCAGGGCCATGGACATGGTGCTGGTGGAGCCGTCCTCGTCGGTGGTGGCCAGCGCATAGGAGAACTTGCCGTCCCGGTAAGAGGTGATAACGTTCTGGCTGACCAGGCTGCCCTGGCCGTCTGCGGCGATGGAATTCAGCATGGTGGTCTCGTAGCCGGTCACCGCGCCGTTCTTGTCGCAGAACAGCTCTATCTTGGCGGTGAAGGGCTCGTTTTGGCCCTGGTCCAGGGTGAGTGTGGCGGTGTAGCCGGTGCTGGTCTTGGTAAAGGCGCTGTCCCGGAAGGGGGCGGCGTACAGCTCCATGCAGGCCATGGCGTCGGCCAGGGCGGTGTCCTTGTCGTCCGGGGTAAGGAGGGACAGGTTGGCCTCCAGCGTGGCCCCCAGCTCAAATTTCATCAGGCTGTTCCAGTCGTCCAGGGAGCCGCCGGACTGCGCCACGGAATCGATGCCGGGCACCGCGGTCCCCGCGGCGGCGGTCAGGTCCTCCAAGTCGTCGAAGGAGACCCAGGCCCCCGCAGGCAGTCCGTCCATGACGCGCTCGAATGCCTCCGACCGCATGTAGAAAGCATCTTTGCCGGCCCGGACCTCTAAGCTGGTGCTCTCTGCCAGGTCCGCCTCCGTGAGGCCCAGGTCGGCCAGGGTGGCGCCGTACATGGCGGCCAGGACCTTGTAGTAGCTGGACATATCCACATCCACGTCGCCGTTGATCTCCATGTTCTCCCCATTGACCAGCCCCGTCAGGGCGCAGTCCAGGGAGATGAGGCCGCTGGAGTTCAGGGAGAAGGAGCCGGTGATGGCCTGCTTGCCCTCGACGGCCTCCTGGTTGTGGTCCATGTAGGCATGGTAGAGGGAGAAGTCGTCCCCGGCCAGGAATTCTTCCGCCAGTTTTTTGCCGTCCAACAGGATGACGGTCTGGTCGTCCTGGTCCCAGCCCACGGCGCAGCCAAGGGCCTCGGCGGCAAAGCGGACGGGCACGTAGGTGCGGCCGTCCTCCGCAAAGGGGGCCACGTCCATGCGGAACTGGCCTTCCAGGCTGCCGGTCTTGATGGTGGCCAGAATGGAGCCCAGGGTCATGGTCACGGTGGTGTCGCCTCGGGTGGCGCTGACGGCGTTGGCGGCGGCGTCGTAGTCCACCTCGGCCCCCATGGCCTCGAAGACGGCCCGGAAGGGGAGGAAGGTCCGGCCGTCCCGGGCCTGGGGGGCGGCGTCGGTGAAGGTCAGCTCTTTGCCGTCCAGTTGGACGGCGATGCCGCTCCCGGCGGGGGAGGCCAGCGCGGGGGAGGCCAGGGACAAGGCCAGGGCTCCGGACAAGACCAGGGACAGCAGGCGGCGCTTTTTCATGGTGGATAACCTCTTTCCTTTTCTGAATGTTCGTGGGGCGGGGGTCACTATGCCTTCGGGGTCAGCTGACTGTACGGCACCACCGCATCCCCCGCGGGAGGTGCGGTCTGGGGGGCCACGGCGGTGGGCTGGAACGACAGCGAAATGGAAATGGTGTCCTTGGTACCGTCTCCGTTGGTGACAACGTCCTGAAGGGTGATCGTTCCGTCACGGTATGAGGTCACGAAGTCCTCGTAGCCCAGGCTTCCGTTGGAATACTGGACCACGGAGTTCCGCACGGCGGTCTGATAGCCGGTCACTGCCCCGTTTTGATCGCAGAAAAGGTCCACCTGGACCGTGAAGGGCGCCCCCTCCTGCTCGTGGGTCAGGGTGGCGGTATAGCCGTTATCCATTTTTACGAGAGCGCTGTCCCGGAAGGGGGCGGCGTATTCCTCGATGAGCGCCATTGCGTCCGCCAGCGCGGTATCCTTGTCGTCCAGGCTGAGGGTCCCCATCAGGCCCTGCAGGGTGGGGGCCAGCTCGAACTTCATCAGGCTGTTCCACCCCTCCGGCATAGCGGCCAGCTTGATGATGAGTTCCGTGCCGGGCACCGCCGTCCCGGCGGTGGAGCGCAGCTCCTCCAGACTGTCAAAGGAAACCCAGGCGTCGGCGGGAAGCCCGTCCAGGGTGTTCTCCAACTCACTGGAGCGCAGATAGTAGGCATCTCCGCCGGCGCAGACCTCAACGGCCATCTTGGACACCATGTCCGCCTTTGTGACGCCGAGCACCTCCGGCGTAGTATTGTATTGGGCGGCCATCATCTCATAGTAGCTGCTTAGATCCAGGCTGCCGTCGCCGGTGAAGGACAGCCCGTCCCCTGAGCGCAGTCCGTTCAGAACGCAGTCCAGCTGAAACTGCCCGCCTGTGTCGATGGAGGTATGGGCGGTGATGGCCTGCCGACCCTCCAGGGTGCTGAGATCGTGGCTCAGATACTGGCGGTAGAGGGAAAAATCGTCTCCGGCCAGGTACTGGCCGACCAGGGTCTCCCCGTCCAGCAGGATGACGGTCTGGTCGTCCTGGTCCCAGCCCACGGCGCAGCCCAGGGCCTGGGCGGCGAAGCGGACGGGGACATAGGTGCGGCTGTTCTCCGCGAAGGGGGCCACGTCCATGGTGAGGGCGGTCTCCTCTCCGCCGCTGACCACGGCGGCCTGGGTGGAGCCCAGGGTCATGGTCACGGTGGTGCCGCCCCGGGTGGCGCTGACGGCGTTGGCGGCGGCGTCGTAGTCCACCGTGGCCCCCATGGCCTCGAAGACGGCCCGGAAGGGGAGGAAGGTCCGACCGTCCCGGGCCTGGGGGGCGGCATCGGTGAAGGTCAGCTTTTTCCCGTCCAGTTGGACGGCGATGCCGCTCCCGGCGGGGGCGGCCAGCGCGGGGGAGGCCAGGGACAGGGCGAGGGCCCCGGACAGAGCCAGGGACAGCAGGCGGCGCTTTTTCATCGGTAACGACCCCTTTTCCGTTTGAAGTGATACCCATTATATCACAGCGGAGAGAAATTTTCATGCTCTTTTCGCTCTTGTGCCGCCGGTTGGGAAATGATATAATGATACGATTTCAGACAACTGAGAAAAGGGGAGCAAAACCATGACGTACAAAGAGGAATTCATCACCTTTATGGTCCGTTCCGGCGTCCTCACCTTCGGGGACTTCACCACCAAGTCCGGGCGCAAGACCCCCTACTTCATCAACACCGGCAACTACAAGACCGGCGCCCAGGCCGCCCTTTTGGGCGACTACTACGCCGCCTGCATCCAGGAGAACGCCCCCGGCGGCATCGACTGCCTCTTCGGCCCCGCCTACAAGGGCATCCCTCTGGCCGTCACCGCCGCCGCCAGCCTGTACCGCGCCTATCACCGGGACCTGCCCTACTGCTTCAACCGCAAGGAGGCCAAGGACCACGGCGAGGGCGGCGCCATGGTGGGGTACAAGCCCCAGGACGGGGACCGGGTGGCCATCGTGGAGGACGTGGTCACCGCCGGCACCGCCGTGCGGGAGTCCATCGAGCTGTTCAAGGGCGTGGCCGACGTGAAGATGACGGCCCTCTTCGTCTCCGTGGACCGCATGGAGCGGGGTACCCGGGACTGCTCCACCCTGGACGAGCTGCGCCAGGACTACGGCATCGCCGTCTACCCCATCGTCACCGTCCGGGAGATCATCGCCTTCCTCCACAACCGGGAGATCGACGGCAAGGTCTACATCGACGACGCCATGAAGGCCAGCATGGAGGCCTACCTGGCCGAGTACGGCGCACGATAACATGGGCCTCCACGACGGACACCGCAAGCGGCTGAAGGAGCAGTTCCTGGCCCACGGCGAGGACTTCCACGACCACCAGCTTCTGGAGCTGCTGCTGTTCTACTCCATCCCCCAGGGGGACGTGAACGCCCTGGCCCACACCCTGCTGGACAAGTTCGGCTCCATCGCCGGGGTCATGGACGCCTTGCCGGAGTCCCTCCGGCAGACCCCCGGCGTGGGGGAGCACACCGCCACCCTGCTCAAGCTGATCCCCAAGCTGGCGGGCCGCTATCAGGCGGAGCGGACCTCGGTGACCAACATCCTGATGACCACACGGGACATCAGGGACTTTTTGCTGCCCTACTTCCGCCAGGGGCCCCGGAATGAGATGGCCTATCTCATCTGCCTGGACGCCAAGCACAAGGTCCTGGGCTGCCACAAGCTGGCCGAGGGCACCGTCAACGCCACCGACGTGAGCCTGCGGAAGGTGGTGGAGCTGCTCCTGGCCCAGAACGCCAGCGCCGCCGTCCTGGCCCACAACCACGTCAGCGGTCTGGCCCTGGCCTCCGAGGCGGACATCGCCACCACCCATAAGCTCTGGAACCTGCTCCAGGACGTGGGCGTGGAGCTGCTGGACCACGTGATCTTTGTGGACGACGACATGGTCTCCATGAAAGACAGCGATTGGCTGAGCCCTTATCGGATAGAATAAAAGAAAGTGCGGATTTCCTCTTGCAATAGAACGGGTGTTTTGATAGAATATAGAAACTATGTACGACATCCCTGCCGGGGGCGTTCCTTTCTCGTCTGAGAAAGGAACCGAAAGAAAACCAGGGGGCCGACACGGGGGATTTCATCCCCCCATCGTCGGCCCCCTGGACCCCATCGTCAGAACAAACTGCGCTCCGCTACGTCCGGCTATGCCGGACATCCGCTTCACTCCGTTTGTTCTTCCTCTCCCCAGCGGGCCTGAACGGCGGCCCGCCGGGGGCCCCTTACTCGGGGGACGGTACGTATTTGAATTAGCCTTCCGCACGTCGCCAGTCTGCACGGGCGGCTGATAGCCGTCAGCATTGGCGCGCTGGGTCGTCGCGCCCCACCGATGATAGGCCAGCCTTGCCGGGCCTCACCAAGCTAGGCGCGCCGCGCCAGCGCATGGGGGATGAATGACCGCACGTTAGGCCGTAACGGCCGGGGCGGGGGCGGAAAGGCAGACTGGTTATCTCTAGCCGGTTTCGACTGCCATGCTATCGTTGGCGCCTCTCTTAGGTCCAGGGCCCGCAGGCCCGGGTCGTTTCTTCCCAGGGTTCTTTTCGAGAAAAGAATCCTGGCCCCCGCGGCAGCGGTCGCCGGAGGCGCGTCCCCCGACGGGGGAACAAACCCCTCCCCCGCATCGTCTAAAATCTTACAACCTGATAACAATCCAAGACTTCCAGTTGCTTTTTTCGCTCCGGGACGTTATACTGATTTTAATGTGAACCACTATATCTGGTACATACATGGCATGGAGGTGCGCTGAATGAAAGGTAAACGACTGCTCTCTTGCGCTCTGGCGCTGGCGATGACGCTGTCGCTGACGGCGGTGACCGCCTCGGCGGCCACGGCCTTCCCCGATATCCAGACCCACTGGGCCAAGAGCTATATCGAGGAAATGACCGACGCGAACATGTTCAAGGGCTATGAGGACGGGACCTTCAAGCCGGAGAACAAGCTGACCGCCGCCGAAGCCCTGGCCCTGTGCGCCCGGGCCGTGGGGCTGGACGACAACACCGCCGCGAAGATCGCCGACGACCGGAAAGAGGACGTGGACTCCATCCTGGACGGCGCACAGTCCTGGTTCTACAAGGAGTTCGCCATCTGTCTGGAGACGGGCATCCTCTCTTACAGCGACCTGAAGGTGCTGTTCCAGTCCGGGCAGCTGGTCAAGCCCATCGAGAAGGAGGACCTGGCGGTCTATCTGGTCCGGGCCATGCAGCTGGGTCCCATGGCCGAGCGGCTCACCGTCTACGACATGGGCTTTACCGACGTGACGGCCATCAGCCCGTCCGCCAAGCCCTACGTCTATCTGCTCAACAACTACGGCATTGTCCAGGGCGACGAGAAGAACGCTTTCAGCCCCAACCTGGAGGTCAGCCGCGCTGTGATGGCCACCATGCTGTCCCGGTCCCTGGCCTTTATGGAGAAGAACGGCATCGAGGCCGACCTGCCGGAGTACACCAAGTATGACTACGCCCAGGGTGCCATCGCCGCCGTATCCAACGGCTCCAACGGCATCACCCTTCTGACCCTGAACAACGACCTCACCGGGCTTACCGACACCTCCGTGTCCCTGCCCGCCGATGTGTCGGTCTACGAGAACAACATGCTCACCTCCACCAACGCCCTCAAGGCGGGCCGCCACGCCCGGATCATCTATAACAACAAGGGCGTGGCCGAGGCCGTCCGGGTCAGCAGCCCTCTGGAGGTATACAGCGGAACGGTCAACGGCATCGAGGAGAACGACATCGCCGTCACCGCCGACGGCCAGGGCATGATTTTCACCATGGACCGCTTTACCCAGGTCCAGGTGGGCAGCAAGAGCATGGGCGACCGGACCATCGTGGACCCCGACGCCGGATACACCAACGCCGTGTGCATGGTGGACGACCAGGGCCGTCTGGTGGCCGTCCGCTTCACCGGCGGCACCCGCCAGGAGGAGGGCATCTTCTCCAGCCTGGAGAAGGCCACCGGGACCTCCACCAGCAACACCGTCCGGGTCATGGGCTTCGACGGCGTGAACCGCAGCTACTCCATGCCCACCGCCGCCATCGTCACCGTCAACGGCCTGTCCGGCTCCCTGAACAACACCTACGAGGGCAGCTACGTTTCCATGCGGGTGTCCAACGAGGACAACACGGTCATGTCCGTGGCCCTGGACAGCGTGACCAAGTACATCCAGGGCGGGGTCAAGGGCGTGTCCTATGCCAGCGACACCAACACCCTCACCATCCAGCCCCTGGGCAGCAACAAGTCCACCACCTATAACGTGGCTAAGAGCTGCGTCATCACTTATAACGGCGAGACCACACTGCTCAAGAACATCCAGAAGGACTCCTTCGTCACCGTCCGCCTGTCCGGCAGCGAGCTGGTGCGCATCGACGCCTACCCCGGCTCCACCGTCACCGAGGGCGTGATCACCGGGCGCTCCATCAACACCAACGACGCCTCCATCATCATCCAGGTGACCCAGGAGGACGAGACCGTGGTCTCCTTCACCATGAGCCTGTCCGACGCCCCCACCGTGGAGCGCAACGGGGAGAAGAGCAGCGTGGATAAACTGAAGGTGGGCGACCAGGTGGAGGTCACGGTGCGGTATAACGAGGTCACCAAGGTCATCGCCACCCCCCAGACCGCCAACGTCATCGCCACCATCAACTCCATCCTCCAGACCACCAGCGGCTACACCCTGAATCTGACCCTCTCCACCGGCGAGGAGGCCGCCTATCCTGTGGCAACGGGTATCTCCGTCACCCAGGCGGGCAAGGAGGTGGACGTGTCCACCCTGAAGCCCGGCTACCGGGTGGGGCTGGTCCTCAACGGGGACCAGGTGACCTCTATCGAGGTCCAGCAGGCCGTGAACCAGGCCAACAAGCTCAACGGGACGGTGCTGTACGTCAACTCCTCCAACAGCGACAAGTACGTGCTACTGAAGGTGGTGGATGAGCTGGGCCAGGAGAATTCCATCCGGGTCAACGTGACCAGCAGGACCACCATCCTGTCGGCCAGCAATGGGGACAGCGTCTACTTCAAGGACCTGGCCGTGGGCGACGTGCTGGAGGTCACCGGTACCGCCAAGAGCGGCTCGGAGTTCGACGCCACGATTATTATCAGAAGCTAAGAGAAGATGGACGGAGGGCCCGCCGGGTTGGCGGGCCCTCTTTGCGTCAGGGCGGGGACCCCTTACTCGGGGGACGGTACGTTTTTTGAATGGGCCTTCCGTTTTCTGCCAGTCTGCACGGGCTGCCCAGTGGGCGGCCCCTACGTGGAAACCGATGGTCTGGTGTAGGGGCCGCCGACCCCGGCGGCCCGTTCCCGCATACGCCTTGCCGGGCATTGCCAGGGCAGGCGTGCCCTCGTCCATACCCCAGCGGGCCGCCGTTCAGGCCCGCTGGGGAGAGGAAGAACAAACGGAGTGAAGCGAATGTCCGGCATAGCCGGACGTAGCGGAACGCAGTTTGTTCTGACGAGGGTCCAGGGCCGAAGCCCTGGTTTTCTTTCCGTCCTCTTTCTCAAATGAGAAAGAGGACCCCCGCGCGGGAGCGCCGCCCCCCGGAGGGGGTGCCCCCTTGACACAATGCCGGGGATTCGTGTAAGGAACCTTTGAAATAGCAAGGAATTTTGTATAATTTGTGCTTGACTTTGGGGCTTGGTTGTTATATCATAATCAAGCGCCTGTTTGGGCGCAGTCTGCGATGATGTGAGAGATTGCTCGGAAACGAGGTAACTTTCACGGAGTATGTCCGTTGATCGGGCGGCTGAGAAACCTTGCGCTCGGCGCATATCGCCGGGTTTTGAGTGTTGCGGCCGGCTACTTTATGGTGCCGGCCTCATTCATGCCCCGGAATGATACGCACGGAAGAGTGTATAAAAGATTTCTCACCGTACGGAGCGGCAAAGACACATCACCACTTCGTATGTTTTAAGGAGGAAACAAACCATGGCAGCTCAGAAGGAAATGATCCGCATCCGTCTCAAGGCTTACGATCACCAGCTCATCGACCAGAGCGCCGAGAAGATCGTGGAGACCGCCAAGCGCACCGGCGCCACCGTGTCCGGCCCCGTGCCCCTGCCCACCAAGAAGGAAGTCGTCACCATCCTGCGCGCCGTCCATAAGTACAAGGACTCCCGGGAGCAGTTCGAGCGCCGCACCCACAAGCGCCTGATCGACGTCATCAAGCCCTCCGCCAAGACCGTTGAGGCCCTGATGGCCCTGGAGCTTCCCGCCGGTGTGGAGATCGAGATCAAGCTCTAAGCCCCGCGCATTTGTTTTGTTTGTACCGCAGTCCGCCGCGTTTTGAGGCGGACGGGTCAAGTTGGCCGAGCAATGGCAGCCCAATGGCCACCTCGCCCAACCAATAACCTTATTTAAGGAGGAAGTCAAATGGAAAAGGCCATTATCGGCAAGAAGGTCGGCATGACGCAGGTCTTCGACGACGCCGGAAAGGTCATCCCGGTCACCGTCATCCAGGCGGGCCCCTGCACCGTGGTGCAGAAAAAGACCGAGGAGAAGGACGGCTACACCGCCGTGCAGCTCGGTTATGAGGACGTGGCCGAGCGCAAGCTCACCAAGCCCGAGCTGGGCCACCTGAAGAAGGCTGGCGACGCCCGGAAGAAGGTCCTCAAGGAGTTCCAGCTGAAGAACGCCGCCGACATGAACGTGGGCGACGAGATCACCGCCGAGGTGTTCGCCCAGGGCGACCGGGTGGACATCACCGGCATCAGCAAGGGTAAGGGCTACGCCGGCGTGGTCAAGCGCTACAACGCCGGCCGGACCCCCATGACCCACGGCGGCGGCCCTGTGCACCGCCACGCCGGTTCCATGGGCCCCGCCACCGATCCCTCCCGCATCTTCAAGGGCAAGATCGGCGCCGGCCACATGGGTGACGAGCAGGTCACCGTGCTGAACCTGGACGTCATCCAGGTGGACACCGAGCTGAACCTCATCGCCGTGCGGGGCGCCATTCCCGGCCCCAAGGGCGGCATCGTGTATCTGCGCAACTCCGTGATCAACGTCAAGGAGAAGGGCGCCGCGGCCAACGCCAGCGTCAACCCGCAGAAGGCTTCCGCCCGCGTCAATCCCCAGAAGGCGTCCGCCCGTAACAAGTAAGAAAGGAGAGATACCAAATGCCTAAGGCAACCGTAGTCAACATGTCCGGCACCAAGGTGGGCGAAGTGGAGCTCTCCGAAGCTGTGTTCGGCATCGAGCCCAACCAGAACGTGGTCCATGACGTGGTGAAGAACCACCTGGCCAACTGCCGGCAGGGCACCCAGTCCGCCCTCACCCGCGCCGAGGTCTCCGGCGGCGGCATCAAGCCGTGGCGCCAGAAGGGCACCGGCCGCGCCCGTCAGGGTTCCACCCGCGCTCCCCAGTGGACCCACGGCGGCATCGTGTTCGCCCCCAAGCCCCGCGATTACAGCTACACCCTCAACAAGAAGGTCAAGCGTCTGGCTCTGAAGTCCGTTCTCTCCGCCAAGGCCGCTGAGGGCAGCGTCATCGTGGTGGACGGCCTGGACGTGAGCGAGATCAAGACCAAGACCATGGCCGAGTTCCTGAAGGCCGTCAACGCCGGCAAGGCCATGCTGGTCACCCCCGAGGTCAACCAGAACGTGGTCAAGTCCGCCCGGAACATCCCCGGCGTGACTACCAGCCAGGCCAAGCTCATCAATGTCTACGACATTCTGAACGCCAACCAGCTCATCATCGACAAGGCTGCGCTGGCTGTCATTGAGGAGGTGTTCGCGTGATGACGAAAGCATACGACATCATCAAGCGCCCCATCGTCACCGAGAAGTCCATGTCCATGACGGAGGACAAGCGCTACACCTTCGAGGTGGCCAAGGACGCCAACAAGATCGAGATCGCCAAGGCGGTCGAGGAGATCTTCGGCGTCAAGGTGTCCAAGGTGAACACCATCAACATGTATGGCAAGGAGAAGCGCACCGGCCGTTACCCCGCCGGCCGCCGCCCCTCCTGGAAGAAGGCCATGGTCACTTTGACCGCGGACTCCAAGGCCATCGAGTTCTTTGAGGCGTAAGGAGGAGAAGAGGAATGGCAATCAAGACTTATAAACCGACGACTCCCTCCCGGCGCCACATGACTGTGTCCGCCTTTGAGGGGATCGACAAGAAGGCTAAGCCCGAGCGCAGCCTGACCGAGAGCCTGAAGAAGAATGCCGGCCGCAACAGCTACGGCCGCATCACTGTCCGCCACCGCGGCGGCGGCAACAAGAAGAAGTACCGCATCATCGACTTCAAGCGCCAGAAGGACGGCGTGGAGGCCACCGTGCTCCGTCTGGAGTACGACCCCAACCGGACCGCCAACATCGCCCTCATCCAGTATACCGACGGCGAGAAGGCCTATATCCTGGCTCCCGTGGGCCTGAAGGCCGGCCACAAGATCGTCTCCGGTCCCACCGCCGACATCCTGCCCGGCAACTGCCTGCCCATCGCCAACATCCCCGTGGGCGAGCTCATCCACAACATCGAGCTCTACCCCGGCAAGGGCGCCCAGCTGGTCCGGTCCGCCGGCGTGGCTGGTCAGCTCATGGCCAAGGAGAACGGCATGGCCCAGGTCCGCCTGCCCTCCGGCGAGGTCCGCTATATCCGCGAGGAGTGCAAGGCCTGCATCGGCCAGGTGGGCAACACCGACCACGGCAACATCCAGATCGGTAAGGCCGGCCGCAAGCGCCACATGGGCTGGCGGCCCACCGTCCGCGGCTCTGTCATGAACCCCAACGACCATCCCCACGGCGGCGGCGAGGGCAAGAGCCCTGTGGGCCGTCCCGGGCCTGTTACCCCCTGGGGCAAGCCGGCCATGGGTTACAAGACCCGCTCCAAGAAGAGCAAGACCGAGCAGTTCATCGTCAAGCACCGCAACGCGAAGTAAGGAGGGAGTTAAAACATGTCTAGAAGTGTGAAGAAAGGCCCGTTTTGCGCTCCCGAGCTGCTGAAGCGGGTAGACGCCATGAACCAGAACGGCGAGAAGAAGGTCCTGAAGACCTGGAGCCGCGCCTCCACCATCTTCCCCTCCTTCGTCGGCCACACCTTCGCGGTCCACGACGGCCGCAAGCACGTGCCCGTCTACGTGACCGAGGATATGGTGGGCCACAAGCTGGGCGAGTTCGCCCCCACCCGCACCTTCAAGGGCCACGCGGGCAGCAAGACCGGCAAGTAAGGAGGAGAGAGAAGAATGGAAGCGAAAGCACATCTGAACTATATCCGGATCTCTCCCCGTAAGGTGCAGATCGTCTGCGACCTCATCCGCGGGAAGAGCGTGGCCCAGGCCACCGCGATCCTGATGAACACCCCCAAGGCCGCCTCCGAGCCTATGCTCAAGCTCCTGAAGAGCGCCGCGGCCAACGCCGAGAACAACCACGGGCTGGACCCCGAGAAGCTGTACGTGTCCCAGACCTTCGCCACCCCCGGCCCCATCATCAAGCGGATGCGGCCTCGGGCGCAGGGCCGCGGGTTCCGGATCAACAAGCGCACTTCTCACATCACCATCGCCGTGGCAGAAAAGGAGGCCAAGTAATATGGGACAGAAAGTCAATCCGCACGGCCTCCGCGTCGGCGTTATCAAGGATTGGGACTCCCGCTGGTACGCCCGCAACGATAAAGTGGGCGACATGCTGGTAGAGGACAACAAGATCCGCAACTATCTGAAGAAGACCCTGTATTCCGCCGGCATCCCCAAGATCGAGATCGAGCGCGACAGCGCCAAGGTCCGCATCTACCTGCACTGCGCCCGTCCCGGCGTGGTCATCGGCAAGGGCGGCACTGAGATCGAGCGCATCCGCCTGGTGGTGGAGAAGATGATCGGCAAGCCGGTCGCCCTCAACATCGTCGAGGTGAAGAACCCCGATATGGACGCCCAGCTGGTGGCTGAGAACATCGCCCAGCAGCTGGAGAAGCGTATCGCCTTCCGCCGGGCCATGAAGAACGCCATGGGCCGCGCCATGCGCATGGGCGCCCTGGGCATCAAGGTCCAGTGCTCCGGCCGCCTGAACGGCGCCGAGATCGCCCGCACCGAGCACTATCACGACGGCACCATCCCCCTGCAGACCCTGCGCGCCGACATCGACTACGGCTTCGCCGAGGCCGCGACCACCTATGGCCGCATCGGCGTCAAGTGCTGGATCTACAAGGGCGAGGTCCTCTCCCAGGCCCTGCGGACCACCCCCCGCACCCTGGACACCAAGAACTTCAAGGAGCGGCCTGACCGTCCCCGCCGCAATGACCGCAACGGCGACCGCAAGCCCGGCTTCGGCGGCGGCCGTCCCGGCGGCTTCGGCGACCGGAAGCCCGGCTTCGGCGGTCCCCGGCCCCAGGGCCAGGGCGGCTACGGCCAGCGTCCCGCCGGTCAGGGCTTCGGTGGTCCCCGTCCCGCTGGTCAGGGCGGTCCCCGTCCTGCCGGCCAGGGCTTCCGCCCCAACACCAATCAGCGTCCGGCGGCTCCCGCCGCTCCCGCTACCCCGAAGGAAGGAGGCGCCAACTAATGCTGCTGCCTAAGAGAGTCAAATACCGCCGCGTGCACCGCGGCCGTATGAAGGGAAAGGCCACCCGTGGCAACACCGTCACCTACGGTGAGTTCGGCCTCCAGGCCATCGAGCCCGCGTGGATCACCTCCAACCAGATCGAGGCCGCCCGTATCGCCATGACCCGCTACACCAAGCGCGGCGGTAAGGTCTGGATCAAGATCTTCCCCGACAAGCCCATCACCGAGAAGCCCGCCGAGACCCGCATGGGCTCCGGTAAGGGCTCCCCCGAGTACTGGGTGGCCGTGGTCAAGCCCGGCCGTGTTATGTTCGAGATCGCGGGCGTCACCGAGGAGACCGCCCGTGAGGCCCTGCGTCTCGCTTCCCACAAGCTGCCTGTCAAGTGCAAGATTGTGAAGAAAGAGACCGCCGAGACCGAGAATGGTGGTGAATGAAGATGAAAGCGAATGAGATCCGCAAGCTGTCCGCCGACCAGCTGGACGCCAAGCTCCTGGACCTGAAGAAGGACCTGTTCCAGCTCCGTCTTCAGCATGCCACCAACCAGCTCGACAACCCCATCCGCATTGCCGAGGTCAAGAAGGACATCGCCCGTGTCAAGACCCTGATCCGTGAGCAGCAGCTCGCGGGCCGTTAAGAAGGAGGAAACAGAACATGGAAAACAGAACTTCTTCCCGTAAGACCAGGGTCGGCATGGTGGTCTCCGATAAGATGGACAAGACCGTGGTGGTCGCCATCGCCGACCGTGTGGCCCACCCGCTCTACAAGAAGATCGTCAAGCGCACCTACAAGCTGAAGGCTCACGACGAGCAGAACGCCTGTGGTGTGGGCGACCGCGTGAAGGTCATGGAGACCCGCCCCCTGTCCAAGGACAAGCGGTGGCGCGTGGTCGAAATCATCGAAAAAGCGAAGTAAGGAGGTGCCGATATGATTCAGGAAGAAAGCTATTTGAAGGTTGCCGATAATACCGGCGCCAAGGAGATCAAGACCATCCGCGTGCTGGGCGGCTCCAAGCGCCGCTACGGCAACATCGGCGACGTGATCGTGGCCTCCGTCCGCAAGGCTCAGCCCGGCGGCACGGTGAAGAAGGGCGAGGTCGTCAAGGCCGTTATCGTCCGCTCCTCCCGCGGCGTCCGCCGCGCCGACGGCAGCTACGTCCGTTTCGACGACAACGCCGCCGTCCTCATCAAGGACGACAAGAATCCCCGCGGTACCCGTATCTTTGGGCCAGTGGCCCGCGAGCTGCGCGACAAGGATTACATGAAGATCCTGTCCCTGGCTCCCGAAGTGCTGTAAGGGGGTAGGAGAGAACATGAACAAGATGAGCATTCGTAAGGACGACACTGTGGTGGTCCTGTCCGGCAAGGACAAGGGCAAGCAGGGTAAGGTCCTCAAGGTCCTCCCCAAGGAGGGTAAGGTGATCGTGGAGAAGGTCAACATCGTCTCCCGCCACACCAAGCCCCGCAAGCAGGGCGAGGAGGGCGGCATCCTGAAGAAGGAAGCCCCCGTTTACGCCTGCAAGGTGCAGCGCGTCTGCCCCAAGTGCAACAAGCCCACCCGGCCCGCCCACAAGCTGCTGGCCGACGGCAAGAAGGTCCGCGTCTGCAAGAAGTGCGGCGCCGAAATCTGAGAGAGGAGGAGTGATTAGAAATGGCAGAGGAAAAGAAGATGCCTAACCTGAAGACCAAGTACCAGAAGGAAGTCGCTCCTGCTCTCATGCAGAAGTTCGGCTACAAGAGCTCCATGCAGATCCCCCGCCTGGACAAGATCGTGGTCAACTGCGGCTGCGGCGAGGCCCGGGACAACGCCAAGGTGCTGGAGGCCGTGGTGGGCGATCTGACCAAGATCACCGGCCAGAAGGCCATCGTCACCAAGGCCAAGAAGTCCGTGGCCAACTTCAAGCTCCGTGAGGGCATGCCCATCGGCGCCAAGGTCACCCTGCGGGGCGATCGGATGTGGGAGTTCCTGGACCGCCTGTTCAACGTGGCCCTGCCCCGTGTCCGCGACTTCCGCGGCATCAACCCCAACGCCTTCGACGGCCGCGGCAACTACGCCCTGGGCCTGAAGGAGCAGCTGATCTTCCCCGAGATCGAGTACGACAAGATCGACAAGATCCGCGGACTTGACGTGGTCATCTGCACCACCGCCCACACCGACGAAGAGGCCAAGGAGCTGCTGGGACTGATCGGCGCTCCCTTCGCCGAGCGCTAAAGGAGGAGAATGAAACATGGCTAAGAAGTCTATGATTCTCAAGCAGCAGCGTGAGCCTAAGTTCTCCACCCGGCAGTACAACCGGTGCAAGATCTGCGGCCGTCCCCACGCCTACCTGCGCGACTACGGCATCTGCCGTATCTGCTTCCGCGAGCTGGCCTATAAGGGTCAGATCCCCGGGGTGAAAAAGGCGAGCTGGTAATCACCAGCCCGCCTCTTCCCCGGTTCGCTGAAAAAATCCCCCGCCGGCGGTCAACAGGTCGGACTTGCCTAGCTCCGATACCTTCCGCCGTAACAGGCAGAGCCTGTAATCTAATAGGAGGTAAGACTCATGCATATTACCGACCCCATCGCGGATATGCTCACCCGCATCCGCAACGCCAACAGCGCCAAGCATGACACCGTGGATGTGCCCGCGTCCAACATGAAGAAGTCCATCGCCCAGATCCTGCTGGATGAGGGCTATATCAAGAACTTCCAGCTCATCGACGACGGCACCCAGGGTATCATCCGCATCACCCTGAAGTACCTGCCCGGCAAAGAGAAGGTCATCACCGGCCTTCGCCGCGTTTCCAAGCCCGGCCTGCGCGTCTACGCGGGCGCCGACGAGCTCCCCCGGGTGCTCCGCGGCCTGGGCATCGCAATCGTGTCCACGTCCAAGGGCGTCATGACCGACAAGGCTGCCCGTGCAGCCCACGTCGGCGGTGAAGTCCTGGCGTTCGTGTGGTAAGGGAGGGAGAGAGAAATGTCTAGAATCGGAAGAATGCCTATCTCTGTCCCCGCCGGCGTGGACGTCACAATCGGTGCGAACAATCTGGTCACCGTGAAGGGCCCCAAGGGCACCCTCACCCAGCAGCTCAGCCCCGCGATGAACATCGCCAAGGAGGGCAGCGAGCTTTTGGTGACCCGCCCCAACGATCTGAAGGAGAACCGTTCTCTCCACGGCCTGACCCGCACCCTGCTCAACAACATGGTGGTGGGCGTGACCACCGGCTTCACCAAGGAGCTGGATGTGAACGGCGTGGGCTACCGCGTGGCCCTGGAGGGCAAGAAGCTGGTCATGAACCTGGGCTTCTCCCATCAGGTCATCATGGAGGCCCCCGAGGGCATCGCCATCGACGTGCCCAACCCCAACAAGATCGTCATCACCGGCGCTGACAAGCAGCGCGTGGGCCAGTTCGCCGCCGAGGTCAGAGAGAAGAGACCGCCTGAGCCTTACAAGGGCAAGGGCATCAAATACACCGACGAGGTCATCCGCCGCAAGGAAGGCAAGACCGGCGTCAAGAAGAAATAAGGAGGTGTGCCAATATGATCAACAGACCCGATACCAACGCCCAGCGGCTTAAGCGCCACAAGAGAGTCCGCGGGAAAATCTCCGGCACGCCCGAGTGCCCCCGCCTGAACGTGTTCCGCAGCGAGACCAACATCTATGCCCAGGTCATCGACGACGTGGCGGGCAAGACTCTGGCCGCTGCCTCTTCCCTGGAGAAGGACTTTGCCTGCGACGGGACCAAGACCGACGCCGCCAAGAAGGTGGGCCAGATGGTGGCCGAGCGCGCGAAAGCCGCAGGTGTCACCACCGTGGTCTTTGACCGCGGCGGCTATGTCTATCACGGCCGCGTCCAGGCTCTGGCCGAGGGCGCCCGCGAGGGCGGCCTGGAATTTTAAGGGGAGGAGAAAACGAACATGGCTAGATTTGAAAGAGAACCCAGCGAGTTCACCGAGAAGCTCGTTTCTCTGAACCGCGTTTCCAAGACCGTCAAGGGCGGCCGCGTGATGAAGTTTGCCGCCCTCATGGTGGTCGGCGACGAGAAGGGCCGCGTGGGCTTCGGCACCGGTAAGGCCGCCGAGGTCCCCGAGGCAATCCGCAAGGGCATCGAGGACGCCAAGAAGAACATGTGCACCATCACCCTGTCCGGCACCACCATCCCCCACGAGATCATCGGTGAGTTCGGCGCCGGCCGCGTGCTGCTGAAGCCCGCCAAGCCCGGTACCGGCGTCATCGCCGGCGGACCCGTCCGCGCCGTGCTGGAGACCGTGGGTATCCGCGACATCTATACCAAGTGCCTGCGCTCCAACAATCCGCAGAACGTGGTCGCCGCCACCATGCAGGGCCTGAAGAGCCTGCGTGGTCCCGAGGAGATCGCCCGCATCCGCGGCAAGAGCGTGGAAGAAATCGTAGGTTAAGGAGGGCCGTTGAAATGGCTAAGTTGAACATCAAGCTGGTCAAGAGCCTGAACGGCCGCATCGCCAAGCATAAGGCGACCGCCGAGGCCCTGGGCCTGCGCAAGATCGGCGACACCACCGTGCAGCCCGACAACGAGGCTACCCGCGGCAAGATCGCCCACATCGGTTACCTGCTCCAGGTCACCGAGGAAAAGTGAGGAGGTGCCAACCATGAATCTGCATGATCTCTCTCCGGCGGCTGGTTCCAACCGGAGCAACTACCGCAAGGGCCGTGGCCACGGCTCCGGCAACGGCAAGACGGCCGGCCGGGGACACAAGGGCCAGTGGGCCCGCTCCGGCGGCGGCGTCCGCGCCGGCTTCGAGGGCGGCCAGATGCCTCTGGCCCGCCGCATCCCCAAGCGCGGTTTCCACAACATCTTCGCCAAGCCCCTGGAGATCGTCAATCTCTCCGCTCTGAACAAGTTTGAGGACGGCGCTGTCGTCAATGTTTGCGACCTGCTGGAAAAGGGTATCCTCTCCAAGTGCGAGTACGGGGTCAAGATCCTGGGCAACGGCAGCATCGACAAGAAGCTGACCGTCCGCGCCACCGCCTTCTCCGCCTCTGCCAAAGAGAAGATCGAGGCTGCCGGCGGAAAGGCGGAGGTGGTCTGACGTGATCCAGACCATCCGTAACGCCTGGAAGATCCCCGAGCTGCGCAAGAAGATCCTCTTTACCGTCTTTGCCCTGCTGATTTTCCGGCTGGGCACCGCCATCTACGTGCCCTACGTCAACGTGGACGCGCTGGCCCAGTACCTGGACAGCATGAGCGGCACCATCTTCGGCATGATGAACGCCATGTCGGGCGGAGCCTTCTCCCACGCCACGGTCTTTGCCCTGGGCGTGCAGCCCTATATCAACAGCTCCATCATCATCCAGCTCCTCACCGTGGCCATCCCGGCCCTGGAGCGGATGCAGAAGGAGGGCGGCGAAGAGGGCAAGAAGAAGATCGCCGCCATCACCCGCTACACCACCGTGGGCATCGCCCTGCTCCAGGGCTTTGGCTACTACACCCTGATCCGCACCGCCAACGGCGGCGCCCTGATGAACCTGGACGGCATGAACGGCATCTGGGCCGGCTTCGTCATCGTCCTCAGCTTCGTGGCCGGCTCCGCCTTTGTCATGTGGCTGGGCGAGCAGATCACCGAGTTCGGCATCGGCAACGGTATCTCCATCATCCTGTTCGCCGGTATCGTCTCCCGTGGTCCCGCCATGGTCAGCAGCATGTACGAGGGGTTCCAGCGCTGGAGCAGCATCAAGGCTGGCACCATCACCATGGACACCCTCACCGCCGCCGGTTACAGCACCGAGTCGGCCACCCAGTATATGCACAGCGCCCTGGCCCCCTGGGTCATTCCCCTCATCATCGTGGGTATGCTCCTGCTGGTAGTCTTCATCGTCTTTATCTCCAACGCCGAGCGGCGGCTGCCCGTGCAGTACGCCAAGCGGGTGGTGGGCCGGAAGATGTACGGCGGCCAGTCCAGCCACATCCCCATGAAGGTGAATATGTCCGGCGTCATGCCCATCATCTTCGCCCAGTCCATCGCCTCCCTGCCGGCCACCATTGCCACGTTCTTTGGCAAGACCCAGGCCAGCGGCGGCTTTTGGGGCGGTATGATGAAGGTCTTCGACACGGCGGGCATCGCTTATAGCGTCATCTACTTCCTGCTGATCCTGGGGTTCAGCTACTTCTACTCCACGATGCAGTTCAACCCCATCGAGGTCGCCAACAACCTGAAGAAGAACGGCGGGTTCATCCCCGGCTTCCGTCCGGGCAAGCCCACCGCCGACTTCATCCACAAGGTGCTCAATAAGATCACCCTGTTCGGCGCCCTCTACCTGTCCGTTATCGCCATCGCGCCCATCGTCACCGGCAATCTCATCGGCATCCAGTCCCTGGCCATCGGCGGCACGTCCGTCATCATCGTGGTCAGCGTGGCGCTGGAGACCGTGAAGGCATTGGAAGCCCAAATGCTCATGCGGCATTACAAAGGCTTCCTTGAGTGAGCATAGGAGGTTAGGGGCATGAAGCTGATCCTGCTGGGCCCCCCGGGGGCCGGTAAGGGCACCCAGGCCGAGATCCTGTGCCGCAGACTGAACATCCCGACCATCTCCACCGGCAACATCCTCCGGGCTGCCGTGAAGGAAGGGACGCCCGTGGGCCTGAAGGCCAAGAGCTATATGGACGCGGGCAAACTGGTCCCCGATGAGGTCATCATCGGCATCATCGAGGAGCGGCTGAAGGAGGCCGACTGCGCCAACGGCTATATCCTGGACGGGGTGCCCCGCACCATCGCCCAGGCCGAGGCCCTGGAGCGCCACGGCATCATCTTTGACCACGTGGTCTCCCTGGTGGTGGCCGACGAGTCCATCATCAAGCGGATGGATGGCCGCCGGGTCTGCACCAAGTGCGGCACTCCCTTCCACATGGAGACCAAGCCCCCCAAGACCGCCGGCGTCTGCGACGTCTGCGGCGGGGAGCTCATCGAGCGCGACGACGACCGGCCCGAGACCGTGCGCCACCGGCTGGAGGTCTATCACGCGGAGACAGAGCCGCTGAAGCAGTTCTACGAGCAGCGGGGCAAGCTCCGCACCGTGCCCGGCGACGCCGGCACCATTGAGGAGACCACGAGGGCCATTGAAGCGGTCCTGGAGGCGGCGCCTTGAACATGATTTCCATCAAATCCCCCCGCGAAATCGAGCTGATGCGCCGGGCCGGGGCCCTCACGTCCCAGGCCCGGGCGCTGGCCGGCTCTATGGTCCGCCCCGGCGTGACCACCCTGGAAATCGACCACGCGGTGCGGGACTTCATCCGCTCCCACGGCGCCGAGCCGTCCTTCCTGGGTTATAGCGGCTACCCCGGCTCCGCCTGCATCTCCGTCAACGAGGTGGTCATCCACGGCATTCCGGACCATCGGAAACTGGTGGAGGGCGACATCGTCAGCGTGGACGTGGGCGCCTATCTGGACGGCTTCCACGGCGACTGCGCCGGGACCTTCGCCTGCGGGGCCATCTCCCCCGAGGCACAGAAGCTCATCGACGTGACCCGTCAGAGCTTCTTCGAGGGGATCAAGATGGCCCGTCCGGGCAATCGAATCTCCGATTTGTCCCACGCAGTCCAGCAGTATGTGGAGAAAAACGGCTTCTCCGTGGTCCGGGATTTCGTGGGCCACGGCGTGGGCGCCAAGCTCCACGAGGCCCCCGAGGTCCCCAACTTCGGCCCCGCCGGCCACGGCCCCCGGTTCCTGCCGGGTATGGTCATCGCCGTGGAGCCCATGGTGAACGCCGGCGACTGGCCGGTGAAGGTGCTCAAGGATGGCTGGACCACCGTCACCTGTGACGGCAGTTTGGCCGCCCACTATGAGAACACCATCCTCATCACTGAGGGGGAGCCCGAGATCCTCACCGTCCTGGGCGGAGACCAGTCGCATGTTTGATTACAGAGGCTGGATCGTCCGCTCCACGGCCGGACACGACCGGGATACCCTGCTGTGCGTGGTAGGGACCGACCCCACGGGGCAGCTCCTGCTGCTGGCGGACGGGAAACGGCGCCGGGTCGGCCGGCCCAAACGAAAGAAACTAGGCCATGTGGACATGGTGTGCCGGGGCACGTTCGAGCATCCGGACCTGCGGAGGCTCCAAGACGGGCTGCCGGTGTCCGACAGGGCGATTCGAAGGGCCCTTGGAGCCTTTCGTGACACAGACCAAGGAGGGAACTAGGCTTGGCAAAAAGTGACATGATCGAGTTGGAAGGCGTCGTCGTAGAATCCCTGCCAAACACCACCTTCCACGTGGACATCGGAAACGGGCACATCATCCTGGCCCACATCTCCGGCAAGCTGCGGATGAACTTCATCCGCATCCTGCCCGGCGACAAGGTGACGGTGCAGATGTCGCCCTACGACCTCACCCGAGGCCGTATCACCTGGAGAAGCAAGTAAGTATCAACGACCGGAGGAGGACCCTGGGCCTTGCCCAACCTCCCCGGGGCCATCAAGGCATTCACAAGGAGGTTTAACCTATGAAAGTCAGACCGTCCGTGAAGCCCATGTGCGAGAAGTGCAAGATCATCAAGCGCAAGGGCAAGGTCATGGTAATTTGCGAAAACCCGAAGCACAAACAGAGACAAGGTTAAAGGAGGCGCTGAAGAGATATGGCACGTATTGCCGGCATTGATCTGCCGAAGGACAAGAGAGTCGAGATCGGGCTCACTTACATTTTCGGCATTGGGCGCACCAGCGCCAACAAGATCCTGAAAGAGGCTGGGATCAGCCCCGACGTCCGCGTCAAGGACCTCACCGAGGCCGACGAGGCCAAGCTGCGTGAGGTCATCGCCAACGGCTACACCGTGGAGGGCGACCTCCGCCGCGACGTGGCGATGGACATCAAGCGCCTCACTGAGATCGGCTGCTACCGCGGCATGCGGCACCGCAAGGGCCTACCCGTCCGCGGCCAGCGCAGCAAGACCAACGCCCGTACCCGCAAGGGTCCCAAGCGCACGGTCGCCAACAAGAAGAAGTAAGGAGGGATATCAATGGCTGCTACTACGAAGGGCAAGAAAGTGGTGCGCAAGCGCCGCGAAAAGAAGAACATTGAAAAGGGAGCCGTGCATATCCGTTCCTCTTTCAACAACACCATGGTCACCGTGACCGACACTCAGGGCAACGCCCTGAGCTGGGCCTCCTCCGGCGGCCTGGGTTTCCGGGGCTCCCGGAAGTCCACCCCGTTCGCCGCTCAGACCGCCGCCGAGACGGCCGCCAAGGCCGCCATGGAGCATGGCCTGAAGAGCGTCGAAGTGTACGTCAAGGGCCCCGGCGCCGGCCGTGAGGCCGCCATCCGCGCCCTGCAGGCCGTGGGCCTGGAGGTCACCCTCATCAAGGACGTGACCCCCGTGCCCCACAACGGCTGCCGTCCGCCCAAGCGCCGCCGCGTCTAAGAGAAGGAGGAACTAGAATATGGCAAGATATACCGGTGCGGTTTGCCGCATGTGCCGCCGGGAGGGCCAGAAGCTCTTCCTGAAGGGCGACCGCTGCTATACCGACAAGTGCGCCATCGACCGCCGGCCTTTCGCCCCCGGCCAGCATGGCAACGCCCGCAACAAGAAGATGTCCGAGTACGGCATGCAGCTGCGGGAGAAGCAGAAGACCCGCCGCTACTACGGCGTGCTGGAGAGCCAGTTCCACAAGTATTACGAGATGGCCGCCGCCCGCAAGGGCGTCACCGGCGAGAACCTCCTGAGCATTCTGGAGACCCGCCTGGACAACGTGGTGTACCGTCTCGGCTTCGCCATGAGCCGTCCCGAGGCCCGTCAGCTGGTCCGCCACGGCCACTTCACCATCAACGGCAAGAAGGTGGATATCCCCTCCTACCTGGTGAAGCCCGGCGAGGTCATCGCCCTGAAGGACTCCAGCCGCAGCCTGGATAAGTTCAAGGCTTCCCTGGAGGCCAACGGCTCCCGTCCCGCCCCCAAGTGGCTCGATTTCGACCAGACCAACCTGGTGGCCAAGGTCGTGGCCGTCCCCGCCCGCGAGGACATCGACCTGCCCATCGAGGAGCACCTGATCGTCGAGTTGTATTCCAAGTAATTTCGATACCCTCGACTAAAGGCGCGCGCGGCCTGCGCCGCGGCGCCTGTGGACCTAACGACGATACGGCGGGGCTAACCCTCCCGCCGCCGCAACAAGGAGGGTAACTATTTCATGGTAGAAATCGAGAAGCCGCGCATCGAATGCGTGGAAAACCCCGGCGACGGTTCCTATGGCAAATACGTGGTGGAGCCCCTGGAGCGGGGCTACGGCACCACGCTGGGCAACTCTCTGCGCCGCATCCTGCTCTCCTCCCTGCCCGGCACGGCGGTCACCTCCATCAAGATCGCCGGCGTCCAGCATGAGTTCTCCACCATTCCCGGGGTGAAGGAGGACGTGACGGAGATCGTGCTCAATGTGAAGGGCATCATCGCCAAGCTGCACAGCGAAGGCGTGAAGACCGTCTACATTGAGATGAGCGGCGAGTGCGAGGTCACCGCCGGGGACATCAAGGCCGACGGCGAGGTGGAGGTCCTGAATCCGGACCATCACATTGCCACCCTGGGTCCCGACGCCAGCCTCAACATGGAGCTGACCCTGTCCCACGGCCGGGGCTACGTCCCCGCCGACCGGAACAAGGCCGCCCAGACCGTCATCGGGGTCATCCCGGTGGACTCCATCTACACGCCGGTCCGGAAGGTCAACTACACCGTGGAGAACACCCGTGTGGGCGACCTGACCGACTTCGACAAGTTGACCCTGGAGGTCTGGACCAACGGCACCATCGACGCCCGCGACGCCGTCAGCCTGGGCGCCCGTATTCTGTGCGACCACTTCATGCTGTTCACCGACCTCTCCGAGACCATGGGCAACAAGTCCACGGTAGTGGAGAAGGCGGAGGCCCAGCGCGACAAGGTGCTGGAGCTGACCATCGAGGAGCTGGACCTGTCCGTCCGCAGCTTTAACTGCCTCAAGCGGGCCAACATCAACACCGTCGAGGACTTGATTTCCAAGACCGAGGACGAGATGATGAAGGTGCGCAATCTGGGCCGCAAGAGCCTGGAAGAGGTCATCAACAAGCTGGCGATGATGGGCTTGGGCCTGGCCAGCGACGACAACTGAGGAAGGCAGTCCGGGGGCATGTAACGTCCCCTCCCGGATACGGGCGGCTGCGCCCGATGCCGCTTCGGCGGCGTCTTTCAGAAGGCCGGGGGCCTTCAGGACGAATTTGCAAGGGCTCTCGCGGTGCGAGATGCCATAAGGAGTTTGAATCACATGTCCGGATACCGTAAACTGGGGAAGCGCAGCGACCAGCGCAAGGCCATGCTGCGCGCCATGGTGACCTACCTGCTGGAGAACGGCCAGATCAAGACCACCTATGCCCGCGCCAAAGAGGTGGCCCCCGTCGCCGAGAAGATGATTACCCTGGCCAAGCACAACAACCTGGCCACTTACCGCCAGGCGCTGTCCTTCATCACCAAGGAGGACGTGGCCAAGAAGCTGTTCGACGAGATCGGCCCCAAGTACGCCACCCGCGACGGCGGCTACACCCGTGTGGTGAAGATCGGCCCCCGCCGGGGCGACGCCGCCGAGATGGCCATCGTCCAGCTGGTGTAATTCACAATGGAAAAGCCCCTGTCGTATTCCCGGTGCACCAGGAATACGACAGGGGCTTTTTGCCGTCCCCGCCGCCCAGCGGGCCTGTCAGACGATACCGTGGCCGGAGAGAAACGGCGAGAGAATTGAATGAGTTCGCGCCCGACAGGGTCCAGGTCCCAATCATACATAAAAAGCGTCCACAAATGATGTTATCGGATGGGCCGTATGAAGTATATCAGAAATAGTGACAATCCTTGTGTGGGAGACCACACAATAAAAAGATTTTTGCCGGTGACTGTTTTCTCTAAAATGTAGGGGATAGAGAAATATGTGCTGGACAGGAGCAGATGCAGCGGATAGAATAGAGAAAAAAGAAGGGAGGCCGGGATATGACCTGTCTCATCACGTTCTACGCCCAGTTCGACGCCATCCTGGCCAACCGTATTCTGATTGGCCTCCATATCCCTGTCCGGCTCATGCCGGTGCCCCGGGTGGTCTCGGCCTCCTGCGGCACCTGCGTGGAGTTCGAGCTGGAGCCCACCCGCCTTCTGCCACCCGGCGCCCTGGACCGTGTGGCGGTGGAAGGCGTGTTCCGCCAGGAGAACGGGGACTGGCGCATGGTCCCTCTCACGGAAATCAGCGAACTATAAAAAGGACCTGACGCAGATTTGCGTCAGGTCCTTTTTGCGCGGTTCAGACGGCGGGCTCCAGCCCCGCCTTGGCGATGCCCCGGCGGAGCCAGTTTTTGCGGAAGTAGTAGACGATATAGAGCAGGGAGGTGATGCTCCAACTGATGGGGTAGCTGAGAATCACCGTCTCAATGGTGTTGTGGTAGGGCAGGACCAGCAGGACCCACAGCACCCGCAGGACGCACACGCCGGAGCAGGTGAGGAGCATGGGCTTGAGGGAGTCCCCCGCCCCCCGGACCGCACCGGAGAAAATCTCGATACAGACGAAGGTGAAGTAGAAGGGGGCGGTCCACAGCAGGATGTGCCGCCCCAGGGCGATGACCTCCCCGTCGCCGGAGAAGAGGCGCAGGAGGAGGGGGGCCCCGCCGCAGAAGAGCAGGCTGATGAAGATAGTGACGGCAAAGGTCACGCCAAGGCAGACCAGCACGCCCTTTTTCAGCCGGTCGTACTTCCGGGCGCCGAAGTTCTGGCTGACGAAGGTGGTGATGGACACGCCGAAGGCGCCGGAAATCATCCAGTAGAAGCCGTCCACCTTGCCGAAGGCGGTCCAGGCCGCGATGGTGACGGTGCCGAAGGCGTTGATGCAGGATTGGAGGACCATGTTGGACACGGTGTACATGTTGGACTGGATGCCCGCGGGCAGGCCAATGCGCAGGATGGCCCCCAGCCTGCCGGGGTAGAAGCGGATCTCCCTGGGCTCCACGCAGTAGACGCTCCCCGGCTGGACCAGGGCGATGACGATGAGGACGGCGCTGACCACCTGGGAGAGGACCGTGGCCAGCCCCACGCCAAAGACCCCAAGGCCCAGGACCACCACGAACAGCAGGTCCAGGACGATGTTGGTCAGGCAGGCGGCGATGAGGAAGTACAGGGGGCGCTTGGTGTCGCCCACGGCCCGCAAAATGCTGGAGCCCATGTTGTAGAGGAAGGAGGCCACCGTGCCGCAGAAGTAGACCCGCAGGTAGGTCAGGGCGTGGGCCATCACGTCCTCCGGGGTGCCCAGGAGGGACAGCATGGGCCCGCAGAACAGCAGGCCCACGGCGGTGATGACCACCCCGGCGGTGAGGGCCAGGGCCATGGCGGTGTGGACGGTCTCCCGCAGCTCCTCCCCCAGGCGGCCGCCGTAATACTGGGCGATGACCACCGTGGCCCCGGAGGAGAGGCCCACGAAGAGGTTGACCAGAAAGTTGATGAGCACCGCCGTGGGGCCGCCCACCGCGCCCAGGGCCGCCGTGCCCACGAAGTTGCCCACGATGATGGCGTCCACGGTGTTGTAGAGCTGCTGGAAAAAGGTGCCCAGCAGGATGGGAAAGAAAAAGGACAGCAGGGGCTTGAGGATAGGCCCCTCGGTGATTTGACTGTACAAGGAAACATCTCCAACTCTCTTTCGCCGGAACGGCTCCGGCGCTCAACTCGCGCTTCCCATCATAGGCCGTTTCAGGCCGCTTTGCAAGACGGGGTATTGCACAAGCAAAGGAGAGCGCCCGCGGAGTTTTGTGGGCAAAAAAGCGGACCGTCCCCCATGGGAACGGTCCGCTGCGTGTCAAGGATGCGGATTCCTCGCCGGTGTGGGCGGGATGGAACCGTCAATCGCGGAGCAGGATGTCCCGGTCCAGCAGGCCCATGCGCCCGGCGCCGTGGGTGAGCTGGACCAGCAGGTCGTGGAGCTGGCCGGCGGTGGCGGTAAAGTCCAGGACCACGTTGGCCGCCGCCGCCAGGGAGATGGCCTCCAGGGGGATGCCGAGCTGGAGGAACATGAGGGTGTAACAGGAGATGGCCCCGCCGGGGATGGGGGGCGCGGCCACCGAGAGGACCACGGCGTTGACCACGCAGAGGACCAGGCTCCCCGCTGTCAGCTCCACCCCGTAGGTCTGGGCGGCGAAGAGGGGGACCAGGATGAAGAGGTTCACCGCGTGGGGCATAAAGACCACGCTGCCGAAGGGGAGGGCGAAGTTCATCAGCTTTTCGTCGATGCCCAGCCTGTTCTTGCAGCAGTCCATCATGGAGGGGAAGGCCGCCGCCGAGGAGGCGGTGGTGAGGGCGATGAGGAAGGAGGGGCCCAGCTTTTTCACCGCCTGGGCCGGGGAGAGCCCCAGCCGGGTGAGGGAGAGGGCCTCCAGCGCCACCTCCACGGCGGTGAGGGCCACCGACAGCAGGACGGCCCGGAAGAGGCCCGCCGCGCTTTTGGCGAGGGTGCCCTGGAGCATGAGGCGGAGGACGGACAGGAAGATGAAGGCCGGGACCATGGCGCTGATGGCGGAGAGGATGAACTGGACGACGGCGTTGGACTGCTCCACCACCTGGCCCAGGACCTGCATCCGGTCCCGCAGAAGGATCATCACCACCCCCACCACGGCCCCCAGGAATAAGATTTGCAGGGTGTTGCCGCTCAAAAACGGCTCCACGATGTTGCCGGGGACGATGTCCATGACCATCTCCACGATGGACTGGAAAACCGTCTGGCCGCTCTGGACACCGCCCAGAGCGGGGCGGAACCAGAGGAGGGCGGCCCCCATGCACACCAGGCCGAAGAGGGAGGAGATGACCAGGAAGCGGCCCAGGAGCTTCCGGCCGATGACGCCCAGCTGCCGGGCGTCGCCGATGTTGACAATGCCCCAGACCATGGCCAGGAACATCATGGGGCCCACGATGCAGGAGAAGAGGCCCAGGAAGGTGTTGAACACAGGGTTCAGCAGGGAGTCCAGCAGGAGGGTCTTCCACGCCTGGGGCAGCAGGGTCCCCGCGCTCCCCAGGACCAGGGCCAGGGCGGCGGCGAAGAGGACCTGGGCAAGCTGGCTGTGGGGCTTGCCCGCCCGCTGGGAGCAGGAGACCAGATTCACCCCGTCCCGGTACTGCCAGGACAGGGCCAGCCCCAGGTTTTCCAGGGCGGAGCGGCCCAGGCCGCCGGCGCCGTAGCTGTCGTCCTCGGGGGCGGCCAGGGGGTCCTGGGGACCACCCACGCAACGGAGGGCCAGACCCACCCGGCCCAGGCGGCGGGACAGCTCCACGGTGTAGGTCCCGTCCAGGCCCGCCGCGCCCTGCCAGTTCAGCAGGACCTCCTCCACGGAGAGGCGGCGGCGCAGGGCCTCCTTGCGGTCCAGGCCCAGCTGGGCCATGCCGTCGGAGACAAAGTCGGCGGCGGCGTCGATGCCGTCGGGGGAGAAGGTGAAGCTCCCCCGCAGCAGGTTTGGTTTTGCCATGTCGCGCTCCCCTTTCAGCGGTTCAGAATGGTGCGGTCCAGCAGGTCCATGCGTTTGGCCCCGTGGACCAGCTGGACCTGAAGGCCCAGAAGGTTGCCGCAGGTGTCGGTGAAGTCCAGCACCACGTTGGCCGTGGCGGCGATGGAGATGGCCTCCAGAGGGATGCCCAGCTGGAGGAACATGAGGGTATAGCAGGCGATGGCCCCGCCGGGGATGGGGGGCGCGGCCACCGAGAGGACCACGGCGTTGACCACGCAGAGGACCAGACTGCCCACGGACAGCTCCACCCCGTAGAGGGCGGCGGTGAAGAGGGGCACGTATACCATGGTCATGGCGGTCTGGGGCATAAAGACCACGCTGCCGAAGGGGATGGCGAAGCGGGTGAGCGCGGGGGCGATGCCCAGCTTGTGCTCGCAGCAGTCCAGATTGGAGGGGTAGGCCGCCGCCGAGGAGCCGGTGGACAGGGCCACCAGGGCGGTGGGGAGGAGTTTTCTCAGGGCCGCCAGGGGGGACACCCCATCCCTCCCCAGGGAGAGGAGGTGAAGGGCCCCGTTCAGGGCCAGGAGCAGGAGGGTGAGGCAGAGCATTTTGGCCAGTTGGGCGGCGTTGGCGGCCAGTTCCCCCTTCCACACCAGCCGGAGGACGGACAGGAAGATGAAGGCGGGGACCATGGCCCCGATGGCCGACAGGATGAGCTGGACGATGGCGTTGGACTGCTCCACCACCGCGTTCATCACCTGCATCTGGTCCCGCAGGAGGATCATCCCCACCCCCACCACGGACCCGAGGAATAGGATTTGCAGGGTGTTGCCGCTCTGGAAGGGGTCGATGATGTTCCTGGGGACGATGTCCAGGACCATACCCACGATGGAGGCCAGCACCGAGTCCCCGCCGGCGCCGCCGGTGAGGACGGGGCGGAACCAGAACAGGGCGGCAAATAGGGCCAGCGCGGCGAAGCCGGCGGAGACCAGCAGGAAGCGCCCCAGAAGGTTCTTCCCCACCAGGCCCAGCTGCCGGGTGTCCCCCATGTTGACGATGCCCCAGACCATGGAGATGAACATCATGGGCCCCACGATACAGGAAAAGACCCCCAGGAAGGTGCTGAAGAGGGGGTCCAGCACGCCGGTGAGCAGGCCGACCCGCCAGGGGCCGGGCAGAAGCAGGCCCAGGGCCCCCAGGACCAGGGCGGCGCACAGGGCGAGAAAGACCAGGGTGAGCTGGCCCAGCCGGGCCCTGCGCTTCTGGGTGCAGGAGACGGTGTTCACCCCGTCCCGGTAGCGGTAGGCCAGACCCAGGCCCAGGTTGTTCAGGAGCTGGCGCTCCAGCTCCCCGCCCGCCTCGTCCGCCCCGGACAGGGGGTCGGCGGGGGCGCCGGAGCAGCGCACCGCCAGAGTGATGCGCCGGAACCGGCGGCCCAGCTCCACGGTGAAGGCATCCGACAGCCCGCCGGCTCTCTGCCACGCCAGCAGGACTTCCTCCACCGACAGGCGGCGGCGCAGGGCGTCCCGGTGGTCGGCCCCCAGGGCTTCCAGACCCTCCTCCACCAGGGCGGAGGCCCGGTCGATGCCCTCCGGCGTAAGGGGAAAGCGGTTTTGTTCGTATGGATTCATGCCCCGGCCTCCCTATGGTCTGATTTGTCTTCCATTATACCGTTTGGGGAGAGAATACGGCGGTTTCCGGGGTGGAATTGACGAAAAATTGATATTCCACCCGCCGCAGCGCCGCCCACTGTCATTGCGAGCCAGTTCGCAAACTGGCGCGGCAATCCGCACCCCCGGCCCACCAGCCACCCCCACCCCGCCCGCTCCCGTAGGGGCGGCCCCTGTGGCCGCTCGCCACCCCCCGGAACGAGAAAAGCCCCCCGGCTTTCGCCGGGGGGCCGCAAGCATAGATACACGCTACGAATCAGGCGAGACGGGGAGGCGGACTTGGAATTGGGTCCCCTGGCCGGGGGTGGAGGATGCGGTGGCGGAGCCGCCCATGCGGACGGCGTTCTCCTGGACGATGGCCAGCCCCAGGCCCTGGCCGCCGGAGGCCGAGCGGGTGGTAAAGCCCCGCTGGAAGATGTGGGGCAGGTCCCCGGGGGAGATACCCACCCCAGTGTCGGCCACGGTGATGACGGCCCAGTCCCCCTGCCGCGCCAGGGAGAGGGTGACTTTCCCCCCGGCGGGGGTGAAGGCCACGGCGTTATAGACTAGGTTCTCCAGGACCCGCTCCAGCAGCTCCGGGTCGGCCACCGCCGGGCAGGGGCGCTTGGGCAGGGAGAGGAGGAAGTCCACGTCCCCCACCTCCACGTCGGGCCGGTTCAGGTCGTAGAAGCTGCGGAGGGCGGCGGACAGGTCCAGGGTCTCCAGCCGGGGCGGGATGGGGGGCTGGGCGTTCCACTCCTGGATGGCCTTCATCCGGCCCCCCAGGTCCCGGCACTTGTCCACGATGAGGTCCAGCTTGGCCCGCTGGTCGGCGTCCAGACGGACCCCGTTCTCCCGCACCAGCAGGGCGTAGTTCTCGGCCAGGGCCAGGGGGGATTTGAGGTCGTGGAGCATGCCGGAGAGCAGGGCGGAGCGCTCTCGGGTCATGGCGGTGAGGTCGGCGGTCTGGCGCTCCACCTCCTCCTGGAGGTGCTCGGTGAGGCGGCGGTTCTCCTCCGCCATGGCCCGGCTGCGGGCCGCCATCAGCCCGGCGAAGCAGAGGACCAGGACGTAGCCGCCGTACTCCTCCGGCCAGGCCCCCCGGAGGGGCTCGAAGGGGCCGTTCCACAGCACCGAGGCGGCTTGGGTGACGGCAAAGACCCCCAAACCGCAGAGGGTGACGCCCCCCACCCTGGCCGCCCCCCGGAGGGCCAGAACGAGCAGCAGCAGGGCGGTAAGGAGCTGATACCAGCTCACCAGCAGGCCGTACACCGCCGAGAAGGCGGGCAGCTCGGGCAGCAGCAGGGCGGGACAGAGGACCCCCACCGCGCACATGGCCAGGGCGGCGGGGAAGAGGCCGTACCTGGCCCACCGCCTGTCCTCCCAGCCCCCCAGGCGGCACACCATCCGCGCCGCGCAGTAGAGGATGAGGAAAGCGCCGAAGTCCTCCAGAGCGTAGAGGGGCCGGACCAAGGGGACCCCCGCCGCCCGGAGGAAGGGGTAGCACACCCGGAGGGCGTAGCCCAGGCAGAGGGCCCCGAACCAGAGGTGGAGGGGGTCCCGCCGCCCCTTCCGGCCCACCCAGACCACCACGGAAAAGAGGGACACGGCCAGGGCGGTGAAGCACAAAAAGCCGTAGAGGGCCATCCGCAGGGCCATGTAGCGGCCTACCGCCGTGGGGGAGCCCACCACCGGCGGAAAGACCAGACCGGTGGCGTAATGGGTGAAGTTGGCGGTCTGGACCACCACCTGGGTCTCACCGTCCACGGAAAAGGCGTAGAGGCCGTCGGCCACCAGGGGGACATAGGGGGACAGGGAGCCGGTGCCCCCCAGGAACACCCCGTCCACGTAGACGGCGCTGGCGCAGTAGGCCTCCGGCAGGAAAAGGCAGACCCGGACCGGCCCGTCCGAGGTGAGGCGCAGGCGCCAGGTGGCGGCCCCGTAGGGGGAGCCGTCGGCGTGGTAGGGGCGCAGGGTGAGGTGCTGGCCGATGTAGGTGGGCACCGGGTCCAAAGGGGAGTCCGCCAGCTCCGCCGGGGAGAGGAGGACGTCGGGCCACAGGTCCCAGCCGTCCACGGGGACGGTGAGCGCGCCCCGGGCCGTGGCGGCGGCGTCCAAAAAAACGGTTCCGTCTTGCGTCAGAGGGACCCGTGCGGTATACTTGTTGTCGAAAGCGAAGAGCATCCAAAGAGCCCACACCGCCGCCAGGCAGCAGGCCAGCGCCGGGAGGAGCCGCTTCAAGTTGTATTTCATCTCCATCACCTCAAAGGAAGGGAAGTGGTTTCATGGCCTTTTCACGGCGGCTGGGGGCGCTGATGCTGGCGCTGTTTTTCCTGGCGGGGCCGGCGTTTTCCGCCGCCGCGGAGGAGGGGCTGCCCCCGGGGCCCGAGCCGGGCCAGGTGGGAGCGCCGGGGCCGGAGACAAGCCCGGTGCCCGAGCCGGACCCGGAGCCGGAGGGCGACCCGGTCTCCTCCTGGGAGGAGCTGACGGCCTGGCTGGATGAAAACTGGGACAAGGGCGGCGCCGTGTGGCTCACCCGGGACGTCACCGCCGAAGAGAGCTATGATTTCATGACCAGCGGCAACAAGCAGGTCCGCCTCATGAAGGACATGACGGTGGACTGCGGGGAACACACCATCTACGTCGGCGGTGGGACGGAGAACGCGGTCTCTCTGGTGACCACCGGCTTCCACCTGACCATACAGGGACAGGGGGGAGAAAACGGCCTGCTTCATGTCAACCCCGGCGGCTATCTCATGCTGGATATGCTCAACATCACCGCCGGTTCGGCGGACGACTGCGCCGTGGTGCAGGACGAGGGCGGGGTCCTGGTGGTCACCCAGGAGAACAAGGACAGCTATCAGGCGCCCCCCAGGGTCACGGGGCAGATCGTCTACGCCCGGCAGGCCGTGCTCATCGACGAGGGCCTGGGGCAGGCCGGACTGGCGGTGGTCCCTGAGGGGATAGAGCTGACTTCCGATTTGCTGCCCGGCACGGCCACGGTAAAAGTGAACGAAAACGGTACCCTGAGCAAGAGGCTGGACTGGCCGGTGGAATGGGACCTGTCGTCCGGCGGCGGGGCCTTGGAGGACCGGGTCAGGACCACCGTGACGGGCCGGTTCACCGGCACGGGCACGGACGGGGAACATACCTGGGAGGAGGGAGACTACCTGTCCCTCTATACGCCGGAGTGCCTGGTGGCCTTCGAGGTGGACGGGGCCGCCCTGCTGAACGTCTATCTGACCGGGGACAGCGGGTATCTGGCCAGCCAGATTTATTTCCGGGTCCCGGAGGGGGCGGAGCGGGTGGAGCTGCTCACCTCCGCCGACGGGGGCGGGTCCTGGACGGTGCGGACCTCCAAGCCGGGCGACCGGGTGGAGTGGGAGCGGGATTCCATGCACCTGAACCTGGAGAACCCGTCTTACCCTCTGTGGGTGGTGGTGCAGGGCATCTACCCTGACGGGACAGCCGTTCTCACCGACGTGCTGGAGCTCAACGGGGATGACGCGACCCCCGCCGCCTGGGTGGACGGCCACCGGGGGAGCGGCGCCCCCCTGCTGGAGCCGGAGCCGCCGCTGACAACGCCCGGACCCGGCTCTGAAAATCCGGGCACCCCCGGAGGGGACGACGACCCGGCGCCGGGTACGCCCACCCCCACCCGGAGGCCGACGGCGCCCTCCAGACCGGACCCCACGCCCAGTCCCACGCCGGACCCCACGCCGGTGGTCTCGGAAGCGCCTGTCCCCACAGCAACGCCAGAGCCGTCTCCCGCGGCCACGCCGGAGCCCATCCCCGTGGAGACGGCGGGACCGATGCCCACGGAGCCGCCCCAGCCGACCCCCACGGAGGCGGCGGAGCCGGTGGTGGGCGTGGTGTCTCCGCCGCCGGAGCCGGCGGCCCCGCCCAGCGGCAGCCAGCCGCCCCGGGAGACCGCGTCCCCGGCAGATACCCCCATTGTAACCCAGCCGACGGTTCCTGTACAGTCCCAGGCCCCGGAGCCGGACGCCCCCCCGACGGACCCTCCTTCGGCGGAGACCGCCCCGCCACCGGCGCCCTCTCCCGCGCCGGAGGAGACCGGGCAGGGGGCCGGTCTGCCGCCGGCCGCCCAGGTCGCGCTGGGCTGTGGAGCCGTGGCGGCCGTAGGGGGCGGGGCCGTGGCGGCCCTGAACCCGGACCTGCTGCGAAGACTCCTGGATTTGCTGCGGAGAAAACCATAAGACCCCTGGAAGGCCGGGGATACCGTCACAGGTATCCCCGGCCTTTTTGCGTCAACCGGGGGTAAAAATTGAGGAAGAATTGAAAATATCCCCCATTTTTCCGTGCTATACTCGAAGAAAGAGACAGTCGTCTGAGAAAAGGGGGCGTGGATATGGCGTGGCTGGATACCCTGTACAGGACCTTCCTGGCTGGCGGGGCGTGGCTGACCATTCTGAAGGGGCTGGGGGTCACCCTGGTCATCACGGGGCTGGGGCTGGCCCTGGGGCTGGCGCTGGGCAGCGGGGTCTATTTCGCCCTGCGCGCCCGGGTGAAGCCCCTGAACTGGCTGGGGCGGGGATACGTCTCCCTGGTCCGGGGGACCCCGGTGCTCATGCTGCTCATGTTCCTGTTCTACGTGGTCTTTGCCCGGTCTCGGATGGACGCCACGGTGGTGGCAGTGCTGGCCTTCGGGCTGAACACGGCGGCCTATATCGCCAAAATCATCCAGTCGGCGGTCCAGTCGGTGGAGCCGGGGCAGGTCATGGCGGCCCGGACCCTGGGCTTCTCCGCCGGGGCGGCCTTCCGGCTGGTGGTCCTCCCCCAGGCGGTGGTTTTCGCCCGGCCCATGCTCCAGAATCTGGCGGTGACCACCCTCCAGTGGACCTCGGTGGTGGGGTACATCACCATCACCGACCTCACACGGGTCATCAACAACATCGGCGCCCGGGCGGCCAAGCCCTTTCTGGTCATGGGTGCGGGCATCCTGCTCTATCTGGCCCTCTCCGCCCTCATCGGGCTGCTGTTCCGGTGGACGGAGCCGAAAGCGGGGTGGTGGGAGTGATGATCCGGGCGGAAAACCTGTGCAAATCCTTCGGGGACCTTGCGGTCCTGCGGGGGGTGAGCTGCGAGATCGACCGGGGGGAGTGCGTGGCGGTCATCGGCCCCTCGGGGACGGGGAAGAGCGTCTTCCTCTCCCTGCTCAACGGCCTTCAGACCCCGGACAGCGGCCGGGTGTTCATCGGGGACGAGGAACTCACCGGCAGGCGGGGGGCGGACCTGGACCGCATCCGCCGCCGGATGGGCATGGTCTACCAGAATTTCAACCTCTTCGCCCACATGACGGTGCTGGAGAACATCACCTTCGCCCCCCGGCGGCTCAAGGGCCTGAGCAGGGCCGAGGCCGAGGCGCGGGCCATGGCCCTTTTGGAGACGGTGAGCCTGGTGGAGAAGGCAAACGCATACCCCAAGTCCCTCTCCGGCGGGCAGAAGCAGCGGGTGGCCATCGCCCGGGCCATGGCCATGGACCCGGAGGTGGTCCTCTTTGACGAGCCCACCTCCGCCCTGGACCCCACCATGGTGGGGGAGGTGCTCTCCGCCATCCGCTCCTTCTCCCGGCAGGGGGGGACCATGGTGGTGGTCACCCACGAGATGGACTTCGCCCGGGACGTGGCCAACCGGGTGTTCTTCCTCTCCGGGGGCGGCATCCGGGAGTCCGGGACGCCGGAGGAGATATTCGAGCACCCAAAACAGCCGGAGACAGCCGCCTTCGTGGGCCGCCTGCGGACCTTCCACTGCGCCATCACCTCCCACCACTTCGACCTGCTCTCCGAGCGGGCCAGGCTGGAGCTGATGGCGGCCAAGTACCTCACCGACCGGAAGCGGGTGGCCCGGCTGGCCCTCCTGTTCGAGGAACTGACCATGTACCTGCTCTCGGCCTGCTACCCCGGCGGGGCCCAGCCGGCGCTGGACGTGACCTTCTCTTACAGCGGCAAGACGGGGGAGTGCGTGTTCACGGCGGTGTGCGGCGGACGGCCGCTGGGAGATTTGGAAGAGGCGGGGGACGGGGAGGAGATGGGCCTGCTGCTCCTCCAGCGGATGAGCAAGTCCCTCACCGTCACCCGGCAGGACGGGCAAAACAGCGTAACACTGATTGCCAAATAAGGAAAAGGAGAAATGAAAATGAAGCGAATGACCAGACGGACCCTGGCCCTGGCACTGGCCGGGACCCTGCTCCTGGCGCTGGCGGCCTGCGGCGGCCAGACCCCGGACCCCACGCCCACCCCCGCGGCGGCGGGGAGCGGCATCGAGACCTTCGCCGACCTGGGCGGGAAAAAGGTGTCGGTGAACAGCATCCCTCTGTCGGCGGAGGAGTTTGGGGCCTTCTACAAGAACAATTACGGCATCGACTTCACCAGCGTCAGCGTGACCCCCACGGTGATGGAGGGGACCATGATGGTGCAGAACGGCCAGGTGGACGGGGCCATCACCCCCGTGGCGGCCACCGCGGAATATTTCGCCCGGGAGAACGACGACCTGAAGGCCGTGACCAGCGACATCGCCACCGACATTGCCATCGCCCTGGACGCCAGGAACACCGCCCTGCTGGAGGAGCTCAACGGCGCCATCCGGGCCATGAAGGAGGACGGCACCATCGACGCGCTGGTCACGACCTGGATCGACGACGCCACCTCGGACAGCCTGAAGGTGGAGCCGGTGGAAAAGCTGGAGGGGGCGGACACCCTCTACATCGGCATCAGCGGCGACGTGGTGCCCCTGGACTACGTCTCGGCGGACGGCTCCCCCGCCGGGTTCAACGTGGCGCTGATGACGGAGATCGGAAAGCGGCTGGGCAAGAACGTGGAGTTCGTGGTGGTGTCCACCGACGCCAAGTTCAGCTCCATCCTCTCCGGGAAGATCGACGCCTTCTTCTGGCACATCGCCCTCCTGCCCCTCCCCGAGGACATCGCCGTCACCGACAGCTATTACAGCACCTACATCGCCGCCATGGTGAAAAAGTAAAGAACAGAAAAACAGCGGGGAGACGGCGCGCCGTCTCCCCGCTTTCTTATGTGGCTTCAGCCCTCCGGGTCGAAGAGATAGCCCTTGCCCCGGACGGTTTTGATGTAGCTGTGGCCCGGCGCCAGATTGGAGAGCTTTTGGCGCACCTTGGCGATGTTCACCTGGAGGTTGTGCAATCCGGCCTGGATGGGCTCCTCCCATACGCCGGCGTAAAGCTCCTCGTAGGAGAAGGTGCGGCCAGGGTGGTGGGTGAGGAAGGAGAGCACGTCGAACTCCAGCCGGGAGAACTCCTGGCTCCGGCCCTGGTAGGAGACGGTACGGTTGTCCATGTCGATGGTCAGTTCGCCGAACTCCAGCAGGCCCAGGGGGAGGGCGGTCTTGCTCCGCTGGATGCGCAGGCGGACCCGCAGCTCCAGCTCCACCACGGAGAAGGGCTTGGTGACGTAGTCATCCCCGCCCACGGTGAGACCCTGGATGCGGCTCTCCACCTCGCTGTACCCGGAGAGAAAGACGATGGGGATGCTGCTGCGCTTCCGGGCCTGGGCGCAGACCTGGAAGCCGTCCTTGTCGGGCAGGTCGATGTCCAGCACCACGCAGTCCAGCTTGGCCCCCCGGAGGATGGCCAGGGCGTCCCGGGCGGTCTCGGCCCGGTATACGGTGTACCCGTGGGCGGTGAAGTAGGCCTCGTTGGCGTCCAGCAGCGCCCGGTCGTCGTCCACCAGGAGAATGCCGTACATACTGGGTCCCCCTCTCTCGTCGGGCGTTTTGTCCCTGCGGTGATTGAAACTATTATAGCATAGTTTGTCCCGGCGCAAGGGGGGCGTATCCTCAATTTTCCGTCAATTATCGCCCGCTGGCCTTGGGAAACCGGAAAGGCATGCTATAATATTTTCAACCCGGTTCGAGAGGCAAAAGGCCAATTTGTAATGGAAAAAAGGAGGGCCACCGCCGATGAAATCACTGATTTGCCCCCTGGGTGGGGGGCGTGGCGTATCCGCGGCGCTGGAGGAGGCGGAGACCTTCGCCTACCACTGCACGCTGAGGGAGAAGGACGCCCTGCACCTGCGCCTGCTGGCGGAGGAGCTGCTGGGCATGGTGGGCGGCGTGCTGGAGGTCCGGGAGGGCTCCTTCTGGATCGAGCGGGAGGGGATGGCCTTCCAGCTCCACCTCACCGCCGCCGCGCCGGTGGGCCAGCAGGCCCGGGACATCCTGGTGGCGGCGTCCACCGACGAGCAGAACGCCGCCTACGCCGGGGTCACCGGCCGCATCCGCCGGGCGCTGGACTTCCTCACGGGGGCCGAGGGCGGCGTGGCCGTGGGCGGTATCCAGGGGGGACTGCTCCCCTCGGCCCAGGACCTGCAGTGGTCCCTGGAGCAGTACCGCCAGGAGGCCAGACGGGAGGAAAAGGCCCAGGCCTGGGACGAGCTGGAGCGCTCGGTGCTGGGCAAGCTGGCCGACGACATCCGGGTGGGGGTCCGCCCCGACCGGGTGGAGATCACGATTTTCGCCAATTTTACATAAAATCATCAGAAAGAGGGAGTTTCTATGACGATCACGAAGAAGCTGGACGGCACCGCAATGACTCTGGCCCTGGAGGGCCGGCTGGACACCACCACCGCACCCCAACTGGAGGCGGAGCTGAAGCAGAGCCTCACCCCGGACATCACCGCCCTCACCCTGGACATGGCCGAGCTGGCCTACCTCTCCTCCGCCGGACTGCGGGTCATCCTGGCCGCCCAGAAGCAGATGAACAAGCAGGGCGGCATGGTCATCCACAACGTGTGCGACACCATCATGGAGGTCTTTGAGGTCACCGGCTTTACGGACATCCTGACCATCGAATAGCACACCCGTGGAAGAGAAATTTTCCAAGAGCGCCTACTGGAGTTTCCTGCTGTGGGGCGTCTGCTCCTCTCTGGGCGTCACCGTCTCCACCCTGGTGGACGCGGTTTTGGTGGGCAACCTCATCGGAAGCGACGGGCTGGCGGTGGCGAATCTCGCCACGCCCGTGTTTTTGGCCTACTCGCTGTTTGGCCTGACCATCGGTGTGGGGGCCAACGTGCTGGTGGGCCGGAAGCTGGGGGCCTCCGACGTGACCGGGGCAAATCGCCTCTTCCGGGCCCAGGTCCTTCTGGGCGCAGTGGTCGGGGTGCTCTGCCTGGCGCTCTCGGTCCTGTTCCGGGACCAGCTGTGCCGCTTCCTGGGTGCGCGGGGCGCCCTGCTGCCCTTGGCCCGGCAGTACCTGACCGTGGTGTTTTTCTCCGCGCCGGTCTTCGTGCTCTATCACATCCTGGCCGTGTCGGTGCGGACCGACAGCGACCCCAAGCGGGCCGCGCTGGCCTCGGCGGTGGTGATCGTGACCAACCTGTCCCTGGACCTGCTCTTTATGCAGGGCTTCCAATGGGGCATCGTGGGCGCGTCCGCCTCCCTGTGTATCGCGGAGGCCCTGGGGGCGGCGGTGTTGCTGTCCCACTTTTTCAAGCGGCACGCCCTGCTCCGGATCGGACTGGCCCTCCCGACGGCGGCGGACATCCGGGACTTTGTGGGCAACGGCTTCGGGGTGGGCTCTGCGTTCATCTTTCAGGCGGTGGTCATGCTGGCGTTCAATACCCTGCTGCTGGCGGACGGTGGGCCGGAGTGCGTTATCTATGTGGCGGTTTTTGGCGTCATCTACACCATGAGTACCGTCCCCTTCGCAGTTTTTGACGGCGCGGGGGGCGCCTTGGCCCCCGTGGTCTCCATCTTCGCCGGGGAGCGGGACAGCAAGAGCATGATGACCGTATTGGACCTTGGCCTGAAAATCGTCGCGGGGGCGGGGGCGGGTCTCGCCCTGGCGTTCCTCCTGGGGGCGGAAGCCATTGTGGGCTTTTTCGGTCTGGCCGGGAACGGGGCGCTGCCCACCGCCGTTTTGGCCTTTCGTATCTTTTCTGTCAGCATTCTGTTCACGGGCGTCAACTCGCTGGTCACCGCCTTTTGGCAGGCCATCGGCCGGGCGCGGCTGGCGGGCGCGCTGTCGGTGGCACGGAACTTCGTGCTGATGCTGGCCCTGGGCTTCGCCCTGATTTCCCGGTATCAGATCGTAGGGCTGAGCATGACCTACCTGTGCAGCGAAGCCCTGTGCCTCCTGGGCGTCCTGCTGGTGCGGCTGTTCCGGGGTTCCGGGGCGTACGTCGGCAAAAAGTACGCCTCGGCCAACCGGGTCTATGAGCGCTATTACACCATTCAGACCGAGAGTATTGCCCAGATTTCCGCCGATTTGGAGGGACTGTGCGAGGCGTGGGAGATTGGCCCCAAGCAGACCTTCTTCATCAATCTAATCGTGGAAGAGCTGATCCTCAATATCATCAAATTCGGGCTGAAGGACACCGGCGGCAAGCACTATATCGCCGTCAAGCTGTTGGATAACGGTGGGGAGTACGTCATCCGAATCAGGGACAACGTCAATACCTATAACCCCTTTGATTCCGACGGCGACGACATCGACAACGCGGTGATCGGGATGATCAGCCAAAAGACGAAGTACTGCGACTACCAGCGGAAGCTGATTTTCAACTATCTGTATCTGATCGTTTAGTTTGGGGTAATGCGTGTGGCAAGCTGTGAAGTGTTTCAAGCGCATACCGAGCTGGACCGGCTTTCGGTCCAGAATCGGCTTCTGGCGGCTTACGAGGAGCCCATCTACCGGCGGGTCCTCGCCGGACGGCGGGACGTGAGGCTGCTGGACGTGGGCAGCAACGACGGCAGCAAGACTGTGGCCCGATTCTCCCACGGCAACGTGTCCCGGGTCATCGGCCTGGAATATCACCATGAACTGGTGGAGCGGGCCCGGACGGACTATGGGGACGGGCGGTTTTGCTTCCGCCAGTGCGACGTGGAGGCCCCCGGCTTCGCGGTGCGGCTGGCGGAGCTGATGGCGGAGCAGGGCGTGGAGGCCTTCGACGTGATCCATATCTCCCTGGTCCTGCTCCATCTGCATGACCCCGGCGCCCTCCTGGCGCTGCTCCGGGGGGTTTTAGCTCCGGGGGGCCAGCTGATCGTGGTGGAGGCGGACGACTCCGCCAGCAAGGCCGTCCCCGACGACGGGCACCTCTTCCGGGATTTTTTGCGTATCCTGTCCTTCGACCCCCTCTCCGGGGACCGGCACTGTGGAGGGAAAACCCTTCGGCTGCTGGCGAAATCGGGCTATCGGGACATCGCCCTGGAGAACACGGCGGTTCGGGCCGGGGGTGCGGAAGCCGGGACAAAAGCGGACATCTTTGACATCTTCTGCTCTTACCTGCCCCAGGACATCCGGCTCCTGCGGGAGCGGGAGCCGGAAAACGCCGCCTATGCGGCCTGCGGGGCGTGGCTGGACCGGCACTACGGAGACTTGCGGCGTATGATTCTGCGGGACGGCACCGAGATTTCGATGGGGGTCAGCATCATGACCTGTTATGGAGAATGAAATGGAATATTCTGTAATGTGCGCCGGCCGCTCCGTCCCCCTCACCTATGAGCGGCTGACGGAGGGATGGCTGGATGCGGCGGCGGACCTGTGCGACCGCTGCGTGGGGAAGAATCTGTACCCCAGGGATGCTTTGGCCTCGGTGCTGGATGACCCGGCCCACTTTTTTTACCTCCTGACCACGCCGGAGCGGGAAGTGGCGGGCTATATCTATTTTTCGCTCACGGACCTGGATACGATGGCCGCCCTGTGCAAGCTGCCGGTGGAGCGAATGGCGGAGATCTCGCCGAAGGCGTCCCCGGTGGTGGGCAATCTGCGCTCCATCGGCGTGGCGGAGCGCTTCCGGGACTGCCACCTGTCCACGGAACTGCTCCGCTTCGCCCTGGACTATCTGCGGACCAAGACCGCCGCCGACGTGGGCGTGGGCATCTGCTGGAAGGCGGGGGGCGTGGTCCCCGTGGAAAAGACCGTGAAACGGCTGGGCTTCCGCTTTCTGTCGGATGCCCACCGGGTCTGGTACGACAACGACGCGCTGGTCTGCCCCTACTGCGTGGGGCGGTGCCGGTGCGACGCGGCCATCTATTACATCCCACTGAAGGAGACCGGGACATGAAGCTGAAGCTGCTGCCGAAATTCATCCTTTCCCTGGCCGTGCTGGGGGTGCTGCTGACCGTGACCATCACCTTCTTCAGCTACGGGAACTCCAAGACCTACCTGGAGGATATGTACGCCCAGCGGGTAACCACCGGGAGCAAGAGCATTGCCGACATGCTGTCGGTGGAGGACGTGAAGGCCATCATCGCCGAGGGCGGGGACCGGAGCGAGGCCTACGCCAGAACCGTAGAACTGCTGAATACCCTCAAGGAGGATGGGCAGATCACCTTCCTGTCCCTGGTGGTGCCGGATGAGGACAGCGTGACCTTTTACATCGACACCGCCGTGGCGTCCATGGGAGACGACCCGGCCAACCAGATCCCCTACGGCAGCGACATCCTCTATACCGACGCGGCGCGGGATGCCAAGGACTTGGAGAATTACAGCCTGGCCTGGGAGTGGTATTCCCAGAACAAGGGCAGCGACGTCCCGGTGGTCACCGACAATGCCTATGGCTATAACTTCACCTCCGTCTCTCCCATTCTGGACGAAAACGGGCAGGCGGTGGCGGAGATACAGTATATTCTGGACATGCAGCAGGTGCGCAACCACCTCAATTCCTTTTTGATGACCATGCTTCTGGTCTCCCTGACCATTGTGGCCGTGGCGCTGCTGTGCTACATCCTGTTCGTGCGGCGGGTGGTCACCGGCCCCATCGGCAAGCTGGCCGGGTTCACCAAGGCCATCACCGCCTCCGGGCAGTTTGAGAACCAGCGGATCGACATCAGGACCCACGACGAGATCGAGGATTTGGGCAACTCCTTCAACTTCATGCTGGTGGAGCTGGAGCACTACATCGACAACCTCACCGCCGTCACCGCTGAGAAGGAGCGCATCGGGGCGGAGCTGGGGGTGGCCACCCACATCCAGGCGTCCATGCTCCCCTGCATCTTCCCCGCCTTCCCGGGCCGGCCGGAGTTCGACATCTACGCCACCATGCAGCCCGCCAAGGAGGTGGGCGGCGACTTTTACGACTTCTTCCTGGTGGACGAGGACCATCTGGCCCTGGTCATCGCCGACGTGTCGGGCAAGGGGGTCCCGGCGGCCCTGTTCATGGTCATCGCCAAGACCCTGCTGAAAAACGTGGCCCAGGCGGGCCTCTCCCCCAAGGCGGTGCTGGAGAAGGTGAACGACCAGCTCTGCGAAAACAACGAGGCCGAGATGTTCGTCACCGTCTGGCTGGGCATTCTGGAGATCTCCACCGGCAAGCTCACCTGCGCCAACGCCGGACACGAGTACCCCGCCATCCGGCGCTCCGGCGGGGACTACGAGCTGGTGAAGGATAAACACGGCTTCGTCCTGGCCGGCATGGAGGGCGCGCGGTACAGGGAGTACGAGCTCCAGCTCAACCCCGGCGACAGCCTGTATGTCTACACCGACGGCGTGGCCGAGGCCACCGACGCGGGGGATACCCTCTACGGCACCGACCGGATGCTCTCCGCCCTCAACCGCCTGAGGGACGACCCGCCGGAGACCCTGCTGCCCGGCGTCAAGGCGGACATCGACGCCTTTGTGGGCGCGGCCCCCCAGTTTGACGACATCACCATGCTGGGCCTGCGCATCAATCAGACCAAACAGGGCTGAGGATAAACCGACGGAACAGGGAAGGGGTGAGGGCAGAGGATGGAGGAATGGTGCGAGCCGCTGCTGCGCTGCTGCGAGGGGCTGTATATCCTGGAGGAGGAGACGAAGAACATCGTCCTGGCCAGCCCATACATCACGGAGGGGCTTGACCGCCCCTGCGTGGGCCGGCCCTGCTGGGAGGCGTTTTTGGGCCGGGATGGGCCCTGCCCCTTCTGCCCCGCCCTCGACCCGGAGGACGGCGTGTATGTCTGGGACTATTTTGACCCCCGGGGCAGGCGCTGGATGAAAGTAAAGCAGCTTGTATTCCGCAGGGACGGGGTCCTCTACCGGGCGGGCAACATCAACATGATCGACGAAGTGATGCGCCTGAACTACGAGACGGTCCAGGAGATCGCCATGCTGCAGTCCGTCCTGCACCAGAGCCGGAACGACATGACCAGCCTGCAGCGTGAGGCCCTCTGCGATACCCTCACGGGCCTTTTGAACCGCAACTGTTACCAGTTGGACCTGGAGCGGGAGTACGCCGACGTGCCGGGCCTGGGGGTCCTCTATTTCGACATCAACAACCTGAAGGAGACCAACGACCGGTACCGCCACCCGGCGGGAGACGCGCTGCTCCGGCGGGTGGCCGACGTGATGCGCCTGGTGAGCAGCCAGTTTGGAAACGCCAAGTGCTACCGCATCGGCGGCGACGAGTTCGTGATGCTGCTGACCCACTGCACCATGGAGGCGCTGGCGCGGTCGGCCAAGCTGTTCGAGGACTACATGGAGCAGTACAACCGGGATCAGCCCCACCCGTGCAGCGTGGCGGTGGGCCGGGCGTTTTCCGAGGGCCGCTGCGACCCGGAGATGCTGGTCTCCCAGGCGGACAACGATATGTACCGCTGCAAGCAGGAAATGAAACGCAGAGGGACCCGGGAGGAGGAGACGCTATGAAAGAACTGACCGTGCCGGCCACGCTGGAAAACCTGGAGGCGGTCCAGGCCTTCATCGAATCCGAGCTGGAGGCCGGCGGCTGCCCCATGAAAACCGTCATGCAGATCTCCATCGCCGTGGAGGAAATCTACGTCAACATCGCCCACTACGCCTACCACCCCTATGTGGGCGAGGCCACCGTCCGCTGCCAGGTGGGGGGAGACCCCCTCCAGGTCACGGTCCAGTTCCTGGACAGCGGCAAGCCCTTCGACCCCCTGGCCAAGCCCGACGCCGACACCACCCTCTCCGCCGAGGAGCGGGGCATCGGGGGGCTGGGCATCCTCATGGTGAAGAAGTCCATGGACGGCGTGGACTACGCCTATGAGGACGGAAAGAACATCCTCACCATCCGCAAGAATCTGTAAAAGTCAAGCCAAAGGAGGCGATGGCCGTGCCGGACGGGAGAGACCGGGTCATGCCGCGTATCCTCCGGGATATGAACGACGGGGTGCTGGTCCTGGACGCCCGGGGCGAAGTTCTCTTTCTCAACGAGAACGGCGGGCGGCTGCTGGGGCTGGACCACTCCCCCGTGGGAGAAAAATACGGCCCGGCCCTCCTGGACGCGGCGGGGGAGAACGACGCCTTCCACCAGCTGGTGCTGGACGCCATCTATGACAAGGACCACACCCACAGCGGCGTGGTCCCCTACCGGGGCGGCGGGGAAGAGGCCCAGGCGCTGAAGGTCACCACCTCCTTTCTCATGGATGAACAGGGCGTGGAACAGGTGGGCGTGGTGGTCCTCTTTACCGACGTGACCGAGACGGAGCGGCTCCAGCGCCAGCGGCGGGAGTCCTCCGTCATCTTTGCCGTGCTGACCATCTGCGTCACCGCGTATCTCTTCCTCTGGAGCGGCCTGCGGTATCTGGACGTGCCGGCCTGGGTCATGACCCAGCTCATCCAGGTGATGGCCCTGGTCATGCTGCTCATCATCCTGAAGACCACCAGCTTTTCCATCCGGGACATCGGCCTGCGGGTCACGGACGCCCGGGCCACCTTTGTGCCGGCCCTCCGCATCACCGCCGGGGGCGTGGCCGTGCTGGCGGGCGGAAAGGTGCTGCTGCTCCGCGTCTGCCCCGGCTTCTTCCCGGCGGGCGCTCCCTTCTGGGACTGGAGCGTGGGCAATTTCAGCGACGTGATCTATCCGCTCACCGTCGTCCTCCAGGAGTTTTTGGCCCGTGGCGCCATGCAGGAGAGCCTGCGGCGTATTTTTGTGGGGAAACACGCCGCCCTGCTGTCGGTGGTGGTGTCCTCCCTGCTCTTCGGCGTCCTCCATATCGCCTACGGCCTGCCCTATATGCTGGGGGCAGCCCTTCTGCTGGGGGCGCTGGGCGTCCTCTATGAAAAGCAGGGCAATATCTGGGGCCTGTCCGTCATCCACTACGTGTTGGGGGAGGTGGCGGTATTTCTGCGCTATCTCATCTGACGGTGGTCCCCTTTCGGGGCGTCTGGTTTTTTCTGCTGGCCCTGCCGGCGGCCCTGGCTCTGGCGCTGGGCCGGCTGCCCCGGAGCGGGGGCGCGGCCCGGCGGACCATAGCCGCGCTGGGCGGCTTCACCGTGCTCTTCCTTGCAGTGTACAAGACGGCCCTGTGGCTGGACCCGGCGGCCCCCTTCTGCCTCTGGAACGAGCTGCCGCTCCAGCCGTGCAACGTAGCGGCCCTCCTGCTGGCCCCCGCCGCCCTGACGGACAGCAGGACCCTGAAGGCCTTCTGTTTCCACTTCGGCGCCCCCTTCGCCCTGCTGGCCTTCGCCATGCCGGTGCCGGGGTTCGAGGCGGTGCCCCTGCTCTCGGCCACCGGACTCGGCTACTACGGCTTCCACGGGCTGGTGCTGGCCCTCTCCCTGGGCCTGGGGACCTCCGGCCTGTACCGGCCTCGGTTCCGGGACCTGCCGGGGGGGCTCCTCCTGCTGGCGGGGAGCGCGGCGGCGGCCCACGGCGTCAACTGCCTGCTCCGCGCCTCGGTCTTTCCGGCGGCAGACTACTTTTTTACCTTCGACCCGCTGGGCAATCCCATCCTGGGCGCGGCTTACGCCCTGCTTCCCTGTCCGTTCCTGTACGAGCTGCCCCTGATGACCGCCGCGGCGGGCTGGGGGCTGCTGAACACCTGGCTGTCCGGCCGTTTGGCCGGAGGAAAGAAGGAGGACCCAACATGAAAAAAGGATTCGCACTGCTGACCGCTCTGACTCTGGTCCTGGCCCTAAGCCTGGCCCCCGCGGCCCTGGCGGCGGCCCCGGAGGCGGGGCGCCCCGTGACGGTGGAGCCCACAGTGGAGGCCGCCGGGGACGCCACCTTCTATCTGGACGGCCACGGCTGCCTGTGGGCCTGGGGTTGTAACTACTACGGCCAACTGGGCGACGGCTCCCAGACCGACCAGAGCGTCCCCGTAAAGGTCCTGGAGCACGTGGCCCAGGTGTCCGCCGGTGACTACCACACTCTGGCAGTCACCGACGACGGCGCCCTGTGGGGCTGGGGCCTGTGCCAGAGCAATCGGCTCCTGGACACCCCGGGAGACGCCGCCTGCTGGGTGGTCGACCGGGAGATGCCCGTGCAGACCACACCTGTCAAGCTGATGGACGGCGTGGCCCGGGCCGCCGCCGGAACGTGGAGCACACTGGTCATCAAGGACGACGGCTCCCTGTGGACCACTACCGGCGTTATGATGGATGAAAACGGCGGGTGGCCGGACGGCGCGCCCGGCCTGGTCCACCTGCTGGACGGCGTGGTGGACTGCGCCGCCGGGTATGACGCGGCCTGCGCCATCCTGCCGGACGGAACGTTTTACACCTGGGGCCCCATGCGCTCCACCGACCCCTTCCAGGCGGAGTCGTACCTCACCCCCACCCTGGCGGAGTGGATGCGCATCACCCAGGCCAGTTACGGCCTGGGCCAGGTCCTCTCGGTGAGGACCGACGGCGGTCTGGAGTATTTCGGCGTCAGCGACCGGGGCCAGGGGGCGGGGGAGAGCAATTTTGAATACTACGGCCTGCCCTACCGCTGGGGGACCATCGACCTGGGGGTCAAGGTGGTCCAGGCGGCCTCCGGCGCCGGGTTCAGCGCCGCCGTGGACGAAAGCGGCGGCCTGTGGATGTGGGGCCGGGGCGACCGGGGCCAGCAGGGCGGCGGCCAGACCGGGGACGTGACCCAGCCCGTCAAGGTGCTGGACGGGGTGGCCCGGGTCTCCTGCGGCTACAACCACGTGGTCGCCCTCAAGACCGACGGCACCGTCTGGTGCTGGGGGGACGGCAGCCAGGGGCAGATCGGCATGAACCGCTCCGGCAGGGAGGACCCCTTCTACGCCGTCCCCGTTCCGGTGGCGCTGGCCGCCCCCAATGCCCCCAAAACGGTGAATGTCAACACAGACTATACGCTCAACGTGGACGGCGAAGCCCGGGACCCGTGGTGTTATACCGTGGTCCGGGAGGGGACGGAGGAGACCCGCTCCAACGGCTACTACTCCACCCTCCGCTCGGTGGCCGCCCTGCTGGACGGCACCCCCGGCCAGTTTGACGTGGCCTGGGACGGCGATACCCAGAGCGTCCGCATCACCACCGGCGTGCCCTACCAGAGCGTGGGGGGCGAGCTGGTCCCGCCCGCCGATGGCGCCTATCCCGCCGCCCCCGCCCTGTCCACCGTGTACGTCGACGGCCGGGAAATCGCGCTCTCCGGCTACATCGTCAACGGCAACCACGCCTATTCCATCAGTACCCTGTGCGCCGCCCTGGGGGTGGATGTCAGCATCTCCACCGCGGAGGGCATCAGCCTCACGCTGGACACCGCCCCGCTGTCCTACGCCAAGGCCCTGGCCGACGCCCGGACGGTGGAGCCGGAGGAGGTCCTGCCCCTCAGGACCGCCATCACCAGGGACGACCCCAACGCCGTGTGGAACGACGCCGGGGACAGGGTCCTGGTGGCCACCTGGAACGGCGCCCCGGAGGATTACCCCGACGGCGGGGCCGTCACGGTGGGGGAGGAGCCGGTGTGGGTCTATTCCGGGGCGGAGTTCGCCGGCTGGTACGCCGCCAATTCCGCCGGGGTCACGGACTGGGACCTGCGGCTGGCCCAGGTGCTGGGGATGCCGGAAAACGCCGGCTGCACCAGCGTCACCACCCTCTGGGTCTCCCCGGACGACCTCTGCCGCCCGGCCTTTGACCCGGACATCACCGCGAACACCATGACCACCACCCTCGCCGGTGAGGACTGGTATCAGACCTGGTTCCGCGCCAACACCGCCGCCTCCTACGGGGAACACGGCTATCCCTGGACCCGGCTGGGCTACACCTACGACTGGGCCGACAACGGCACGGAGTACGGCCTCACCGAGTTCATCATCCGCCCCGGCGCCCAGGTGACGGTGGAGCGGACCCTGTCCACCGCGGACTATCTCGCCGCCCTGACGGACTAAATTACGGGAGGGGGCCATCCCTTTGGAGACCGACTACTTGATGGAAAAGACCCTGGCGGAGCTGGACCCCGGCCTCCACGGCCGCTACCGCAGCTGCGTGGTGGTGTCCCAGCGTATGCTCTCCCGGTACGAGGGCATCTTCCCCGACTTCACCGACCACACCGCCCTGCACACCCTGGAGATCGTGGACTACTGCAACCGGCTGATGGGGGAGCAGATCGCCCGCCTTACGGCGGAGGACCTGTACGTCCTGCTCATGGGGGCGGTCTTCCACGACATGGGCATGGGGGTGTCGGGCCGGGACTTTGAGGAGTTCCTCCCCCTGGTCTGCCCCGGCGCGGTCCCGCCGGAGACGGTGGAGGACCGGCAGCAGGTCATCCGGCGGAACCACCAGGAGTTCTCCGGCCGGTACGTGGAGAAGTACTGGGAGCTGTTCGACATCCCCAACCGGGCCTACGCCACCGCCATCATCCAGGTCTGCCGGGGTCACCGGAAGGCCGATTTGAACGACCCGGCGGGCTATCCCACCGCCTTCCCGGTGGGGGAGGGGCGGACGGTGTGCCTGCCCTATCTGGCGGCTCTGGTGCGTCTGTCCGACGAGCTGGACATCGCCGCCGACCGCAATTTCAGCTTCCTCTACGACCCGGAGCACATGACCCGCGCCATCGACCGCTTCGAGTTCAAAAAGCACAAGTCCATCCGGCACGTGGAGGTCCTGCCCGACCACATCCGGGTGGAGGCCGCCACCGACGACCCGGAGATCTACGACGGCATCGTCAAGACTGTGGATAAGCTGCGGGACACCCTGCTCTACTGCCGGGCGGCGGTGGAGCGCACCGGCTTCACCATCCCCCAGGCCGACGTCATTCTGGAGCTGAAGGCGCTCTGGAAGGAGGGGGTCCTATGACCGCCGCGCTGGAGCGGCTCTTCCACCTCAGCCAGCGGGGCACCACGGTGCGCCGGGAGCTGGTGGGGGCGCTCACCACCTTTTTCGCCATCGCCTACATCATCTTCGTCACCCCCGGCTACCTGTCACAGGTGGGTATGGACTACACCGCCGTCCTCATCGCCACCTGTCTGGCCGCCGCTCTGGGCTGCTTCCTCTGCGCGGGGCTGGGGCTGCCCTTCATCCTCACCCCCGGCGTGGGTCTCAACGCCTTTTTCACCTACACCATCTGCTTCGCTATGGGGTACACCTGGCAGCAAGGGCTGGCGGTGGTCTTTCTCTCCGGGCTCCTCTATCTGGTCATCACCCTCACCCCCCTGCGGGAGCTGATGGTGGCCTGCATCCCGCCCTCCATGAAGAACGCCATCAGCGCGGGGCTGGGCATGTTCATCGCCCTCATCGGCCTGTTCAACGCGGGCCTCATCTCCGCCCAGGGGGGCGCCATGGGCCTGGGGGACTTCTCGAATCCCGCCGTGGTGCTGGCCCTCATCGGGGTCCTCATCACCGGGGTCCTCATGGCCTGGAAGGTGAAGGGGGCCATGCTCATCGGCATTGTGGCCACCACCCTTTTGGGCTTCCCCATGGGGGTCACCGTCCTGCCCGACCACCTGGCTATGACCGGCTTCACCGTGACGCCGGTGCTGTTCCAGCTGGACTTCGGCGGCGTCCTCTCCCTGGGGGTGCTGCCCCTGGTGACGGCGGTGGTCACCTTTACCATGTGCATCACCTTCGACACCCTGGGGAGCATTTTGTCCATCGCCGGGGCGGGCGATTTGCTGGACAAGGACGGCGGCATGGGGAAGAACAGCCGGGTCATGACCTTGGCCGCCGTGGGGACCTGCGCCGCCGCCTGCCTGGGCGGCCCCGCCATCATCCCGCCGGTGGAGTGCTCCACCGGCATCTCCGAGGGGGCCCGCACCGGCCTCCACGCCCTGGCGGTGGGCGTCCTCTTCCTGGCGGCCATTTTGATTGCCCCCATCGCGGGCATCATCCCCAGCGCGGCCACCGCCCCCGCCCTCATCCTCATCGGTATGCTGATGATCGGCAGCGCCACCAACATCTACTGGCACAACATCGAGATCGCGCTGCCCTGTTTCCTCACCATGATCATGATCCCCTTCACCTACTCGGTGTCCGACGGCATCGGCGTGGGCTTCATCTCCTACGCCGCCATCCATCTGGTCACCGGCAAGGGGAAGCGGGTCCCTCCGGTGACCTACGTGCTGGCGGGGATGTTCGTGGTCATGTACATCCTGTCGGCGCTGTAAGGGGGTGGGAAGATGAAGATAATCGACCGGCTCTTCCACGTTCAGGAGCGGGGTTCCTCCCTGTCCAAAGAGCTTTTGGGGGGTGCCACCACCTTCTTCGCTATGGCCTACCTCATCGTGGTCATCCCCGGCACCCTGGCCCAGGCGGGGATGGACTACGCCGCCGTCATGGCGGCCACCTGTCTGGCCGCCGCCCTGGGGAGCATCCTCACGGGGCTGCTGGCCAACGTGCCCTTCGCCCAGGCCCCGGGCCTGGGGTTCAACACCTTCCTGGTCTTCACCCTCTGCGCCCGGTACGGGTACACCTGGCGGCAGGGGCTGGCCCTGATGTTCCTCTCCGGCCTCCTCTTTCTGGCCCTGTCCCTCTCCCCCCTACGGGAGAAGCTGCTGGACGCCATCCCCATGCCCTTCAAGTTCGCCCTCTCCGCCGGGGTGGGGCTGCTCATCACCCTGTCCGGCCTCATCGGCTCGGGGCTGGTGACGGCGGACAACAACCTGCTGGACATGGGGGCCGTGGTCTCCCCGGGGCCCCTCCTGGCTCTGCTGGGGGTCTTCCTCACGGCGGCCCTGCTGCTGAAAAAGGTGCCGGGAGCGGTGGTCATCGGCATCGCCGCCATCACCCTGCTGGGTATCCCCTTCGGCGTCACCGCCCTGCCGGAGCGGTTCACCGCGCCGGTGGACCTGGGGCCGGTGCTGCTGCAATTGGACTTCCGCGGTCTGCTCTCCCACGGGGTCCTGCCCCTGGTCTCCGCTCTGATGACCTTGGTGTTCACCGACTGCTTCGACACGGTGGGCACCCTTCTGGGCGTGGCGGGGGACGCCAAAATCACCGACAACACCGGAGACTTCCCCGGCCAGGGCCGTGCGGTGACGGCGGATGCCCTCGCCACCTGCGCCGGGGCCCTCCTGGGCGTCACGGGCGCGACCACTATGGCGGAATCCGCCGTGGGGGTCCGGGAGGGGGCGCGGACCGGCCTGGCCCCCGTGGTCACCGGCCTTTTGTTCCTGCTGGCCCTGCCCTTCGCCCCGCTGGCCGGGTCCATCCCCGGCGCGGCCACCGCCGCCGCCGTCATCATCGTGGGCATGATGATGATGTCGGGCATCTCCCAGATCACCTGGAAGCACGTGGAGATCTCCCTGCCCTGCTTTTTGATGATCGTGGGTATGCCCTTCACCTTCTCCATCACCGCCGGGGTGGCCCTGGGCTGTATCTCCTACGTGGTGGTCATGGTCTGCCGCCGGCGGTGGGCCCTGGTGAACCCCTGGATGTACGCCCTGGCCGGGGCCTTCCTGCTCATGTTCCTGCTGGGCGCCGTGGTGTAAAAGAGGCGCGGGTCAAATTTCAGTAAAGCGGCATGCCGCTTTACTGTTTCCGGGATTCCCCGGAAACAAAGGTCATTGGATGACCGAAAAATCAGAAAACAAGGGGGAAATCGAAATGCTTCCATGCGCTTTACGCCTGGACTGCGTCGCGCCCCGCCGTATCCTGGCGGCGGCCCTGGCTTGCCTCATGACAGTCACTCTGCTGCCCGCAGCGGCGTTTGCGGATGCTTCGGTAATCACTACCTTTCGTGATTTGCAGTCTGCAATCAGCGCGGCGTCGGGCGGGACCGAGGACGACCCAATCATCATCGAAATTGGCGCGGGCTTTGAGTTAACGGCTATGATCACACCGCCCGCAGACACTTGTATCGAGCTGACCAGCGGCGCCGGCGGGCCGTATACGCTTACGGTGGCGTCGTCCTTTACCGACAGCAGAGGCTTTTCCGTAACGGGCGGCAGCACGCTGATTCTAGAGAATATCGTACTCGACGGAAGTGGGGTCAATAAGCCGCTGGTCGATGTTCGTTCCGGCAAGCTGGTCATCAGCGACGGCGCGGTGTTGCAAAACAGCAGCAGCTGCGCCGTACAAGTCCAGGTTGACAATACGCCGTCGGCAAAGCCGGTTACTTCCGTCGTGATGAACGGAGGGGAGCTTAAGAACAACGCGGGCGGCGGAATCTATATGAACATTACATATATGTCTAGTTCGGTACAGCAGGCGCTGTCCCTGGATATAAACGGGGGGAAAATCACAGGCAACGGGATGGACGCCGGCAGCTGCGGCGGTATTTATGCACGGAAAATGGTGAATAACGCAACCGCACAGGTCACGATTTCGGACTGCGAAATCACCGGGAACAAAGCAAAAAACGGCGGCGGCATCTTTGTGGACTGCCCTTTTGAGATGACGGGCGGCGAGATAGGAAACAACACCGCAAGCATACAGGGCGGAGGTATCTTTATCAGCGAGAATCAGGAGCCTGTCATCAACGGCGGTACGATTACCGGCAATACCGCCGCCGGCGACAGCGGTTCTCCAGCGAAGGGCAAAGGGAATAACGTCTATACGCGCTCTGTCCTCCAACTCGGCAGCGGCGTCAATATCCCGGACGGTGTTTTCCTGCAAACCCTCAAGGAGAATAGCCCGGATACCGTTTTACTGCTTCCGGCGACGCTGAATAACCCCATAGAGATTGAGGGGGCTTATCGGATCAACCCTAACCCCATGATAAATATGCCGGTGGCAAAGACAGCGGATGGGAACGCGATGTCGCAGGACACCTTTGGAAAGCTCTCGCTGGAAGGGATGGAGCAATTCCGCCTGGCGCTGGACGAGAGCGGCGTTGTGCGCCTGGGTAACACGGCCTCCGGCCAGCCGCTGATTTTTTACAGCGAATATTTGGGCAATCAGCTGTTTGACGGCACGGCGCCCAGCCAGAGCGGCGACGGATGGGACTGGGAAGCGGGCACCAAAACGCTGACGCTCTCCGGCGCTACGGTGGAAACCGATGAAAGCTACGCCCTTCTGCTTCCGCCGGACGCAAAAATTGTGCTGGCGGAGGACACGACCTCCACCTTTACCAAAACGGGACGCTATTATTCCGTGTTCGGCGAAGGTCCGCTGGAAATCACCGGGCCGGGCAAGCTGGTGGTAACCGGAAGTGTAATCGGCCTCAGCGCGGTGGGCGCGCTCACGATAGACGGCTGCGAGATAGATGCCACGGGAACAAGTAACGGCGGCATTTACGGCTACGACGGCGTGACCATTTCCACCTCCACGCTGAATGTGGCGGGGGGTATTGTCCTTGAGGGCGGAACGCTCAATATCAGCGATACGGATGCAGTCATAGATGGGACTCACTATTCCGCCATCACTGTGGCGCTGCCAAATACCGGCGCGACCCTTGCCGATTATCTCAAAATTGCCGATTTGCCGGAGGGAATGAAGCTGCACAAGGGGGAGGACAGCGGCAGCTACTATGCCACCGTCGCCGACAGTGAGGAGCACGAGGTCCTCTCGCTCACGCTCCGGGCACCGGAACGATATACCATCACCTTTAACGCCAACGGCGGCAATCCGCTCACCCCGTCCACGGCGCAGACCAGCGCCGACGGTAAGCTGTCCACCCTGCCCACGCCCACCAGGAGCGGAAGCTACCGCTTCGACGGCTGGTTCAAGGCGGATAATACGCCGGTCACGGCCGAGACCGAGTTTACCGGTGACACCGAGATTTTTGCCCACTGGACCTACACGGGCGGCAGTTCCGGCGACTCCAGTAACACCACCACCAGTACCACCCATAACCCCGACGGCTCCGTCACCACCACGGTCAAAAAGCCCAACGGCACCATCACCGAGACCACCAAGGCCCCGGACGGGACGAAAACCGTGGTGGAGACGAAAAAGGACGGCTCCAGGACGGAGACCGTCACCACGCCCGACGGCGGCAGGACCGAGACGGCCACCACCGCCCAGGGGGATAGGACCTACGCTGAGGAGCGCCCGGACGGCGCCAAAATCAGCGCCGACATTCCCAAGGGCGGCGGGGCCACCGCGGCGGTGGAACTGCCCGGCGACATGGCCGCCCCCGTGGCGGTCTCCTTCCCGGCCACCGACGGCACAGTGGTCCTGCGGGTCCACCCGGACGGAACAGAGGAGCCGGTGACCTACTCGCTGGTGGAGGACGGCAGGGCCTATGTCCGCCTGGACAGCGACGCCAAGCTGCGGGTGGAGACCCGCGCGGGCCTTTTTGACGATATGGACGGCCACTGGGCGGAGGAGTCCGCCGACTTCGCCGGCGCCCGGGCGCTGCTCCAGGGCACCGCGCCCCGCACGTTTAGCCCGGAGCGGCCTATGACCCGCGCCATGCTGGCCACGGTGCTTTACCGCATAGCCGGAGCGCCCGGCGCGGGCGGGGCGGCGTTCAGCGACGTGGAGGCCGGGAGCTGGTATGCCGACGGCGTGGCCTGGGCCGCCGAACACGGTATCGCCGCCGGGACGGGCGGCGGGCTGTTCAGCGCGGACCGCGCCATCACCCGGCAGGAGCTGGCGGTCATGCTCTGGAACTACGCCAGGTATGACGGAATCGACGTCTATGTGGGAGAGAACACCAGCATTCTCTCCTTTACCGACATTGACAAGACCGAAGATTGGGCTATTCCCGCCCTCCAATGGGCCTGCGGCGCGGGCATCCTCCAGGGCGGTGAGGACGGCGCCCTGGATCCCGCCGGCCCTGCCACCCGGGCGGAGGTCGCGGCCATGCTGGAGCGGTTCATCGCGGCGGCCGTCAAGGCGGGGTAAGCGATACCACGCCGGCAAGACGCAAAGAGGGAGGACGCCCGGCGCACAGAGATGCGCCGGGCGTCCTCTTTTGTTTTTACAGCTCCACCCGCAGGAGGTTTTGCTCCCCCTCCCGCCGCAGGGTCTGGGTTTTCAGGAGTTTTTTCAGCAGCAGCAGAGAGAGGTCGTCTCCGCCGTCCCCGGTCAGCAGGTCCGGGGTGGGGGCTGGGCTGGGCCAGGCGAAAGTGAGTTCCACCGACCCGGTCTCCTCAGAATAACCCGCCGTCAGGGTGATGTCCGGGTCCCCCTCCACCGTGGGCAGGAGCTTGTTCATCAGCAGCTCCTCCGCCGCCAGCTGGAGGGCGTTGGCCTGCCTGGGAGTGAGCAGGTACTTCCGGGCGAAGGCGTCCAGCCCGGCGGTGAGGGCGTAGAAGTCGAAGGTGCGGCTCTGGATTTGGAAGGAATAGGTGCGGACCTTGTGGATGAAGGCCCGGGTCAGCTCCCGCTGGGGCCGGTCAAAAACCTGTTCCGGGGGGCCCTCCTCGTAGATTTCCCCCTGGTCCATGTAGAACACCCGGCTGGACACGTCCCTGGCGAACTTCATCTCGTGGGTGACGATCATCATGGTCATCCCTTCCTGGGCCAGGCGGCGGATGACCCCCAGCACCTCGGAGACCATGGTGGGGTCCAGGGCGGAGGTGGGCTCGTCGAAGAGGATGATCTCCGGGTCCATGGCCAGGGTGCGGGCGATGGCCACCCGCTGCTTCTGCCCGCCGGAGAGCTCGTCGGGGTAGGCTAGGGCCTTGTCCCGCAGGCCCACCAGCTCCAGCAGCTCCATGCCCCGGTCGTAGGCCGCTTGCCGGGACTTGCCCAGCAGGTCCACCGGCCCCAGCATGAGGTTTTCCACCACCATCAGGTGGGAGAAGAGGTTGAAGGACTGGAACACCATCCCCATCTTCCGCCGGAGGGCCTGAATGTCCGCCCCCTTCTCCAGAATGTTCACCCCGTCGATGAGGATCTCCCCGGAGGTGGGGGTCTCCAGCAGGTTGAGGCAGCGCAGGAAGGTGGATTTCCCGGTGCCGGAGGGGCCGATGACGGAGATGACCTCCCCCTTTTCGATGTCCGCGTTCACGTCCTTCAGCGGGGTCACGGACCCGAAGGATTTACTCAGATGTCTCACGGAGATCATTGCATTGCCACCCCCTTGATTTCACGCTTGCGGTGCTTGGGGTCCACCCGGACCTCCACCAGGGAGAGGGCCGCCGCCAGCAGATTGGCCAGGAGGAAGTAGATGAGGGCGGTGGCGATGAGGGAGAAGAAGGCGTCGTAGGTGAGGCCCCGGACGATGTCGCTCATGCGGGTCAGGTCCTGGATGGTGATGTACCCCACCACCGAGGTCATCTTCACCATGGAGATGAATTCCCCCCGGTAGACCGGCAGCACGTAGCGGATGGCCTGGGGGGCGGTGATTTTGCAGAAGGCCTGCACCCTGCTGTACCCCAGGGCTGCCGCGGCCTCCAGCTGGCCGGGGTCCACCGTGTCGATGCCCATGCGCATCATCTCGGAGACATAGGCGGCGAAGTTGATGGAGAAGCCCACCACCGCCACCACGATGCCGTTGTGAACGTCCACAAAGACCAGATAGAATAGAATCATCAGAAAGACCAGCACCGGCACGCCCTGGACCAGCCGGATAAAGACCTTGGCCGGGACGTTGGCCCATTTGGACTTGGCCCGCCGGGCCATGCATACGCCGAAGCCCAGCACCGTGCCCAACACGGCGGAGAGCAGGGAGATGAGCACCGTCACCCCCAGGCCATGGGCGAAGAGCTGCCAGCGGTTTTCCAGCACGAAGGTCTTGTAGAACCCACTCTGTATCCGCTCCCACAGGCCGATGGAGGCCACGCTCTCCCCCCGCACCAGGGCCACGATGCCCCCGGTGTAGTCGGCGTCGGAGAAGAGGACCGACTGCTTCCGCTCCTCCGTGACGGTGATGCAGGCCCCCGCCATGTCGTACTTGCCGGACACCAGACCGGGGATGATGCCGCCGAAGTCCATGTCGGTCAGCTCCAGCCCATAGCCCAGCTCATCGCAGATGCGCAGGGCCAGCTCGATGTCGTAGCCCACCACCTCGCCGTTCTTCAGGTAGGAGAAGGGGGCGGAGGTGCTGGTGGTGGCAAAGCGGAGGGTCCCCCGTTCCCCGGTGAGGGACAGTTCGGGGAGGACCTTGGCGTCCTCGTCCGTGCCGAACCAGCGCCGGTCCACGTCCTCCAGAGTGCCGTCAGTCTGGAACCGGGCCAGCACCCCGTTCACCTCGTCCCGCAGGGCGGTCCGCTCCAGGGGGAAGGCGAAGGCGTAGCTGTCCGCCCGGAACAGCTCAGGCAGCACCCGAAGCCCCTCGGACCGGGCGGCGATGTCCCGGGCCATGGGCTCGTCGGTGACGATGGCGTCGATTTTGCCCGAGATCAGGGCGGCGGCCTCGTCGGCGTGGTTGTTGAAGTAGCTCAGCTTGGCGTCCGGCACCCGGTCCAGAAGGACCTGGTCAAAGACGGCGCCGGTGATGACCCCCACGTTTCGCCCTGACAGGTCGTCCAGCGTCTCGATGGTACCGCTTTCCTGCGCCGCCGCCGGCAGCATCAGCGCGGCGCACAGCGCCACCGCCGCCAGCATGGCATAAAAAACGCGTCGTTTTCCCATGGCACGGCCTCCTTTCCCGAGTGGTTCCATTATATCGGTTTTCCAGCGGGAGGGGGGCAAATCGGGACAGAATTGACGAAAAAATGAAGAGTTCCGCGGCATGAAAACAGGAAATCGCCTGGAATCTTACGATTCCAGGCGATTTTTGGTTGCGGGGACAGGATTTGAACCTGTGACCTCCGGGTTATGAGCCCGACGAGCTACCAAACTGCTCTACCCCGCGATATTACATCCATCCAAAGGTTTGCACTTCTGCTTACGTCACTAAATATAGCATATCAGCCCCAGTATGTCAATATTTTGAGCAAAAAAGTTATCGGGTATAATCAGAGGTATTTACCTGATAGGCGATTCGTTTTTACATGATTTAACAGCATTTTATAGGTTTTTATGGGGTCGTTGCAGCGGTTGCAGCAAAATTACAGCGACGTTACAGCAAAAATTTTCGGAAGATCACAGTTTTAACCTAGCCGCAGCAAGCAAAAAAAATAATTAGGGGATTCAATAATATGGGTAAAATTATAGTTATTGCCAATGCAAAAGGCGGCGTAGGTAAAACCACCACGACCATCAACTTAGGGGATGCGCTCTCGCGGATGGGAAGGAAGGTCCTGTTGGTGGACGTCGATCCGCAGCGTGGTAATTTGACGCGGGCCATGGGATATGACCACGGGGAGTTGAAGTATACCCTCACCAACGTCATGGCGGCGGCTATTGACTTTCCGGAAGCGCTGTCCCGTATTCTGGAGGGTACTTTATTGTGCCACGATAAGGTGGACTTATTGCCTGCGACCAAAAACCTTGGCGGTATTGCCGACCGCCTCGTCGTTATGAAGAATTCGCTCTATACCGGCGGCGATCAGTGCGTCAGAGTTCTTCGTAGCAGTTTCCAGCCTATCAGGGATCGGTACGACTACATCATCATCGACTGCGCACCCCAAACAGATATGCTGCTGATCAATGCCCTGGCAGCGGCGGACGAGGTAATCATCCCCGTCCAAGCTGAATACTTGGCCGAAGAGGGCATCCCCGACATCCTGGAAACGGTCTGCGCCGTCCGCAACAGCTACAACCCCGCCCTGAAGGTGGCAGGAATCCTCATCACCCTCTGCCATACGACGTTCAACCTGTGTAGGGATGTCCGGGCCACCATTATGGAAGTATATGGACGTGACTACCACATCTTTGAGGAGCCTATCAGCTATTCCGTCCGTGTGGCCGAGCACCCTGTTTATGGAGAGAGCATCATCAGCTATGAGCCCAAGAATCCAGCGGCGCTGGCGTATCAGGCGCTGGCAAGGGAGGTGGCCGCAAATTGAAAATGAAAAGAGATTTGGAAGCTGCCCTCAAAAATCGTATGACTACCCCATCGGCTGGCTTCGAGGCCGCGACCTTTGATAAGCTGTTTGGGGCCACGCCGGGGGGCGTCGAGAGTCCTACGGTATCACTCATGGAGCTGCCGCTGGACAAGCTGGTGACCTTCTTCACGTTCAATATCGGTTTCCGCCTGTTGGACGATAAGGCGCTGGCGCTATTTGCGGATGAACTTATGGAGGACGGCCTGCTGGAGCCCATCAAGGTGCGCCCTATTCCCAACAGCGACCGTTTTGAGATTTTGTGTGGGCATAACCGGGTGGCGGCGTACCGCCTCGAGGGAATGACAACGATCAAGGCTGAGGTGCTCATTGGTTGCTCCGACGTGCGAGCCCTCAACATTGCTACGGCAACAAATCTCCAGCGCCGCAGCGACTACTCCCCTATAGAGCTGGGCACTGCCTGGCGTGCCCTGGTGGAGGTAAAGGCCCACCAGGGGTACCGAACTGACCTAAAGCGAACTTCAGTTCACAATGAAACAGAGTCGGTGGCCGCATCCGGTGCGGCCGGGGGGCTGGTGACTACCTCTGTTCACAGTGAACTAAGCTCTTCTGGGGAGCGGGCCCAGGGGGCCGAGGAGGTCTTGGAGCAGGCCCGTGTGGAGGTCGCCAACGCCTACGGGATCTCCCCTACCACGGTCTGGCGGTACATCAGGTTGACCTATCTGATACCAGAACTGGTCCAACTGGTGGAGAAAAAGAAGCTCGCCGTCGTCGCGGGCGCGCTGATTTCCGAATACGACCAGCCCACCCAGCTGGAATTCTATGCCCTGTGGAAGGGTCAGGGCAAGCTCCCGCAGGAGGCGGTCATGACCATCAAGGATAAGTGCCCCACCCCCACCATCGACACCACAACCTTAAATAAAGCCTATCAAAAAGCGATGGAACAACTGGCAGATAAGGCAAAAGGCCGGACAATCACCTTTCGGCGTAAGCCTTTTGAGAGCTACCTGACGAAGCTCGGTGGGGAAAAACAACTGGAAGACCTGTTTCTCCAGTTCTTGAAGGAGCGGGTTGGGTAGTACATACGTACAGCATGAGAGAAGGGATCGGCCAATGGGTCGGTCCCTTTTCCATTATATTTTTTAGGAGGAATCAAATAAAAATGAAAGAGTTTCACAGAGTAGGCCCCTTCGATGATTCGGCCCCCTCTCGGCTGGAGCATATGGGCCTTCTGGACAGGGACGGACACGTGGAGACTACTCAAGTAGACACCCTGGCCCACATCATGGCGGGCCTGTTCTTCGATGGTCTCTGTGACCATTACAATGACCTTGCGTCAGTAAACGGCGTCTATCAGGATCTGCGGGACTATCTCGCACAAGGAGACTACCGCCGTCTGCTCCTGCGCTACTCGCTGCAATATGATATGCTCCATGAGCCCCTCCCCGCAGCAGTTTGGTGGATCACGGGGGACCAGGAAATGGTGAGGACTTTCCTCGACAGCTTTATGAAATATTTGGGAGAGCTTATGAGCTTTTCGGCCGCCTATGGAAAGGAGGTTGCTGCACAATGAAACTGTATATTTGTGCCGGTGTAGACAACACCCGCCCCGAACTTCTTACCTTCATGGGCGGTCTGGATAGTAAACTCCGTCAGAAACTCATCGTGGAATTCGCGATGCTGGCCAGTACCCCCTTGGGCCTGCTGGGTGAGCCTCACGTCAAACACTTTAGTCTGGAGAAATATCGTGGGCTCTACGAGCTCCGGGCCAAGGGCAAAGCGATGGTACGCATCATTTTTACTCAGATGGACGGCAAGCTGCTCCTACTGTTCCCCTTTGAGAAAAAGCAATCCCGGGATACGGAGAAGGCGCTGGAGTCGGCGCTCAAGGTCCTTGCGGAAGTCCGGGAGGGCCGGCGGGAGACGATGGAGCTTCCGGTCCGAGAACTGGAGGCGATGGTATGCTGTCGTTCTGGATAGTCCGGTACTTTTGCGGTGAGCCCTGCCTGGGCTGGATCATCGTCCTGTGCGTGGTGGTGGGCGCCCTGCTGACATATATGGCCTACGACTTGAGCCGGAACGTCACCATCTACGAGCTCACCGAGCCGGGTTTCGCCTTTAAGCCCTTGGGCCGATGCCGTGTCACAAGGAAGCGGCTTTTGGTGGACATGACCAAACTGCGCCGGTACCCGGAGGACGACTGGTGCATCGAGGTCCGCCCGGGCACGGCTGTCCGGCTGAAGGGCAGCACCCTCACGGTGAGGACTCGGCAGGGAGACAAGCCCCACCGGATTGACGGGCTAGACCCCTTCAACGGCTACTGGTTCACTGTCCCACTAGAGGATAATGGGGAGGGATGAACTACACCCCTTAAAAATTTTTCGGGGCACCTGCCCGCTTCAAAGCATTGAAAATGCTGGATTTTCATTACGGCAACATATGCATTAAAAAATAACCTTTGACATCCATTTTGAAATGGATTATTTTGAGACTGGGAGGAGCAGAAACGAAAGGAGCACTGCTATGATCTATCAGTTTCCCAATGCTGTTGCCAAGAAGAAGTCCGCCAAGAAGGCCGACAATGACGAAGTCCGCGTTCAGCTTGATCTTAGGTTCGATTTGCCCGGCAAGATTGCTGAGCAGCTGGAGGAGTTAGGCATCACCGATTTTGAGGGTTGTAGTTATGATCCATCACGGCGGTGCCTAAAGGCTTCGGTCGGCACCGTACTCTACAGGAAGGATGCCTGATTCCCTGAGCCTTGGCCCAAAGGAGGTAGTAAAAATGAACGCCAAAGGATATGCACAAATCAAACTGACGCCGGATAATGACGATTTAAGCTGGAACGTGCGGCTCCAGGTGGACGATACTAACATCTGCTGTGGCCAGAGTTTTACTGCACTATTTCCTGATGGTGAACACAGTATTACGTTGGAAATCGGAAGCCCGTCCATGGGACCCGGCGGCTGGTATATCTCTACCCCCGGGTTTAAGGGTGTATGCCCGGTCGGTCTTTGGGTACGGATTTGAAGGAGGTGAGAAATCATGAAATTCAATAAAAAGGTCATATCCGCATTGTTTCTGGCCGTAACTATGGTCGTGCAGATGACCAGTGGGGCGATGGCCTACGCCACTCCGGACTTCACCGACGTGGCCCCGGACAACTGGGCCTATGAGCCAATCATGCGGATGGCGGACGCAGGAATTATCAAGGGCACCAGCGCTACTACGTTCAGCCCGGACATGAAACTGAGTGCGGCGATGTTTTTGACCTTGGTGGGTAGGGTGTCCTACCCCGCAGAGGTCACAACCGAGGGCGCGGTCAACTGGTACGCCCCCTGGGTAGAGGCCGCCAAGGCCAAGGGCCTGCTGGTGGGTACCGGCATCACCGACACGACCGTTGAGGGCGAAATCACCCGGTACGACATGGCAGTCATCCTGACTGGGTGCGCAAAAGCTCTGGGAGCCAAGGAGCAGACGGTGGATACGACCAAAATCGCAGACTGGGGTGACGTTCCCAATAAGTACAGCTCCGCCGTTATCCAGACCTACGCCCTTGGGCTCATCCAGGGAGACAACGCCGGGCGGTTCAACGGCTCGCTGAGCATGAGCCGTGCGGAGGCCGCCACCGTGACAGCCCGGCTGGTGGATCTGGCGGCGGACCTCGCCGCCCAGACGCCGACCGAGCCAGAGAAACCCGTTGAGACTACGCCCCCGGTGGAGCCGACTGGCGAGACCAAGACGTTCACCATCAAAGGCGGTGTCGATTATACTTCACAAAAGGACTTCGTAATGAAGGACGCCGAAGGCGTGACTGTTATCCTCTATTATAAGGACGGGACAGAGCTCGGCCGTGCGGTGAGTGGAAATGATGGCGACTTCCTGATGGAAGTCACAGTGGATGCGGCATATTACTCTTTTACTGAAGAGTGCTACTACACTCAGGCGACCTACATCGACGAAGAGGGAAACAAATACTCCAATATTCGGGAGGATGGATTTATTAACTACCGCAGCCTGTGGAGTTACCGAAACACATGGGGCGTTTCTCTTTACGATTACGATGTAGTTTTAGACTTTTAAAAGGTAAATAGAAAAGGCCGACACTGATAAAGTGTCGGCCTTTTCTATACCCAAAAATGAAAGGAAAGGATGTTACTTCCATGAAAAGAACCAACAACCGGGTTGCCGCGCTCCTACTGGCGTTTGTGCTTGCCCTCTCCCTCTTGCCCGCCGGCGCGCTGGCGGCGGAGATGCCGCGTGCGGCAGCCATGACCGGGGATGACCTTCAGCAGCTATATGATGGCGCGGCAAACGGCGCCTCAATTCAGCTGTCCGGTACCATAAATCTGGACCGGCCCCTTAACTTCGATCAATCCAAGGCCGTGACCTTTGTTGGCCCGGCAACAATACAGCTTGCTGACCCCTCAAAGTGGTCTCCGACTACCACATCATCGGGATTTAGCACCATGATCTACGTTAAGGGTGGAGCGGTTACGTTTGGTGCCGGAGTCCAAATCGACGCAGGAAATGTGACTCAATGCATCCAAGCAGCAGAGGCCACCTTAACACTCCAAGGCTGCACAATAAGAGGCGGTCGTGTAACCGTAAGCCGTAAGGGCGCAGGCGTAGAGGCGCTGAAAAGTACAGTCCACATCGGGGCTGGGACTACATTCAGCAACAACAACGGTGAGCCGAATTCCGCCACGGGTGGCGGCGGCCTCTACTTGTCCGAGAGTACAGCAGACATCCAGGGTGCGGAGTTTACGAAGAATAGCGCCAACAGCGGCGGAGCTATCTATGCGTTCGCCTCGGAAGTCAGCATTCTCAATACGACCTTCAAGAATAACACGGCGGATCAGCGTGGCGGCGCCATCCACTGCCACGGCAATATGTTCATCGACACCTGTACTGTGACTGGCAACAGCTCCGGCCAGTACGGCGGCGGCATCTACATTTCTGGCAGTGAGGGCAGCGGCTACGGCCACGCGGCCCTGTTCAACACCAAAGTACAAGACAACACCGCCGGCAACAGCGGCGCCGGCGTCTTTGTCTCAGACGGTACGGAACTCTACCTCGGCAACGCAGCGGCCGTGACCGGCAACACGGTCAGCGGTGCGGCCAATAACGTCTTCGCGGCGACTGATAAGTCCCGCACCATTCTTTTCGGTGCGTCCTATGGCGCCGGGATGTCCACGGTCAACCCCAAGGACAAGCAATATCTGGTCTACAGCATGACGGCGAGCGATACCCTGAGCGGACATAAGTTCGGGTACTATACTATGCCCACGTCCTACACCATGACCGACGCGGACCGCGCCAAATTTCAGTATGATAGTCAACTTTGGATCTTGGAGCAGTCCACTGAGCGCCCGAACGATATGTGGCTGCACTACACCGGGCCGGTCTCCAACCAGGTAGTCTTCAATTACAATTTGCCCGGCGTGGAGGCCAAGACGATCACAGGGGTAAGAGCCGGGGACACCATCAAGCTGCCCAGCGTCACTACCCCTCCCCAGTCGGAGGGGGTCACCTACAAGTTCAAGGGCTGGTACACCGAAGCGGAAGGCGGCACCCGCGTCCCAGATCCCGTCGTCGTCGCGGAGGGCAGCACCATCTACTATGCCCACTGGGACGTGGAGGTTGACGGCTCCGGAGGCGGCGGAATCATTGGCGACGGCGATATGTACCTCGTCTACTTTAATTTGAACTATGAGGGCGGCGGCTTTGCCACGGCTTACGTCACCGGCGGCGTATTCACATTTACCGTTGAATTTGAAGCCCCAAATCCCGAGACCGGCGAGATGGAGAGCTTCACGGAGGACGTGGATGTGACGTTGCCCTTTGGGATGCCAGGTGACCCTGTGCGCGCAGGCTATGAGTTTGAAGGGTGGTCTGAGAGTCTTGCCGGCGGCACCGTCGGAAAGAACTGGATGCCCACAAAGAAAGTCACCACACTCTATGCCCAATGGACCGCCAACAACTACACCCTGACCTGGAATGCCAACGGCGGCAGCGGTGGGACGACTACCACCCAGGCTTACGATACCACTGTGGCCCCGCCCACCACCGCCCCCAGGCGGACCGGCTACGAGTTTACGGGCTGGTTCTTAGACAAAAACTGTACCACACCTCTCACGAGCGGCACCCTGGTGACAGGGGCCGCTACTTTTTATGCCGGCTGGGTGCCCATCGGGTATGAGATCACCTGGGACACCAACTACACCGGAGGGGCGGTCACCACGACACACCAACCCTATGACGAGACCCTGCAAATCCTCCCTGCCCCCATTCGGGAGGGCTACACCTTCGCCGGATGGTACACCGGAAAGGGCGGCGCTGGTACCCGGGCGGAGGCATACGGCACCATCCGGGGGGACGTCACCTTCTACGCCTACTGGGTCCAGCGCACGATGTCCTACACGGTGGAGATCGAGTGGGACGACCACAGCGACAACGACGCGGTACGTCCGGCCGGAATCAAGGTGGAGCTATTGCAAAACGGCCTCTCCACCGGACTCACCCACACCTTTACGGCGGGTGATAAATCGGACGCTGCGGGAAACAAGTGGGCCTACACGTTCACTGATTTGGCCGAGACCGACGCAGTCTCCAACGCCTACGTCTACTCGGTGGCGGTGGTCTCCAGCGTCAGCGATGAGTACACCTACGCCGCCGACTTCACGTCCAATTCCTACGCCGGGTACATCCTCATGACCCACAGCCTGATCCTCACGGACATCAACGCCTATGTGGTCTGGGCGGACCAGTCGGACAACGACGGTTATCGGCCCTCGTCCGTGAAGCTGCGGCTCTACGCCAACGGCGAGGCCATCGACGATGCGGAGACCTACGTCACCCTCCCCGGCAGCGGGGACACCTGGACCTACTCCTTCACTGGCCGCCAGAAATACTACACCAGCGCCGACGGCCAGAAGGGCCAGGAGATCAAGTACACCCTGGAGGTCACCCCCACCACGGCAGGGGATCTGGACCAGTACAGCATATCCTACGCTGACTACACCGTCACCCTCACCCACCAGCTCGACACCATCAGCCGTACTGTGACGGTGGAGTGGCAGGATAACAACGACCAGGCGGGCAAGCGCCCGGCCTCCATGACCGTGCAGCTCTATGCGGACAACCAGCCCGTCAAGGATAAGCACGTCACCCTTTCAGGCGCCAACGGCTGGAGCTATACCTGGGACGGCCTGCCTAAGTACACGGCGGGGGGGCGCAAGATCGTCTACAGCGCCTACGTCGCCAGCACCCTCATCGACTACACCTCCGCCACGACAGAGATGACCATCGAGATGACCTACGTGCCCAGCTCCACCACCATCACCGCCTACCTGACCTGGACCGACGAGGACGACGCGGACGGCTTGCGGCCGGACCTCGTGACGGCGGAGCTTGTGGCCGACGGCAAGCCCACCGGGGATAAGCAGGTCCTCTCGGCTACCACGAACTGGAAGGTGGCCTGGAGCAACTACCCCATCTACAAAGATGGCAGCCGCATCGAGTACACCTTCCGGATTGAACCGGTCCCGGACGGGTACACGGCGGAGTATTTTGGGGTCTACGACACTTCCGGCCTCTCCGCCGTGCTCACCCATGTGCGGGAGCGGCAGGACCTTACCGCCAAAATCGTTTGGAACGACCGGGACAATGTTTCCGGGGACCGGCTCTCGCGGGTGGAGGTCATGCTTTACGCCGATGGCGTCCCCCTGGAGGACTACACCGCCTGGCTGGACACCGCAGGAGGCTGGCAGCACACCTTTTCGCAATTCCCGGTATACCGTGACCGAGGCACGCCCATCAAGTACAGCGTCTATATCACCAGCAGCACCGGAAAGTACCAGGCGGCGACCTCCGGGATGACCGTCACCATGAATCTGGACGTGGAGTACACCGACATCCCCCTCCAGATCATCTGGGACGATCGGGACGATGCCGACGGGCTGCGGCCCAACTTCGTGGCCGTCACCTTGACGGCGGACGGGGAGCTCACAAAATACCAGCGGGCGGCCACCGAGAGCAGCGGGTGGGCCGTCCTTTTTGATGGTTTCGTGAAATATGAGTACGGCCCAGACGGCGCCGGGCGGGCCATCAGCTACGGCGCCGTGGTCACCGCCCCGGTAGGGTACGAGGCCACGTACATCGGAGATACCGTTGTCCTGAGCAGGACGGCCAGTACGGTGGACTATACTGCCACCGTCACCTGGAAGGACAACGACGACCAGTACGGCGCGCGGCCCCAGCGGGTCACGCTGACCCTCTATGCCGACTACCTGAACGGCGAAGGGCCCGTGCTCACCGGGAAGACCCAGCGCTGCTACGCCGCCGACGGCTGGGAAGCGGTCTTTAAGGGCCTTCCTCTCTATAAGGACGGCAAGACCATCCTCTACTCCGTCCAGGTGTCTGGCGACCTGGCGGACTACACCGCCGCCTACGACGGCATGGACGTGTACCTCACGCACAAGGGCTACACCCCCATCGAGCCCACCATGGACTACACCGCCACCGTCGTATGGGTGGATGGGTGGAACGCCAACAACTCCAGGGGCTATGGCGCAGTCTTGACCCTCTACGCCGACGGCGCCCCCGCCCAGACCTACACCCTCACCACCGATGATGTGGCCGGGGAGTACACCTGGAGCCACACGTTCGAGGACCTTCCCACCAAGGCGGAGGGTAAGCCCATCACGTACACGGTGGGGATCACCACCGGGGACAACTACGTGGCCCAGGTGGTGGACAGTACCATCACCCTCACCAACGTCACCGACCTGGTTATCGACCTCGCCTGGGATGACGCCGCCAACGACGACGGCTACCGCCCGAAGGAACTGACGCTGGAACTCTACGCCGACGGCGTCAAGACGGACCGCGCCATCACCCAGGAAGGTAGCCCCACCGGGACCACTTGGCGCTACATCTTCGAGGATGTGCCTGTGTGGTCCTCCGTCCAGACCGACCTTGAGATCACCTACACCTGGCTCATTCCCAGCGGAGAGGCCGCGGCCCTGACCGGCGGCGGGTACGCCGTAGACTACCACGCCTACGTCTTTGATACCGACGGCGCGGGACGGCGGACCTATCCCCTCACTGTCTCCCGGAATCTGGACGTTGCCGACTACACCGCCACCGTTGGCTGGGCCGACGATACCGACCGGGACGGCCTGCGCCCCGCGAATCTGGAGGTCCAGCTTTGGGCAGACTACGGCGACGGCAGAGGCCCGGTGGACACCGGTCTATCCGCTGTGCTCACTGGCGGGAATGAGGCGGAGAGCTGGAGCCATGTGTTCCCGCAGCTCCCCGTGCGGGCCAATCAGGGCACGGTCATCATCTACACCCTCCGGGCCAGCGAACTCGACGGCTACCACCTGGAGCCCGACCCCGCGGCCCCCGCGCTTTCTTTCACCCATATCCCCGCCACCAAGGACATCACCACGGGCGTGAACTGGGACGACGCCACCGACGCCGCAGGGCTTCAGCGGGTGGAGCTCATCGCCGAACTGCTGATGGACGGCCAGCCCACCGGGGAGACCGGGGCGCTCAACGAGGACGGCGGCTGGACCTACACCTGGCCGGACCGCTACGTAAACCATGACCACGGCATCCCCTACGACTACAGCATGGCCGTCACCGGGGACCTGCCCGGCGAATACGAGGTCACGGTGGACGGGACCGACGTGACGGTACGCCGCGTGCGGTTCTCCATCACTGGTGCGGTTTACGACGACGTGGGCTTCCCTGTACCTGGCGCCCAGGTCACGCTTTACGACACGGACAAGCTGGCGCTGGCAAGCACCACCTCCGGGGAGGATGGGGCCTACAGCTTCAGCGACGTTGTCAAGGGCGATTACACCATCCGGGCCGCCAAGGATCTGGCGGCCTACTCTGCCGGCACAGCGGACGTGACCATCACCAACGTGGATCTCGCCGGCGTGGACATCACCCTCATCTTCGACCCCTCCGGGGGAGGCGGTGAAGAATATACCTACACCGCCCGGGGCACGGTCCTGGACAGCAATGGTTCCCCGGCCGCCGGAGCACAGGTCAATATCTGGCTTGGTGAAGCCCTTGCGGGCACCGTCACCGCTGGCGCGGACGGCTCCTACGCCCTGGCGGGGCTGAAAAACGGCACCTATCAGGTGAGTGTCCTCTACACGCTGGAGGGCAAAGACTACACGGCCACCGGCACTACCTTTATCGTCCACAACGCCGATACCCAGGTCCCCAACATCACCGTCCAGGTCCCCGCGCCGCCCGACCCGGGTCCGGAGCCCTGCGTGGTGTCAGGCAAGGTCATCGACCAGGACGGCAAACCTCTAGAGGCCATCTTGGTCCTCTTCTACGATTCCGAGGGCCACTTGTACGCCTCCACGGAGACCGGCTGGGATGGAGCCTACCGGGTTGAGGCCGTAGCAGACGGCGGCTACAAGCTGGTCTATCATATGGAGGGCACTGCCGTGGCCCACCAGGAGATCGCCGTGGCGGGCCAAGCCGAGCTGATCCTGCCCGATGTCACCATCGACACCACCGCCAAGCCTGGCTATGGAATCTTGAGCGGTGTGGTCCTGGATAAGGACGGCAACCCCGTTGAGGGGGCCGAGGTCCGGGTCTACGACAAGGATGGCAACGAGGTTGGCTACCAAGTCACCGGCCCCAACGGTGCTTATGAGTTCATCCTGCCGGAGGGCACCTACACCGTGGTCATCACCCGGCCCTTCCAGAATGTCACCGAGGGCGATGTCAAGGTGGATGATGACAGTGTGGAGAACGGCACCGGCAATCCCGACCAGACCGTGACGGCAGACAGCTACACCATTCGGGGCTACGTTTACGACGCCGAGGGTGTTCCCGTCGAGGGCGTCACCGTGTACCTCTACCGTGAAAATCCCGAAGACCCGGAGGGCGAATACCTCCGCTTCATGGAAACCTTGTCCGACGCCGCGGGGTACTACGAGTTCGCGGGCCTGCCCGCTGGCCGCTACATCGTAAAGGTGGCCTACGGGATCGGCGGGGGCGGCGGCTCCACAGACACCCCCGTCGAAGTCAAGCCCAACCCCGAGCAGCCAGATGGCGGCGACATCACCATCACCACAGACAGCTACACCCTCACGGGAATTGTCAAGGATAAGAACGGCGACCCCGTCAAGGGGGCCACCGTCACGCTCACCGACGCCGCCACCGGTGAGCAGGTGGGCCAAGTCGTCACCGAGGCCGACGGGGTCTATACCTTCACTGGCTTGGCTGAAGGGGTCTATCATATCACCATCGCCTACCCTGACAGCGAAGACATGGGCGGCGGCGACGTAGATGTTGACGGCGGCGGACATGGCACGGTCACCGGCTACAAAGTCTCCGGCACGGTAACGGACAACAAAAATGCCCCCCTGAAGGGAGCGGCAGTGATCCTCACCGGGCAGGACGGCAGGGAGTACGTGGCCGCTTCGGGCCGTGACGGCTCTTTCACCGTGACGGCACCCAACGGCATCTACTCCATCCAGTCTACTTACGGCACCTACAGCACCACCGGCACCGTTACGGTCCATGATACGGATGTTACCGGTCTGAAGCTGGTCATCACAATGCCTGACGGCGGCAATGAGCCCGACCCGGGCCCCGGCCCCACACCTCCCCCCGACCCTGACGACGGCGGCAACGGCGGCGGTGGAGGCGGCGGTGGAGGAAGCACCGTACAGCCCGATAAGACCGTCACCATCTCCGGCACCGTGACCGACACCGACGGAAACCCTGTGGAGGGAGCAGACGTCATCGTCACCAACACCAAGACGGGCGACCAGTACAAGACTACCACGGACAAGGATGGGCATTATGAGATCACTGTGCCTGCTGGCAACTACACCATCACCATCAAGTACGGCTCCACTGAAACGGGCGGCGGAAAGGTGAATGCCAACAAGGACACCAACGCCGGGACCATCAAACTCCCAACTGCTCTGGGCAAGCTGGTTCACGCCTATATCTACGGCTACCCGGACGGCACCTTTGGAGGCGCCAACAACATCACCCGCATGGAAACCGCAGCCATCATCTCCCGCGTGGCGCCCGGCTTTGACCCTGCAACCAAGTACCCTGTGAGCTTCAGCGACGTACCCGCCGGAATCTGGTACGAGGCCAACTTGGGCTACTGCGTCCGGGCCGGACTGATCCAGGGCCGGGGCAACGGGATCTTCGACCCCGGCGCCAACATCACCCGGGCGGAGTTCGCGGCCATCGTGGCCCGGCTGATGGGCCTGGACAACACGCCCGGCGAGAGCACCTTCAGCGACGTGAGGGGCAACTGGGCCGAGGGCTATATCAGCCGGCTCGCGGACCTGGGCGTGCTCCAGGGGCGCGGAAACGGTCAATTTGATCCTGGGGCCAATATCACCCGCAGCGAGGCGGTGGCTGTCGTCAACCGGGCCCTGAGCCGAGAGCCGGACAAGGAGACACTGGACACTCTGGCGGTCAACGGCACCATCTTCCTGAAGGATGTCACAGACCGCAACAAGTGGGACTACTACCACATCCTTGAGGCGGCCTTTGATCACTACCATACGGCGCAGAAATAAGAGTGGAGGGGGTGGGCTTCCCCCACCCCCTCCTAAGTCTAGAGGTAAACATGCAAATTGGATTGATCGACGTGGACGGCCATAATGGGTTTCCGAACCTGGCGCTCATGAAAATTGCAGCATGGCACAGGGAACATGGAGACAACGTGGCGTGGTGGAACGGTTTCCTGCACTACGACCGGGTGTATTTGTCCAAAGTATTCACATTCACCCAGGACTGCGACACCATCATCAATGCCGACGAGATCATCACCGGCGGGACAGGCTACAAGGACTTCCGGGAACTTCCGGCGGAGGTGGAGTCAGTGCGCCCCGACTATTCCATCTACCCCAACTACCAGCGGGCGCTCGGCTTCTTGACGCGCGGCTGCATTCGTATCTGTCCATGGTGCATCGTCCCACAAAAGGAAGGGAATATCCATCCTGCGGCAACTTGGCAGGAAATCAGAAGGCCGGACAGCCGCGAGATCGTCTTCCTGGACAACAACGTGCTTGCTTCAAGCCATGGCCTTCAGCAAATCGAGGAGCTGGGCCACGAGAAACTATGGGTGGACTTCAACCAAGGGCTCGACGCCCGGCTCATCTCGCTGGAAACGGCAGCGCTGCTTGCGCGGCTCCACTGGATCAGGTTCGTGCGGATGTCCTGTGACACAGTGGAAATGCTTCCAGTCGTCGAGCAGGCGGCGGCGTATATGCGGGAGGCCGGTGTGGCCCCCTCGCGGTTTTGGGCCTACATGCTGGTCCAAGATGTTGCGGAGGCCGAGCGGCGGGCCGTGGCACTTGACAAGATGGGTGTCACCCCTTTTGCACAGCCCTACCGCGACTATGACGGAGGGGATTCCACTCATCTCCAAAAACGCTTCGCGGAATGGGTAAACAAGAAATCCGTATTTAAAAGTTGCCGATGGAATGAGTTCAACCATATGACAAAAAGGCCATGACGGAGGAAATATCCGTCATGACCTGAATGAAATTCGCTAAAAGGAGGGAATTATGAAATTTATCAGCCCTTCGCACGAGGAGTTTTATAAAACCACAATTACCATGGAGAAAGCCGAAGCTGATGTCAGACTGCGGACGCTGTTCTATTTGCTTGGCTTAACCCCGGAAACCCGACGCCACATCACCGACCTCTTTGACTTCAATCACCAAATTGTGAAAGAGGAGGGTTTGGAAAAGCGGTGGCAGACTGATGCCAGCATCAAAGCGTGCCGCCTGGCCTTTAATTTATTTAACGGCTGCGGCGGAATGGATAGCAGGGACGCCCTGCTTTACACGCCTTTCTTTTTGTTCGACTGTGAGTTAGTAAGTTATTTCCTGGAGGCGGTCAAGATCCGTTTCTCCAATAACCTAAAAATTGACAACAGGCAGCGCCATGGAGTATAATTAAAGAAGCGCTGTTGCTTAATGGCGGTTAGCTACTCCCTTTTTGAAAGGGGGGATGCTTATGGGATACGGGCGTTGGGTGAAAACCCTGCGCTTTGTGGTATGCTTCATCATTGTCCTTGTGGTAATGATTTACATATCCCCAAAAGCGTGTTAGCCGCCAGGACCAGCACTCCTGACGGCTAACGGGTTTATCCCTGTTTAGTTGATCACCAGGGCTACCGTCTGTGCAACAGCGCCCTTTTATACTTAATTATACCATGGCCTCTCATCTTGTCAAGTGCAGGATGGGGGGCCTTTTGCTGCCCTCTTTGGTTTCGTCATCAGCCGTCCCACCCTATATCAGCTTCTGAAAAGAGAGCCCATGCCTTATCGCATGGGCTCTCAATATTTCGCAACAAAACCAAAAGCATCATATGATTAAGGAGGTCAACCATGAAGAAAAATCGAATCCACACCCGGATACTGGCCGGCGTGATGGCCCTGGTCATGTCCCTTACTTTCGTCGCCCCGGCCCTCGCAGCGGAGGAACCGGACGTCCCTCCCCCGGAGGAGGCGCAGGAAGAAGGCACGCCGGGCCAGACGACTCTGGATCTGGAACACTATATGGACCCAAGCATGATCTACCTGTCCGCTGGTGGCAGCGACGACGCCTCGGGTAGCGAGGCGAGCCCCAAGGTCACCCTGGCGGCGGCCTATGCAGCCGTCCCGGATAACGGCACCATCGTCGTCCAGGGAGCAGTCCCGCTGGAGGAACCCGTCATCTTCGACGCGGGCAAGCGTTTTACCCTCGCTGGACAAGGCGGCGGCACCATCACCTACACCGGCACGGATAATATCAGCAGCACCACAGGGATGCTCTGCGTACTCTCTGGCGAGCTCGTGCTGCGGGAGATTACGGTCCAGATGCCGGAAACGAGGGGCGTAAATGGCCGGCCGCTTTACGTTGGGCCGGATGGTGCGGCCACTCTGGAATCGGGAGCGGTGCTGTCCAATGGGTATCTGGCCTACTCCGGCGGTAACGTCCTGGTGGATGGAGGCGTGCTCAACATGGAGGATGGTGCGGTCATCAGGGATGCCTACATCGCCAACAACACCGCCTGCTCCGGCGGCGGCGCCCTCATAGAAAACGGCGGCGTTATCTGGATGGAGGGTGGCGAGATCCGTGACAACACCATCCACACCACGCAAGGATATGAAAGTTTTGGCGGCGGTGTGGCTGTCAGCGCCGGGTCGTGTTTCAGAATGTACGGCGGTTCGATAAAGGGCAACGACGTGGACACCAACGGCGGTGGGGTCTACCTGGCACCGGGCGGCGAAATGGACCTCCGCGGCGACGCTGTCATTGGCGGCAACGAGGCTGGCGGCACGGAGGATAACCTCTTTCTCCCGGACGCCGAGACCAGCATTACCCTGAGCGGTCGCGTGACTGGCAGCGTGGGTATCACCTCCGGCGAGGCCACCTACGGCGTCGTAGTGGGGAGGCCCAGCGACTACATCATCAAAGAGCAGGACGAAGACGCCTTCGTTTATGACGGTGGAGAGTATGACATCCGCTTGCAGGATGAAAACCTGGTCCTCTTTTGGTTCACGGTGAAAGTGGAGGTCCATGTCGATGGTGCCACCAGCGAAAACAAAGCCGACGAGGCCATCCTCGACCAGGATTACGATACGGTTCTGATCCCTGACGAGGGCTATCAGCTCCCGGAGGACATAACCGTCTCCGTGGGCGGCGTGGAGCTGGGCGACGGGGAGTACGACTACGACCCGGACACTGGCGCTCTGCACATCCCCGGCGAGGAGGTCTCTGGGGACATCTCCATCACAGTGTCCGCCGACCGGCAACACACCCTGACCGTTTCCGCCGTCAACGCCACGGCCGACGTGGACGAGCTCGTGGTCATCCGGCAGGACGTCACGGTCATCACGATCACCCCTGCCCCCCGGTATGGCCTGCCCGCTGAGGGGGACATCACCGTGGATGGCCCCTGCACCCATAGCTACGACCCAGCCAGCGGCAAGCTCACGATCAGCGATGCCACCGGCGACATATCCGTCTCCATCCGGGGGGCGGAGGTCTATCACACCATCTTTTTTAACCCCGCAGGCGGCACATGCGACACCGCCAGCAAACGGGTCCCGGAGAGCCAGACAGCCTACGGAGAGCTCCCCACCCCAACCCTGACGGGGTACACCTTCAGTGGCTGGTACGCCGGAGAAACCCTGGTGGATGCCGATACCCCCAACCATCTTAAGGAGGACCTGCATCTCACCGCCAGGTGGACTGCCCGCACCGACATCCACTACGAGGTCCAGCATTGGCTGGAGTACACGGACGGCGGGCTCAACCCCGGCTATAACGGCGGTGATCTGCACACCATGACCTGGGAGGGCGTGGAGCGCCAGTATTACCTCTACCGCTCCGACAACCATGAGGATGGAGTGGCCAACGGCAGCGCCACCATCGTACCCCTGGCCCTCTCCGAGCTGGGCGGCGGTCTGGAGCTGTCGGGCCTCACCCCCAGCGGCGCCAACCAGTACGCCGTGACGATGGCGCCCGACGGATCCAGCATCTATCCCCTGTACTACGACCGCAACCCCTACCACGTCACCTACGACGCCAACGGCGGCACGCTCCAGGGCCAAGCCTATACTGACCTCGTTTACGGCGGCCTCTACGGTGCCATGCCTGACGCCGCCCGCGCCGGATACACCTTCATCGGCTGGTTCACCGCCGCCCACGGCGGCAGGCAGATTCAGGCGTCCAACCAGTACCTGACCCCTGGAGACCAGACGCTATATGCCCACTGGGCGGCGGTGGGCGACACCCATTATACCGTCCACCACTTGGCCCAGGTGCTCCACGATAACACTGTGGATTATGACAAGAGCCCGGATAACTACACCCTCATTCAGACCGAAGACCTGTCGGGCACCTCTGACACGGCAGTGGATCTGTACGCCATGGCTGTGCCCGGTTTCGTGGCCAGCCCGGATAACGTCTACTCCATTACCATCAAGGCTGACGGCAGCGCCGTGGCCTACCTTTATTATGACCGCCTTATCACCGACGTGAGCTATGACGCTCAGGGCGGTACCCCTGTCACCACCGGCAGCCGCCTCTACCACGGGGGTACTTTCGCAAGTCTCCCAGGCGACCCGGCCATGGTGGGCCACCACTTCCTGGGCTGGTACACATCTCCTGACGCGACGGCGCAGAAGGTCTCCATTGGAACGGCCATCGACGACATCAACCCCAAGGGGCTGACAGCCCTCACGTTATACGCTCGCTGGGCGCCCAATACCTACGAGCTTGTCTTCGAGACCCACGGTGGTGTGCTCTCCGGCGCAAAGACCGTCACCTACGGGGAAGCCATCGGGGAACTGCCCACCGCCGAACTCAACGGCTACGTTTTCAGCGGCTGGTATGACGAGGACGGCAAACTGGGCGTCCCCGAGGGTAGGCTCATTACGGCGGAGACTGTAGTCTCCACTGAATCCATTGTCCATGTGGATGATTCTGGTGTGGAGAGCACCAAGATTCTTTACGCCTGGTACGACCCCATCCAGGTCACCGTCAGATTCGACCCGGCCCCTGGCACCCTGGAAGGGGACGGCTGGATGGTCATGACCTACGATAAGCCCTTTGGCTACGCAGGGATCTTCCCGGTGCCCACCCGGCCGGGGTATACCTTCGAGGCGTGGCATTTCGAGTCTGAGACTGGTCCCAGGCTGGAGGAGGCAGCCGTCTGCAAGCTATTGGCCGACACCACCGTTTACGCCTCCTACACGCCCAATATCTACGTGGTGGATCTGAATGTCGCCGGTGGTGAGCCCTTGGACCTGCCCAGGATTCTGGTCACCCGCGACGCTCCCTACGGCGAGCTGCCCACCCCCAAGCGCATCGGCTACACCTTCCTGGGGTGGTTCAACGCCGCTGGAGAGCAGGTCGCCAGCTCCACTATTGTGGAGCTCACGGCCCCGGAGGTCTTGACCGCCCGCTGGGAGGCTGAACAGTACGCCATCACGTTCGACCCGAACGGGGGCGCCGCCTTGCCCGAGGCGGATCGCACCCGCACTGTCACCTACGACGCCCCCTTCGGCGTCCTGCCCGCGCCCACCCGTTCCGGGAGTTATGCCTTCAGCGGCTGGTTCACTACAAAGGACGGCGGCATCCACATTACAGCGGAGAGCCAGGTCAAGCTGACCGCCGACACCACCCTGTACGCTCATTGGCGCTATACCGGCGGCGGTGGCGGTGGTGGCGGCGGCGGTGGTGGCGGCGGATCCACCACCGAGTACACCCTTACCTTTGAGGTGAACGGCGGAAAGAAGCTCTCCCCGGTGACCGCCGCGTCGGGCACCATCGTCAAGCTGGTGGACTACACCGCCACGCGGGAGGGCTATAAATTTGCAGGTTGGTACTTGGACAAGGACCTGAAGGAGGCGGCAGGAGATACGGTGAAACTCACCAAGAATATGAAACTTTATGCGGCATGGGAGGCTGCCCCCTCCGGATGGGCCTCCGTCTTGAATACGGAGGATCATATGGCCTACATCAAGGGCCTGCCCGACGGCACCGTCCGCCCCTGCGCCCCCATCACCAGGGCCGAGGTGGCGATGGTCTTCTACCGGCTCATGCGCTCTGAGTCCCACACCCGGTTCGATACCGACAAAAACACCTTTATTGACGTGGACCCCGGCGCGTGGTACGCCACAGCCGTGTCCACGCTGGCCTCCATGGGGATCGTCCGGGGCCGGGGCAACGATGCCTTTGACCCCACGGCCTCCATCACTCGGGGAGAGTTCGCCGCTGTGGCCGCCCGCTTCAGCGACGTAGACTACACAGGTGAGGACCGGTTCATCGACATCGGCGGGCACTGGGCCCGGGTAGAGATCAACCAGGCGGCCGCCCTGGGCTGGGTCCACGGCGACGGTTCCGGCGCATTCCGCCCCAATGACTTCATCACCCGCGCGGAAGTCATGGCCCTGGTGAACCGGGTTCTGGGCCGCATGGCCGACGAGGACGGGCTGCTCCGAGGATTGAAGACCTTCCCGGACAATGACCCGCACGCATGGTATTACTACGACGTGGTGGAGGCCACTCACGGCCACACTTACCACCTGGAGGGCGGCCTGGAGCGCTGGGATACCCTCACCGACTGACCTACTAAAATACAAATAGAGTGTATAAGGAACGGAACGCCCCGTTCCGTTTTTGCGAGTACCTTCCGCATGAGAGAACGGGGCGCCCGTTCTCTTTTTATGCCCAAGGAGGTACTACATTTTGAAAAACCCGATACAATACAGCGGCATTTGCCGCAGGGCCTACCGCATCTACCTCTGCCTGATGGTCGCCATGCTTCTTGCCGTACTTCTGACCTCGCCGGCTTTTGCCGCCAACGATATGTGGGGCCTGGCAGACAAGATCATCAAGGACGTCTACGCCCAAATCGTGAAGATCAGCACGGCGCTGGCCGGCCTCATGAGTGCTGTGGCAGTCATCGGAGCCAAACTGTCCAACAATCAGCACAAAGTTGACCAGGCGTGGGACTGGCTGCGCAGGATCTGGATCGCGTGGTGTATCGTCAACGGTATTGGCGCCTTCGTGGCTTATGTCGCACCGTTCTTTTCCGGTTATGCCACCCTGACCCCTAGTGGCTCGTGACCTCCCTCCGGCGCGCCGGAAAGGAGGCGGTAAGGATTGCTGGAACTGATATTTAAGGGTCTATTTCAATGGCTTTATGAGTTATTTCTCGAATTGGTAGAATATGTGTCCAACGCACTGCTGGACGTGTTCAGCATGGATCTGGCCTACTTTTTCCGCACGGTCCCGGTGGCGTCGGAGATTACGGGTATCCTCCGAGCCGTGGGCTGGGCGCTGCTCCTGGGCAACCTGGTGTTCCAAGCCGCCAGGAGCATGATGTCCGGAATCGGCTTTGAGGCCGAGGACCCCAAGCTCTTGTTCACCCGCACCTTCGTATTTTCCTGCCTCTTGGTGGTGAGTGACCGCATCTGCGCCATCGGTCTGGATATGACGCAAACGGTCATCGAATTACTGAAGGTGCCCTCCAGTGTCACCGTGCAGGTACCGGACGAGGCCATCTTCAACTCTGGCGCTGCCTGGATTTTGGTCATCATCATCGGCGTGGTGGTGGGATGGCAGTATATCAAGCTGTGTATCGAGGTGGGTGAGCGGTACATCGTGCTAGCCTCCCTCACCATCCTGGCCCCTGTAGCCTTCGGGGTTGGTGGGAGCCAGTCCACGGCGGACATCTTCAAGGGCTGGGCCCGGATGTACGGGTCCATGTGTTTTATGATGGTGTCCAACGTGATTTTTCTCAAAATGCTGATTTCCGCCTTGGCTTATGTGCCTGTGGGCCTGGACGCCATTCCCTGGGCCATCCTGATCCTCGCAATCGCCAAGGTGGCCCGGAAGGTGGACGAGATCATCACCCGAATTGGGCTAAATCCCGCCATCACCGGCAGCGGCCTCGGGCGCAACCTGCCCGGGATGCTGGCCTATACGGTGGTGCGGGGCATGACCTCCACCATCAGTCACACCATCGGAAAGGGGATGGGTGGCAAAGCGGCAGGAGGCGCCCAACCCCCATCCAGCGGTGGGCCCGGCGGCAGCGGCGCATCCGGGAACGGCGGCAAGCGCACGGTCCACTGGCACCGCGGTTCTACCGGCGGCGCCGGCCCTTACGCCAAGAGCGGACAGGCCGGACCTGGGCAGTCCCCTGGCAGCGCCCAGACCTGGGGCACGTCCGGGGCACCGGGCGCCCCTGGGACAGAGAGCAGCTACCACAGCACTTATAACACAGCATCGGGGCCCGGCCCCGGAACTCCCGGCAAGCAGTCTGGCCCCGGCGCGCCCGGCGCGGAGAGCAAGGTCGAAACCGGGCAAGGCAGCGCCCATGCCCCGGGAAAGCCAGGCGGCACCCCCAGACCGGGCCAGCAGGGCTTTACAGCGTCCCACCAGTCCCAGGAGAGAGCGAGCCAAGCACAGCATACCGGCCCGGATATGCGTGGGGGAGGCCAGTTTGCCAGGCAGGACAGCGCCTACCAGGGGGCTCCGGGCGGACGGCAGGCCGACGTCAAGGAAGGAGCTGCGGAATTCGCCCGCGCCCCCGGTCGGGGTCCAGACACCCCAGGCGGGACCGCTACCGGCCAGGGTGGCAAAGCTCATTCGTCCTCCACGGTCCCCATTGACCGCGGTGGCAGACCGGTCCAGGAGCGGTGGAGGGCCGGCATGACCAGGCGCACCGCCGCAGATCCGGATGCTCCGCCGCCATCCCACGTGGAGGGTGGCGTACAGGTTCCTGGCTGGCGCATGAATAAGAGCCAGGGTCCAGGAAGAGGGCCGCAGCGCCCCGGCATCCCACGTACCCCCATGGGGCAGAGCGAAAACCCGCCTCAAAACACACCATCCCAAAGCCCCTCTGCCCCACATGAGGGCGCAGGGCAGCGGAGGGAGACGACCCGATTCTCCTCTTTCCAGCATCAGGAAAGGACCGGGGGCGGTCCCGCTTCACCGGCGGCCGACAGGCCGCGCACCACACACGGCGCGTCCGGCCCCAGCGGCGACTTGGCTCAGAGTGCCCATACGAACATCACCCACACCGGCACGGGGCCTTCCACCAAGCCGGGGCGCCCCGGTATCCCGAGGCAGGACGCAGTAAGCCCAGCTACGGTCCAGAGCACCGTCCTCGGTACCCAGGCCCCCTCCAGGGACGGCAGTACGATGCCTGTCCATTCACCCGGCGCCCCTCAGCCAGACAGGACAACCCCCAGGGGTGGGCAGGATACAACTCGCCCGCCGCGTCCGGGCACGCCAACACGCCCGGGAATTCAGCGGGATTCGGGGCCGCCCCATGCGGCGGGTTCCTCTGGGATGGGTAAGACTACCCCCAGGGGTGGGCAGGACGGACCATCGCAAACCCAACAACCCACGCCTCCGGTGTCAGGCTTCGCTGGGGGACGGCAGGATAGCCGACCTCGTACTCAACAGGGCGGCGCTCCGGTATCAGGCTTTGCCGGGGGCGGGCAGGACAGGCCCGCACGCTCCTCTCAGCCAACGCCTTCTGCACCGGGCTTCGCCGGGGGGAGGCAGGACAGGCCCACGCACACCTCACAACCGTCACCATCTACATCTGGCCTGGCCGGGGGTGGGCAGGACCAGCCGCCCTTTGTGCGCGGGGCTACACCTTCAGGAATGGCCCCCGCCCGGGGCGGGCAGGACAGACCTACCCATCCCACCGGGGCCACGCCCTCCGCGTCCAGTCCTCCCCGGGGGCGGCAGGACAGACCTGCCCATGCCGCTGGGGCCACGCCCTCCGACGCAAGCTCTCCCCAGGGGCGACAGGAGAGGTCCGCCGGGGGCTATAAGGCCCCGGCGACAAAAACGCCTCCGGCTCCCCCTGGGGGCGGGCATATTTCTGGACAGCCCCGGCCCCCTACTGGGGGCGGGGGTAAGAATAATAAGAAGGGACGCCGTACAGGGAGGGATAAGAAATGAGCCAAGACAGCCATAGCGGCGCGGCCGCACGAATCGGGTCGGCACTCGCCAATATCACAGCCGGAGCCGCCACTGGCGGGGTTGCCGGCGCGGCGGCGGGCGCCGTCAAATCCTTTTTGCCCGAGCTCATGAAGCTCTTCATCGGACTGCTGGTCGTTGCCATCCTGCTCCCCTTCATCATCATTTGCGCTCTGCCTAACATTTTGTTCGGTTTCAATACCGCTACGGCGGAGGACATCATCGCCGTCAATGAGCGGGCGGAGGAGGTCAGCAGTTACTACGGGGAGGCGGACGCCGCGACCCAAGAACGCATCGACGAGATCATTAGCTCCATTAAGGCGGAGAATACTGACGAGGAGGGCGAGGCGGCCTTTAATCTGGTGGAGACAGACATCCAGCTTACGAACATCACGCCCAACTGGTTTATCGCCATCAACTCAGCTCGCCATCAGCAAGACCTCTTCGAGATGAACAAACCCTCCATGCTGGAGGTCATCAAGGAGAAAGTCATCAGCTTTTGGCGGCTGATCCCGCGCACCATCGGCGAGGGGCTGGAGGCCATCACCATCATCGTCCTTCACATCGACATCCGGGACCGGACGCCGGAGGCCCTGATGACCAAGTTGGGCTTCACGGATGACCAAGTTAAATGGGCCACTGCCATTCACGACACCCTGGAGGTCCATCAAAATGTGGATACCAGTGGCGTGGGCGACGGCTACGACTTCTCTGATTTCCAATTTACGGAGGTCTCCACCCCCGTCGTCTACTACAATCAGCTCGACGAGCGTTGGTGCAACACTCTCTACGGCCGCAGCGATACCATCGGCGCCGCCGGATGTGGTCCCACGGCTCTTGCCATGGTAGTGGCCACCTGGGCCGACCAGGATGTGACGCCGGTGGACGTGGCCGACTGGGCTGCCGAGAACGGGTACTGCTGTGAAGGGCACGGGAGCTATCACAGCCTCATCCCGGACGGCGCGGCGCACTACGGTCTTAACGTCCAGGGAATCGGGCGTGACGCCAAGAAATTGGTGGAGGCCCTGGAGCGAGGCGACCTGGTCATCGCAATCATGGCAAAGGGGCATTTTACAAACGGAGGACATTTTCTAACGCTGCGGGGGCTGACCGCAGACGGGCAAGTGCTCGTCGCGGACCCTGCCAGCACAAAGCGCAGCAACCAGTCCTGGGACCTCAGCGTCATCACTTCAGAGGCCCGGCGCGACGCCGGGTCGGGCGGCCCTTTCTGGGTCATCTCCAGCCCAGAGTAAGGAGGAGGACGCCATGCTGCTCTTACGCTCATTGCGCCTGCGCTATCATATCCGTCTTGACGAGCTGGCACAGGCGGCGGGTGTATCTCATCAGTACATCAGCGACCTTGAGCTTGAAAAAAGGCGCGCCACACCAGGCGACCGACGCCTAGTGGAGCGGGCCTTTGATATCGTCGTACAAAATCGCAGAAAACAAATCGACCGGCTGGCGGAGGAATTTTCCGCCGGCCGGTCCTATTTTCTGGACCCCATCAAAGAGGAGGGAACGGACTAAATGCAAACATACTTTATCCCGGCCAACTATACCGACGCAGGCAAGGTGCTGGGCTTGTTCGAGGTGCGCAACGTCATCGAGGCGGCGCTCTTCGGCCTGCCCGTGCTCGTCCTGTGCTTTACGCAGTTGCCGTTCGAGCTGACCATGAAGATCATGGTCACGCTCGCGGTCATTGTGCCCGTCGTCGGATTTGCCCTCATTGGCTTGGCGGACGATAGCCTGACCCGCTACCTGTCCATGTGGTGGAAGTGGCGCCGCCGGAGGGCGGTACTTACGTACAGAGGGGAGGTCGGCTGTAGTCATGGGCTTAAAAGAAACGATATTCGGAGGCACCATCAAGGGCGCTGACGGATATGACAGCGCCTACGACGGAAGCGTCCAGCGCTGGATCCCCGTCAGGGACATTATTCGTGGCACCGTGGTGACCAAGGATGGACGGTATATCCGTGTCCTGGAGGTCCTGCCGGTCAACTTCTACACATTGTCGGACAGTGAAAAGGAGGCCGTACTGGCCGATATGGCGGCCTGGCTCAAGATCGCGCCCCGGACGCTCCAGTTCGTAGTGCGCACCCAGCGCTTTGATATGGAGGCGTACCGGGAGCGCCAGCAGGCCAATATGGAGCGTGAGGAAGTGGGCGCCTGCCGGGCCATGATCCAAGATAACATCAACGAGGTGTCCCGCCTGGTGGAGAATGAGGCCATCAGCCACCGCTTTTTTGTCAGCTTCGAGTATGAAGTGGGCATGAAGGCCAGAGACAACACGCCTGCGTCCGTCGCCGAGCGGTTGGAGGAGGTGGCGGATACCGCGACCCGTTATCTGGAGCGCTGCGGCCTCACCGTCCTGGACCCCGAGTACAGTGACAATGCTATTCTGGAAGTCCTCTATGACATCTATAACAAATCCACGTCCCGGCGCGTGAAGCTGCCGCCTGGGGTCTTTGACATGATTTCCACCGTCCACGGCATCTATGGAAAGTCGGACCAAGCAATCCAGGACGCCGAGCAACGATCGGCGATGAAAAAGCGTAGCATCCTGCATAGAAAGGACGCCGGTGCCCCTCGGCTGGCGGCGGGGGCGACGACCCTCTCGGACATCCTCGCGCCCAACGACGTGGACCTGATGAGCGCCGACTACGTGGAGATCGACGGAGTATATCACGCCTACCTCTACATAGCCGGATATGGCTACGCCACCGTCGTGGGGAAGGCGTGGCTGGCCCACCTAATCGAGGCCGGTGAGGGGGTGAGCATGAGTTTTGTCATCAAAAAGCAGTCCCGGGAGCGGGCGGTGAGCGACATCGGTCAAAAGACCATGTGGCGGCGCAGCCAAATGCGTGACGTGGGCGACACCCGGGCCGACTACGAACAGCTTGGCGACGCCATCAGCGCCGGGCTGTACTTAAAGGAGGGGATCAACCGCGAGGGGGAGGACCTCTACTACATGCACACGGTCCTGGAGATGGTGGCGGACGACCCCGATACGCTGGAGCAACGCTTGAGCAGCCTGGAAAACCTCTGTGTGTCCATGGACATGCTCCCCAAGCGCTGCACCCTTCATGAGGAACAGGGCTTCCTCTCTGTGCTGCCGCTGCTGACCCTGGGGCCAGACATCGAGCGCAAGGCCAAGCGTAACGCCCTCACGTCCAGCGTGGCCGCAGCGTTCCCGTTCACTTCCTACGAGTTGACCGATCAGATGGGGATTTTCCTCGGTTTGAATATGTATAACCGCAGCCCTGTCTTTATCGACAATTTCGACGATTACAAATACCCCAACGGTAATTTTTGCGCTTTTGGATCCACGGGCGCTGGCAAATCCGTCCTCTTGCAGTCCGTGGGCGGCCGGTACCGTCAGCAGGGACGGCATGTCATTTTTATTGTCCCGGAAAAGGGCCATGAGTTCAGGCCCTTGTGTGAGGCCATGGGCGGCCAGTACGCCCGTCTGGGCCCTTCCTCCCCGGACTGCATCAGTGAGCTTGATATCCGCCCGGCCAGCACCGACGTCTACAACGTGGCCAAGGGACTCTCTGCCCGCAACGATTCTCTTCTTGCGGACAAGATCGCCAAGGTGGAGATCTGGTACAGCCTCCAAAAGCAGGACTTGACCGTTGAGGATAAAAACCTCCTGGACACCAGCTTGGTGGAGTGCTACGGCCGCCGAGGGATGACCTTCGACAACGCTAGCCTTTATGAGGAGGACGGCTCCCTAAAGGAGATGCCGGTCTATGCCGACTGGTACGAGATCCTCATTGCCAAGAAGGAGACCCGGCACCTGGCCACCGTCCTGGCCCGCTACGTGCATGGCTCGGCCAAGAGCATGGGCGCCCGGACCACCATCGACATCCACAACCCCTATATCGTGCTCGACCTCACCGGCGTGCCGGAGGACCTGGTGATTCCTACGCTCTACACCGCTACGGAATTTGCCACCGACATTATCATGATGAATGGTCTGGATGGGACGGTGCTGCTGGCGGACGAGCTCTGGAAGCTGGTGGGCAGCCAATCCAATCCCCTGGCGGCTAATTACGTGGTGAAATCTATCAAGCTCATCCGTGCTCTGGGCGGTATAGCCGGTGTCACAAGCCAAGGACTCGCGGATATGTTCGCGCTTGAGGATGGGAAGTACGGCAAATCCATTATAAATAGCTCCAGGATCAAGATCGTCTTGCAGCTGGAGGAACAGGAGGCGGAGTTCGCGCGTGGAAAACTGAACCTGACGGAGAGCGAGCAGCAGATGATCACTCGCTTTCACCGCGGGGAGGGCCTCCTCTGCATCGGCCGTAACCATGTCCCCGTAGCCTTCACGGTTTCACCGCTTGAATACGAATATATAACTACATCGCCCACCGACATGAGGGCCCGGGCCACTGCCCGGCCCACGGAGGAGGAGGCCGCGGATGCTTGAGCCTATCGTTGCCCCAAATTTCAAGCCGGATATGCAACAGGTGCAGCGTCTGGCCGGAGAGGCTTTTGTCTCCACCGGGACATTAGTGGCGCTGGCTGACGGCGCCGTCTGCACGCCGGACAAGCTGGCCGACTGCCTGGAGGCCGCGGCGGCCAAGGCGGAAAAGGCGGCGCTTGAGGTCCGGGCGCTGTGCGAAAAGTATATGCCCACCCTGGTCCAACAGGGTAAGAAGCGGCCCGCCCCCGTGGAGGTGGCTGGCCGCCTGGAGATCAACGAGTACCGCTGGATGCACTTTACCCTGAACACACTTTTGCCCCACTGCCGCTTTTCCACGCCCCAGTATCTCAGCGACACCCTCGCCGCCCTTATGGACGGTTATACCGCCGGTGGGAAGCGCCTGCCCCATTTCACCGAGCCAGCCATGCTGGTGATCGACGAGCACTGCGACCTTCAGTCCCGCCAGGTGTACGACGCAGACAACAAGGGCTGGAAGGCCATCCCCAACGCACTCAAGGGGCGGGTCATCGAGGACGACGACCAGTTCTCCCTCCAGATCCACCTTCTGGCTACCCGGGACAGGCAGACGGCCTGCCACATCTATCTGCTCCCCGCCAGCGAGGCCGGCGACTTCTACGGCTTGCGATACGGGGACTATCCGCTCCCTTTCGGCGGCCTGTGACTGGGGGCGACCATGGACCAGCACCCCCCGAAAAAGGCCCTCCTGGACATGGACTTTTTCGGACCTCGTTTTGGGCCGTGCGGTGCCCCGTGGAAGCCTTGGAATTTCAGGGGTCTAGGAGACGCGCGTATAGCCCAGCCAGGAGGAGGTTGGGACATCCCCGGTACCATGACCAATCTACCACCAAAACAAGGGGGGATGGAGCTTGATTTTCTCTGCGGCAGACATCGAACTGCTCCGGCTCACCGGCTGGTGTAAAGACCTTCCTCTGACCTCCGCCGGGCAGGAATTTCTTCCTGAAGAGGTCGCCGCTTTAGAGGCCCTGGGGTATCTCACTGTCACCAAGGCCAAGGCCCTGCGCCTCCGCGCGGCAGGAGGCCGCCTTCTTTCCGGTCTGGGGGTCCCTATGCCCTCCAACAAGTGGCCGACCTCTAAGGACCACATCCTCAAGCGCAGATACCAGGCCGCCGCCATCCTCGTCACCTGCCACCGGGCAGGACTCCAAGTCTACGCCGACTGCCTGGCCGACCTCAAAACGCCCCCGGTGTTCCTCTCCTCGGCGGCAGTACGCCGCAACGAAGAGCTGGGTGGCAACGTCTTTCACGGTACCCGCTTTGCCGGCATCCTACATCTGCCCGGCTGGTCCTACATCGTCCATTTCGTGGGTCCCAACGCCGGGGGCATCAGCTACCTCAATGAGATGAAGTCCTATCACAGCGTAACGGCCTCTCTCGATACCCTCTCCGGGATGGTATTCGCCGGGGCAGGGTACGACCAGGTCTGGCGGGAGCTTGCTGAAGACGCGCCCACCCGGGCAGGACCCAAGCGGGCCGGGATGCTCCAGAGCTACGGCGAGGTCTATGCTGCCTCCGCGCTGCCGGTCCATCTGCTCTCCTGCGACGGTACAGGTGCCCTTCAGCTGGCGGTCATGTGCCAGGCGGACTACCGGGATCGTCTCACGAGGCTGGTGCTGGGCAATCGGTTCCGCCCGCCGGAGGAGGGCCTGCCTGACTGCGACGGCATGAGCCGGGAGCGGCCCTTCGTGCTGGCGGTGGATATGGACCTCAAGCGCATCGACCGGGCCTGCGCCCAAGCCCACGCTGGCGGGTACCCCCTGCCGGGGATCGCCGCGTTGGAGGGGCAGAGCTCACTGCTAAAAAAATTATATGAAACGACCGCAAGAGGGGTCGTTTACGACATCAGGCCCAAGGCGCTGACCGATGCCTTTGGAGCGGCGTGCGCCCTGCGCGTGCCCTCCCACGCCCCCTTCTGCGCCGGAGGGGAGTTAGTACATCATGCCGCGCCTGTCGGACCTACTGCAAAAGCTGTCCAAGTGGACGGAGAAATGGGAAACGAATACTGAAAAGCGCTGTGGCGCCTGGTTGGACCGCCACCGCAAGAAGTTCAAGCTCTACATCCCCCTGGGGGTGGTAGGGCTTTATTTTTACGGGATGTTCATCAACTCCATGCGGTTGGGCACCCAATCCACATTCGGCTCCGAGCCGGTGGAGTCCATCTGGGTATGGAACCCGATCTGGAATCTCCTGGCGATATTTACCCCCTGGGGGCTGGGAATCACGGCGGTGGGTGCCCTGCTGATCTGCCTCATTACGAAGAAAGGCTATAACCGATTTTCAGGCTACAAGTTCAAGCGGGACCCCCGGGGCTTCGACATCCTCCCCGACGGGACGCATGGCACCGCTGAGTTTATGACGAAACAGGAGGCCAAGGGTGTGCTGGAGGTAGGCCCCCTCAAGGAGCTCAACGGCCCGGTGGTGGGAAAGATCAAGGCAAAGGCGGAAGACGACGACAAGTACGCCGACTACGTCGCCATCCCCCTGGCCCGGGGGTTCAACGGCAGCCAGATCATCTACGGCGCCCCGGGGACCGGAAAGTCCTGGGGGCACGTGCGCCCCTACATGATGGGGGCGGTCAAGCGCAGAGAGTCAATGGTGTGCATCGACCCCAAGGCCGAGCTCTTCGAGAGCATGGCCGGTTACCTGGAGGACAGCGGCTACGAGGTGCGGGCGTTCAATCTGTTGGACATGGAGAGCAGCAACGCATGGAACCTGATGAACGACATCGAGGCAGACCCGAATCTGGTACAGACCATCGTAGAGGTCATCATCAAGAACACCAGCAACGTCTCCGAGCGGCAGGATTTTTGGGAGAAGGCCGAGGCCAACCTCCTCAGCGCCCTCATTTACTATGTCCAGAGCCTGACCTACCCCGGGACCAAGACCCTGCTGCCCTTGGAGCAGCGCAGCCTGGGCGCCATCTTCCGGCTCCTCTCCGACGAGTCTTTCGCCAACCTGGAGGATCGGTTCGCGGAGCTGCCCAAGAAACACCCGGCCAAGGCGCCATATGGCGTGTTCAAGCTGGCCAACCGGCAGATCTGGGGCAACATCGCCATCGGCACCGCTCACCGCCTGTCCGTATTCCAAAACGACCTGGTGGACAAGATCACCAGCTACAACGAGATCGACTTGGAGCTGCCCGGCCAAAAGCCCTGCGCCTACTTCCTCATCATCTCGGATCAGGACACGTCCATGCAGTTTCTAAGCTCCCTTTTCATCAGCCTGCTGTTCTCACGGCTCACCAGCTACGCCCGCCGTCATGGTGAGCGCGGGCGTCTGCCCGTCCCGGTCAACTTCATTTTGGACGAGGGGTGCAACGTGTACCTGCCGGACTTCAAAAAAATCATCAATACGTCCCGCTCCCGGGCCATCAACTGCCTCTTCTACACCCAGTCGGTGAGCCAAATGGCCGACACCTACCCCAAAAAGGAGTGGGAGGAGATCGTGGGCGGGGCGGATGTGCAGATCTTCCTGGGGGCCAACGACAAGATGACGGTGGACTATTTCAGTGATAAAATCGGCGCCGCGACCATCCGGGTCAACAACAACCAAATGCCCCTGATGCCGCTCTTCTCACCCATCTATAACTCCACGCGGCCGTACAGCCAGACCCGGAGCAACACCCAGCGGATGCTTATGATGCCGGACGAACTGCTGCGGCTGGACGACCGCAAGTGCATCGTCCTCTGCCGCGGCCATAAGCCGTTGGAGCTCTACAAGATCTCCCCCAAGGAGTTCCCCGATTACGAAAAGCTGCGGGGTATCAAGACCGCCGACTATATTCCAGACTGGCGGAAGGCGGAACAGGAGCGTGCGGAGAAGCCGCCGGCACCCGTGGAACCTGTGCCGCCTCCGGCCAGCGCTCCGCCTCCGCCCCGGGAGTCCCACCCGCCACGGACGTCTACACCGCCTGCGACGGTACGTCCTGCCTCCGTACCCTTCCATGAGAAGAAGTCCGCCCGACCCACTTTCACGGATGGTCTGGACGCTGGTTATATGCTGGTGGACGACGACAGCGACGACGAGATCGACTCAGAGTATATTGGACGCAGTTGACGCGGCGCTTTCACAGCGCCGCTTTTTGTTTAGAAAGGAGCGACCCCTTATGAAGGCAGCCCCAATGGTAGAGCGCCCGGATTTCCCGCTCTTGACCCTATCCGAGGTCCAGTCCTTCCACCATATGCAGATGCCCCGGTGGCTCTTCTTCGACAGCCGGTACAGCGATATGTCCCTGGAGGCCAAGGTGGCCTACACGTTCATCTTCAACCGCTACCAACTCTCCCGGCTCCACGGCTGGGTCAACGACCAGGGTGAGGTCTTCATCATCTATCCGAGGCAGGCCTTGGCCCGTGAGATGCAGATCAGCTACCGAAAGTGTATTGACTGCTTCAAGGAGCTGGTAGCCCATCAACTCATATGGGAACGCCGCTGCGGGCAGGGCTCCCCCAACCAGATCTACCTGGCCCGACTGATGGACACCCCCGCCCGGACGGACTACGAGAGCGCCCCCTTCGTCACCCCGGAGGGGGAGGCCACCCAGCTGAGAAGTGCCGAAAACGCACTTCAGGAGGAGGAGCCGGACACGCCGACCCCCTGCGGTGGTAAGGAAGATGTGTCGGGGGTGCAGGCCCAGACGTGCCGCCACGACACTTCAAGCCATGCGCCCCGGTCAGGTCAAGAGGTGCCGGGGGCGCACCCAAGTCAGAAAGAGAAAATAAAAACAGATGGGAGTGCTACTGATGTCAGTCAGTCCTTCGGACCGGCTGCGGACGGCGAAGAGGAAGGGCTTCAGGCGATCTTGGACGGCTGCGAGCTGTGGGTGTTGCCGGAGGAGGCTCAGCGACCCATCAGCGACGCGGTGGAACGGCTCTATTTTTCTGACAACTACCGCGTCGGCCCAACCCTGCTGCCACAGAGCAGGATCCGGGCAAAGCTCCGGCGGCTGGACTGCGTCATGGTCCAGTCCATCTATGGCAAGCTCATCACCAACACCCGGCCGGTCAAGAACTCCACGGCCTACATCATGGCGGTGGTGCTGAACACAATCTCTGAAACCGAGGGCGACTTGTTGGTGGACCCCTACATCAACAGCTTCCGGGACACGCCCGGCATGGATGCCGGCGCCGGTGGGAGGTGGTAACCGATGTTTGTAACCCCAGAGCAAGAAGTCCTCCTGGACGCTTTGGAAAAGACCGGGTGCCTGACTCTGGACCAGGCGGTGAAGATCATGCGCTCCCGCACCCCACGTCTGGCCGCCTCCATGGGGATAAGGCTGGTGGACCAACTGGCCCACATCAATAAGGTCCGCATCCTGCCGGACGGGACCATCACCATGTACCTCTTCGGGCGGCGGGATGACGATATGCTTGCCGCCGTGGATGTCATGCTGGACGTATGCCGTGGACTTCCGAAGGTCTGGGCCGGACGCCGCGCTCCGTTCATGCTCACCTTCCTGATGGGCGAGAAGCTCAAGCAGTTTGGTGTGGTGAAGGTGGCGGAGGGAATGGAGGTGGGGATCGGAGTGACCGTGGAAGGAGCCAGTACCGGCCGGCGCCTCCACGTCATATTCATCCTGTCTGCCATGGGCCAGAAGGAATTGGTGAGCACCAGTGTGCCCCATTATTTCGTGTTCCATGACGGTGAGCGTTATCGCTACTACAAAGGAGGTGATGCCGCCGACGTGGCATCGAAATAGCAGTAGTCCAAAGAACAAGTAAAGGAGTGAAAATCTATGCCCAGCAAGAAGAAGAAAGTTGATCCCGAGGTCCCGGAGGAGAAGGTGGAGACTGTCGAGGATCCGAAGCCGGAGGAGGAAGGGCCGCCTGCGGGGGACTTTACCGTGGAAGACCCGCCCGCCGAGGACCCGCCTGTGGAGGAGCTGCCCGTGGAGAACCCGCCCGTGGAGGACACACCAACGGAAGACCAGGCCGATCTCCCCCGCGTGCCGGAGGCCGGGGCCCCTGTTGAGGAGGCTGCGCTGGTAGAACAGGTGCCGGAGGACAGCAGCACGGATGCCGCCGATGGAGCACCCCCTGTCGTCCAAGAGGATGAAGGTCTGACACCGCCGGAGGGAGTCCCTCCCCTAGACGCTGTCCCGGAGGGTTATATGGCCTTGGCCTCCGACACCGAAGACGAGGATCAGGAGGGCATCAGTGGGGATGGAGAGGGAACCGAACTTCCCCTGGAGGAAGGCACGCTCCCGGATGCCCTGACGCCCCCGGCGGGAGATGGACCGCCGGAGGAGGTCACCACGGACCCGGAGGCAGTACAAGAGGTGGCGGAGAATGCCCCGCGCGATGGTGCTGCGGTGCCGAAGGAAGCACAGGCGCGGCCTGCAAAAGTCAAGAAGAGCGCCAAGCCGCCGGCGGGTTCCATGCCGCCCAGCCGGGCGGACTTTTTTGCCGCCGACTTCCGGGAGCTGGACCGCTACCTCTCCCCCCGTCAGCGGCAGGAGTGGGAGGCCATCTACGCCTCTTTCCGCTCCAAGAACCTGCTGTACGGAGAGGTCATCGGCAGCGACCCCAAGACCTTCAACATGAAGGAGAACGGCGAGTGGGTGCGTAAGAAGATGTGGTGTCCCGTGCTCCTGGACTACCGCGTGAAGGTTCTCATTCCGGAGACAGAGATGTGGATGCCCGGTGAGGAGCGCCCATCCTTTGTGCTACAGGAAATGAAGGGTGCCAAGGTTGGCTACGTCATCATCAACGTGGACCGTGAGGGCGAATGCGCCATCGCCTCCCGCCGGATCGCCCTGGCCGCCCAGCGTCATTACTTCGGCACCGTCCGCGGCGGCCATCAGGAGGGGGAGATGCTCAAGTGCAACGTGCTCAGTGTGGGACCCAAGCTGTGCTTGGTGGAGTGCGGGGGCTACGACATCACCCTTACCCAAAGGGACCTGAGCTACACCTCCATCCCGGACCTGCGGGAGAAGTACCACCCCGGCGACGAGCTGGACTGCATCCTCATAGAGTACGCGCCCAAGGAGGAGCGGCTGGTCATCTCCGTCAAGGAGGTGGAGCCCAACCCCTTCATCGGCGCTGATCAGCGCCATCCTGTGGGCGCCCGGCGCAACGCCACCATTTCCGGGAAGTACAAAGGCGGCGTTTTCTGCACGCTCACCGACGGCACCGTGGTGCTTTGCCTTTACTCCCCGCTGCACTCCGACGCCAGCTTCCAGATCGGCGACGGCGCGGTGATTGTCATCAGCAAATTCGATTATGGGAACCAGCTGGTCTACGGGCGGATCCTGTCTAAGTGGTAAAAAGGAGATGCAGCGCCATCACTCCGTCCGTGCGGTAGAAGTTCACCCCATCGGCGGCAAAGGACACGGTGCGTTTTCTGCCTTCTGTCCGACGCCACATGTCCTGTGTGTGCCGATAAAAAATGGGAGGCCGCCACGTGCGGCCTCCCATTTTCCTGTTTATTATGATAGGCTAGGTAATGAATCATTCTGGCCCCAGCAAGAACTGCATCCAAGGGCCCTTAGGAGTAGCAAGGGCCCTTGCCAAAGTGTGGACCCTTATCTAGGTTTTGGAATGGCATTAATTCGATCTGATGCACTGAAATTGCTCAAGAACCGCCTCACCTAATGCCTGTGGAGATGTTTCAATGGAAAGTACAAGATTCGGCGTTTCTGACTCAACGAAAAAAGCAGACCCTGTTTTTTCCTTATAATACCTAAAAATACTAAATTTATCGTCGTTGAGTTCAACAGCCAAGAGCGACGAAGACTTTTGAAACTTACTCCAGCTCCTAATTCCTTTAGGTAATAGCCAGTAGTCTTTAGCATCTTCTTTTATTAGGAGTGAATCCGCTAAAAAACTATTCCTCATTTGTATAATTTCTTCTCCTAACATTTCGGGATTGAAAGGACATTCAATAAGTATGGCAGCAGGAGATAGTTTCTTCGAGTCAAGTATAGGTACTGCCACAATTTGCTTGGCATTAACATAAAAAAGTTCTATAGCTTTTCTAGGGACATAACCACTTTCCATAGTTGTTCTCCTAATGAGGAATTACAGAAATATTAATCGTGATAGGTACGGTCTTTCCATTATAACTCCAGCCGGCCGCAGCTTTGCTGGTTAAGTTATTTATAACATTAATTTGAGCTTGAGTCAATGTAACATCTGGAATTGCAAGTTCCAATACTCTGGTGCTAACGTTGCTTACTGAGCCAGAAGCGTTTGATGCACCCTGGAATCCAGCCAACTTATTGAGATATTCTTTAAGTTTACTTTCGAGTTTTGACGCTACAGAATAGGTGCTCTGTGTAATATCCAGACTTTTAATGCTAACCGCAGTTCTAGTCCTTTGATTCCAAACGTCAATTACCGGGAAATTGCTAACTTTACCTTCAAGCCAATCCCAGCCTTGGCTTTTTAAATAGTACAACTCTTTTATCGCTTTTTCAATATCGAATCCGCGTGCACTCCACCCCTTAGACCAAACAGCGCATGTAAGTGTATCCACATAACGCCGGGTCTTTGCCTTGAGACTATCAATTGTAGCATTGTATGCACGTCTTGCAGCTGTAATTGCCTGTTGAGCGCTTTGGCCGAGCTTGGTATTCGTCATGTCCTCGACCAAGCCCAACAGCTTCTGTCCTACTTTAGTGTTCTTCAGGTAGTTGGCAATTTGCGGGCCCTTCGCGCCTAGAATGAGCTGGGCAACATCAACTAATATATAGCCAATTCTGTCGCCATAAGCCCTGACCGCTTCATCAGTTGCCTCGCTAAAGGGATTAAGAACGTCAACGTTATTTACCACATAAACGTAGGGTTCAATCATCCCAGAAGCGATTGCTTTGGCCAAATCTAAGAGATCTAACTCGCCATTCCAAAGGGCCTTGGCAATCTCAACTATAGTTGTAATGGCCTTGGGAATATTGATTGCATCTAAGAATTGCTGTTTGAGACTGCCGCCGATTCCCTCAAACAAAATGCCCGTCTGCGTGAAATAGTTCATTTGACCCATCGGGTCGATTCTGCTCAACGGGTTATCCGCAACATAGATATACTGAACCAGAGTCATCGGATTGCTGGGAACGCCCTTGACCGGATCCATTGCCAAGAACCGCCTATTGTCGGCATCGTACATTCTGGCCTTGGCATAGAACAGATTCAAGACATCATCGTACTGATGACCAGCATAGGTGATTTCAGGGAGGAGAATTCTGAACCCACCATCAACCGTCATACTGTCATACGCCGTCACACGGCCCCAAGCATCGTAATCAATCCGCGCAGGGACACGGCCAAACTGATCCGACATATTAACGACGTTGCCAAGACGGTCTGTATGAACATAATTGGAGTAAATGCACTTCTTAATTTGCTGTCCCCACCAGTCGCTCCCATCGCTGGTAACCTTAACATTAACTAGGTCGTTACCATATACATAACGGAAGTCGTAACCGCCGACCTCGTGCTCCATCAGCACACGCTGGTCGATGTTAAGTCGGGTATAGTCGATAACGTAGTCGCTGAAAACTACTTCTGGTCCGTGGGGCCCCTCTAGGTCGGTTTCCACACTCGGCGTCTCACAATGAAAATCGGTGTACCCATGCGTGTTGTCACGGAGGATGAGCTCAGTGCCTACACGCACGCCCAGACCGTTGTAGGTATAGTTACTGTACTCTCCTTCCTTGTTGGTACCGGAAACCATCTTATTGGTTTCGTCATATTTGTAGGTAGCAATGGTAATATTTTTTGGTCCCTGGGTTGTCGGTGCACAAATTTCCTCTTCCTGCACCAAATTGCCCCGTTTGTCATACGTGTAGCCGTAGTCATAGAGCCTAGTAATGCTGCTAATATAGCTGCAATCTTCCTTGTGAACCATCTGGTTCAGATTGTTGTATTGATAGGTCAGTATCGTAGGTTGACCATTCTCCGGCCTCGTCTCCCGGACGAGATTTCCCAAACTGTCATATTGATAGGTAATTTCCTGATTGCTGTTCGGATACCCCTCGGTGACCCGCTTAGAACCTGTGAGCCGATTAAGCTCATCATAGTTATAATCCGTGCAGGATACAAGGCCCGCAATGGCATCTGTGTCTCGTTTGTACTCCCAAATCAGATTCCCTTGTGCGTCATATTTGTATTCATATTTCTTTACTGTCTTTTTTACTACAGGGAAGGGATCGGTGTCCATTACCTTGATGAGGTTGCCCTCGGCATCGTAGGTATTTTCTTCAATCCAACCATTCGGATAAATCAGTTCGATCGCACGGTTAGCATCGTCGTAGATGTAGGTATAAACACCTTCGTCCGGATCTTGTACCTTGGTCAGGTTGTAGACTTCGTCATAGAAATTTTTAACCTCGCCGCCATCCGGATATTTTACCGTGGTCTGGTTTCCGACCTCATCATAAGTGTATTCTGTAATATAGCCCTTGTGGTCGGTCGCCTTTCGCAGTTGGCCTAAAAGATCTAATTCAAAAGTATTTGTGCCTGTCCAATCATCCATCCGAACAAGTTCGCCCACTTTGTTGTACTGGAAGTTGGCCTGCTTGGTATCATTATAATTAATGGACTGGACCAAATTTAACGGGGTATAGGAATACTGAGTCACATAGCCATCCGCGTCAGTTTTAGAAACTAGATTTCCATTCCCATCATAAATGTAAAGGGTGTCATCGCTCAAAGCATTTATTTCTTTGACGATGAGATTGCGGCCATCATACTCATAAAGAGTGACCTCATGCTCGTCAACACCATTAACGCTGTCCACCCTATGGAGATCCATTTTTACCATCTGATCATTGGCGTTATACGTGAATAGAGCCTCGGTACCGGCGGCATCAATCGTTTTAATTATATTGCCGTTGCCATCATAGATGTACTGCGTCAAATTACCATTTTTATCCCGTACAGCGGTAATTCTGCCTACTGCGTCGTAGCGGAACCACTGTGTGTTGCCTCGCCGGTCAGTCTGACCTACAACTCTATTAAGGGCGTCGTAAGTATAGATTACAGTACCAGCAGCGTCGGTCATCGAAATCAGATTGTGATTTGCATCATAGGTGTAGGTGTTCGTCACACCTCTAGCATTGGTCTCGGTTAGTACATTTCCAGCGGCATCATAAGTATAGCGAGTGATGTTGCCTTTTGCGTCAGTGACCACAGAAACACGATCCATTACATCGTATTCGAAGGTGGTGGCGTGGCCTAGCGCATTTGTAAGGGAAACCAGTCTGCCGAGTGCGTCATATGTATAATTAGTTACTGCGCCTTCTTCGTTGACTGACTTCACCAACCGGCCATCTGCATCATACTCATTAAACGAGCTGTTACCCTCTGCGTTAATTTTTTCTACAGCACGATCCAGACCGTCATATACATAATGATTTACATTGCCATTTCCGTCGGTGAAGGTCAAAACATTGCCGTTGCCGTCATAGGTGTAAGAGAATGTGTACCCCTCGGGGTCAGTGTAGCTCGACACTTGGTTGCGTGCATCGTAAACATAGGTGGTGGCGTTTCCCTCGGCGTCGATCGTCTTTATAATGTTACCATTTGCATCGTATTCAGCATAAGTAACTCCACCGTTCGGGTCGGTGACGGAAAGCGCCCGTCCCAGCTTATCATATGTGTAGGAAGTGGTGTTGTTTTCTGCGTCCGTTGTGTAAAGCAGATTTCCGTTGGCATCATAAGAGCTGAGCGTAATTCCACCCAAGGCATCGGTCGTCTTAATCAGATTTCCAACCTTGTCATACTCATACAAAGTTTTATTGCCTAGTGCATCGGTTGTGGAGGTCATACGCCCATCTAAATCATATGTATAAGAAATTTCGTTGCCCAATTCATCTGTCGTAGACAGCAGGTTGCCATTCGCGTCGTAGGTCTTGCTAAGGGTACTATTATCTTTTTGCGTAGTTCCGATAACACGACCAAGCTCATCGTATGCGAAAGTCGTAACCTGCTTCAAGGGATCAATGGACGAAACCAAGCGCCCCATGGAGTCATATTTATACTCTGTAATAGAGCCAAGCGCTGTGGTGGTTTTTAACAGGTGCCCAAGTTCATCGTACTCATATTGCGTCTCATGGCCTAGCGGATCAGTTTGGGAAATCATGTAACCGTCAGCATTATAGGAATAGCTGCGAATGTTCCCGTTTTTATCTTGCTCAGCAATGAGGCGCCCCATTTGATCATAACTTTTAACTGTACTGAAGCCCATGGGATCGGTTTCACCGAGATCACGGCCTTCATTGTCATAGCGGTATTCTGTGCGGTTGCCTCGTCCATCCGTATATGCTGTTTGACGTCCGAGCAAATCATACTCATATGTGAAAGTATTGTTCTCGGCATCTGTAAGTTTGACCAGATTACCCTCGCTGTCGTACTCGTACTTTGTTTCTCCACCGAGAGGGTCAATTACGGTAGATAGGCGATTTAGTGCGTCGTATTCGTAAACGGTTGTAAAGCCCTCTGCATTCGTTACTGTTGCACTATTGTTATTGGCATCATAAGTATAGCTGGTTACAAACTTCATGGGGTCGGTTATGGACAGAAGATTTCCTTCGGAATCGTAAATATTTTCTGTTTTCCCACCCATGGGATCGACCTGGGAAACAACCCTTCCCATCAAATCATAGGAGAAGGTCGTAGTTCCTCCTAATTGATCAGTAGAGGTAAGCACGTTGCCATTTGCATCATATGTATAATTTGTGGTTGTGCCGTCGGCGTAGCGGATGGTGCTGATTCTGCCTAAAATATCATATTCATACTGCGTGCTGAATCCCAGCGCATCCTTGGTTGCTGCTTTTCTGCTCAGGCTGTCGTACTCATTAGAAGTCGTGGCTCCACCTGGCGAGGTGGTTTCTTTTACATTTCCCATACTATCGTAGGAATAGGTAGTTATATTTCCAAGCGCATCCTTAATCTCAACCAACCTATTATTCTTATCGTAAGAGTAGGTTGTAGTAGCTCCGGTCCTATCAGTTTCAGAAATTAGATTCCCATTGGCATCGTAGACCATTTGGGAGATATTGTTAAGGGCATCCTTTATCTCTGTTGTGTTTCCAACTCCATCAAAAACATACCTGGTAGTAGCACTTCTGGTATCAGTTTCGGAGGTAACCTGCCCGCGGCTATCATATTGAGTAGATATAACGCCACCAAGAGGATCTGTGGTGGAAAGTAGGCGGCCTTCATTATCATAAGAATAGGTCCACGTTCCACCCTTTGCATCCGTCATAGATGTCATGCGGCCGGCAGCATCATACGAATACTCAATGGCATATCCGTTAGCATTTTTACGGACAGTCATATTGCCGCGGTCATCATATTCGTAAGAAGTAATGCCCCCCATAGGATCGGTTATCTTTGTGACCTGGTCTTGAGTATTTCGCTCATAGATGGTACGGTTTCCCGTCCAGTCAGTTTCGACGGTGTTGAAGCCATTCCCATCCACTTCGTAGGTTTGGACATTACCCTGTGCGTCGGTCATCCTAACCAGTTTGCCTGCGTCTGTGTATTCAAAGTTTACAGTATTGCCCAACGGATCTGTTTCAGCAATTAACCGTCCTCTATCATCGTAGGACATAACGGTTGTACCGTTCCCATCCGTCTTTGAGAGCATGTTGCCCACATCATCATAAGTATATGTTGTTAGAGCGCCCTCAGCGTCTGTCAGAGACAGTAAATTTCCCTTTGAGTCGTAGGTATACTGAATAGTTGCACCACGCGCATCAGTCTGGCTAAGCATATTTCCTTTACTGTCATAATTGAAGACAGTAGTGTCGCCATTTTGATTTGTGTAGCTCGTCACCAACCGATCAGTATTATATACATACCTCTCGGTAGTCCCGTCAGGATGCGTAATAGAAGAGATATTACCATATTCATCATGATCGTAATAAGTGGTATTACCTTCACGGTCGGTTTCGCTGGTAATCTGGAACAGATTATTGTAAGTGATCTTGTGGCTCCCCTCGGAATTAGCACTTTCAATAATCCTACCATGCTGGTCATACCAGATTTCAAGCAAATAGCCGTCAGTTCCAGTACATGTATGGTGCCGATTCACGAGGTCATAGGCAAAGTCAAATGTGCCAATATTTGCAGCATATTGGTGAATGACACGGCCAGCGCTATCATACTGATTTTCAACATAAATTTCGCCATTAAAATTACTAATGGTAGAAACATAGCCATCATCTGTGTAACCGTATATCAGCTTGTCCCCATCAGCATTTTGAACAGAAGTCAGGAAGTCCCCATTGTACTCAAAATATGTAGTTCTGCCAGTATTATCAGATACGGTGCTCAAATTTCCGTCACTGTTATAACTCAAAGAGAAGGTCCCGATGCCACTAGAAATACTGCTTAACTGACCATTGGTATAACCATAAATAATAGTTCCACTATCCGGAGATACAGCCGTTTGAATTTGCTTATTCACATCAAAGTAATAGACTGCACCAGTCATTGTGTTTTTCAGTTCATAACCGGAACCTGTGTTCGTCAAAGTATAATCACCGGCCGGATTATATGTACCATCATAATCCATATTGAACTGAATATCTTTGCCTCGTGGCAACGTAATACGTGCGTACAGATCCTCTACCATTAACTCTACGGTGTAATTTGTACTCCACCCTAAACCCAATCCGTGGGAGCGCATTCCATCAGCAGATTCATAGTATCGAACAAAAGGAAAATCTGATTTTCCATATAATGCAAAATCAGTGTATTCCCAACTAAAGCTCCCCGTGAGAAGATCAACAGGATCTAAGGTGTGGGACAATTCAAATCCATTTTCAAGGAAATAGTCGTTAATTTCTTGGAATTGAGTGGAGCAGTAAAAGTCCCGGATGATATTTTCATCTACCTCAAAAGCAAGGAAGCTATTGTAAATTGCAGCTTCTGGTGTAGTTGGTTCAAGAACGATTACATATTTTTTGCCATGCTCATATTGCGGTAGAATAATATCGCCATCATCATTTTCAATATATCCGTTCCAAAGAACGTAGTTTGTAATTACATTATCCCGTTCGTCAGGATCAATAGCAAACAGATTTATGCTGTGCCGATTTAACAATACATCGCTCTCTGGCAAGTAGTCGATTTGCGGCTCCTCGGTGGGCGCGGACTCCTCGGTGGGCGCGGGCACTTCGGTGGGCGCGGACTCCTCGGTGGGCGCGGGCACTTCGGTGGGCGCGGGCACTTCGGTGGGCGCGGGCTCCTCGGTGGGCGCGGGCTCTTCGGTGGGCGCGGGCTCTTCGGTGGGCGCGGGCTCCTCGGTGGGCGCGGGCACTTCGGTGGGCGCGGGCTCCTGGGGAGCATTTTCATTGTTAATGGGCTCTTCAGGCTCTGGTTCTGGAATTTCTAATTTTTCGCCCAAGAAACCGAATGCATAGTCTTCCTTGATTACATTGAAATTCTTGGGGGCAGTTTCTGTGGCCCAACCGATAAGCTCCAGCCAATCAGTATGAGACATTTTATTGTAGGTAACATTAGGCAAGTCACTAACATTGGGGTCATGCCCCTCAACAACATTGTCAAGAATTCGAATACCTGCAACAGTGCCGATACGGTTGCCAAGGAATGATTCTGGCTCTGTTGAATCCGGATCGTAGGTTAAAGAGGTGCGGGTGTACCACGCATCACCGGGTGCTCCTGTCTCAAATGAGCACTCTCCCTCGTTCATTTCGTAAAGGGACAATGTAATATTTTGAGACTTTTCAATAGTATATGATAAGCGGGTCCATGTATTTGTGGTGTTAAAATTGACACCTTGATAAAACTCGTTTAGAGTATCAAAATACTGAAATTTTGACACTTCCCCTGCCTCAATATCCTCCAAGCGCATTGCTTTAAAGTCATAGATACTGGGTAGTGGGGCTGTTGGCGTAGCCGCAAATGCTGCGGTAGGGAGCAGACCTGTGAGCAGGGCAAGGACCAGAGTGATGGACAATATCCTTTGACATTTTTGGAACTTCATTTACACTTTCCTCCTATTCTCAACTCATTATGCACAAACCAGTATCTTATTCCTACCTCCCAACTTCATAATCGACTCCACTGAAACATGATTTGGTGCGGAGTTATATAGTAGTCTAAAAAAGAAGTAGATTTGTGACAAAATTTTTTGAGTCCGACAGATGAAATTTGTTGATATGATGCAGCAGATAAAGCTATAATATGCAGCATCCCCCTTTATACTCAATATGTGTCGGAATAGGTCAAATATTGGTTGAATTTTATCGTATTAAAAGATTTATTGAACAAAGTAATTTTTTGGTATATAATTTTCATGCAGCTACCTTACATTTGGAGAGGAGGGCGCCGCATGGAAGTCATCATTCCAGCCGCTGAGAGCTTGACCAAGGCCGAACGAGCTTATATCCTGGTGTTGTTCGATGAATGCTACGATAAGCTCTACCGTGTGGCCTATCGGCATCTGAGCGATATTTGTATAGATAGTATTGAAGATGTCATTCAGGAGACGTTTCGCCGGGCCTGTGAGAACTTCAAAAAGATGTCTGCCTACGACTCCGCCGAGGCTTGGCTGGTGGGCACTTGCCACCATATTGCGCTCGATGAAGTCAATCGGTGTTTACACATTTTGGAATTACGTGAGGCGGACTATAAACTGGATGGCATCCCTGTAGAGACGCTGGAGCAGATCCTCCCGCTGGGATTATCCGATGAGGATCGGCAGATGCTGAGCTTATATTATGTAGCAGGATATAAAACGAAAGAGATAGCAGAAATTATGGACTTGACTCCCGCTGCGACCAGGAAGCGTTTATCCCGCTTGAAGGAGCTCCTCAAGAAAAAAATTAAGCTCTAAATAATCTTGTCACAATTTTATCCCTTTTTCCGACTACGTATCAAAGGAGGGTACAAAATGGAAAGGAACCCAGGAGACACAATAAATGAAGAAGAGTTCAGTGCCTCCGATGTGCATAGTCTCAAGGAGCATCTTAAAACTCTGAATGCCGATCAGGTGTTGGCCGAGCTGAATGAGAAGACAGCGCAGGCCCTGGCCCACGGCGAGGAGCTGGATCCCCATATTGTCCTTGCGTACTATGATGTTTTGGATGAACTGGCCCCCGTAAAAATCCCTGCGGGCTCTAAAAATAGCTCAATTAGTGATTTCGTTTCTGAACACCCCGATTTTACGTTGGAAGAGAGTATCCCGGCCCAGCGAGCGCCAAAGCGCAGAATTTTTATGAACCTACGGCACCATCGTGTGGCGGCCGCCCTACTTGTCCTCGTCATACTCGCTACCTTTACGTCTGTTGCTGTGGCCCTTGAATGGCCGCAAAAGATTTTTACCTGGGGGATCGACACCTTTCAACTCGGCCCCACTTGTGGCGATATGCGGTTGGAAACACCCACAGAAGACGGTTACTCTTCGCTTGAGGAGGCATTGGCTGATTACGGTATAGATACGTATACCCCTAGCTGGATGCCAAAGAATGTAAAATTGGACAACATCGCTGTTTCAGAAAATGAGCTGTGGACTTCCTTTTTTGCAATTTATGTACTAAAAGAAGACTTGTCCGATTATGGCGTCGTCAAAGTAATGGTGTTTGACGATTTGAGCAAAGTACCTGACGTGGAATTTGAGGATAATGGCGAGGAGGGCCGCTATTTCATTGAAGTTGACGGCATGGAAGTATTGATATCTGAAAACGAGGAAGATTATCGGGCCTCATGGAAAAACGGAAATTGCACCGGTGTAGTTTATGGGGGATTCAGCAAATCTGAAATAGAAAAAATTGTTAGAGAATTAAAATTGGAGGATAATTGCTCATGAAGAAGTACCCTGCCATTCGCGTTATTGCTCTTGTCCTGATGCTTGCGATAGCAACTAGTATAACCGCCGCAGCTACTGTCCGCGCCAGTGAATATCTGGAATCCTATGCCATAACAGTTGAGGCTAAAGGAGGCGGCAAAATGGTTGTAGCGTTCGGCGTATACGGCACCAGGACAATGGATCAGCTCGGAGCCCAGAAAATTGTTATTGAAGTAGAGACCACCCCGGACCGCTGGATTCCATTTATCACCATTGACGGAGATAGTAATACAGATAAGTATTATGCGTATAACAGCCTATTCTACGAGGGAACATATACGTTTTGGGGGAACCCATATGATAGGTATAGAGCTACCTTGACCGCCTACGCGGAAAAAGACGGTGGTAGCGACACTGGCGACATCGAGAGCAGCGAGACCGTGTGTAAATAATTTCAATATGCGCCAGGACGAGCAGCAGAGGGGCCCACGGCCTTAGCTCACTGGCAAAAAATAGTGCATCGCCTAAAATTTTGGCGATGCACTATTTTTAATTACTCGCTTTCTGGTAAATAGGATTTGGCGACAGTGAGAACAGTATCTTTTTGGGCCGGTGTAAGTGGGATCCAGGCGGTCACCAGCTCCTTTAGTGATGGGCTCATCTCAATAAGATCATCTTCGGCAAAAAACTGGGCCAGCGTTATTCCAAATCCCTTGCAGATCGACTCCAGGGTCGCGATGGTCGGCATGGTGTTCCGCTTATATATATTTGCAATGGTCGATTCACTCAGGCTGCTTTCGCGGGCAAGGCGATAGTCAGACCAATTTCTTTGTTGTTGTAGCTGCTTCAATTTTAAGATTACATCCATTGGACTACCCCCTTACCATATCATTTTAGCGTTCCCTCCTTTTATACGATACCAGTTACTTGTAATGAGAATACCGTTATGATAAACTGTACCAAAGAGAGGTGTTTGAAATGCGAAGAGGCCCACAATGCTATAAAAACAAGATTATTCACGGGGTTCGAGCAGCACTTGGTATTCGGGCGAAGGCGGAGCCGGCTGATTTCGATTTCGATGCCTCTATAATAAAGGACAACCCCATATACCAACAGTTGGAAGAAGATCTTGGCAGAGAGTACGAGGAGCATATTGAAGCTATGCCCCAACTCGAAAAAAAGAGAACGATTTATATTTTTTCAACAGATGACGGCCCCCCGGTAAATATGTTGACGGCACATTTTTATCGGAGGCAAATAGCCAAGCAGTACAAGCATCTTCACAGACTTGGGATCGACAATTTCATTTGTGACACAATGACACCGCTTGGTCTTATCGCACTGGCAGAATTGTCAAGGCTTCGTAAAAAGGGTGAGAATATTAGTATTTACGGTCTCCGATACAGTAGATCGCCCAAAAACTATCGTATGCAGAGAAAATATAGGCTAAATATCTTATATCTAATCTGCAAATGTGATTATAATTACGGGCGCATATATAATTTCTGCGAACTGAAGTGTAAAATATTGAATCATTGCTGTTTTGTGATTACAAATATAAAACATGGACTTCCATATGCCCTCCCCCCCGTTTCTCCGCAGAACTTGCAACTAGGCGAGGCGCCGCCCGAGTAGTAGACTAAGAATGTAGTTTAGGTTGGCGTAGCGAGATCACAGGCAGGAGAGGAACCCCAGGGCGCAGTGCGCCCTGACGGGAAAAAGGAACCGATAACAGCCTAAACCACACCGACCAGACCGAAAAAGACCGCAGCTACCCCTCATGGGGGGTGGGTGCGGTCTTTTTTTGTGCCTGGATCTACCAGAAAGGAGAAATTGTATGAATGACACAACCTCTTGAGCAGGCGCTGTTCCGGCTGACCTATGCCGATGACAAGGATTTCGGCCTGGAAGCGTATGCGGACGCAATGGTGTTGGACACCAGCACCGCGCCCCCCACCATCTGCGCCCTGCGCCTGGGTGGTGAGCCGGAACAGGTACAGGCCATGGCGGTCATCATCCAAGGCGGCGGCACGATCATGGCCGATTTGGGTGCTGGACCGCAAAAACTCTCCTGCATGACGCGGTGCTACCGCCGTCAGCTCATCCGAGATGGACCCTATGCCCAAGCGCTCCTCGCCGCCACGGAGGAGGTTTCAAAGCAGCCGAAGAAAAAGGACAGCGACCAAGGCGACCAGAAAAAAACAGGCAAGGGCGAGGACAACCAGGAAGCAGATCCGCGTGACCAAAAGCTGAAGGGGCTGCCCGCCTACCAGGTGGAGGAGTCGGACGACGTGGCACCGCCACGCAAGCTCTACTTCTATACCCACGTTGGAGACACCGACGCCCTGTTTTCCGCCATAGACGCCAAGACCGCGGTGCCGCTCACCCCCGAGTTCAAGGACTATGTACTCGCCGAGCTGGAGGACCGGGGCATCCTGCGCCAACTGAAAACCTATACCAAGGGCACTGATATCGACGCCTGGGTCCTCGAATGCGAGAAGGACGATGCCAACCTTATTAAGGTGGTGGAAGATGGGCTGCGCGGTGGCGACCTTGCCATCCCGGGCGCAGACTACACCGAGGAGGCTGTGGCGGACGTCAACACCGTTACGGACTACCTCAACGCCTTCGGGACCAGTATTGCCGAGCGGATTCGGGAGCAGTTCGTCCCGCTGTACGACCCGGCGACCGAGCCGCTGTGCCCGGAGTTGCTGGAGGTCAGCAACTACATTAAGGCCCACGCTGGCTACCACCTCTACGACGCCCAGATGGCGGTGGCAGAGGCCGTGGTCCGGCGGCACCGGCACAGCAAATGCGCCATTGTAGTGGCAGAATGTGGCATTGGAAAAACGAAGATCGGCGCCGCCGCCCTCTACGCATCCCTCGCGCAGAGCTTCAAGCGCGGCGGGCCCCAAAAGACGCTCAACGTCGTGCTCTGCCCGGCCCACATCAAGAAGAAGTGGGTACGTGAGATCGAGGAATCCCTGCCCAACACCTTCGCAGTCATCGTCCACAATATGTCCGAGGTGGACGCCGCCGTTCGCCGGTATGAGTTGGGCGACCAGTCGTGCTACCTCATCTTGGGCAAGGAGACGGCGCGGGACGGCTATATGCGTGCGCCCGCCGTTATCGGCAGGCGGCCGAACGTCAAGAAGACCATCACGCTGGAGAGCGGCGAGGAGAGTTGGTACGAAAAAGGACCCTACCAATTTTACTGCCCAGACTGTGGTGAGTTGGTCCATGTCCCCCAAAAGAAGGACGAGGGTGAGTGGCCGGTGGCTGACCAGTTCTTCTTCCTGAAGGAAACGGAAAAGAATCACAAATGCCCCTGTTGTGGCAGCCCATTTTGGACTGCACTCAACCCCGGCCGGCAGACGGAGTGGGTAAAGATAGGCAACTACGGCTTCATCCACCGCTATGGCGCACGGGCCCATTTGATGGTCATGGATGCGGATTTGCCCCCAGCGGTCCTCCAAAGGATCCAGATGGTGGCCGACCACCCGGAGGACCCGTACCCGGCCATCGGCGCAAGGAGGGCCTACCCTCTGAGCAGCTACATCAAGCGCACCCTGCGCGGTAGACTCAACTGCGTGGTGGCGGATGAGCTGCAAGACTACAACAACGACAGCGGGCAGGGCGACGCCATGGGTGAGCTCTTCGGTACCGCCAAATACTTCATCGGGCTGACAGGCACCCTCATCAACGGCTATTCCAGCGGGATGTTCCATCTCCTCTACCGGGTGGCGGCGCCCCAAATGGTGGAGGACGGGAAGCCCTACGACAGTCCCGGCCTGTTTAACTATGAATACGGTGTCATCCAATACATCACCCGCACTGAGGAGGCGGAGTACGCAGCGAACCGGCGTTCCAATGTGACGAGCACCATCACCAAGCAGGTGCCAGGAGTCTCACCTCTGGTCTTTACCCGATTTCTCATGGAGACCACCGCCTTCCTGACCCTCAAGGATCTGGGAAAAGCGCTCCCGGAATACGAGGAGATTCCTGTGCCCATGCCCCTGGAGGACAAAATCCAGGAGGCGTACCGGCGCCTGGAAAAGGTATTCCGGGACGTTCTGCTGAAGGATCGGCGGATCGCCCGGAGGGTCCAATCCGCGTTTATAAATCTTTTGTTGTCCTATCCGGACCAGTCCTACGACCAGCGCACCATCTACCATCCCGTCGAGAAGACGCCGCTGGCGGAGCCGCCGCAGTTGGGCACGATAGACGACCTGCGGCCCAAGGACGCCTTCATTCTATATAAGGTAGCGGAGAAAATTGCCAAAGGTGAGCGGGTAGTCATCTACACGAGCTGGGTCCGGTTGGATACGCAGAAAAAACTGGCCGGCCTCCTGCGCGACCAGGGAGTCTCGGTCCAGATACTGACGGCCTCGGTTCCGACCGAGAAACGGGAAGATTGGCTCGCCAAAAAGGAGGCCGAAGGCGTCCAGGTGCTCATAACGAACCCCACGCTGGTCTCCACAGGGCTGGACCTTCTGGCGTTCACGACATTTATCTATTATGACATGGGTAACAAGCTCTTCGACCTGCGACAGTCCTCCCGCCGCGGGCTCCGGCTCAATCAAAAAGCCCCACGCATCGAGGTCTACCTCCTCTACTATGCGGAGACACAGCAGCAGAACCTGATCAAGCTCATGGCCTCCAAGCTGGCCACGGCCAATATGATCGAGGGCGGCTACTCCGAAGAAGGACTTGCCGCTATGTGCGAGACCGAGGACACCACCACCATTCTGGCCCGTGAGCTGATGATGGGTATCCGCAGCAGCGTGGAGGACATCGGCGCTGCATTCAAAAAAATGGCGCTCCTGCACCCGGAGGAGGAGAAGGCAGGAGCGGAGCCGAAAGAAACCGTGGAGGCGACAGTGACAGCCATCGAGGATGTGCCAGAACCGTCGGTATCGCATGTACTGCCGGAGCAGCCGGTCCAAGTGGAGCAGATTGCGTCCGCCGCCGGAAGGGTCTACACGGCGGAGGAGGTCGCCGCTGTACTACTGTCCAACAGGCAGAAAAATCAGCGGAAGAAAATTTATACCGTGGACGGGCAGTTGTCGATGTTTGAGGCTGCCTCTTAAAAATAGAAAAGGAGGATATTACCATGATCTTAAACGTGGACCGGAAGGAATTCCGGCCCTGCATGAACGCACTGGCCCGGGTCGCCCCTAAGACCAGCACCATCGAAGCCCTGTGCGGCGTGCGCCTGGAGGCGGATAGGGGCAGGCAGACCCTGACCCTCACCGCCACCGACTTGACGCTTGGGCTTCAGTACGAACTCGCCGCCGAGGTGGAGGAGACTGGCTGTGCGGTCATCGACGCCGCCCTGCTCAGTGACGCCCTGCGCCTGGCGACCAAGGACTCCATCCGCATCGAGACGAAGAAGACCCAGTTCTACGTGGACACGGGCTGTAAATACCACCTGAGCTGCCTCCCCACGGAGGAGTTTCCCGTGCCCGAGTTCATGACCCCCGACGGGTCCATTACTCTGGAGAAGATCCCCGACCTGGCCGCGCGGGTATGCCATATCGCGGCCCCCAAGGTCCGGGACGACAACTGCCATGCCGTCAAGCTCACCTTTTCCGAAGCAGGGGTGTCGGCCGTCTCCTGTGATGGCGGCACCCGGACGATCCAGGTCATGTGGCCCGGTGAGAACACCGGCACGCTCGATTTGCTGATCCCGGCCAAGGCGCTGGCCCTTTTGTCGTCCCTAGTGGGCGCGGAGGCGGTGCTCTATGTCGGCGCCACCGAGCAGTGCGCCATGTTCTATGACGGGATGATGACCTTTTCCGTCCGCCTGCTGAAGGGAAAGTATCTGGACACGGACCTGGTCTTTGACGCCGTACAGCCTGTGTACTTTGCCGAAGTGGACAACGCCGCGCTCTGCCAGAGCCTGGAGCTGGCCTCAGCACCTTATGATGCCGACCGATTCCAGCTGAAGCTGGAGGCGGACCACCTGGAGGTAGGCTGCTCGTCGGCGCAGGCCCAGTGCGTCAATAGTGTGCCGATCATGAAGGGCAACGGGCCCGCCGCGGTTCCCTTCTATTATGGGAAGACGCTGCCCTCGTCCATCAAGCCTTTGGGTGATACTCTGGTGCTGTTCTTTTCCGGTAATGGGCAGCTTATCGTAGGCGACGGGCATACGAAGTTGTTCCAAAATTCCATGCGTGCACCCAGCCTGTTACAGGTGGAGAAGAAACCGACGGCCAAGAAGGAGGCCACCGCCAAGAAGGAGCCGGCGAAGAAAAGGACCAAAAAAGCCAAAACGCCCAAAAAGGAGGCTGCGTGATGGGCCTGCTGGAACGCGCCTATACGGATGACGACGGGAATCTGTACTACGTCAGCTTTGGGACAGGCAAAAGCTCCTTTAAGTGCAAGGGTTTTTGCTTGATGCGCAACCCCCAAAAAGGGCAGCGGCGGGAGTACGGCATCGCGGAACTCACCTACCGCTATGACTACGACCAGGCCCAGCGGGAGCTGGACGAATGGGCCAGAATGAAGGGACTGCGCCAGATCGAGCGCAGCGCCTAAAGGAAAGGAGAATTGGAAGCATTGCGGGATTTGAGAACCGTTAAGGTTCTGGGAGACCTTGACCCCGTGGAGAGGTTCATGAGATACGTCGGTACCAACACGGTTCACGTGACCACCGGCGGGGGTGACCTGTTGATGAAATTCATGGGCCATTACATCGAATCGGGCTATGAATTTTTTGAAGAGGCTTGTAAGGTCGCGGCCTATCAGGACGGCAAGGAGACAGTGATATTCGACCAGAACAGCATCTGCACGGCCCCCTACCACAATGAGACGGTCACTACCGGCTCATTGGAAGCTGTCGCCGCCTTCGTTCGGGAGCGCACAAAAGTTCCCGTGCGGGTGCGCTTGGCGTAAGCGCGGAAAGGAGCAGAGCAATGGATATACCGGAGATTTGTGGATACTGTGGCGGACGGGTTAAGCTAACCACCGCGCGGGAGATCCACGAGGATAGCGACCGCTCCATATACCTGTGTACCAACTGCGGGGCCTACGTTGGCTGCCACCGGGACCGTAGAGGTGGACCGCCCCGGCCCATGGGCAAGCTTGCCAACTACGCCCTGCGGTCCAAGAGGATCGACACCCACAAGGCATTCGACCGCCTGTGGCAGGAGCGTGGCATGACGCGCACACAAGCCTACAAATGGTTGGCGAAAAAGCTCAACAGGCCCGAGCGGCTGACCCACATCGGACAGATGGACATGGCAGACTGCCAGAAGGTCATCGACATCTGCTGGAAGGCAGAGGAAGAAGATGAGGGGGTGGCCGCGTGATGAACAGGGTCCAGGACCAATGGACGTTCCCGCCTGGGGCGGTGGAGTGCTGCTGCCCGGGTGAGTATGCCAACGACTTCTCCGTAGTGGGAAGCCACTATGCGAATAACTTTATTCCCGACGGGCGGTATTTGCTCTACGGCTCACTCTCAGAGGAGGAGTCTGGGCGGATCTACTACCTGACGGGAAAATGCCTCCGTTGCGGAGGCCAGATGCGCTCCGGCAGCAGTGTTGCTGCGAATATTACCGGAGATAGGCTTTTATCGTACATCTATCGGGAATATGAGCGTTTTACTCCCCATGCCCTCTATCAGCACGGGAGCTTCGCCACCTTCCTCCCCGAGCGTGGGGCCTGGTATCTGGAGCAGAAACAGCTTCGTGAGGACGTCAAGGAGGAGCAGTTCGTTGCCATGTTCCACGCGGAGGACCAGAACACGGTCCGGACGTGGTGGAGAGAGCGGCGAGTGCCCATCGACGTGCGCTGCTGTGGGAACTGCCGTCATTCCCACGGGGCGCTGCCCTTTGCCAGTCCCAACATGGAGAATGGCTGCGACGTTCCCGAGCTACGCGGCCCGCTCTACACCGCCGCAATGCGCCTGGAGGACTGGCAACTGGGGCACTGCTGCCGGTTCTGGGCCGAAAAGGAGTGAATGAAAATGAAAAAGCAGATCCCCCGACCCCGCTGCCAGGGTCAGCCCTGCTACGTGGAGAATACCCAGGATGCCCCGATGCTGGTGGGGCAGTTGGAGCTGAAGAAGGGTGAGCGCGCCTGCCTTGGTAGGTGGCACTCCTATAAATTCCTACGCCGGGAGCCACGGGGGACGGTGCCGAGCTGGTGCCCTCGCCTGCGGAATAGGCCCCGTTGGCGGCTTTATGACCTCACCGAGGAATACCGCCCGGTCTATGAGGCGCACTACAAAGGCGTCAAGGCCCTCGACCAGCCCATGGAGGGTTGGTACACCCTTATCAGGGAGGAATACATGGATCTGACCGCCCGGGACTTCTGGCGGGAAGTGACCGAAGAGCACATGAGCGTGAAACTATTGCTGGGCGTCCTGCTGGAGCCTGGACAGCTGCTGGTCATCGACGACGGCGTGGAGCCCCGGGCCTTCTACCAGACGGCTACCAAGCTCATACAGGCTGCGTATCGGCCAGAGGCCCTGCCCCCGGAGGAGCCCGAGTGAAAAGCGGGTGCGAATGCAGGGCCATGGGCAGCGGCGACCCCAAGCAGATGGAGGCCCACTGCGAGCGTGACTTCATTCCACAAAAGTGGACCATCGGTCGAAAGCTGGAGGGCCAGCGTTATGTGCTGCTGGACGGTTACTGCGCTCACTGCGGGCGTGAGCTATCCCAGGGCTTCACCCTCCCAGCGGGCACGGACCGGGATGAGTTCTTCTCCCTAGTCTACGACGTGCTTATATCCTGGAGGCCGTTTCAAGTAAAGGGCATCCGGCCTCACGCCTACGGTACGCCCCCGGAGCGGCGCGCCCAGTGGTATCGAGAGCAGGACAGCATTACACCGGCTGCGCGGTCCGAGCGGTTCCTCTCCCTCTTCGAGGGGCAAGAACGGGACGCCGCGGATCGCTGGCTCAACAAGATAAGGGGTTAGAGCATGATTTCCTTTTCTAACATCACCTTAAAGGCTGACACAGGGAGCCTGCGGACCTATCTCGTTCCCGGTGCGCCGGGTGAGGCTGAGATCGAGTTCAGCACCCGTTTTCGGGAGTTCCGGGAAGCTAACGCCGACGCCGTAAAAATCGAAGTTATGGTCCGTCCCTACTGCTGCGGCGAGGGGGAGCTCTCGCGGGCAGACGCGGACCACCTGGCGATCATCAGGGCGGTGGAAGATTTCCCCGACAAGCCCTTTGTCCATCGCCTTATGGAAAGGCATTACGAGCTGCCGGGCCTGGCGGCCTGACAGCGATTTGGGCCGACGCCCCACCCCCGATTGCAGGTGGGTGGGGTCGTCTACCCCCAAAAGAAAAGGAGGGGCATAATTCTATGCCGCTATATAAAAAGATGCGCGCCGTCATGGAAGATGTCAACCGTGAAGTAGCGGAGCGCGAAGATGTGACCGAGGCCATCGCCGTGGCCCTTCTGACCAGGACGAACCTCTTCATCTTAGGGAAGCCCGGCCAGGCCAAGAGCTACATCATCAACCGCTTTCGGACGCGTATCGAGGGCGCCCGGCAGTTCACGAAGCTCATGACCCAGGAAACCGACGAGGAGCAGGTATTTGGACGTCCCGACCTCTCCTCCCTCATTCCCGGTCAGGCGGACCCCGAGGCCCTAGCCCGCGACCCGGCTTATCAGGCGTGGTGTGCCCGACTGCGGGACCTGCGCGACCAGCTTATCCAGGATCCGGGCGACGACGACACCGCAGCCGAACTGGAAAAGGCCCTGCATTTCGTGGAGCTGGCACGTAAGACGGTCAGCGAATTGCATGGGAACGAGCCCAGGCTCATCACCAAAGGCAAGGTGCCCGACGCGGAGATCGTCTTCCTGGATGAACTTTTTAAGGCTGGAGACGGTATCCTCGACGCCTTTCTGACGGCGTTCAACGAGCGTGTCTGCAACAACGAGGGCCAGACGATCCCCATCCCCACCATCTCCTTTTTCGCCGCCTCCAACGAGATTCCGGACTTCAGTGAAAAGAAGATCCTGGAGGCCCTCTACGACCGGCTGGACCTGAAGCTGGTCACCGACTACATCGCGGATCCGGTGGCCCGCCTGGATGTCCTTCAGAAAAAGGAGGCCGGGACCGGGGAAAACATCACCGCCACCGTCACGCTGGACGAGCTGTTGGAGATGCAGCGGGAGGTGACGCAGGTCGTCATCCCGTCCGAGCTCAACGAGATCATGGACAAGGTGCTCATGGACCTGCGCGGCAAAGACGTGTTCGTCACCGACCGCACCTATTTCGGTTACTACCGCATGGTGCGGGCGATGGCCTGGCTCCGGGGCGCTGCTGCCGCAGCGCCAGAGGATATGATGATCCTCCGGCACTGCCTTTGGAAGCTCCCGGAGGAGCGGTCCACGGTGACGGAGTCGCTGACCCGGCTTTGTGTCTCACCGGTGCTGGAGCGGATCAAAGAAATCTATCAGCTCGGGCGGGACGCCCTGGATTCCTGTATGGACGTCTCCGCGGACACGCAGACCTCCCGCCGGATGCGGAAGTTCCAGGCTGAGATTGCCCGAGTCTACGATGAATACGTCAAGGTCGCCCAGGAGGCCCAGACCGATGACGAGGTTGCCCACGCCAATACCCTCAACTACAAGCTGGAGGAAATGAGTAAGAAGGCCCACGAAGCCTGCGGCTTCTCGTGGGTCCCCATGAGTGAAATTTACAGCCTTCAGCGCACTTAAATAGGAGCGGTTCTTATGATGCTATATATCATATGTGAAGATTGCGGCCAAGACGACCTCATTGACGGGTACGACTATTATAATGTGGGCTGCAAATGCAATGACTGCATAGCGAAGGAGTACAAACGCCGGAAGGCGGAGCGTGAACGGCGTGATGAAGAAACGAAGGACAAATAAAGAATGGAGGATTTTTGATATGAAAACCCCGTTGAACGATAAGGCACAGGTCCTGGCCGAACAGGAAGCGGCCCTCATCAAGAGGTATGTCGGCCAGCGCCGCCTCCCCCAGGGCGATTTTTACGGCATTGCCGCTGAGGGCTTTCTCCAGGCGGCCCAGGCGTACACGGACAAGCCGGAGCTCCAGGAGGTCTGCACGTTCAGCAGCGTGGCCGTGAGCCGCATGAAGGGCAAAATTGGCGCGCATTTCGCCAAGGAGCGCCGCCGGCGCGAGATCGCCCCGATGGTACGCCTACATGAGTCTGACCTGGCCAGGGAGTGCCCCCAACTGCGGGCCGTGGAATCCAGGGAGACCTACGCCGAGCTGTGCGAGAGCATCGCCCAGGTGCTCACTCCCCGGCAGAGCGCCCTCATCCGCCAGGTCGCGGACGGCATCAGCGAAAAGGAGCTGGGGCGCAGACATGGCATCACCACCGCCCAGGTCCGACAGGAGCTGGAGGCTGCCCGTACCGCCCTCGCTCCCCACAGGGAAGAGCTTTACGCCATTGCCGCGGCATAGCGGATTCTTGGCGATGAGGCGTGCAAACCCACCGAAAAGGAGGGGGAAAAAGTGGCCACCGCTACGGGTACGATACGAAAAAAAGACGTGAAGGTCTATATTTTGGATCTGCGCGGTTTGGATGCCTGGAATTGGGAATGGGCCCTTGCCAAATGCTCAGATTCTGATAAATTAGTCTCCACGCAAGAAATGCTTTACACTGATTACTACGACGATTTTGTCCTTTTCGATGGGGACGAGGATGCCGCCGTTAGATTCTTTACCAATTATTGTCGCAAACATAATCTGGAACTTGTTGCGACTAATTTGACTTAGGAGGATGTTATTATGTTGAATTTGCAGATCATGCAGGGCAGGCTGACCGCTGACCCGGAGTTCAAGACCGTCGGTGCCGATCAGACCCCTGTCGTCCATTTCTCTGTTGCCTGCGACAGGGACTATACCAAAGGCAAAGAGAAGGAGACTGACTTTTTCGACATCGTTGCCTGGCGTCAGACGGCTGAGTTCATCGCCAACTACTTCACCAAGGGACGGATGATTCTGTTCTATGGTCGGACCCAGAACCGGTCCTGGGTAGATAAAAACGGTGATAAGCACAAGAAGATCGAAATTGTCGCGGAGTACGCCTATTTCGGCGACAGCAAGAAGGATGCCGACCCCACCGGGGCAGCCTCCAATGACGCCGCCCCTGCCGGCCCTTCGGGTCCGGAACCTGGCCCTGCCTGGCCGGGCGGTCCCTTTACGCCCAAGTTTGGCAGCGGCACAGTCGCGGAGGATGTCAGCGACCTGGAAAGCGGGGACGGCGAGCTCCCGTTTTAATCCATAAACCACAGGGGGAGGGCGCTGCCCTCCCCCTGCCTCATTATTGATAAGGAAGGGGCCAGACCCATGGCAAAACGTAAATTTGGCTCGTTGGATGCCCTGATGAGCTCCGACTTCTTGGCTGGGCTGAACACGGGGAGCGCCCGCACGGTGGTGTCGGACCGAGTGCTCCGCGCTACTGGCCTGGAGGATATGATCTACCGTGACCTGCGTCAGGGTGACGAAGGGATGGACGAGCTCGAAGAGAGGTGCAAGACCAGGCTGGAGTCTTTCCCTGCCCTCTCCCGGGACGTCTTTCAGAGCTTTTACAGCCTGGACGTCAAACGAAATCCAGATGATGCCCTGACCCCCGGCGCCCGGCAGTTCAACGCCCATATCCTGGATGAGCTCATGTCCGGCCAGGATTACCGCGCCATCAAGTCCGTCTGTGAGGGAGAGGAGTTACCGGCCTATGAGGCCGCCGGCGAGTTCGTGGAGAAGATCGACCAGGACCTGGACCAGCTCCTGGACTCCTGCGGCGGCGATTGCAACCCGGAACTCATCGACCGCCTTCAAAAGCAGCGCGACGTCCTCTGCGATACCCTTCAAGAGCTTGTGAACCAGTGGCAGGAAACCGGCGGAGACGCAGGACTGGAGCGGAAGCTCCTCCGCACCGCCAACGCCGCCGAGAGCAAAGCGCGTCAGGTGGCGGCGCTGAAGGAGCGGTCCGACGAGACGTTCCGGAAAAACAGGCAGGCGGTCGCTGGCCTCCTGGCATCAGCCGCTGCCGCCACAGCCGAAAAGGCCAAAGAGGTGCATGACACCCTGGTCATGTGGGGCGGCGACCCTGCCTCTCCCAAGCGCACACTTCTTAACAGGGTCATCCTGGACAAGGTTGCGGCCAGCCCAGTGCTCCGGGAGATCTCCCGCCGCTTGGGCCGCCTCCTGGAATTGATGGCGGAGGGGAAGAAAAACGGCTACGTCTATGGGCGCGGGGAGAAATACACCATCGAGCGTGGCAACGACCTCTCCCACGTGCTTTCCTCGGAATTCGCCTACTTGGCCCTGCCGGAGGGCATACCGAAGTTCATCCAAAAGTACCAACGCAAGGCCCTCATGCAGTACCGCCGCCGCCAGCAGGTCTATAAGGGCTGCGGCGACATCATCATGTGCATAGACGATTCAGGTTCCACCGCTGGAGAGGACAACGCTTGGGCTAAGGCTACGGCCATGGCTCTGCTGAAGGTCGCCGGGGAGCACGGACGAAAATTCGCCCTCGTCCACTTCTCCAGCGCGGGTAACTACCACACCGACATTTTTCTTCCCGGCCAGTACGGGCCCGACCAGATGATGCGTACCGTCGAGCTCTTCCTGGACGGCGGCACGGACTACGAGACCCCGCTCCGTGAGGCCCTTCGCCTTATGGAGGAGGGCTTTCAAAACGCCGATATCCTGTTTACCACCGACGGCGAGTGTGCCCTGCCGGAGGCGTTTCTCAAAGAGCTTCAGGAGACCCAGGCCGCCAAAAAGTTCAAGGTGACAGGCATCCTCCTGGACCAGAGCGGGCCTGGATTTCAGTTCAGCCTGGAACCCTTCTGCGAGCGGATCTACCGCACCAGTGAGCTCTCCATGGAACAGATCGCATCCGAGGTGGTCACCAGCCGAAGTAATACTTGATTGTAGATGTAGTAAAATCATGGTATAATAAGCTAAAGTAATATGGGCTTGGAGGCTTGATCCAATGGCAAAAATAGATGAACTGCTGGTAAAAATAGATCAAAACAAACAAAAAATCAGTGAAAGACGCCCGCTCCAACCTGCTGAGGTCAAAGAGCTCGACGACTACTACCGGATTGGTCTCACCTACACCAGCAACGCTCTGGAAGGAAACACGCTGACGATCTCCGAGACAAAGGTGCTCCTGGAGGATGGGATCACCGCCGGGGGAAGGCCAATCAGGGATTGCTATGAGGCGACCGGCCACGCGAAGGCATATGACTATATGCTCCAGGTGGCGCGAGGAGAAGAGCTGCAATTTTCCGTGGCGTTCATCCTGCGGCTTCACCAGCTTTTTTACCAGGCAATCGACGAGTTCCACGCTGGCGTCTGCCGGGATCATCAGGTGTTCATCAGCGGCACTGACTACATCCCCCCTGCCCCCAATGAGGTGCCGGGGCTGATGGCAGAGCTGGTGAAAGAGCTCAACGAGTGTAAGGGACAAATGCACCCGGTCATACTGGCGGCCTACGCCCACCGCCGCCTGGTGGACATCCACCCGTTCCAAGATGGGAATGGGCGGACTGCCCGCCTGCTCATGAACATGATTTTGATCAATCAGGGATATTGCATCGTCTCAATTCCCCCAGTCCTGCGCAACGAGTATATTTCCTCCCTACGTCAGGCTCAGCGGGAAGAGAACCCCACAGATGTCCCGTTCAACGAGCTGATTGCGGAGTGTGAACTGGAGGCCCAGAGAGACTATTTCCGAATGTTTCATATTAAATAGATTTTGTTGAGAGCAAGGCCGGGAAGGATGCTATTATCTTTCCCGGCCTTGCTTTCTTTCTGGACCCGACCACCAAGGCCACCCGCGCCGAGGATGCGGCCATGGTGATGCGGTTCTTCGCTTAACAAGCTATCATATCTTACCGCAAAGTTTGCAACTTGGCAGGTAGCTTTCCAAATAGTAGACTAAAAATGTAGTTTAGGTTGGCGTGGCGAGATCACAGGCAGGAGAGGAACCCCAGGGCGCAGTGCGCCCTGACGGTAAAAGGAACCGACAACAGCCTAAACCACACCGACCAGACCGAAAAGACCGCAGCTACCCCTCCTGGGGGGTGGGTGCGGTCTTTTTTTGTGCCTGGATCAAAAAATCGGAAGGAGACCTTAGTATGAGTGAAACCACACCCCCTGGCGGCGGCACCTTTGACATCAATCAGGTGATGCAGCTCCTCCAGCAAGCACAAGCCAATGGCGGTAAGCTCGACCCCTTTAGCCTCAGCTCGGGGGCAGCGGCAGCCGCTGCACCCCCGCCTCCCCCGCCCCCTCCGGCGCCTGAAACCGCACCGGCCCCTTCGGCTACGTCGGAACCCCAGGCTACTGCGTCCGTGACGGCGGCACCCACATCCGCTCCCGTGCCACAGGAGCGCGAGCAAGCTGGCGATGACCAGCTCCATACACCCACCCCGGCCACTCAGGGTCAGCAGGACACTGAGACCGGGCTGGAAAATCCTATCGCGGCACAGCTGGAGGCACAGACCCAAGGTGCGCTGGCCGAGAAGATGCCCATTTTCAAGTTCAAGACAGCGTCTCAACGGCTCACGGACGACAACATCACCTTCGACCAGCTCCGCGTCGAAAAGTCCCAGGATTTCCTTGCCCTTGATACAGCTCAGAACGTCACTTGGACTGTGACCTACGGAAAGGTCGTCCGAAAGGTGGCGGATCCGGTCAACACCAGCATCCGCGAAATGAAGCAGGAGATCGAGCGCTCCAACGACTTCAAGTCGGGGCTGAAGAACTCCAAGGACAAGAAGCCTGACTGTATCCTGACGCCCACCGTCACGGTCAAGAGCAAGGGCACCGTCATGCCCGAGTACAAGGGCCTTTTCCTCTCGCAGGAGGAGGCTCGCTCTTCGGACAAAATGATCTGCCTGTTCCCCACCAGGGACGGCACCATGTATCAGCTCCGCAAGACCGGGATGGGTGAGATCGTCACGCCCATCTATTCGATCCCGGAGGCAGACACGGTGGAGGCCGGCTTTACGCCGGCCTTCCCCCGTGTCCCCTGGTCCATCATCAACGAGGTAGTGGCCTTCTTCCGGTGTTATGCGCTGCTCCAGGATTCCCCCATGGAGGTGCTGGTGCAGATCTTCTGGGATACCCAGGAGGAGCGCCATGTGGTCGCGGTGCCCCGCCAGAGCGTCAACACTGTGGCGGTCCACGCGACTATGGATGACCAGGACTACCTGGGCGCCGACGAGCGCTACGTCCTGTGCATGGACATCCACTCCCACGATACCATGCGGGCCTTCTTCTCCGCCGAAGACGATCAGGACGAGTGCGACGACGGCGTCTATCTGGTCATGGGCCGGCTGGACCGCTACTTTCCGGAGATCAAGGCCAGGGTCTGCAACGGCGGTGTATTCGCTGACATCGCCCCCGACGTGGTGCTGGAGCCATTCGGGATGCAGTTTCCGAAGGATTGGTGCGGCAATGTGTCGCCGTGCCCAGTCGATAAAGATCAAAAAATAGAGGTGGATCATGATGCTTTTTTCGACGACCTGCCCTGTGAGGATAGTGATGCTGGGTGTCGGGGGGACGGGTGGACATGCTGCCCCGCACTTGTATCGCCTACTCTACGCGCTATCTTCGCAGCGGAGCGTGCGGCTTCAGATCGTTGACGGAGATCTGGTGGAAAAAAAGAATCTGGTTCGGCAAAATTTCATCAAAGCGGATTTGGGTGAAAACAAGGCCCGCGTGGTCGCCGAGCGATACTCCACTGTGTTCGGCATGGAGACGGAGTACCGTGGCAGCTACATCGAGGACGACGCCGAACTGGAACTGCTGCTGCAACCTGAGAAGGCTCACAAGCGCAAGGGCGTCCAAATCGAGCCGGAGATGGTCATCCTCCTGGGCTGTGTGGACAACAACAAGTCCCGCGCCATGTGCCACCGGGTATTTTACAAAATGCCCGAGCTTATCTACATTGATTCAGGGAACGATGAGTACCGCGGCCAGGTCGTCTGCGGCGTGCGCCGCCGTGGACGCTGCATCGCAAAGCCCATCGGGTCGCTCTATCCCGAGATTTTGGAGGAGACGGACCTGTTCCCCTCTGAGTTGAGCTGCGCGGAGGCTGCGGTCTCCGCGCCCCAGGCGATCACCGCCAATATCATGGCGGCTACCACCGTGGTGAATATGGTCTACAACATTCTGGCCCTGGGCCGGATGGACGTCAACGAGGCCATGTTCTCCACCACCACCATCGCGATCCAGCCCACGTACTGGATGGGAAAAAAGAAAAAAGAGGCGGGCTGACCGCCGGAAGGAGATATTTTATGAAAAAGCTGTTTGTTCCCCGCGGGGAGAGCGTGGCCTATCAGAGCATCCACACCGATAAGTTGGTCGTCAAGGGCTACCTGGAGGTTGACGATGACGTCCGCGCCCGCCACATCTCAGGTAACGGGATTATCGTGGCCGGTTCCATCTCCGCCGACACTATCTTCATGGACGAGGTGGAGGCCGGCGTCGTGACCGCCGACAAGATCGTGGCCCACCGTATGACGGCTCCCGATTGCCGGGGCAAGGTGATCATGGTGACCGGATACCTGGGCGCCGAGCGCGTCAAGGCTGGTAAGCTCACCGTGGGTCTTTCTGACATCCGGGAGGTGGAGGCTGACGAGATCGTGAATCTCTCCGGCAAGAGGCACAGCCTGCTGGGCGCCCTGGTACTCTCCTGGCTGCGCTGCAAGTGGATGGAGCTTTGCCGCCGACGCGAAAAGAAAGAGCCCCAGGGCTCGGACGGTGCGGTGGCATCCGAAGAGACCAGCCCCTCCGAAGGCGGCATCGTGGACCTGAGCCCCACCACCGACCTGGCGGCCAGTTGGGACCCCAGGGACGCAGATGACTTCGAGTTCCTGCGCCTGAAGGGCCTTTATAGTCTGCTCAAGGACCGGGGCTTTGCCCTGCGGCTCATCCCCATCGACGACCCTGCAAAGCCCGGGGCCGCATCCAGCAGCAGCGCCGTTGCTGACAAGGTTGCTTAGCTGACTTGGCGGAGCAAGAACTACTTCAGTTTATCTGGGGCCGCGTGATTGGGGCGTTCACGATGGTGAACTATCCCTGTGCAGCTTGTGGCCCTGAACTGTCGGCCACTGCGCCGAAGCGTCGGCGCGGCCAAGAGGTGGAATCGTAATGACAAAAGGTTATATCAAATATTGCAAAAAATTGGAGGAGATCTCGTGGCTCCCTGCGGCGGTGGAAGCGCTGGAGTTTCTTAAACCGCTGCCGGGCGAGCAGGCGCAGGAAATCCGTGACGACTTAGCTGAACTGGTCGCCCCGTTCAAGACCAGCCGGAAGTGCCCGCGCTGTGGAGGGGCCCTATATGTCAGCGATTTGCCACAGTATGAGAACGTCTGCTACAGCTGTGATGAAAATTTTTACTAAGGTGGGTGGTCGGTTTCATGGAATGCGGTACCTTACCTGGTGGCCGCGATCACACAGTCTCGTGGCACATCTCGCTAAAAGAAAACAGCCGGGCAGAGATTGTCGAGACCAGAATAGCGGGCCTTGCCGGTGACGGCGGATTCAGGCTGGAGTCCTATCAGTACATACGAAAGATGGTTGATGTCCCCCAACAGGGGACTCCTCAATCTAAATCAAATTTGTCGGAGCCTGGAAATATGCCCCAGAACCTTTTTCTATGGAGGGGCCAGATGCGGAAAAGCACGCAGCCTCAGCGAATGAAACGGCTGGGAGAATTGCTCTCAGGCGACCTGACTCACTCCGAGCAGGAAGAGTTCATGACGCTGGGCATAGAATTCCTCTGCGCTTTGGCGGTAGACCTTAATATTACGGACTGCACGGTGACAGGTACAAGGGCCACTATAGCAACCTACTCCGGCCAGATCCGTTTGGAGGGCCAAGACAAAAACGGGCATGAGCTGGTTGTGGATCTGGAGCAGAATTTTTTAACATTCCAAGAGGAGCAGACGTGCCTGTACTGTCGGCCCAAGGCTACCGGCTCGATCAACTACTCGGACTGCCGCGCCGTAGGTGTCCCGCTCCTGTTAAATGGCGATTATGACAAGCTGCTGGCTATCCTACGGGCAACGTGCGGAGGAGGTGACGCAGATGGGCGAAACGCCGCCTGAGAAAGTCAATTACTACGCCACACAGCGGCTGGCGGAGGCCGGGCGGACCATCGCGGCACTCGCGGACGCCATGCCCAGGGCCAGGGCGCGGCTCGACCGGACACGGGAGAAACACCCGGACCAGTCCTACGACGCCTACTGTGAGCTTCAGAAGTCCCGGGATAAGCTGGTGGACCTCCTGAACGAAGCCCGCCTTGCCTTTGCCGAGACGGGTGCGCAGCAGCTCTCTGAGCTTTCAGGACTGCTGGGGATACAGCTATCCAGACTGGACGTGATGATTCCTGACTATTCGGGCATCGAAACTATCCTAAAATCCCTGGCGGCGGAGATGGCGCCGGAGAAGACGGTCAGCGCGGCCGTCATGGGGCGGATGATGAACGAGGCCCGTATGGGTTTTTACCCCACCGATCCGGAGAACGTCAGGCATATCGCCCGGGGCATCAAGTTCCCGGATGAAAGGAAAGTCAATCTGCTGGACCCGTGCTGCGGGGAGGGCGCCGCCCTCTATACCCTGGCCGCCGGCGGCAACTGCGCCACCTACGGGATCGAGCTCGATACCATCCGGGCGGAGAAAGCCCAGGACCTCTTAGACCGTGTGGGGTTTGGGAGCTTCTTCGGCTCTCAGCTCAGCCATGAAGCATTCCATCTCCTGTTTTTGAACCCGCCCTACATCAGCGTGGTGGGAGAGAATGGCAGGAGCCGGGATGAAAAGCGGTTTTTGGTGTCAGCCCTTCCATACCTCATGCAGGGTGGGGTGTTGGTCTACATCGTCCCGTTCTACCGCTTGACCTTGGACATCTGCCGGTTGCTGGCGGACTATTTCGGGGACCTCTCCCTCTACCGCTTCACCGACGAGGAGTTCAAAGAGCACCGGCAAGTCGCCATTTTCGGCGTGCGCCGTCAGAAAGTGGACAGCCCTGAGATCGCCCGAGTCCTGGAGCGGGGCACCTACGCGCCCGAGACGCTGCCGTGCCTGTGCGACCTGCCGGAGGAGCGCTATCGCCTGCCGGAAGTCGAGAAGGAAGTGTCCGTCTTTAAGGGAGCGGTGTTTAATCAGTTAGAACTGGCCCGTCAGCTCCAGGCATCAAAAAGCGTTGACCAGCTTCTGGAAAAAGGCGGGCAAGGTGCAGTGCGTCAGAGGCCCCTGTTGCCGCTGAGTGTCAGCCAAATCGGCCTGGTTGGCGGTTCGGGACTTATCAACGGCCTGGTGGCCTGTGATATGCCCCATGTCGTGAAGGGGCGCATCATCAAGCACAAGACGACCTCCCGTGAGCTTTTCACGGACGACCGCGGGCGGATCACCGGAGATGAGCTGAAGGAGACTTTCAGTAATAAGATGGTGTTCCACATGGTCACCAAATATGGCTTCAAAGCCTTGACATAGGAGGACTATGGATAAATTCAAACTGATCCTGCTGGGACTTCGCATCACTGTGTTGGACTGGTGGGGAGACTGCTGGGAGCGATACATCGAGGCCCGGTTCAAAAGGACGCATAGGCTCTCTGAGCGGCGCGTGGTATTCGTCTATGTGCATTTCTTGACGCCGGCCCGTCGGTGCCAGGACAAAGAGATCGAGCGTTTCCATGCCCTCAAAGAAAAAATATTGAAGGAGATGGACCGTGATGCGGGAAATCAATGTGGTCACCATCGACCCGGAAACGGGTAACATCGAGGAACAGACGCTGCCGATGCCAACGCAAAAGCCCCTCGAACTGGGGCAGGTTGTAGCCACCCTGGCGGCGCTGGAGGTCGTGCCTGCGGATACCATTGAGGACGCGCTCCTCCACCATCAGCTGGGGGACTGGGGTGTCTGTTGCCCCGAGGACTGGAGGACTAATGACCGGGCCTGGAAATACGGGGCGCGGATCCTGTCTGTCTATGAGTACGGCCCTGAAAAAGAAGGCGCCCGCCGAGACCGATTCTGGATCATTACCGAGGCGGACCGCTCCGCTACGACGGTCCTCCTGCCCAGCGACTATTAAAAGGAGGAAATAAATATGAGCTTGGGCTTTGAACCCCTGATCATGGTGATGCCCGTGACGGCGCAGCAACGCCAGCGTCTGGAGTCGGGTGACACCATCGGCCCACGAGAAGAGATATGGGCGGAGTGCGTCAAGGTGATAGAAAAAAAGAAGACCCAGTACGTTGTGGAGTACCGCCACTTCGGGTCCGCTATGGGAGATGAGATCCCCCACCACAAAGGGGTCGTTCCCGGCTGCGTTGCAGCATCGGAATTCATGGAGTTCTATGGGCTGGGCATGATGACACAGCAACTTAACAAGGAGAAGCATACCGATGAACTGCTTCGCCACGGAGTCCCGATTCCTTCAGGCGTAGTAATAAACCCGCTGGAGGATGATGTGGCGGCAGCAAACGGCGGCTGGATGATACGGTATAGGCTGGGCCGAATCGACTGCGACACTGGTTTCTATGATGGAGAGCGGCTCAAGGCGGAGACCACTCCAGCACGGGATATGGAGATACTTGAAAGGATGGGCGACTACGCCCTGTGCCTCCTGGAGCTCTACGGAGAAAAGGACATCAAGCATGAGGGTTGATGTAAAGAGCTTGGCCCGGGACATAGCCCAGATTCCAATGCTAACTAGGTTTTGGTATTATGGCTGTCCTGAATACGAGAGCGACTACCTCATGGACCACTTTCTTCTCCCCGCGCTGCGGGGCGAGCCAATCTATGTCAATGAGCTGGATATGGACGCCTTCACGATGGAGGAGCTTGGCGACATGGAAGAGTTCCTGGAAAGACATGACCGTGCCTCAACCATCCGCGTCCCCTGTGAACTGGGAGATATGGCGCGGTCCGCCCTGCCAAAGGTCAAAGCCGGGCGGGCGTTCTGTTGAAGGGGGGATCGTTGTGCGGCCACCTTTTAACGCGCTTTCAGTTCTCAAGACGTTTCATGAGGCCAGAGAACTAAAACACCTATATGCCGTAGCGCCTGATCTGGAGACCCACTGCTTCCACACCTATTCCTATAGTGACTTCTTCAGAGCGGCGATTGGCGGCAGCTTGGCCTACTACTACGAATATCAAAGCGAACGGGATTGGGAACATGGAGACGTAAAAGCCTATTATTCCCACGCGGCCATGGACGATTACTACTGGCTGGCGAAGGAGTACGGCAATCGGCACGGACTATCCGAGAAGAAAAATCCCTATTTCATTGATTTCCAAGATTATTTGGAGTCGTTCCTTTTCCCGGACGACTACACTGTGAGTTGGCGCCTGGTGACCAACACGAAGAAGCCGAAGGGCTGCGGACTGGTGTTCGGTTTTGACCCGGAATACTCGGGTACACAGGAATTCATTTACGATATATTTATGATTTGGAACCGCTATACAGAAAAGAGTAGGGACCTGCGCCGGATTCTGGCGGAGGAGACCGCCGGTGTGGATCAGGAGCAGGAATGGAAGGAGGCCGCCTAATGGACCCAAGGCGGGAATTCATTCTGAGGATCGACCCCAAGCATTGCACTGTCATGGTGGAGCAGGCGACCCGGGGGGTCACCAGTTGTAAGGAGATTGATCCCTCAGACCTGTACGACGCCATCATCAAAAACACTTACGACAATGATCATCTCTTCAGCGGTATGCTGCCCCAGGGGTGCCTATCGGTAGTGCAGACCGCTGCGGGCAGGAAGTACGTGGCGCTGGAGTATCTCCATCGGCACGCGGACATCTCGTATTACAGCCAGCCCTACAGGCATTTTCCCCTTCCAAAGCTGGTGTTCGGCTTTGGGGTCGATGCCGGGGGGAAGGTGTTGCAGGCCGCCATGGGAGTGGTAAAAGACGAACCGCTGACACCAGAGACGCCGATGTTCTGCTACCCGTTCTCCAACGTCCGCTCAAACAGTACCATCTGCATGGGCGCCAATGTGCTCCCCACGGTCAAATCCCTGGCAGAGTTGCCCAAGCTGGCCGCCGATATTCTGAAGATGCCCAACAACGACGACTTCTTCGACACTGAGGACAACAAACTCCAACTGCCGTATGAAAAACTGCTGGAACATCTGAAAGACAAGGATCCGGGGTACTACGACGACCATGTCCTGGTCCCCTCCAACAAGACCCTGAGTGACTTCCTTAACCTTTCTATTGGGGAGGCGGAGTGATGGACTATGATCTCGGCCTTTTGGGCGATTACTTCGACGCGGACAGCGTGGAATGGCGCCTTCAAAACGGGAAGTCCGGCGCCCAGCAGGGCCTGGCAGTCCCCTACGTGACCAACCGTGCCATCATGGACCGGCTGGACGCTGCGGTCGGCATCATGAACTGGAAAAACGAGTTTCGACCCTGGCACCGTTTCAACAGCAAGGACGGAGAGGTGGTGGGCCAGCTATGCGGCATCTACATCTACGACCCGGACCGCCAAGAATGGGTGGACAAATGGGATGGGGCCCAGCTTTCTGCCATCGAGCCCCTTAAAGGCGGCCTCTCCGATGCAATGAAGCGTGCAGCCGTGCAGTGGAACATCGGACGTTATCTCTACAGGATGGACGCCGTGTGGGTGGACATTGAGCCTGTCAGCGCCAAATCCCAGAAGATGAAAATGACCAAGGCGGCGATTGCTTCGCTGCCTGGAATCTACATGGGTATGCTGGAAAAGCTCAAGGCCAATATCTCCCTCCCGATTCCCAACCGGATCGCCCTGGGGATGGACGACCCCAGCCCTCAGTGGGAGCCGGATACGAGCAAGCCGACCGGGCAGGCCCCACAGAAACAGCCGACGCAGAGTGGGCAAGGTCAACAGGCTCCAGCTCATCGAAGTCAGCAGGCTCCAGCCCGGCAGGGCCAGGGCGGGGCGGTCTACATCGTAGTAGACCGGTCTGCCAAGCTGGTTGCCAACAACACCCACATCAAATTGCAAACGCCTGACGGCGAGGTGCGCAACGCGTTCCTCCGGGGTGATTCACCGGGCGTGACCAAGGGCACGCGGCTGATAAACGTGAGGATGACGCCCCAAAGAGAGGGCAGCTACAGCTACTTTTCGGTGGACGGTTATGACATCGCCGCCTGAGAAAGGAGACATTCATGGAACCTTTCAAATCATTTGTAATTGAGAGTCTGGAGCTTTCCGGGTTCAAGACATACGGGGAACGGACGGTTTTCCAGTGCTATCCCCACACCATGATCACCGGCGGCAACTACCAGGGTAAGAGCAGTCTGGCCGACGCCATCGCCTTCGCCGTCACCGGGCTCACCTTCTTCGGAGAGCACCGGATCGACCGGCTCTACTGCGACAAGCAGGACCAGCGAAGTATTGAGGTCGTGATGACCTTCCGGGACGACCATGGCGAGCACCACGAGCTGATTCGCCGCAGGGTCAATGACAAGATGACGATGTATCTGGATGGTTGCGACGTGACCCAGGCGGCGTTGTCCAACATCTTCGGGGAACCCGACTTGTTCCTGGCCATCCTGAACCCCCACTATATCGTGGAGGTCTTGGAGGCCAAAGATCACCGGGGCCGCAAGCTGCTAGAGCACTATCTTCGTGCCATCCCGAAAGAGGAAGTCCTTAACTCAATGGGAGCCATGGTCGCCCAGTTGGAGGACTTGGACCTACTCTCCCCCGAGGGGGATCTCAAGAAGGTGCGCGCCGAGATTAGCGAACAGGAGGAATCGCGTACCTACTTCGAGGGCCAGTTGGACTACCGCTCCACACTGGAGCGGAACCAGCGGGAAACGAAAACGGAGCTGACCGCCAAGCTGACGGAGACGGAAAGGGAGCTGGCGGAACTGGAGCAAAAGCGTTCCACTGGCCGCGATATCACAGCCCTGGAGCAGCGGGTGGCGGTCCTATACGCACAGTATGAGGAACTCAGCGCCGACGAGGTCCCACCCCCGGACGCTGCCGCCGCCAGCACCGCACTTGAAGAAGCGGCGGCCATGCTCACCGCCGTAGAATCGGCGGAATTCACCTTTGACGAGGAGAGCGCACTTAGTGCAGCCCTGCTGAAAATCAAAGAGTTTTACGCCCGCCACAGCCAGGAGCGCGAGTCCAAGGCCGCCCTGGGTCCGGGCTCGGCTTGTCCTACCTGCCGTCGGCCCATCACGCAGCAAGACCTTCCCGGCATCTACGCCGCCTATGACGCCGTGCTCGCCGGGATCGTCCAGGAGGGCTCTGCCAAAAAGGCAGAGGCCATTGCCCTCCAGGAAAAAGAAAAGGCCGGCCGCGCAGCCTTCGAGGAGGCCCGCGCCGTCCATCTGAAGGACGCCCAAGCCAAGCTGGATGCCGCGCGTAAACACCTCTCCGGCCTCAATGAGGCGTACCGGCAGGAGGTGGCCTCCCACAAAAAGCAACTCGCCGAACTGGAACAGGCGATCCAGGCAGCACAGCTGACCCTGGAGCAGGGCGGCCTGACAGAGGAAGAATTCCTCCGACGGGAGGCGCTGCGGGCTCAGAAGTCCGCCTGTGAGGATCAGCTTTCCGCCATGGAGGTGCCCGAGGAGGACAGTGACAAGGCGCCCGACCCCCAGCAGGGCCTCAACTACGCCGTAGAGAAGTTGGCCGTGCTAAAAAAGCAGGAGGAGGCCCTTTTGCGCTACATCGCCGTCAAGAACGGACTGCTGGCCGACCAGCTCGACATGAACCAAGTGTCCATCACCCTCTTTGAACCCATTAAGAAGAGCGGTGAGGCCAAAGACGTGTTCAGCTTCAAGTATAAGGACCGCAGCTATGTCTCCCTGTCCCTGAGTGAAAAGCTCCGGGCAGGGCTGGAGTTGAGTGGGCTGATGGCCCGCCTGTCCGGACGAGACTACCCCGTGTTCATCGACAACGCCGAGAGTGTGGAGGCAATCGACAACGCAGCCTTGACCGGCCAAGTGTTCCTCAGCTCTATGGTGGCGGGGACTGACCTCAAGGTGTACGATGCGGCCGACGCTACAAAGCTCCAGCAGATACTGCTGGGGCTCCAGGCGGAGCAGAAACAGGAGCAGCCGGCCGCCGCATAGCGGAAGGGGGCCTCTTTACCGGTGTACGAAACCTTCCCCATCGTGGAGGTGGCCCGGAAATGCGGCCTGCTGCTGAATGAGAAGACTCTGGAACGGGAGGAGGTGGAAGCCTCATGCCCGTTCTGTGGCGACCGTGGGCCCGGGAAGTTCCACCTCTTTTTGAACACAGCAAAAGATACCTACTACTGCCAGAATTGTAAGACAAGAGGAAACAGCGTCACGCTCTATGCACAGATGGCCCCAGGGGGAGCGATGACGAACCAGGAGGCGCGTGCGCGGCTACGGGAGGAAGACAACGTCTACCCCATGCCGCGGCGCCCAGCCTCCCCAAAACTACCGGAGGAACCGTATAAACCGCTGCCTATATGGCACGATTGCTACTACGATATGCTCCAGTCCCTCGTCCTCCTGCCCCGGCACCGGGATGACCTGCTGCGGCGGGGCCTTCCCCCGGAGCGGATCGAGCGAAATATGTACCGCTCCATGCCGGAGCGCGAACGGGACCGACGCCTGGTGGCCCAGATGCTGCTGGACTTCCATGACCTGACCGGAATCCCCGGCTTTGGGATGGAAAGAACGAGCTGGACCATGACGGGCAGCCGGGGCCTACTGGTGCCCGTCTGTACTAAGGAGGGTTACATCCAGGGGCTCCAAATTCGCAAGGATGACGAGGACCGACCCGCCAGGAAATATCAGTGGTTTGCGGGCGGCAAGGACCCCGTGACCCCCAGTACAAAAAACTGGATCCATGTCGTGGGCGACATCCACGCCGAAACGGGCTACCTCACTGAAGGAGGGCTCAAAGGCGACGTGGCCAGCGCCCTGAGCGGGGACAGGCTCTTTATCTGCGTCGCGGGGGTAAACTCTCTCCAGTTCCTGCGCCGGACCCTTCTGGGGCTGGAACTGAAGCACCTGGTCCTGGTAATGGATATGGACAAGGTTTACAAGCCCAACGTACAGGCGGCCATCAAGGAGATCAGCGGTATCGTCCGCTCCATCCCCGGCCTGACCCTGGAAATGCAGGACTGGGACCCGGGCATCAAGGGCGTAGACGACCTCTTCCTGGCCTGCAAACAGGGGTTCCGACAGAGGGAGTATGCTCCAACATCCATCTCCAAGTACCTGGCCCAGCGGTGGACGGAGCAGCGACCCAAGCAGAGTGCTAAATTTATTGACCTGTGCCAGTGGCGGGAGCGGATCCTGCCCCTGGAGCGGCTCAAAGGCCCCAACCCCACGCGGGATGACCTACCGCTCGTCGCGCGAGAAGCCGAGCTTATCAGCGCTGGACGGGCGCGGGAGGAGCCGCTGGTGTGTATCAACCATGACGTTGCGGACGGCCTGATCCAATTTTGGGCGTACAGCCAATTGGGCCGCGAGGAGGTCCGTGTGATTGAAAACGTACCATGGCGGGAGGCAGCCTGATACTCCCCCGCCAATCGAAAAGGAGGAAAAGTATTGAAACTCGACGATTTTATCTCCGTTCCTACCGATGGAGCTGAAGTGCTGGGCCAGGTGGCCTACTATACCCTGAGCAACATTTTGGTGGAGAAGAACGTCCTCTCCGAGCTGTGTAAAAGCGTAGACATAAAGTATAGGCCCGGTGCCCGCCCGCCGGTCGCAGATGCCTTTAGGAGCGCCACCGGCGATGTGCATAAGCGCATCGTCACCCGTGAGGGCCATAACACTGAAATCTGCAAGGTCTACTTTCGGGACAATGAGAGCACCGCTGGCTACCTCTCCCGGGAGCTGGTAAAGGAGACCCTGGACAGCCATACCAACCAATACACCAAGCTCGCAAATGTCCGGGTGGGGAAAAAGAGCGGTGAGTTCGAGATCATGGACTTGACCTACGACTCCCGCGTGGATGTCAAGTCCTACTGCGAACAGGCCAGCAGGCTCTATCTACTCTACCAGGCGTGCGCCAGCCGCCGCCAGGTGGAGGGGCTGTTGGACAAGTTCCTGGGCGAGCTGGATGCCACCAAAATCTGCCGCGGGAAGTTCTTTTTTGTTCCCCGGCACAGTATGCAGCGTCTGTCGCTTTTTGAGGATTTCGCAGCGGCCCTCTCGGAGAAGAACCTCATTACGGCCCATCGCTCCCCAGACGACCCGGAGAACGCCGACGCCATTCCCTCGGTGGACACCAACCTCATGTTTGTGGTGGACGATGAGAAGCAGCGGGACAAGATGGCCAACGCTTTCTATGTCGCAATCGGCAAGGAGATCGAGGAGTACGAGGAGCGCATCCAGCGCCTGCTCCAGAACGGGTGTGATAACGCCCATATCGCCGAGCGGTGGATAAAGCGGGTGGACAGCCTGACCGAAAAAAAGCACCGCTACGAGGCCATCCTCCAGTGTCAACTGGACAAGACGAAGGACGACTTTGAGGACCTGCGCTTTATGGTGCAGCGACTCCAGTTGCAAGCCAGGAAAAGTAAGCAGCCCCAGGCCCTGGACGGTCAAACCGTCTTGCCTGAAGCCGCGTAACAAAAACGAACGAGGGGACCGGCAGGTGTGCCGGCCCCCTCTCATTATAAGGAGGCGTGCCTACGATTACGATTAGACACAAGGAGGGAAAGGATTGATCATCCTCTCCTGCGGCGCCGGCGTCCAGACCTCGGCCCTCACGCTGATGTCCTGCGCCAACGCGCGGGCCCGCCGGGCGGGGGAGAAGATTCCCTACCCGCTGGTGCCCATCTACGACTACGTGATCTTCTGTGACCTGGGCGGAGAGCCCGGCTGGGTCTACTTCCAAGTAGAGTTTCTCAAGAAGGCGTGCAAGCGCTATGGCATCCCCTTTATTGTGCTGCCCACCGACCTGATGGGAAACTACAAGCGGTATTTCGGCTACGCACGAATCGCCACCATCCCTTTCTGGACTGTCGGTGATGATGGGAGCCACGGCAAACTGCGCCGGGCCTGCACCATCGACTACAAAATCGTCGCCATACAGAAGTTTGTGCGGCAGCAGCTTCTGGGCTACCGCCACGGTGAACACGTCCGGCCCGAAGACAAGGGTGCTCACGAGATGCACATCGGCTTCTCTGCGGAGGAGCAGGACCGAATCTTCGACAGCAAGAATTCCATGTTCGTGAACAAATTCCCGTTGGCCGAGATGGGCCTCACCAGGGCGGACAACTATGAGTATTGCCTGGAGAAATGGGGCCTGGACGCCAAAGCGTCAGCCTGTAACTACTGTCCGTTCCACACTAACTTTTTCTTCAAGGATATGCGGGAGAACAGGTTGGGCGAATACGAAGAAACGGTGGCATTCGACCGGATGCTGGCGGAGCGGCAGCCCCTCACGAAAATACGCAACAAGGTCTACATATCCCGCTCCCGGAAACGGATCGAGGACTTGACGGACGAGGAGTGCAACGACGCTCAGACCTTTGAGTACAACGGAAAAATGATATGGAACGGCTTCTGATGCCGATATCGACAAGGAGCTTAGGACATGAAAACGGTTAAGGTGAAACTATATGATTAAGCCCATGAAGCGGACGGTCTACATAATGGACTGGGACGGCTTTGAAGCGTATCTATCCCATCTTCTGAAAACCACAGTCATTATTTCCAACGATGGGTGCTATGACATGCGTTACACCGCCGACGGTGGCAGTGATGGCGATGATGAAGGCAATCTTACCGAGTTGTTAGAGCTTATTGGTAAGGACCTCGGTGTAATGCTGGAGGGCTGCCAGGCCGGAGATGATTATGTGTGGCTTTTGGTCAGGGAGGGTTGTAATGTCTAAAACAACTCAGGAAAAGCATACAGCGGCAACGGCCTCTACACCGTTGCCGCTGGTACCTCAACAAAACGTGTCTAAGAAAGGAGACAACGCCGAATGAACAACCGCGAACTGTTCGACGCTGACGAAGCGTACCTGAAGAAAAACTTGCCCCATTTTGACCCGGAGAAACATAGCTGGCGTATCCTGTACGGCCCTACACCCTGCATCCCCAGTGAGTACCTCTACGAGGTGGGCTACGGGGTCTGCGACCGCTGCGGCAGCTTGGCGCAACTGGCCATGCGTTGGTATCCGCTGGACGGTGGCCATCTCGCACCCCGGCTGGAGGTATTCGATGATTCCTTTGTACTGCTGGGGAGCCCGCTCCATATCGACCTGATTAAATCGCTGGCGCACCTGGATGATTTTACACCCGTGGACTTCCTGTTCAGGCTGAGGGGCCATGGCGTGGATTACAGGCGGTGAGCAGCCGATGGATGCGCTGGATGAAAAAATGAACCGGGCAGCCGCCCTGCTCCAAAAGGAATTTGGAACCGACTGGCGCGCGGTGGCCCAGATGCTGGGCACCGAGGACCTGCGCCATCGCGTGGGCAAGGACCTGACGTCTTTCATGGCCTTCCCTGACCGAGGGGCGGGCGGCAGCAACCGCTGGCGGGGCAACTGCTCCCCGGAGGTAGTGCGGTCTATCACCCGCTATGTGCTGGATGCCAAGCGGTATGAGCACAAGGACGTCTCTGGCTTCACGCTCCTTGACCCTATGTCTGGCTCCGGCACCAGTAAGGACGCCGCGGACAGCCTGGGGGTGCAGTCGGTCCTCTACGACCTCAACCCCAACGCCCCCGCCGGCTTCGGCGGCTGGGATGCGCTGAAGCACGACGTAGAGCACTCGGCGGATCTCATCTTCCTACACCCGCCCTACCACAACATGATCCAATATAGCGGCAAGGTGTGGGGCAGTGAGGCGGACCCGGATGACCTCTCCTGCTGCGAAAGCTATGGGGAGTTCATCGACAAACTCAACTTCATTGTCAGAAAGCTCTTCCTGGCGCTGCGCTCGGACGGCAGGCTCGCCATTCTGGTGGGGGACTTGCGCTCTGGCGGAAAATTCTACTCCATCCAGCGCGACCTCATGCGCTTGGGAGACTTGGAGTCATTTATCGTCAAGAGCCAATTCAACTGCGTGAGCGACAGCAGGACCTACCGCAAGCCCTTCATCCCTGTGGTGACGGAGTACCTACTGCTCTACCACAAGCTCAACGCGCTCATCTTCCAGATCTCGTGGCAACGGGAGGCGGAGATAGACCTGACCCAGACGGACTCAACCGCTCTCACCTGGAACCATCTGATCCGCACGGCCATGGAGTCCATGGGTGGCAAGGCCAAGCTCTCCGACTTAGGCAACGCTCTGGCGGACCACCCCAAGGCGAAACACAACCCCCATTTTCGGGACCGAATCAGGGCCGCAGTCTACGAACACCGCAATGAATATCTGGACCACGGCGGCGGCTGGTACAGCCTTTCCTATGCTGTGGCCTGACAAAAAAGGAGACTGAATATGAAAATTACCATTTGTAAGCTACCGTTGGAGATCATCCCCTATCAGGAGGTGGAACTCCCCACCGGCGTCAGCCTTTTGAGCGTCGGGATGGAACAGGGCTCCGGTCTGACGCTCTGGTTCGAGAGCTATGATGACGGTGCCAAGGGCGTGCGCCCGAAGAGGAGAGTCCAGGTCTTCGTGCTCCCCACAGGGTACAGCGGCGACGAGATCATCGGCGCTTCCTATGTGGGCACCGTTCATGATTTTTCCGGGGCCGCCTGGCACGTATACGCGTTAGGCGCAGTCGTGCAGAGATAGAGACGATGAAATATCTGCACTGTAAGATCGACCCACAGGAGCTTATGACGGTACATGAGCTTATGGAACATTTCAGGCTCGTCGGCGCGGATGGCTCGGCGGTATTCTTACTGCGGGAGCGCCTACGCCGGCAGTTCGGCACGGACCTGATTGTCCAATATCCTTTCGGGACCAACGGCTACGAGGGGGCCTTTTTTATCCCCCTTCGGGAAGGTGTGGCGTGTCTGCGGTACAACGTAGTGGAGTTGGAACGGGGGGAAATCATCTCGTTGGACGCCTCAGAGCTCGTCGAACATGGGCACGTCCGCTCCTACCTGAAAGCGACGCTAAAGGAGGGCCGACGCCTGACCCAAGCCTTTCTCAACATGCAGAGGCTGCTGGTTGGTGATGGCTGGGGTCGTGGACTCCAGCATCGGCTGAGGACTGTATGGGAGAAATGGAGAGCATTTCAGCTTCCATTCTAAAAAACGGCAGGGGGGGCGGACAACAGTTCGCCCCCCTGCTCCAGACAAGGAGGAAGATATGCTTGCTGATCATAAAGGATAGGGACTGTACCAGAGACACGCCAATCATCCATGGCGGGCCGGACGAGCCCATCTACGGTACCGGCAGGGTCATTCGTCCCTACTACCCCGGCAAGAGCAGTAGCGACTACGAAAAGAGCATTTATCTCCCCGAGCTACTGCCTCTGGAGGACTACGACCTTATCATCGTGCTGTTCTCCGGCGGAAAAGACTCTGCGGCCGCCTATTTCAAGCTGCTTGAACTGGGTGTGCCCAAGGATAAAATCGAGCTGTGGCATCATGATGTGGATGGTGGGCACCCGGACCGGCGCATGGACTGGCCGGTGACTCAAGCCTATGTGCGCTCCTTCGCGGAGGCCGAGGGTACCCCGCTGCGCCTCTCCTGGCGCGTCGGCGGCTTTTGGGCAGAGGTCTACCGCCTGGGAGCGTCCCTGCCCGTTGAGTACGAGGACGCCGGCGAGGTACATATCTGCCGTCTGACCCCCGCCCAGTTGGAGAGCGAGCGCCTGCGGGCCCAGATCATGAACGAGGAGAGCCCGGAGATGGCCGTGGAACTGAAGAAATACGGCTGTCGGATGAAGTTCCCGGCCAAAAGCGGGGACTTAGCCCGCCGATGGTGCAGCGCCAGCCTCAAGATCGACGTGGCCGACGCGGTTGTGCGCAACCTCGCTGCTCTAGGGCACACTATGCGGCTTCCCGCCAAGGGTGGCATCGAGCAAGGCCGTTATTGCAGTCCCAACCTGAAGCGCCGGGTGGGCGACTCCACCCTGCTGGACCTCAGCCGCCTGAGTGAACTGGGCCATCGTGGGAAACTGCCCGCCAAGTCCGGCTGCCATCAAGGACGCTGGTGCAGCGGGTCGCTCAAAGCGGAGGTCCAGTCCGGCGTTATGGCGAACCTGGAGCGAACCCAGAACGGGGTGCGCGTGCTGATCGTGTCCGGCGAGCGGCGCGGAGAAAGCACGGGCCGGAGCAAATATAACGAGATGGAGCTCCACCGCTGTAACGCTACCGCCCGGGCCCACCGCCTGGTGCACGCATGGAGGCCAGTCATCGACTACACGGAAAAAGACGTCTGGGAAGTCATCAAGCGCCACCGGCTCAGACCCCACCCCTGCTACATATGTGGCTGGAACCGATGCTCCTGCATGATGTGCATTTTCAGCCGACCTACCCTGTGGGCAGGTATCCGGGAGCTGTTTCCCGAGGACTACGAAGCCTTCCGACAGGACGAGCTTCGGCTGGGGTTTACCCTGGACACCAAAATGGACCTGGACACCTTTGTCGGCGAGGCCCCGAGTTGTGTCTGCCACGACGACCCCAAGGCGCTCCACCAGCTGGTAACGGGGGTCTACTCGGTAGACGACGTCTACACCAATGGGACCTGGGACTACCCGGCCGGCGCCTTCCACGGCGCTGAGGGCGGCCCATGCTGACAGGAAGGTTAGGCCGTTTATACCAGAGGCCCGAGTGGGCCGCGGCCTACGATAAGCACTTGAGCACGGTCTGGTCTGTGCAAGCGCTGACCGCCCTCGTCGAAGCTGAAGCGATTATTCAAATGCTCGACAGGTAGCGGACGGCAAATACTAAACTTTGGAGGTCAAACAATGATTTCGATAAATGGATTTTATTTAAGTAAATACAGAGAAACGGAAGGCTGGGAGGGGTACGGATACTGTGCCACGCTGAAATACGGTAAGACCACCGCCGCAACCTATGCCGACTACGCCACGGGTGCCGCGCCTGACATCGAGCTGCTGCCCGGAGGTGACTGGCGCACTGCGCTGGAGCAGACGCTCCGGATCCTCCGGGAGGGACTGCCAGAGGCGGGTGTCTCAATGGATGGTATTGAAGAACAGGTGACGACCATGTGCCAGCTGCTCGTCGAACTCCGTGAGGCTCACCGGGGCTGCCACAAGGCGAAGGCGGACGGTTCGCGGTTTTCCGTAGCCTTGCTGGTAGGGGCATGGTGGAGCCTTGCTCCGAAAAAGGACACACTTCCCGCGGAGGCAGCCAGCATCATTCGGCGCGACCTGCCCGGTTCCGTGCAGACCCTGGCGGTGGCTAAAGATCATGCGGTGGACTTCTTCAAGGAAGTACGCGCGCGCAGAGGGTTCCTCACATGTCCCGGGGTGTGGATCATCGACCGGGCGCAGGAGCCCAAACAGGAACTGACAGTAGAGCAGCTTGTCAACATTTTCAAGTTGGCAAACGAGTTATCGGCTCAGCCGGAAGGAGGGATGTAAAATGAGACACCACCACATCCAGATGCGTTTTCCTGCCAGCGATATGCAGCAGGGAATGAAATTTCAGTACCAGGGTGTAGAGTACACCCTGGGCAGCCCCGTGCCTGAAACCTTACAGCCGGAAGGCCTGCCTATCGGAGTGTTGATGAACGGCTATACCAAACAGTTTTTCATCACCGCCGATGGCGTTCCCGCCGGCGAGGCTTGGTTCTATTACTATGGCTCCTTCGAGGGCAAGCAGTGGGCAGTATTGGACGAGTTGATGCTCTTCGGCCAACTGGCCACTGCGTAAGGAGAGGTTACCAATGGAGATCTCATTTCACATCCACCAGGCCCATAGCGGTAAGCTCTTTCTCTATCAGGTCCGCGACGGCAAGGCACACTTCTCGAAGGTGAACAGCGTCACCCTGACATTAGATCAGATTGCGGCACTGGGTATAGACCTTCACGACTTAGAATACTTGGATGACCTTGACCTGGATCGCTTCAAGGCCGCCTACGGCCTCAACGGGGAGGGAAAGTGACATGCGCTATTGGGAGACTTCTATTCAAATACGAAGCAGCTATACCGGCCAGGACTGGCCCGGCCCCGATGAGAAGAACGCCTACCTGGAGGAAACCCGGCGGCTTTTTGCGGGGGACGGCTGGACGGTGGAAATCGACAGACATAACTGCGTCTGTGACACCGTCAGGAAGGGACAGCAGGAGCTCTACCTCCACCCCTCGGCTTTCATTGGTGTGGTTTCGGAGGAGGGAGAGCAGGAAGTCGAGAGGCTTCTGGACAGCGCCATCACCCTCCGGTTCCAGGGGATACGCCGATTTAGAGAGTATTTCGACCTCAGCGACGAGGACTATCGGGCCCGGTTGGTGAGCCAGCGCGGGGAGATCGAGGCGGCCATCCTGGAGCGCTACCGGACCAAGCGCAGCAACCTCTATATCACCGAGGGCCAGGCGTCCAAGATAGCCGCACAGTTTACCGTTCACCGCCTCTGCGACAAGAACGGACGCCGTAATTTGGCGAACCTCTACGTGGGGGAGCTCATGGACGAGATGCTGGAGGACGGCCGCCTGGTGACCGCCCAGACCCGTCACGGACTGGGCGTGCGCACGGCGACCACGCGGGATAAGCCCCCTGCGCACCCTACAATATAAAGGAGAAGAAATATGTCTATCATCAAATCCGAATGGGGCACGGACTGCTACGGCCAGCGATGCCTCATCGTCCGAAAAAAACGAGGGAATATCTCCCAGAAAGAGCTTGCCGACCACCTGCGCTATGAACGGCACGAGTTCGGCACCTACGTTTCCATCCTCAACGCCACCGAATCCACCTGCGATGTAGGATGGCCGGAAGAGGACAGCCAGGGCGACATGGTTGCCCTCTACCTCTATGATGACGATGAGCGCTGTCCGGTCTGCGCCCATATGGCCATTCCGAATTACTGCCCCCACTGCGGGAACTCCATCGACCCCTTAAAGGATTATCAGGAACCGCTTCAGGTCTTCCGGGGCAATGGAGAGAGAGCTAAATCAGCCTATCAAGTCTCGTGCACGGTCTGTACGGAGGGTGATTGCAGTTCATATGGTTGCGGGGTGTCGGACAGCATGGATGGCATCATGCGGCTCATACGAGAGCATATCCAAGGAGTGATGTACTTAGCCCCGGACGACCCGTTTCTGACGATTCCCCCTCCGGCCGTGGAAAAATTGCCCGCTACACTTGTCTACGAGTGGGACGATGCCCGGGTTCAAGTGGAGTATTCAGTAGGACTTGTAGAGGTCCTGCTGGGCGACGAGGCGGATAAGGAAAGCCATGGTGGTGGCATCTGGCAGAAGGATCCCTGGGAATACGGGGGAGGAGCCGGCGAACCCCTCACGTTTTAATTTGGAGGCTTATCTACGGCCCACATTGTAAACTGCTCAGGGGGGAAGGACAGTACGGCCATGCTCCTCATGATGTTGGAACGCAGGATGCGGGTGGACCGCATCCTGTACGCTGACGTCGGGGAGCTGGCCGAGTTTCCCTCCATGTACGACTACATCCACAAGCTGGAGGACCACATCGGCCGAAAAATCGAGGTGGTCCGCTCCAGCAGATTCACCGCCCGGTCCATCTTCTACGGTTACCCCTGCCGGGGCGTCCACAAAGACGAGATCAGGGGCTTTCCCCCCACGGTAGGCGCGGGGTGCCGATATCGCTCCTGGCTGAAGGTGGAGCCCCTGGAGGAAGCCGCAGGCCCAGGCAACGACGTCTACATCGGGATCGCCTCGGATGAGTCCCAGCGCAGCCGCGCCGGGGAGTACGCCAAGGGCAAGCAGCGGTATCATTTCCCCCTTGTCGAATGGGGCGTGACGGAGGCCGACTGCCTGGCGTACTTAAAGACCAAAGGGCTCTATAACCCCCTGTACGACCATTTCGACAGGCTCGGGTGCTTCTGGTGCCCGAAGCAGCCCCTTCGCTCGCTGCGCGCCCTCTACCGGAATTTTCCCAACGAATGGGCGGAACTGCGGCAGATGGAGCGGGACCAGGGCAGGCCCTTTAAGCATGGGTACCCCGCCGAGGAGTTGGAGATCCGCTTCCGGCGGGAGCTGGAGGAAGAACTGGAAAATCAGAAATACGCCGGTGAGCAGTTGTCTCTATTTGACGCGGCGTAGGAAAGGAAAACATATGAAATTGAAGACAGCCTGCGATATTGCCGAGGCGTGCGGCCTGGACACGGTGGGCGAAGCGATACATAACATCGGATTCCACGCGCCGAGCCTGTTCGCCTATGATGACCTTCCGGGTGAGTTGAAGGAGCTTGAAAAGGATGCAGCCGGCATTCCGAGTGAGACGCCCATTGGCGAGATACTGAAGGAGAAAAATTAGAAAGGCATGGTGTTCAATATGTTGGACAATGACACGATCAAAATCAAGGATATGGAGCTTTACCGGCTCTATGAGATCAGCGAGGGCCAGGGATACAGCGAAAGCCTGCTGCTGTTTCGCACCGAGCATGTCTTCTATTACGGGAACAAGTGGACGGAGGAGGACGGACCCTGTTATTCTGAGCTGCCCGGTGACGCGAATCAGTACCTGGCACGGGAGCTGGACTTTATCGACCAGGCGTGGACCCTGCGGGAGGTCTGCGACGACTTCCTGGACCTTTACCGTGCGGAGGTCGATAAGAAGATGGTCACACCGAAGGGCTTTTCGGTCTTTGAAACCTTCTTGACCCCGGCCCAGCTCGCCCGAGCCGCCCAAGGCCCGGTCACGTTCACCGACGAAGCGAGGTCGTAAGGGAAGAGGAATGGGCTATCATCTGTTTTCTATCCGCACGGGAATAGACGAGTGGTGGAGGACCACCCAAGTTTTGAAGGAGCAGGAGTTCTACGATGTCGTGGATCTGGTTGACGGCTGCGTGCCCTTCGACATGAGCGCCTTCCATTTTGACGACGTTGATGCGCTCCACCGTAATCGCGTCATGGCGCGGCGGCCCGTCCTGGAGCTGTCGGTGCCCGCGCTGTTCAGCTCCATGCCCTGCCAGGCCATGAAGCTCAAGGATAAGCGTCTGGGTAGGACTCTCCCCATCGTGCGCAAATACGGTGACTACGTCCTGACGGAGACTGAGTATGGCCAGCGTTTCTGGCGGGTAGACGGCGAGAGGTGCAGCATCGTGACGATGCTGCACCCCGCCCCCATCACCCTCCGGGCGGCGGCGGCCTATGTGGACAGGCACCACCGGCACAACGCCGGGCCCAAGTTCCATAAGTTCTCAGCGGCCCTCAACGTGCCGGGAGAGCCGGAGCCGGCGGGCGTGGTTATCGCCAGCACCCCCAAGGCCAGGTATCAGATGGACGGGCAGACCCTGGAGATCAACCGGGCCTGTGCCGACCCCAGGTACGCCGATGTTTGCAGCAAGCTCTACGCCATGGCCATCCGGGCCGGGCGGGAGCTGGGCTACCAGCGCTTTTTGACTTACACCCTGCCCGGCGAGAGCGGCAGCAGCCTCCTGGCCGTCGGGTTCCGCCATCAGGGCGAGACCGAGGGGTCCGGGAACTGGGACAGCCCCTCCAGGCCGCGTCAGGTGGATCGTTACCCCGCCGGGCCCAAGCTCCGGTGGGTACTGGAGATTGGAGGGTGAAGTAATGGAATTTACCCAAGTTAGCCAGGGGACCGACGTCTTTGTCCTGGAAAACGGCCGGGGGCACTCCTGCGGCGACCATGTGTTTTTCTCCTCTATTGGGGAATTTCAAGGTGAGCGGGACGTGCTGTCCTTTACCACGGTACGGGACGCCATGCGGTTTACCTGCCGTAGGCAGGCGCGGTCCTACATTAGCTCCCACGGCCTGGAGGAGTACCACCTTTCCATCCGGGAACTGGGCCGGTTCGAGTTGCTGACGTACCTGCCGGAAGTCCTATGCAGATTGTACGCCGACCACAAAATTGACTGATCAGGAGGAACCGCAATGCCAAGAATCATTGTATCTGTTTCGGCTTACGACGGATGCGTCTATTCGGTAAAATCCGACATGCCGTACCCCGCGAGGGCCGTTGTCGTGGAGTGCGGCGACCCAAGCCTTGACACCGAGGGCGCCGTGCAAAAGTATCAGGCGGATCATGGGGGATTTCATGAGCATCTTTTTCAGACCGAGCCGCAGGATGCTATCCCCCCGAAGCTGAACCCCAAAGTCGTAGACCGGATCCATAACTGGTCTATATACGAGGAGGGGCGTAAGCGGCAAATGATGTCCGCAGGTTTTATGGACGGTTACTTGGCCTCCCATGCCGAGTTGGTCCAGTTCCTAACTGGCCTGTCTCAGGAGGACGGCCCGACGGCAGATGTGGTCTTCCGAGCCTTGGCTCCCCTCATGGAGACGCAGGACGAAAACTATGACCGGCTCTGCGGCGAGTTGAATCAACCGGCCATCTTTGACGAGAGCGCCAGAATTGACGGAGGCGCGCCGGTGGCATATCAAAGTGCTGCCTCGGGCACGGTCACGCTGATCCAGGGCCTGCTGGGCCCCCTGATGGCGCAATACCCGGGCGTGGACATTACCGCCGAGGAGAGTGCGATGGTGTTGAGCTATCTAAAAATGGTGGGTCTATCCATCGCCGTTGACCTAAGAAGCGGCGCTCTCTACAGCATACCCTGCGATGCGCCATCGCTTGCGCCAGCAACGCCTACCTCGCTCGAATCTGCTGTCGGGGAAGCGCTGGGGCTTTGTGACTACGAACTTGAAACTGCACGGGACGGACGCAAGGTTGGGGCGCTCAGTATGGACCGGGATCACCTATTATCGCTTACCAAAAAGATAGAAATTTCAAAGGAGAATAAGCATGAAGCAGCAATATGAAAACAACTGCCCCCTGTGCGGGCACGAGCTTAAATTCCTGGGTGACCAAGAGATCGTCGATGATCTGACGGAGTGCAGCTGGGATTGCCCTCACTGTAAGGCTTCAGGTATCCAGGTCAACAACATTGTCTTCAATTTTCACGCATATGTGGTGGATGGGGATGGTAAGGCGGTTGACCTCGACAAAATCGACATCGCCGCCCCTAATCCCCCGCTCAAGCAACACCCGCTGCTGGAGGCAGTCCTGGATATGATCGAAACCGACTGTGGTGAGCATTTGACTGAAATCGTTCGCGGGCGCGACAGGATGGAGATCGTCTCCGACCGCGGCCCGGACCGTTTCGTCATCACGGTTTCCAACGCTTGATTTGTAAGGAGGAATTACACATGACGTTTGCAGATTTGACAACGCCCTTCGTCCGCCGGAACGTCTTTGTGATTGCTGCCGATGCCAGCAACCGGGCGGTGGTCCACCATGAGGACATCCAGCAGATCAAGGGCACCCTGTACCGGGGCCGGGACCAGGTTGACTCCTGGGGCGGAACAAGCTGTGAGGTCTACATCTATTATGAAAGGCTCGGCTGGGGCGTGGCTATGAGCTGCGTGCATGATCCCGGCGAGGCGGACTTGGAAGCCCGCCTCCAAAACGTGGATTTCTCCCTCATCGACACCCCGGAGGCGTTCATCGCCTGGATGGACCTGCGCGTAGAGAATAAGCAGTCCATCAACAACGCCTACATCGCCCTGGCCCGCAAGATCGACCCGGAGCGGGCGCCCGTATACGAAAAGGCCCGCTTGGATTATTACGCGGAGAGCAAACGGCGGGACCAGGAGCGGAAACGGGCCAAGGAAGCGGAGGTCGCGGCCTACTGCAAGGAGGAGAACGACAAAGCCGATGCTGTGGTCGCCAAGGCCGTTGAGATACTACGCTCCGGCGGCCAACTGGAGAACAGCTTTATTACCTATTACAAGGGGCGCTACGACGGCATGACCTATTCCGTCATCAATCACATCGCACGACTCTATGGGGTCTCCATCCCCATCTCCGTCCAGGGCTGGATCAACCGCTCCCTGTCCTCTGTCGAGATACAGGGTGGACACGTCACCCGCTACTGGCGCCGCGGCAAGAGCAAAAGCAATACCGTGGGTGAGTACCTAAATCAACTCATCACCGCCGTGCGCGACGCGCAGCCGTCCGCCGCAGCTTGATGTGCATTGGAGGCTTTGAGTACGCTAACGGGCATGGGCATATATCGCCCGGTCCCCGTCACAAATGAACGGGAAAAAGGAGCTTACATATGCTGGAGTTTAAGAAAAAGCGCGGAACGAATTACCTCTACGCCATCAGCAAGAAGGTGACCTATACCCTCCATCGGAACAGGATGGATCAGAAATACTATGTGAGGAGGACCGAGGCGAGAAGGCCGACCTACGACAGTTTCCGTCATTCCAAGCTGACCTTTTCCTATGAAGAGGCGGCCCGGTTTGCTCAGACGTTGGACGACGGCGGCTACGACTGGCAGGCCGACTTGGACCATTTCGAGAGTGAGGCAAGGCGGGCCAAGGCCGAACAGAACCGGCAGCATGAAAATGAGATGGAGCAGTTTGTCCAGGCGCTTCTGAACAAGGGAATGACCGTCCAGGAGTTCCTTAGTCTTTATGAAATGATTGAGAATATGAGCTCCGAGGTGGTGAGCCGATTGCAAAAGAGCGCTGACACCTCCATCTGCTCCAGCGGGCATGGGCGCGGCCTGCGCGCCAGGTTCCTCTCCCTGCGCCCTGCGGTGTCCGCCACCGTGGAGGAATGCAACATCGTCATGGGATACTTAGAGGGCCAAGGCTACTCCCTGGCTGTGGACCTTGTCAGCGGCACGCTCTACCGCCTGGACATGGAACGCATCGGCCGGACGGGAAACCTATTGGCGCCTCCGATCCTTTACACGATGGAGGAGGCGGTGGAGTTTGCCCTCGATATGAATGAGGACCTACTCGAACACGAAGAGGATGAGGGCAAGGCCGCCGTCCTGGAGCGGGATGGTGACATATTGAGAAAACTTCTTCAACGGATGGGCGCAGTTAACGAAAACTAAATTAGAAGGGCCTGTTGCAAAATAGAAATTTGAAAAATTCGGCTGTATAAAAAGTTGTGGAGAACTTCATTTTGAGAAGTTCTCCACAACTTTTTTAATGGGTAAATTTCCGACTCCGGCCTAAAAACTACATTTTGCAACAGGCCCTTCTTTATTTTTCATCATCTGACCTTGAACCGACCATCCGTTCCACTGGATTTTAAATCATACATCCTCTTGCCCGAGTTATATCGTTACTAGGGAACGGCAGGATTACCTACACTGGTAAGTTTTTATACTAACGCAATAAGGTATTCTTTCCACCAACGTAGAATCAGCGCTTACATTGCGGAGGCGGGATTCATCATGTCAACATGGAAAATATACTTATCGCCTCTGACAATGGACTTCGTATATTCAATCAACATACCATTTTCGTAGCTGAACCGCTCTAACAGGATGCACGGGGTGTTCAATGGTATTTGAAGCAGCGGCTTCTCCTCGGGCCTGGGCATCACTGATTGGAAACTTTCGGTAGCTTTGTCAGCCTTAAAATTGTATTGGGTTCTGAGGAATTCATAGAGAGAACCTTTGGAGAGCGCTTCAATATCCAGTGCTGGAAATCGGAATTTTGGAAGATAAGTCGTCTCAAGCATGAGTGGGTACTCCTTGGCTGACCGCAGTCGACAAAGCACATGGAAAGGCGAGCCCTCAGGATATCCGGTCTTCCTGGCGACGGATGAATTGGCGGAAATCACCTCATAACGCACAATTTCATTTTGAATCAGGATATCGCTGCTCTTTAGCGTATCCGTAAAGGAGTAAAATTGTGTTAGTGGCTGCATGAAGACTTGCGGCTTGATAAATGTCCCACACCCCTGCACGGTGTAAACGTGTTCTCCCTCTTTCAACCGTTGAATCGCCTGCCGGATTGTCGTGCGGCTCACATGGTATTTGTCGCAAAGATCCCGTTCGGCAGGAAGCGGGGAATTTTCTGGATACTCACCGCTCCGAATAGATTGCAGTATCTTTTCAGAGATGTCAATATAAAGGGCGTGGCTTTCCATGGTGGTCCCCCATTCATTTCAGAGATGATATCATCCGCCTCAAGTCTATCACAGAGCTGCACCGGGTACCAGCTTTTTTTACGTGCTGTTTGGAGATTTCGCACTGACAACATTTCCGAATTTAAAATTTAATACAACTGGGGCATTGGTATGCCTTTGTGCAGATACAACCATGATGATTGGGTCAAAATACCAAAAAGTGTAGCAATATGACCAAAAACTCTATATAATCCATACCAGAAAGCGTGTAAAGTACTGCTTGCAAATAATGCGTGACAAGAAAGGAGGGGGACCATGCGATGGTATGTGGGCGTGGACGGCGGCGGGACGAAAACTGATTTTGCCGCGGCCGCCGAAGACGGCACAGTGGCCGCCACGTTGAAATGCAGCGGTTGCTCCTATCAGGTCATCGGCATTGAAGCCGCGGTGGCGCTGGTGGTAAGTGGGGTACGAGAGTGCCTTGCCAAGCTGGACGCCGTTCTGGCCGACTGTGCGGGCTGCTGCCTTGGGATGCCCTGCTACGGGGAAGACCCGGTGCAGGACCGGGCGCTCTTAGATGCGTTGGAAAAGGCGTTTGCTCCCGTTCCCATTTACCTGTCCAATGATGTGGAGGTGGGTTGGGCCGGCGCCCTGGAATGCGGCGAGGGCATCCACCTTGTGGCGGGCACCGGTTCCATCGCTTTTGGCCGGGGGCGGGACAGGTGTACCGCCCGCTGCGGCGGCTGGACCGAGTTTTTCGGAGACGAGGGCTCCTGCTACTGGATAGGCCGGGAGGCCATGAGTCTCTTTTCCAAGGAAGCCGATGGACGGGCGACCAGAGGTCCGCTGTATGACATCGTCCGCCGGGAGTTTGGACTTGTGGATGACTTTCGATTTATCGACGCGGTTCTGCGGGACATCGCCCCTCATCGGGATCGGGTTGCCCACTTCCAACGGTATTCACTCATGGCCGCCCAGGCGGGGGATCAAGCCGCCGCTGCCCTCTATAAGGGCGCGGCCAGTGAGCTGGCCCTGATGGCGGCCACACTCAAGGGCAAGCTGAATCTGTCCCCGGGCACGACGCCGGTCTCCTATTCCGGCGGTCTGTTTCAAGCCGGCAAGCTGATACTGGAGCCATTGAGTAAACAGATAGAGTCCCTGGACTGTATTCTGGTGGAGCCAAAGCGCTCCGCCGTAGAGGGGGCCCTTATTTTAGCAATGGAACGATTTGAGGAGGAATAAACCATGTCTTTGACTGAACTGGAGATTCAGGACACCCCCAATGCGCTGGCACAGACCTGCGATTATTTTGCCGGGAAGAAGGAGGAGCTGGACGCCTTTTTCGCCAAGCATACCCAGAGGAAATTCGCCTTCTTCGGGTGCGGCTCCAGCTATATGCTGGCGAAGGGCGCCGCGGCGCTGTTCGGCTCTCTCCCCGGCACGACGGCCAGCGCCATCCCGGCGGGGGATTACATCGTCAATCCGCTGTTCTGGCGGGAGGCTGTGCGAGACAGCATCGTGGTTACCCTCTCCCGCTCCGGCCGCACCTCCGAGATCGTGCGTGCGGTAGCCAGTACCAAGGCGGGACTGGGAAGCTGTCCGGTGATCTCCATCTCCATGGCGGGGGAGAATGACGTGTCACCCATGAGCGATCTGGATCTGACGCTGGACTGGTGTTACGACAAAAGCATCTGCCAAACTAGGACGGTGGCCAACCTTTATGCCGCCACCCTGCTGTTGGCTGCCGCATACGACCGAAACGACGGCTTGGCCGCCGCGGTGGAGGCAGCAACCAAGGATAGCGCCGCGTTCCAGGCGGAGTACCGCCCTGTGCTGGAGGAGGTCGCGGCCCTGGACTGGAAGAATATCGTGGTCCTGGCCGATGGGCCGGTCTGCGGCATCGCGGAGGAGGGCGCGCTGGCTTTCACCGAGATCTCCATGCTGCCCGGACGTTACTTCCACCTGCTGGACTACCGCCACGGCCCCATCGTGATCAGCGGCGAGGAGACCCTGACCCTGATGCTGCTCCAGCCCGGTGAAAAGAAACTCCAGGAGGCCATGGTCAAGGATGTAATCGGCCACGGCGGCACGGTAGTGACGGTCTCCGACGAGGCGGGCAACCCCTATGGCGCGGCGGCACATATCCAGATCGACGGCATCGGGGCCTTCGCCGCCTGGGGCATCCCGTTCATTTACGTGGCCCAGATGCTGGCGCTGCTGAAAGCGGAACGCCTGGGCGGGAACCCGGACGCCCCTCAGGGACTGGATGCCTATATCACGCTGTAAAACCGAACAACAAAGGAAGGATTCGTAACGATGCGAGGAGGAACGGCATGAAAATGAGAAAACTGACCGCGCTTGTACTTAGCTCTGTGTTGTGTCTGCAAATGCTTCCGCTAGCCTCGGCTGCGGCGGATGCATCTGGTCAGGCATTGATAAAAGCGACGGGCTATCAAGAGTTCCCTGCGTACTACAGCGACCGCAACCATGCCGATGACCAGGTGACCCATCCCGATGTGGTAGTGATGGACCAGGCGTGGAACGGCTACCGCTATTGGGCTGTCTATACCCCCAACGTCAATCGGATATCCATTTATGAGAACCCGTCTATCGTAGCCTCTCATGACGGTGTGAACTGGGTGGAGCCGGCGGGTCTGACGAACCCTATCGAGCCGCAGCCCCCGTCCACCAGGTATCACAATTGCGATGCGGACATGGTCTATAACGAAGATATGGACGCTATGATGGCCTATTGGAATTGGGCGGACGACCAGGCAGGCGGCGTTGGTGCCGAGGTTCGAGTCAGAATCTCCTATGACGGAATCCACTGGGGTGTCCCGGCTACGTATAATGACACGACCAGGGTGTGGACAGCTCCCTCAAATGCAGAGGAACGCACGGTGTCCGATGGGGCCCAGGACTATATCACTGCCGTCGCCTCGCCGGCACGGTACGATATGCTATCTCCCACCATCGTATATGATGATTTCCGTGATATCTACATCATGTGGTCCAATAACACGGGGAACGTGGGATACAATAACGGCCAGAAAAATTTTGTGGAGATGCGGTATTCCAAGGACGGTATCAACTGGGGCACCCCGGTACGAGTGAACAATTTTTTGGGTAAAGACGCGAACGGTCGACAGTTGGCCCCTTGGCATCAGGATGTCCAGTATATCAGTGAACTGAAGGAATTTATCTGTGTGTCTCAGTGCTTTGCTGGCGGCAACCCAGATGGCTCCGTGCTCCATCTGACCGTGTCGAAGGATGGCGCCAACTGGCAGCAGGTGGGCACTGCTCCTCTTTTGTCTCCTGGTTCAGATGGAAGCTGGGATGATTTTCAAATATATCGTTCCAGTGTCTACTATGAGCCCGGTGAGACATTGGGTGACGGTACGGTCCGGGTCTGGTACAGTGCCCTGCAAAAAAACACCAACAACAAGCTGGTACCCGATTCCTCAGGGAATCTGACCATTCAGGCCAAAGGCCACGACGACCGTATCTGGCGGATCGGCTATGCGGAGAACGACTTTGTCAGCATGATGCAGGTGCTGTTGGACGACCCCACCTACACCGGTCCTGTCCTGGTAGCGGGCCAGAGCATGGTCCTGAGCAGCGACGCACAGGAGAATGTCGTCCCCGCAGGCGAGCAGGCGCAGCTCCAGGTGACTTTTACTCCGGCCAACACCTCGGATCAAATCGTAAAGTATACCTCCAGCGATTCCGCCGTGGCGGTCGTGGACGAACATGGCATCGTGACCGCTGTGAGTGAGGGTAGCGCTACGGTCACCGGCCAGACTCGGGAGGGCTTGAGCGCCAGCATCAACATTTCCGTATCCCCCAATCCATACAGGCGGATCCCCCAGTCCAGCATGACTGCCTCCGCCACCAGCGCACATTCCAGTACCGGCGCAGAAGGCCCGGCGGCCAACGTGTTGGATGGGAACATGGGCACCATCTGGCATACGAAGTACAATCCGAAGGTCGAGCTGCCTCAAAGCCTGACCGTATCCTTCGGGCAGACCAAGACCATCGGCAAGTACGTCTACACCCCCAGGCAGAGCGGGACCAACGGCATGGTCACCAGCTATGAGCTGTATGCAGTGAAGGCCGACGGAACAAAGGTCCTGATCGAAAGCGGCACATGGGCTCAGGACAGCACGGATAAGGTCGTGACCTTTGCCCCTGTGGAGGCCACTGGCATGGAGCTGAAGGTTCTGGCCGGTGTGGGCGGGTTTGGAACAGCCGCCGAGGTCAATGTATATGAGTATGCCGGTTCCGAGCCGGAGCCCGAATTTACTGATGTGGATGATAGAGATCCGGCGCTGGTCTATACGGGCGCCTGGAATAACGACAGTAACACGGCTTTCCACGAGGGAACCGCCCGCTATACCAACAGCGCCGGCGCCTCGGTGGAATTCACTTTTAACGGCAGCGCCATCCGTTGGTTCGGGCAGAAGGATACCAACTTCGGCGCCGCCGAGGTCTATATCGACGATGTGCTCGTGGAAACGGTAAATGTCAATGGGCCTATGGCAGTCGGGCAGCTTCTGTTCGAGCAGACAGGGCTGGACACCGGCGCACACACAATTCGTATTGTCAGAGCTTCTGGAACCATTGATTTGGATTACTTCGCTTATGCAAATTAGTGGTGTTGCGGTATAGGGCCGTAATGTTGATTACGCCCCCAAATTTGAAGCCGAAGTCTCCGGCAAGAGACTCCGGCACATGGAAGGTGATAGATGAAACTAATTGCTGACGAGCCCAGGACCAGAAGAGGATGTACAACATTGGAAGGGAGATAAAAATGCGTATTAAAAAGCTCGCCTCGCTATTGCTGAGTACGGTAATCTGCTTGCAGCTTCTACCGACTGCTTCCATCGCCGCAGAAACCACCAATGTAAATACCATCTCCGGAAACGGCGTCCAGGTTTCCTACGACGGAGACGCACTTACCCTGTACCGCATGGAGGGCGGCACTGCCATCCAGATGAGCAAGCCCTCCGACATGGGTTATCCCATCATCGGCGGCCAGGCAGTCCAAGACTTCGCTCACGTCTCCTGCGTGGTGGAGAACAACATTACCGGCCTGATGGGCAGTGGTGACCGGATGACCATCGTCTCCCAGAGCGCCAGCACCGGCCTGACCAGGACCTATGTTCTGGAGACCTCCGACGCCGAGGTGGGTATGGTGTATACCACCACGACCTATCAGGCCGGAAGCACAGATGTGACTGCAACTTGGTTTGTGGAGAACGAATTTGAACTGTTTGGTGCAGAGGACCGAATTTGGAGCTATAACGGCGGCGGGGAGGGTCCCATGCACTATTACGATACCCTGCAAAAAATTAGTCTCACCGACTCTGAGATGTTTACCCGTGAAAACATACAGGATTATACGGCCGCCTCCATCCCTGTCTCGGACATCTATGCCGCTGACGGTGGAATTACAGTGGGCGACGCATCCGCAACCAGAAGAGAAGTCCACACACCCGTGCAAGAGACTGCGGATTCGGCACAGGTTTCCATTAAATGGCCTGGAAAAACCATTACTGCTGGGAATTCGGCGGCAGTGGGCCAGAGCTTTATTACGGTTCATAAGGGCGACTATTTCCTCGGCCTGAGAGGCTATAAAAACGCCATGGAATATTTGGGGTTGGTTATGCCTACCAACGTGGCAGACCGGAGCTACGAACTGCGCTGGGACGCTTGGGGCTGGGGCTTCAATTGGACCGTAGACAAAATCATCAGCTATTTGGATGAGCTTCAAGCGGCTGGAGTACAGCAAATCACACTGGATGACGGCTGGTACAATAGTTGTGGTGACTGGGGACTAAGCGCCAGCAGATTCCCTAACGGTGACGCTGATATGATTCGGTTGACGGAGGCTATCCATGCCCGCGGTATGTCGGCGCTCCTATGGTGGCGGCCTTGCGATGCTGGTACAAACAGCAGGCTCTATCGGGAACACCCGGAATACTTCGTCAAGAATCAGGACGGAAGCACCGCACGGCTTGTGGGCTGCGGTGGGAAACCTGTCACTAGCCTCGGCTATGCACTCTGTCCTACATCGGAGGGAGCCATCGCCAGTCAGGTAGCTTTTATCAACCAGGCAATGAACGTTTGGGGATTTGACGGCTTTAAGGGCGATTATGTATGGAGTATGCCCAAGTGCTATGATGCGTCTCATAACCATCCTTATCCGGAGGAATCCACCGAAAAGCAGGCTGAGCTTTACCGGACAGCCTATGAGGCCATGGTGGCCAATGATCCAGACGCATTCAACCTGCTGTGCAACTGCGGTACGCCCTTGGATTACTACAGCTTGCAGTATATGACCCAGGTAATTACGGCGGATCCAACGTCTAAGGATCAAACCAGACGGCGCGCCAAAGCTTATAAGGCCCTGATGGGGGACTATTTTCCCGTTTCCACAGACCACAACAGTATTTGGTATGACACCGCAGTGGGCACCGGTTCAGTCATGATTGAGAAATCAACAGAAGGGGCTCCGGGCTTTAGTCAGGCCGAGTATGAGCGCTGGCTGGATATTGCAAATGACGTGCAACTGCATAAGGGACGCTTTATCGGGGACCTGTATAGTTACGGTTTTGACCCCTACGAAACCTATGTAGTCGAGAAAGACGGGGTCATGTTCTATGCGTTCTATAGAGACGGCAGCAAATATCGGCCCACGGGCTATCCTAGCATTGAGCTGAAGGGCCTAGATCCGGATAAGATGTATCGGATTGTAGACTATGTCAACGACCGGATCGTGGCGACGAACCTGATGGGTGGAAGTGCAATCTTCAATAATCAATTTTCTAGTAGCCTGCTGGTGAAAGCGGTTGAAATTACTACACCGGATGACCCGTCGGTAATCGACCCCGACTGGGGACTCACACTGGTGGATGACAGAGATGAATCCCTGGTGTATACGGGAACCTGGCGTGATGACAGCAACTCTTCCTTCCGTGATGGGACGGCCCGTTATACAAATACCGCAGGCTCCTCCGTTGAGTTTACATTTGCGGGTACCAAGATTCGCTGGTATGGTCAGAAAGACTCCAACTTTGGTACTGCCGACGTTTATCTGGATGGTGAGCTAGTCAAGACGGTCAACGCTAATGGCAGCATGATTACAGGGGCGATGCTCTTTGAGGCTGTCGATTTGGCTCCGGCAGTTCATACCATCAAAATTGTGTGCAAGACCAAGGTTATTGATGTTGATTGGTTTGCATATATGCCGGCTATACCGGAATTGGTATATGAGAAGGTGGATGCTTTCTCAGAGCGAATCGTTTATACCGGAACTTGGCATGACGACCACAATGAAGCTTTCTATGAAGGAAATGCTCGCTACACCACCGAGATAGACGCTGCGGCGGAGTTTACCTTTAACGGAACAGCTGTTCAATGGTATGGGCAGACATCTGCCGACACCTTCGGCATTACCAACGTCTATATTGATGGTGAGTTCATAGAGAGTGCCTATACCTATGGAGAACCGGGAACCGGAAAGCTCATATTTAAAAAGACCGGATTGCCTGCGGGAGAGCATACCCTCCGCATCGTGAACACAACACCGCAGGCCATCGACATTGATTATCTGGCCTATGCGACAGACGATACTCCCCCCGCACCAGAGCCTGAGTTCCAGTCCGTGGATGACAGAAACCCCTTGTTGGTTTACACAGGATCTTGGCAAAACGACAGCAATTCTGCATTCTATGAAGAAACCGCCCGATATACCAGTGATGCAGGCGCTTCGGTAGAGTTTACCTTTACTGGTACCGCCATCCGTTGGTATGGGCAAAATGACATTAACTTTGGCACTGCAAAGGTTTACGTGGACAACGAACTGGTTGAAACGGTCAACGTCAACGGACCCGCTGCCACTGGACAGCTTCTCTTTGAACAAACAGGGCTGGCCGCTGGAACACATATAATTCGCATTGAGCATGAGACTCGGGTAATCGACATTGATTATCTGTCTTATGCAAGCTAAATAAAATTGGCAAAAACTATGTAAGCAAAAAGAGTTGAAAACAGCAGCGGAACCCTTCATAGAAGTGAGATTCTGAGACCGCTAGGGGTGCCGCTGCTGTTTTCATTCTTTACTAGGAGGGAGGCAAAATATGGTTCCAAAAAATTTTATCGCTGTAGAAACCTCTGATAGTTCCATTACGGGAAACGGAGTCCGCGTTACCTTTCACCCCGACAGCCGCACCATCACCCTCTATCGCCTGGAGGGCTCGGCCGTCATCCAAATGAGCAAAAACTCAGACATGGGATACCCTGTCGTTGGTGGAGACAATATCCAAGACTTCACCGATTACTCCTGCGTTGTAGAGCGGAATATCATCGGGATCCTGGGAATCGGTGAGAGAATCACGATCACTTCTCACAGCCCGAGTACCCGTTTAATTAGAACATATATCTTGGAAGTTTCCGCGGCAGAGTCGGGTGTGGTGTATACCAAGACATCCTACCAGTCCGGTGATACAGCCGTCGATGTGAGCGGCTATGTTGATAACGTATTTGAACTCTACGGCGCAAAAAAATGCATTTGGAGCTACAACGGCGGCGGTGAGGGTCCGATGCATTATTATGATACCCTCCAAAAAATTGATTTGACTGACGCTGAGAAATTCATCAGGGAAAATAAGCACAACTCTCTGGCTGCGGGTATCCCGGTGGCTGATATCTACACTGCAATCGGAGGCATTGCCGTAGGTGACGCCTCTGTCACCCGGCACGAGGTTCATACGCCGGTGTACGAGACCAATGATTCGGCACAGGTTTCCATTTGGTGGCCGGGCAAGGCCATTGAGGCGGGCGCTTCTGTAGTGGCCGGGCAGAGCTTTGTCGTTGTTCACGGGTGTGACTACTTCAATGGGCTGAGGGGCTACAAGAACGCCATGGAGCACTTGGGCATGGTTATGCTCAAAAATGTCCCTGAGCGGAGCTACGAGCTGCGCTGGGAGGGCTGGGGCTGGCAGTTCGAGTGGACATTAGACCGCATTATCGGAAAGCTGGATGAACTCCAGGCTGCGGGGGTCAAACAAATTACGCTGGACGACGGTTGGTACAATGCGGCTGGCGACTGGGAACTCAACCCCGAAAAGTTCCCTAATGGCGAAGCCGATATGCACCGTCTGGTCGATGCAATCCATGCGCATGGGATGTCGGCACTTCTGTGGTGGCGGCCCTGTGCCGCCGAAAGCCACAGCAAGCTCTATCGTGATCACCCTGAATATTTCGTTAAAAATGAGGACGGAAGCATCGCACGGATACTCTCCGCGGTTGGAAATCCCATTGGAGAAAACTATGCGCTTTGCCCTACGTCGCCAGGTGCGATTGCGGCTACCGTGAAGTTTATCCACCGGGCGATGAATGAATGGCACTTTGACGGCTTCAAGGGCGATTATGTATGGAGCAATTCCAAGTGCTACGACGAATCTCATCACCATCCCTACCCCGAGGAGTCCACCGAAAGGTTGGCGGATATCTACCAAGCTGCCCGTGAGGCCATGGTGGCGGACGACCCGGACGCTTTCAATCTCCTCTGCAACTGCGGCGCGCCGCAGGACTATTACAGCCTACAATATATGACCCAAATTGTCACCGCAGACCCTACCTCTCTGGATCAAACAAGACGGCGGGTCAAGGCATATAAGGGCCTGATGGGGGACTATTTCCCCGTGACCACAGACCACAGCGGCATATGGTATGCCGCAACAATCGGCACCGGTGCGGTCATCATCGAAAAGTTTGACTTTACCGGAGAGGAAGAGGCTGAGTATGAACGCTGGATGAGGATTGCAATGACGGAGCAACTACACAAGGGGCGCTTCGTGGGCGATTTGTACTGCTATGGTTTCGACCCCTATGAGACCTATGTGGTGGAGAAAAACGGCATCATGTACTATGCCTTTTACCGGGACGGTATCAGATACCGGCCTGACGGATACCCCGATATCGAGCTGAAGGGCTTGGACCCGGACAAAATGTACCGTATCGTGGACTATGTCAATGACCGGGTGGTAGCGACAAACCTGATGGGTGGCAACGCGGTTTTTAATACACGCTTTGCCGATTATCTGTTGGTCAAAGCCGTGGAGATTACCGCGCCGGATACAGACCCGGTGGATCAGGACTGGGGCTTTACAACCGTGGAGGCCAAGGATGCCGCCCTCGTCTACAGCGGAGATTGGCATGACAACAGCGATCCCGTTTCCTGCGGTGGAACCTGTCGGCGTATTGGCGGTGCCGCTGCCTCAGTGGAGTTTACCTTCGCTGGAACTTCTGTCCGCTGGTACGGGCGGAAAGGCGCCGACCTTGGCTCGGCTGAGGTCTATCTGGACGGTGTGCTGGCGGCAACGGTCAATGCCAATGGAGGCGCAGAACCAAACGTGAGGCTCTTTGAGGCTCTGGATATCGGCGCTTCGGTACATACCATTAAAATCGTCTGCAAGGCCGGGAATATCAGTATTGACCGAATTGTCTATGAGGCAGCGATCCCGGAACCAATTTACGAAAAAGTAGATGCTCTTTCAGACCGTATCGTTTACAGCGGCACCTGGGAAACCGAAGAAAACGAAGTGTTTTATGCTGGGAAATCAAGGGTCACAAGTGAAGTCGGGGCAGCCTTTGAGTTTACCTTCCAGGGTACTGCAATTCGCTGGTACGGAAAGCGGAAGCTCGATTTCGGCATTGCCGACCTCTTCCTGGACGGCGAATTGGCTGATAACGTGTACAGCTACGGAGAGCCGCGCATGGGTCAGCTCCTGTTTGAGCGAACCGGACTTCCGGAGGGAGAGCATACCATCCGTGTTGTCCATCGGTCCCGCACAAGCGATGTGGATTATCTGGCTTATACAACGGAAACCTAGCGTTCTACCGCTCCAAGCTATATAAACGCATAATCAAAAATCAGCCCGGACCTGATGAAATCGTTGTTAGAATAAAAAGTGAGGAGGAAAATTTATGCCAGAAACCGAGAAAAAAGTCGTAGCAAAGGAACCCTACGTATGCACTAAGAAAGAACGACTCGGCCACGCGCTCGGCGTGCTGGGGCATGACTCGGCAAATACTATGCGGGGTTATGCAATGCCTTTCCTGACTGATATCCTGATGCTGCCTGCCCCGTTCCTGCTGGTTTTGACGACGCTGTCCCAGGTATTAGATGCCTTTACCGACATTACCATGGGGGTTATTGCTGATCGCACAAGAAGCAAATGGGGGCGGTTCCGCCCCTGGATTCTCCGCGCTGGTCCGGTGTTCTGCCTGCTCATGGTTCTGAGCTTTATCAAATTACCCGTCAGCGTTACTGCGATGTGCGTTATCGCAGGTATTCTGTATTTCGCAACTGCCTGTATTGCTTTTACCGCCGTGGATATTCCCTTCTGGTCCCTCCCGGCTGCCATGACCAGTAATACGGAGGAACGTTCTGGTATCATTGGCAGCACAACGACAGCCTCCAGCTTTATTACCGGCGTGATTGGCATCGTGGTGCCTCTGGGACTGGCCTACTTTGGGGAATTCAATTGGACGTCCTACCTGTATATTGCTCTTCCAATCGGAATCTTTGCTGCAATCATGTATGTGTGTTGCTTTAAGATGGTGAAGGAGCATGTGGTACCAGACGACAGTGTCAAGTTCAGCCTCAAACTGGGTCTGAAAGGTATCTTTACAAACCAGCCTTTGCTCTGCGTCCAGCTTTCCAATATATTTTTCCTTCTGGCAATCATTCTGAGATCCTACCTCAACTACTACTATTGCTCCTATAACCTGGGTAATGTAGCCCTGGCGGCGGGACTCAATACGATCAACACGGTCGGCATGGTTGTCGGAGCCCTGCTGTTTACCATTTTTGCCAAGCATCTCGGCAAAAAGTCTTGCCTATTTGTCAGCGCCGCCGTCTGTGTGGCCTCTAATTTAGTCCTCTACTTTGTTGGTTGGTCTAACCTCACGGTCCTCTTTATTTGTGCGGCGGTGACTACCCTTGGCATCGGCTTCGGCTATGTTTGCGTTAACGCCATGATTGCTGATACCATTGAGTACGGCGAGTGGAAGACCGGCCAGCGCAACGAAGCCATGATCACCTCCACCCGCTGCTTCGTGACCAAGTGCGTGGGAGCTCTTGCCAGTATGCTGGTTCTCTCGGCGATCACCCTGACTGGCTTTGTACCCCAGGCGGCCCAGCAGACCGCACACGCTCTGAATGGATTCCATTTCCTGTACGCCCTGCTTCCTGCAATTGTCATGGTTTTGGCGGTGGCGCCCATGTTCTTCTATAAGCTCACCGAGAAGCGCCACGCTGAGATTATGGCCGAGCTGGCTGCGCGCAAGACCGCTAAAAACGATGAGAACAAGTAATAAAAACGAACCTACATCCCAGATCAACTGAGCGTAAAGAGCGCCCGGCGGAAGGACGCCGGGCGCTCTTCCCTTTGAGACAAATGGAGGAAAATACCCATGAGTGAAACAAAAAACCCTGTGCTGGAGTTGCTGAAAAACCGGGAGAACGCCCGTGAAAAGGGCGTCTATTCCTGTTGCAGCGCCAACGAATACGTCCTCCGTGCCGCCCTGCGCCGGGCCAAAGCCCATGATACCGTGGTGCTGGTGGAGGCCACCGCCAATCAGGTGAACCAGAACGGCGGCTACACCGGCATGACCCCGGCGGACTTCCGGGCCTTTCTGGACCGGCTGGCGGAGGAGGAGGGCGTCCCTGCCCACCGGGTTCTCTGCGGCGGCGACCATTTAGGCCCCCTCACCTGGACGGATCTCCCCGAGGGGGAGGCCATGGCCAACGCCGGGGAGCTGATCCGCGCCTACGTGCTGGCGGGCTTCACCAAGATACATATCGATACCAGCATGAGGGTGGCGGACGACGACCCAAATGCCCGCCTGTCCGACGCTGTCATTGCCCGCCGGGGCGCGGCCCTCTGCAAGGCGGCGGAGGAGGCATTTGCTTGTTATCAGAAGGACCATCCCGACGCCCCCGCCCCGGTCTACGTGGTGGGCAGCGAGGTACCCATCCCCGGCGGCGCACAAGAGAACGAGAACAGCGTGACCGTCACCTCCCCGGAGGACTGCCAGGCCACCCTGGCAGCCTTCCGCGCCGCTTTCTCCGCCCTGGGTCTGGAGGACGCCTGGGGCCGGGTGGTGGCCCTGGTGGTCCAGCCCGGCGTGGAGTTTGCCGACGAGAGCGTCATCACCTATGACCGGGCCGCGGCAAAGGATTTGACCGCCAGCCTCAAAAACCACCCCGGCCTGGTTTTCGAGGGCCACTCCACCGACTACCAGCCCCGCCAGTGCCTCAAGGAGATGGTGGAGGACGGCATCGCCATCCTCAAGGTAGGCCCCGCCCTCACCTTCGCTCTCCGGGAAGGCCTCTTCGCTCTGGAGGGCATTGAGCGGGAGCTCTTCGCCCTAAACGACTTCCCCCCCTCCCGCTTCCGGGAGGTGCTGGAGCAGGTCATGCTGGAGGACAGGAGCCAGTGGGCCAAATACTACCACGGCGACATGAACAAAAAGCGATTCGCCCGTGCCTACAGCTACTCCGACCGTGCCCGCTACTACCTGACCAACCCCAGGGTACGGGAGGCGGTTCAGACCCTGCTGGATAATCTGGACGAGCTGGGCATCCCCATGGCCCTGCTCAGCCAGTATATGCCCGTCCAACACGCCCGCGTCCACGCCGGGACCCTCCCCCTCAAGGCCGCCGACCTCCTCATCGACCGGGTGGGGGACTGCATTGACGACTACCTCTGCGCCGTGCTGAAGCGCTGAGCCGGTCATACGCAAGAAAACACATTGGAGGTACCACCCATGCAGAAACGACATCCGGCATGGCTCATCCTCATCGCCTGCTGCGCACTTCAGGCGGGGAGCGTGGGGATTCTATCCAACTCGGCCGGAATTCTCTTCCCCGCCGTGCTGGGGGAGCTCGGCTTCTCCCAGGGCAAATTTATGCTCTATATGACCATTCAGGGCCTGTGCATGGTAGCCGCTCTGCCGCTGGCGGGCAAGTTCATTCCCAGGGTAAATATTCGTGTTCTGGTGAGCGTGGGTATATTGGCTTCCGCGGGCGCTTTCGCGTCCATGGGCAGCTTCCATTCGGTATGGCAATGGTACATTGCCGGCGGCGTGCTGGGCTTTTCTTCCGGTTTTGTCTCCATGCTTCCCGCGCCCATCATGATAGGCAACTGGTTCAAGAAAAAAACCGGTCTCGCTATGGGGATCGCCATGATTTGCTCCGGCATCAGCGGGGCCTTTATGAATCCCCTGGGCGGCTTCTTCATCAGCCAGTTCGGCTGGCGGGTCACCTATGTGCTTATGGGTGCGATCGCTCTGGCTCTTGTGCTGCCGTTCTCGCTCTTTGTCATCCGCTTCAAGCCCGCTGACGCGGGGGTTGCCGCTTACGGGGCCGAGGAGGATGCGGCCATATCCGGCTCCTTGGATCAGAGACTCGCCGGGGTGAGTGCGAAGACGGTGGTGCGTTCTGTTTCATTCGCGTGTATCTTTCTGATGGCAGGACTGCTCTCATTCGGCTGCACGTTCCTTCAACTCCTGCCCACTTTTGCGGGGACGGTCGGCCTGGCCCCAATTGCCGCGTTTCTCTCCTCCGCCGTGATGCTTGGGAACATTGCTGGCAAGCTGGCGCTGGGCTGGCTGAACGACAGGCTGGGGACGCGCAACGCCACTCTAGTGGGGCTGGCCGTGGTGATCGCCGCATTCGTACTGTTCCTGCTGGCGGGTCTGGGGGCCGCGGTGGCGCTGACCGGCGCATTCCTTTACGGGGTGGTCATGTCCATCGTTTCGGTCTCGGTCCCCCTGGTGGTGCGCAAGGCGTTTGGCTCTAGGGACTACAGTCAGATTTTCTCCTATATCACCATGGGTACGTCCCTGATCGGCTCCCTGGGCGTCACCATCATTGCCTTCATGTACGATGCTTATGGGTCCTACTTCCCCAGCTTTGTCATGGCGATAGGCGCCTGTATCCTCGCCGGCGTACTCTTGGTCGCGGGCCTTGCCAGCGCTGGGCGCCTAACGGCGGAGGCAGAGATATTATGAGCCCTGTGTGCAATCAGCATATGGCAAGTCATCAGTATTATCAAATTGTGTGTCCACGCATTATGATGATATAAGCGACTCCCATAGAACAGAAAGAAGGAATATCATGGCACTGGTTAACGCCAGAGAATTGCTGCTGGACGCCCAGCGCCACGGCTGCGCCGTGGGGGCGTTCAATGTGGAGAACATGGAGATGATGCAGGCTGTGATCGCCGCCGCCGAGGCCGAGCGCGCCCCGGTACTGCTCCAGACCACCCCGTCCACCCTGCGGTACGCCGCGCCGGCGGTCTTTGCGGCCATGGCCCGGGCGCTGGCGGAGAGTGCCGCCGTCCCCGTGGCCATCCACCTGGACCACGGGGACGGCTTCGCCCTGTGCCAGCAGGCGGCGGCGGTGGGGTACACCTCTTTGATGATCGACGGCTCCAAGCTGCCCCTGGAGGAGAACATCGCCCTGGCCCGCCGTGTGGCGGAGATGGCCGCCGCCCTGCCGGGGAGGCCCTGCGTGGAGGCCGAGCTGGGCAAGCTGGGCGGCAAGGAGGACGACGTGGAGGTCAAGGACGGCGAGGATCTCTACACCGACCCGGCGGAGGCCGCACGCTTCGTAGGCGAGACCGGCATCGACACCCTGGCCGTGGCCATCGGCACCGCCCACGGTTTTTATAAGGGCAAGCCCAAGCTGGACTTTGACCGGCTGGCCCAAATTCGGGCGGCGGTAAGCGTCCCCCTGGTGCTCCACGGCTCCTCCGGCGTGCCCGACGAGGATGTGCGCCGGGCGGTTTCTCTGGGGGTGTGCAAGGTCAACTTTGCCACCGAGCTGCGGGTCGCCTATACCCAGGCCGTGCGGGACTGCCTGAACGCCGCCGACGCCATTTACGATCCCAAGAAACTTGGCGTGTCCGCCCGAGATGCCGTAGCGGAGCTGGTACGCCACCGCATTCGCGTCTGTGGTGTAAACGGCCGGGCTCGGGGATAGTGAACATGAGCCGCCTCTTGACTCATGCTAGCTTCAAACTCTATCCAAAGGCCTGACATACCGCCTCGGTGTCTGCCGATGGCCGAACTCCGCATAGCCGGCATAATGGACCGAGTTTACGATCTCGATCTGATAGTCGCCGCCACGCTTGCTGATGGAGAGGCTCTGGACATACTTGCCCCCAATTTTCGCTCCGCCGAGCCGAGCCTCGGCCTCGCTCTTGTCCGTCCAGCTCCGGCGTAGAATCCAGGAAGATATTCATTGCCTGCGACGTAGCGTTGGTTGGTGTGTGGAAATATAAATTCCACATGAGAGGAACTATTTTAACACTAATAGCCATGGCGCGTGCTGTCCGTATCAGGCCAGGGCACCGCCGAGATGGACCTCCGTCCCTTCCATTTATGGTAATAAAGGAGGTACCATCTCATGTGTATCAAAAAGGCATATATCGACAAAACCCTCTCCATGCTGGAGGGGTATTTAGAGCAGCAGCGCCGAATTTCGGCGCTCCGTTACGAGTTCGAGCACATCGACTATGTGACGGAGGAAGAAATGATCGGCCAGATGGCCCTGCCCGGTAGGCCCGAGGATGGCGGCGTTGGCCGCTCTGTGGGCCACATCTCGGACAAGACCATGTATATTGCCCTCAACTTCAGGAACCAGGCCCAGCACCTTAACAGCGAGGAGGCTGACAGGATTTTAGAGCAGCTCGCCCCACTGGAGGCTGAAGCTGAACGTCTGGAGTTCTATGTGGGGCTCCTGCCGCCCCACCTGCGGGACACGCTCAAGCTCCATTACTTCCAGGGCCTTGCCTGGACCGATGTGGCCAGGGCGTTGTTTGTCACAGAATCCGCTCTTGTGAAGAGGCGCCGCGTGGCGGTCCAGCAGCTTGCAGACCTCCTCTTCCTGAAGGAACGCGGTAGGAAATAGAAGGTTGAACGGGCGGGGGGCTTCCCCCGCCCGTTCCCTATGGCATGATATTCTGTTATAATAACATTACCCATTTTACGGAAGAAGGTAGCCTATGTGGCGATTGGAGCTCGTGATCCCTGAGAAGTACCCCTCATCGGATTCCTGAGAACCCCAGACGCTGGGTTCGGAGATGATACGGTACCGGCCCCAGATCGTTGAGGCCAGCAGCTTTGCGCTCATCGCCTATGAGTGGGTGCGCCCTTTGGCCCAGTGGACCGGCCAGCGCCGCTGCCTGGAGATCATGTGCGGACGCGGGGTGCTTGCCAAGGCCCTGCGGGACTGCGGGGTGACCGTTGTCGCCACGGACGACCAGTCGTGGGGCCTCGGTGAGCAGTGGTGGCGCCGCTGCGCTTGGGTGGAGGTCGAGAAGCTGGACTGTGTGGCGGCCATCGAGAAGTACGGGCCCGTGTCCGATTTGGTAATATGCTCCTGGCCGCCCCCGGAAGACCCGTCGGCCCACCGTGCCCTCCTGAAGATGCGGGAAGTGGCCCCCCAGGCCAGAATGATTTATATTGGTGAAGAGAACCCCCTTGTCAATGCCGACACTGCTTTTTTCCGTGACGCGGTGAAGATTGCGGATGACGCCTTCTACACAGCAATATCCAACTTCAAGCGCGCGCCGGGGATCAAAGATGTTCCTATCTTGCTCCGATAAAAACGTGGCGCACATAAAAGTACGGTCAAAGTACACCTAAATTCCGGTATATGTATCTTGTAAGTACATTTCCTCATGTGCTATCATTAAGATGCAAAAAGAAGGGTGCCTCCTAACAAGGTGGTTGCGCCCATCCTTCTGGATGCGGACCAGGGCCTGCTCATGGAGAGCAGGCCCTGGTTTATTTATCTTAAAGGCGGTGGGTTGCGATGGGCAGGTAGCCGTGGGTCGCAAAAAATAACTGACTGGGAGACCACCCGTCTGCTACCAAGGCTGTTGAACAAAGGATAGTTTTGGAGTATAATATACCTAGCTTGCTGCACCTTGAAAATTAAAAATTGGCTAGGTTATAATGCCGTGGTGGCCTCCTTAAATTTTAAGGAGGATAGCTATGAGTACGCAGACCGATTCGCAGTGCATGACCCTTCGGGTCAAGGACATCCAAAAAATCTTGGGGATCGGACAGGTGAGCGCCTATAATCTGATCCATAGCAATTCTTTTCCGGTCACCAAAATCGGGAAGAACTACCGCATCCCTCGCAAGTCTTTCTTTCTGTGGATGGAGCGCCAGGAGGGGGTGGAAGATACCGCCGCGGCAGGCTGTGATTGACCTTCTATCAATAAGGAGGCAATCATATGCAAAAAAAGAAGAAAGCCCTCAAACGTGGAAACGGCGAGGGCACGATATACCGGCGGGATGACGGCAGGTGGGCCTGTCAAATCACCATCGGGCGGAAATCGGACGGGTCGCTGGACCGCAAATCCTGGTCCGGCAAGACGGAGGAGACAGTAAAAGAGCGCCGGAACGAGTGGCTTGCTGCCAATCCTGAGATCGCGGCGAGGCTGAATCTGCCCATCTCCGGCATCCTGAAGGAACTGGTCGAGCTCAAAAAGCAGCTCGAACCCACGCTTGAGCAGGACCAGGAGGTAAAGCCCGCTCAAAAGCGGTGGCTTTTCAACGATTGGGTCCTACATTGGATCGACACACATAAACGTCCGCCCATGGTCCATCATGGCACCTACTCCAGCTATATGGACATGTACTTAGGCCATGTGAAACCGTTTTTTGACGGGCTGTGGCTGGACGAGGTGACCATCGGCAAGGTGCAGGAGTTCTATACATCCTTGACGAAGGACGGAGCCCGTCTGGACAAGAAAAAGGGCGGGTTGTCGCCGAAATCTATCAGGAATCACCACAACATGCTCCACCAGTGCCTGGAGCAGGCCAAGACAGAGCACTTCATTACCGAAAACCCGACATTGGGCACCGAAAGGCCAAAGGTCATTGAACAAGACATGCGTGTCATGACGCAGTCGGAGATGGAGATATTTCTTGAAGAGGTCGTGAAAGAAACGCAGTGGATGCTCATCATCTTCGCGCTCTTTACGGGCCTCCGGCTGGGGGAGCTGTGCGCACTTGATATCACGAAAATCGACTTTATCGCAAAAAAAGTAAAAGTCAGAAATATTGTAGTGAGGATTCGGAATTATGAAGCAGGGCTGCCCAAGACACAGCTTATTTTGCAGGAGATCCCCAAAACAAAAAAATCGCGCCGTGAGGTCCCTCTCAACGACAGCATCTTCGACTTGCTCCTGCGTCACCTGCGCAACCTAGAGGCAAGCAACTGGCCTAATCCCCATCAACTTCTCTTCCCCTCGGAGGCGGGGACGTATCTCGACCCCAGAAACGTCCAGAGGCGCTTTGAGGCTATCTGTAAGCGGTGTGAAACGAAACACGTTAGTCCCCACACCTGCCGCCATACGTTCGCCACGCGCCTGGTAGAGCAGGGGGCCCACTTGAGGACGGTGCAGAAACTGTTGGGGCACTCCTCCGTTAAGACCACGGAGAGGTACGCCCACGTACTGGATGATCTTCAAATAGAGGCCGTGGCGAGTCTACAGAATTTTGTTCCTGGCAAGGCACCGAGCCAACCCCGACGCAAGCCGAAAGGTTTGCCGCCGAGTCCGCTTGTAGCCAATGATAGGGAAGAAAAAATAGCGGTGGGATTTTAAGAAACCCATCCACGAATACACACAACCGCTCAACGACGTGCAGGACGTGCAGATTTTGATATGTTTTTACACGGTCTGACAGGTACGTTACAGCGGTTACAGCAAATAGTAAGGAGATTCCAAAATGAGGGAATAAAAAAGTAATGAAAACCGGCCATTTTCCGAAGAAAATGGCCGGTTTCTGGTTGCGGGAGTAGGATTTGAACCTACGACCTCCGGGTTATGAGCCCGACGAGCTACCAAGCTGCTCTACCCCGCGATATAAAGTTGTCACCAGCGACCAGGAATCAAACCGGCACGAGGTCACCCTCACGGGAGTTTGGGTGGCGTGTGCATGCAATTCTCAGCGAAAAAGGTTGGTGCCGGAGACCGGGGTCGAACCGGCACGAGGTCACCCTCACGGGATTTTAAGTCCCGGGCGTCTACCAATTCCGCCACTCCGGCGTGTCGCTCCAGCGTACGCACTTTTTGGGTGCTTAGATAGAATACCATATCCCGCCGCCCCTGTCAACCCCAAACCGTCCAACCGGCCTCGACAAATTCTCCCGCACATAGAACCGCCCCTGGGGCATATACTGATATGTATCTCTTACGGCCACAAAGGAGGTCCATCTATGAACGACGACAAGCGGGAGGAGAAGAAGGCCGGCGGCGACGTGGACGACCTGATTTTCCGGGGGGATATGGTCCCCACCACCAGCGACCGATAAACCCGCCCGCCTTTTGGGCGGGTTTTTCTTTACATTATCAATGGTTTCGGATATAATATCCAAGTTAAAACGATGGAAGTGAGCGTGCGCGCAATGCTGCAATTTGATGAGTACAAGGTCAAACTGAATAATTTGAAGCCCGCCCTGGAGGAGCTGGCCCAGGCCCTGAACCTGCCCGCCGCCGCCCAGGAGCTGGACATGCTCCAGTCCGAGAGCGCGGCCCCCGGCTTCTGGGACAACCTGGAAAAGTCCCAGAAGGTGACCCAGCGGATGAAGCAGCTGGAGAACAAGCTGGAGTCCCAGCGCAAGCGGGAGGAGCAGTGGTCCGACCTCATGACCCTGTGCGAGATGGGCAACGAGGAGGAGGACGAGTCCCTGCTGCCCGAGCTGGAGGAGGGCTACGCCAAGCTGGAGGAGCACATGGAGGACGCCCGGCTGTCCACCCTGCTCACCGGCGAGTACGACGCCAGCAACGTCATCCTCACCATCCACGCCGGGGCCGGCGGCACCGAGGCCCAGGATTGGGCCCAGATGCTCTACCGCATGTACACCCGCTGGACCGAGCGCCACGACTTCACCTATCAGGTGGTGGACTACCAGGACGGCGACGAGGCGGGCATCAAGTCCGCCACCATCATGATCCAGGGCGAGAACGCCTACGGTCACCTGAAAAGCGAGAACGGCGTCCACCGGCTGGTCCGGGTCTCGCCCTTCGACGCCAATGCCCGGCGGCAGACCTCCTTCGCCGCGGTGGAGGTCATGCCGGAGATCCCCGACGACGTGGAGGTGGACATCCGCCCCGAGGACATCGAGATGCAGGTCTACCGCTCCTCCGGCGCCGGCGGCCAGCACATCAACAAGACCTCCTCCGCCGTCCGGCTCATCCACAAGCCCACGGGCATCGTGGTGGCCTCCCAGCAGGAGCGCAGCCAGTTCCAGAACAAGGACACCTGTATGCGGATGCTCCGCTCCAAGCTGGTGGAGCTGCAGATGCAGGCCCACGCCGAGAAGGTCTCCGACCTGAAGGGCGTGCAGATGAAGATCGAGTGGGGCAGCCAGATCAGGAGCTACGTCTTCATGCCTTACCAGATGGTGAAGGACACCCGCACCGCCTATGAGACCAGCAATATCAACGCCGTGATGGACGGCGACCTGGACGGGTTCATCAACGCCTATCTGACCGCCGACGCCACGGGCAACTGGGCCACGAAATAACAGAACAATGATAAGTAAGACCGGGCCATCCTCTGGGTGGTCCGGTCTTGTTACTTCTGCTGAATTTTCCATAATTTTTGTGCGGAGGCCTATTGTATTTCTGTCATCAGTTTGTTACTATTAAAAGTATCCTAGGGAAGTCTGCGCAAGCGAAAGAAATGGAAAACGAAAGGTGGAAGATGGTACATGAAGAAAAAATGGCTATCCCTGCTCCTGGCAATGACCATGGTCCTGTCCCTGGTCACCCCCGCCGCGTTCGCGGCTGACGAAGAGACCCCCGTCACCCCCTACACTGTCCCCGCGGACGTGAAGGGCAAGCTGGTGGTCATCCACACCAATGATACCCATGGCCACGACGTGGCCAAAGAGGGAGAGACGGTCGGCACGGCCGGCGTAGCCGCCCTCAAAAAGGAGTTTGAGGCGGCCGGGGCTACCGTGCTGCTGCTCTCCGCCGGCGACTTTTCTCAGGGCACCACACTGGTGAGCCTGGACAAGGGCGCATCCGCGATTGATTTCATGAATGCCGCCGGCTATGATGCCGCCTCCCTCGGAAACCACGAATTCGACTATAAGATGGACGCGCTCAAGGCCAATGTGGCCAAGGCTGAGTTCCCCATCCTGGCCGCCAATATCGTGGACGCCGAGACCAAGGAGCCGGTCTTCGGCGACAACACCACCTTTGATACCGCTATCGGTAAGGTGGGCGTGTTCGGTCTGGATACCCCCGAGACCATGACCAAGGCCCACCCCGACAATGTAAAGGGCCTGAACTTCTACCAGGGCGACGAGCTTGTGGCCTGCGCCCAGGCGCAGGTGGATGAACTCAAAGCCTCCGGCTGTGAGTTCATCATCGGCCTTGGCCACCTGGGCGTGGACCCCGAGAGCGAGCCCAACCGCTCCACCGACATCCTGGCCAAGGTGACCGGCGTGGACCTGTTTGTGGACGGCCACTCCCACACTGAAATGGAGGGCGACAGCGCCAAGACCGTGAATAGCACCCTGGTGGTGTCCACCGGCCAGTATCTGGACAACGTGGGTGTGGTTATCACCGACGGAACCACCACCACTTCCCAGCTTGTCTCCGCTGCCGAGTACACCAAGGTGGACGAGGCCGTGGCAGCTGTGGTCAACGCCAAGGACGCCGAGGTCCAGGAAGCCATGAGCGCCAGCTTCGGCAAGACCGAGGTGGAACTCAACGGTGAGCGCGACCCCGGTAACCGTACCATGGAGACAAACCTGGGCGACTTCGCCTGCGACGCCCTGCTGTGGCAGGCCAAGCAGAACCTGGGCGAGGACAAGGTGGACGCCGCCCTCACCAATGGCGGCGGCATCCGCGCCACCATCCCCGCCGGCAATATCACCATGAACGACATGAAGACGGTGTTCCCCTTCGGCAATACCGTTGTGACCATCGATGTTACCGGCGCCCAGCTGCTGGAGGCCCTCGAGGCCGCCACTTGTTCCACGCCTACCGCCATCGGCGCCTTCCCCCAGGTGGCTGGCATCACCTTCAGCATCGACACCAGTGTGAAGTATGCCGAGGGTGAGCAGTATCCCGACTCCACCTACTATGCCCCCGCCGCTCCGGGCAGCCGGGTGACCATCTCCGACGTGGGCGGCAAGGGCTTCGACCTGGAGGCCACCTACACCATCGCCACCAACGACTTTACCGCCGCCGGCGGCGATACCTACTATGTGTTCAAGGCGGGCAAGAACATGACCATGACCGCCGTGGCCATGGAAGACGCGCTTATCAACTACACCAATGAGGTTCTGGGCGGGACCATCACCGCCGAGCGCTATGCCGCCCCCGCCGGCCGCATCACCGTGAAGTACATCGGCGTGGAGCCCGGCGCCTGGTATGTGGACGCCGCCAAGTACGTCATGGACAAGGGCCTGATGTCCTCCACCGGCAACGGCTTTGACGCCTCCGCCACCGTGAACCGCGCCACCGTGTTCCAGACCCTGTACAACGCCGAGGGCAAGCCCGCCAACGAAAAGGCCGCTTCCTTCACCGACGTGGACGGAAAGTGGTACGCTGACGCCGCCGCCTGGGCCGAGACCAACGGCATTGCCACCGTGGGCAGCGACGCCATGTTCAACGGCGACCGCGCCATCACCCGCGGCGAGATCGCGGCCATCCTGGCCCGCTACGCCGACTACAAGAAGCTGTACACCGGCGCCGAGGGCACTGCCATCACCGAGATGGCTGACTACGCCGCCCTGCCCGAGTGGGCCGTGGACGGCATGACCGTCTGCTACAACAACGGTATCCTCTCCGGCAAGCCCGGCAACCTGCTGGCCGCCGGCGACACCGCCATCCGCGCCGAGCTGGCCACCATGCTGAAGAACTTCGGCGCCCTCAAGACCTACCACTACGACCCCGCCAAGCCCTATGACGGCGTGATGAGCGGCCTGTTCAACGACGTGACCATCACCGCCGGCGAGGCCGTGGGCACCGCCACCTACTACCTGCCCGAGGGCCTGCAGCCCTGGACCCCCGCCGTCATCGTCCTGACCCCCGACAACACCACCGCCGCCGCCTTCGCCGAGAGCGAGACCGGTATGGCCTGGCGGGCCGTGGCCGACGCCAACAAGATCGGCCTCACCTTCCTGGAGCCCGCCGAGGGCAAGACCTGGAACCTGACCCTGGACAAGGACGGCCGGGACGACGCCGCCGTCCTCAACCAGCTCTTCATGACCATGCGCTCCAAGGGCCTGTCCAATGTGGCCCCCTTCTCCATGGATAAGTCCCACACCACCCTGGTGGGCTACCAGGAGGGCGGCGCGGCCGCCCTGCTGTTCGGCGGCCGTAACGCCACCGATTTCAGCGGCATCGCCGCCGTGGATGCCACCGCCGTCCCCGCCGAGAGCCTGAAGACCGTGGGCGAGCAGCTGGTGCTGCCCTTCCCCGGCGACAGCACCGTGGGCGTGGAGGAGATGCACATCCAGGCCAAGACCGTGGACATGCCCGTCTGGTTCATCAACTCCGACAAGGACAACCAGGCCGTGGTGGACTACTACGTAGCCGCCAACGAGGCCAAGAAGGCCGACGCCAACGACTATGCCGAGACCGCCTATCAGGCCAAGGACTCCGACGCCCGCGTCTGGGTCACCTCCAAGGAGCAGACCCCCGAGACCATCTACACCCAGTTCCTGGGCACCACCAAGCGCTTCATGGCCATGCAGGAGGGCGGCCGGGTGTCCTTCGCCAACGACTTCACCAAGCCCGAATACAAAATCCACGAGGAGGAGGTCAACGGCGAGCTGCGCCGCTGGATCACCTACGTGCCCTCCACCTATACCGGCAAGGAGGACGTGCCCCTGGTGCTGGTGATGCACGGCTACACCGCCTCCATGTACGCCATTGCCGAGGAGTCCCGCTGGTACGACGTGGCCGAGGAGAACGGCTTCATCGTGGTCTTCGCCCAGGGTCTGGTCCGTCCGGCCGACGCCATGGGCAACATCCCTGCCGCCATCTGGTGCGCCGGCGCCTTCTCCAGCGTGCTTCCCGGCGTGGATCCCATGGTGGACGTGAACTTCATCAACGCCCTGCTGGATAAGACCGAGGCCGATTACAAGATCGACGCCAGCCGCGTCTACGCCACCGGCCACTCCAACGGCAGCATGATGACCTGGGAGCTGGGTGTGCAGGCCACTGAGCGCTTTGCCGCCATCGCCCCCATCGGCGCCATGGTCGCCCCCACCACCGACATCTCCTCCGAGGCGCTGCTGCCCACCTGGTCCATGCTGGGTGAGTTCGACTCCGCCGGCACCGTGGACCTGGTGGAGGGCAACGCCACCGTCACCGCCCTCCAGGCCTGGAACGCCCACAACGGCGTGAACGAGAGCAAGGTCACCGACAGCAAGCAGTACGACGGCCAGTGGGAGACCATGACCTTCGCCAACGTCGCCGGCGTGCCCCTGGTCCGCTTCACCAACGTGCTGGGTACCCCCCACGTCTACCTGCAGGAGCAGGCCGCCACTCTGTGGAGCGACTTCTTCTCCAAGTATAGCCGCGGCGAAGACGGCAAGCTCTTCTACGAGGGCAAGGAAGTGAAGGCCGACGATTACGTGGCCTCCGCCGACTGGTACACCGCCGCCGAAAAGTAAGCTTCGATTTCCCTGAAAGAGGCGGGCAGCTCATGCTGCCCGCCTCTTTTTTGTATGAGACAGGGGAAATTTATTTCGAGAAGCGATGTATGTTTGGGTACCAAACAAAATGTGCCGAACATCTTGTTTTCCACTCTAAGTTTTGTTATAATGACCATAGACCCGGCAAAAATGGAGAAAGAAAGGTGCAATTTGATGAAAAAGAAGAAACTGCTCGCGCTAATTGTGACCCTGAGCATGTCCCTCTCCCTGGCGATCCCCGCGCTGGCCGCCGAGGGGGAGACCCCTGCCCCCTGGTACGCCGAGGCCCAGCAGTACGTCACCGAGAAGGGCTACATGACCGGCACCGACAAGGGCTTTGAGCCCGAGATGACCCTGACCCGCGCCCAGGTCCTCCAGATGCTGTACAACATGGCCGGCAAGCCCGAGGCGGAGGCCACTCTCACCGACGTGGCCGGCCAGTGGTACGCCGACGCCGCCAACTGGGCCGTCTCCGAGAAGCTGATCGAGGGCGCCGCCTTTGGCGAGGACGCCGTCATCACCCGGGCCGAGACCGCCAAGCTCATGGCCGACTACGCCGCGCTGAAGGGCCTGGTGGCCGACACCGCGGGCATGGCCATGAAGGAGGCCCCCGACTACGAGACCATCCCCGCCCAGTACCTGGAGGGCATGACCTTCTGCTTCTACGGCAAGGTCATGACCGGCGACCAGAACGGGAACCTCAACCCCATGGGTGAGCTGACCCGCGCCGAGATGGCCAAGATCCTCCAGAACTTCGGCGGCCTCAAGCGCTACATTTTTGACGCCGAGCACCCCTATGACGCCGTGTTCACCGGCCTCTACAACGGCGTCAAGATCACCTCGGGCGACGACACCGGCACCGCTACCTACTATGTGCCCGAGGGCCTGCAGCCCTACGCCTCCGTCGCCATCGTCCTGACCCCCGACAACACCACCGCCGCTGAGTTTGCCGAGACCGAGACCGGCATGGCCTGGCGGGGCGTGGCCGACGCCGACAAGATCGCCGTGGTCTTCTTTGGCCCCGACGAGGGCAAGACCTGGAACCTGACCCTGGATAAGGACGGCCGGGACGACGCCGCCATCCTCAACCAGCTCTACGTCACCGTGCGCTCCCGCTCCCTGAGCCAGCAGTTCCCCGTAGGCGTGAACCGCGGCCACATCGCCCTGGCCGGCTATGAAGAGGGCGGCGCGGCCGCCATCCTGTTCGGCACCCGCTACGCCACCAATTACAGCGGCATCGCCGCCGTGGACGCCCCCGCCATCCCCGCCGAGAGCCTCAAGACCGTGGGCGAGGGCAGCGTGCTCCCCTTCACCGGCGACGGCACCACCAGCGGCGAAGAGTTGAAGATCCAGGCCAAGACCGTGGACATGCCCGTCTGGTTCATCAACTCCGACAAGGACAACAAGGCCGCCGTGGACTACTTCGTGGCCGCCAACGAGGCCAAGAAGGCCAAGGCCAACGACTACGCCGAGACCGTCTATGAGGCCAAGGACTCCGACGCCCTCATCTGGATCAGCGCCAAGGAGCAGACCCCCGCCACCATCTACGAGCAGTTCCTGGGCGCCGTGAAGCGCCTGCGCGGCATCGCCCCCGGCCGTGTGTCCTTCACCAACGACTACACCCGCGACGGCTTCACCATCCACGAGGAGGAGGTCAACGGCGAGCTGCGCCGCTGGATCACCTACGTGCCCACCACCTACACCGGCAAGGAAGAGGTCCCCATGGTCCTGGTGATGCACGGCTACGGCGCCTCCATGTACGGCATCGCCGAGGAGTCCCGCTGGTACGACCTGGCCGAGGAGAACGGCTTCATCGCCGTCTTTGCCCAGGGCCTGGTCCGCGAGACCGCCAACGGCAACATTCCCTCTCCCATGTGGCTGGCCGGCGGCTTTTCCGCTATGGCCCCCGGCGCGGACTCCATGGCTGACATCAACTTCCTCAACACCCTGCTGGACAAAACCGAGGCCGAGTACAAGATCGACACCAGCCGCGTGTACGCCACCGGCCACTCCAATGGCAGCATGATGACCTGGGAGATGGGCGTCCGTGCCACCGAGCGCTTCGCCGCCATCGCCCCCATCGGTTACATGACCGCCCCCTCCGTGGACTTCTCCTCCACCGCCCTGCTGCCCACCTGGGCCATGGTGGGCGAGTACGACAACGCCGCCACCAGCGATATGGTGGAGGGCAACGGCACCGTCACCGCCCTCCAGGCCTGGAACGCGCACAACGGCGTGGACGAGACCAAGATCACCGACAGCAAGCAGCAGGACGGCCAGTTCACCACCATGACCTTCGCCAACGCCGAGGGCGTGCCTCTGGTCCGCTTCACCACCGTCGCCAATTGCCCCCACGTCTATGTCCAGGAGACCAGCCAGACCGTGTGGGACGAGTTCTTCTCCAAATACAGCCGCGGCGAGGACGGCAAGCTCTTCTACGAGGGCAAGGAAGTGAAGGCCGACGACTACGTCGCCTCCGCCGACTGGTACACCGCCGCTGAAAAGTAAGCTAAGCGCTGCATAAAAAAAGCCGTGCCCGTCTCTGACGGGCACGGCTTTTTTACGACTGTTTGGCTGGATTGACGTGGACCATGCAGTGCTCCGCCTTTGGGGAAGGCCAGCTCCACCGCGTCGTGGTGTGACCGAAGGGACGGCGAGTCGCTATTCCTGATAGAAGCACCAGCGGGCCCGGCCCAGGAGCTTGGCCCGGTAGAGGGCGTTGTCGCTCTGGCGGATGAGCTGGTCGATGTCCAGCCCGCCCTCCCCGCTCTGAGCGATGCCGATGCTGGCCGACAGGGGGCAGCACGACTGGGCGAAGACGGCCGCCGTCCGGTCCAGGAAGCGGGCGGCCCTGCCCGCCAGGGCGGCGCGGTCGTGTTGGCCGAAGATGGCCACCAGGAACTCGTCCCCGCCGATGCGGGCCAAAAATTCGTCGGGGAAGCAGTCCCGGAGCAGGCCGGCCATCTGGACCAGCACCTCGTCCCCGGCCTGATGCCCGTATGTGTCGTTGATGCGCTTGAAGTGGTCCAGGTCGATGTAGAGCAGGCTGAGGGGTTCCCGGCCGCCGCGCTCCCGGATATGCCGGTAAAAGCCCCGGCGGTTGTAGAGGCCGGTGAGAAAATCCGTCTGGGAGCTCTGGAGGATCTGCCGCTCCATGGCGCGCTCGGCGGTGATGTCCCGGTAGATGCCCAGGGCGCCTACCTCGTTGTGGAAAAAGTCGAAGATGGTCTCCTCGTGGATCTCCAGGGTCTTGACCCGCCCCGCCAGCGACAGCTCCACCTCCAGGTTCCCCGTGTCGGGGATGGGCTTGGTGGAGGTGAACGCCTCTGCGGCCCAGGTCCGGTACTGCCGGCCCAAAATCTGCTCCCGGCCGACGCCGAAGTACTCCTCGAAGTGGGCGTTGGCGTTGAGGATGACCCCGTCCTTGTTCCACACCAGGATGGCGAAGGGCACGCTGTTGAGGACGATTTCCAGCTCCAGCCCCATGTTTTTCAGGTCGGTGACGTCGTGGCCCACCCCCACGCTGCCCAAAAGCGTGCCGTCCGGGTCCAGCAGGGGGGCCTTGTAGGTGCTGAACTGGCGCATCCCCTGCTGGCTCTTGACCACCTCGGTGGAGGTGCAGGGCTTGCGCTCTTTGAGGACGTATTCGTCGGTCTCCTTGCAGACGAACTCCCCGCGCTCGAACTCCTCCCGGGATACGTCCCAGATGTAGCAGTGGTCCCGGCCCAGAATATCCGCCTTGTCCTTCCCCACGATTTGGCAGAAGGCGTCGTTGAGCTTGAAGTGGTTGCCCTCCAGGTCCTTGAACCAGATCATGTCGGGCACGATGTCCATGAGGGTATCCAGGTAAGTGCACAGCCGTTCCCGCTCCCGTTCCCGCGCCAGCCGCTCCAGCAGCTTGGAAAAGCGGAGCCGGGTCAGCGCCGGGTCCAGGGGCAGCTCCCACAGCTCGTCGGCCTCCCCGGCCCCCGCCGTCCCCGGCCGCCAGCACAGGACCAGCAGCCCGTGAGGGGGCAGCCCGGCCCGCACCTGGGCCAGGTCGGCATCCGGCCGGTCCACCAGGGCAATATCCGCGTCCGGGCCCTCGGTATAGCGCCAATCGGCGCCTTCGGGACCCAGGGCCTGAGTGAGTGCTTCACTGGGGCCGATGACTCTGACATGGTACATGCCGTCACTCCTCCCCGCTGCAAACCTTGCGGCGGACCTCTGCTGTATTATGTCATACTCTACCACATTACTTTCAAAAAGTCCATATGATATGTGCAAAAACACTAAAATAGTGTGCCGCAGACTGTCGGTTTTGCTGTGTTCTCCGGGGTTCCAAGGGAAGGCGGGGGAGACGGGGGCTTTTTTCACACAATTGATTGTATTTCTCCCATGTCTTTGTTATGATGATGTCAGCACCGCACACAAAAACGTAGGAAAGGTGGAAAGAACAGATGAAAGCAAAGAAACTTCTCGCAATGCTCCTGACCCTGGCCATGGCGCTGTCCCTGACCGCACCGGCCTGGGCCGCCGCGGAGGAGGACGCCCCCTGGTACGCCGAGGCCCAGCAGTACGTCACCGAAAAGGGCCTCATGACCTCCACCGGCAGCGGCTTCGACCCCGAGGCCGCCGTCACCCGCGCCACCGTGTTCCAGACCCTGTACAACGCCCAGGGCAAACCCGCGCCCAAGAATGGGGCTGTGCTCACGGACGGCGAATGGGCGGTGGATGCCGCCAGCGCGTACTTCACCGACACCACCGCTACCTGGTACTCCAACGCCGCCAACTGGGCGGTGGATGCCGGTCTGGCCGTGGTCCCCGCCGACAAGCTCTTCCACGGCGACCGGGACATCACCCGGGCCGAGATCGCCGCCATCCTGGTCCGCTACGCCGCCATCACCGGCAGCCAGATGACCACCGAGGGCATGGCGATGAAGGAGATGGCCGACTATGCCGACGTGGCCGACTGGGCCCTGGAGGGCATGACAGCCTGCTTTTACAGCGGTATCCTCACCGGCAAGCCGGGGAACCTGCTGGACCCCAACGGCAAGGCCATCCGGGCCGAGCTGGCCACCATGCTGATGAAGTTCGACCGGCTGCCCACCACCTACACCGAGCAGGCCGTCGCCATTGAGGTCCCCGAGACCGACGGCATCCCCGCTCACACCATCCCCGCCATCGTGACCCTGCCCACCGCCGAGGGCAAGTTCCCCGGCGTGGTCATGCTCCACGGCACCGGCTCCGAGAAGAACGAGGCCGGCGGCGGGTATGCCATCGCCGCCCCCATCCTGGCCGGGCAGGGCATCGCCACCATCCGCTTTGACTTCATGGGCAACGGCGAATCCACTGCTGATTATGTTAACTACAACTATACCTCCGCCAAGGTGGACGCCAAGGCCGCCGCCGACTATCTGGCCGGTCTGGACGCCGTGGACGCCGCCAAGCTGGGCGTCATGGGCTGGAGCCAGGGCGGCACCGACGCCATCCTGGCCGCCGCCGCTTACCCCGACACCTTCCAGGCCGTGGTGACCTGGTCCGGCGCCCTGGACCTGTCCACCATGTTCGAGGACTTCGACGCCGCCAAGAAGGCCGCCGAGACCGACGGCTTCTTCGAGATGACCTTCGACTGGCGGGAGCCCCTCCACGTGGGCGCCCAGTGGTTCCAGGAGGTCAAGGACACCGACATCCTCAAGGAAGTCGCCAAGATCGAGGCCCCCATCCTGGCCATCAACGGTCTGGCCGACACCACCGTCACCCCCGACAACGCGGACAAGATCGTCGCCGCCGCCAAGAACGCCAAGTCCTTTGAGTACCTCATCGAGAACTGCGACCACACCTATAACGTCTTTGCCGAGATGGAGACCGGCTATCCCACCATCACCAAGGCCGTCAACGCCACCGCCGACTACTTCAACGGAATTCTGAACGACACCGTGCTCAAGGTGCCCGTCACCGTGAAAAACGGTGAGCGCAACGTCCCCGCCGTCGTCACCCTGCCCGCCGGGGAGGGCAAGTTCCCCGCCGTCGTTATGAACCACGGCCACGGCGGCAGCAAGGACGAGAACGTGGGCTTCGTGGGCGTGGCCCAGACCCTGGCGGAGAACGGCATCGCCTCCATCCGCATGGACTTCCCCGGCTGCGGCGAGTCCACCCAGCCCTTCACCGAGAACTACCTCAGCAACATGATCTCCGACTCCAACGCCTGCAAGGACTACCTGGTGGCAAACGCCCCCGTGGACAAGAACGCGCTGGGCATCATGGGCTACTCCATGGGCGGCCGCATCGCCCTGGAGATCGTCACCAAGAGCGGCAGCCCCTACAAGGCCGTGCTGCTCCTCTCCGGCTCCACCATGGCCGGGGACGAGGCCGTGGTGGCCCTCATGGGCGGCCAGGAGAGCTACGACGCCTACTACGCCGAGGCCTCCGGCGCCAAGGGCTACGCCGAGTTCCCCTGGTTCGGCAACGCCCTCACCATCTCCAAGACCTGGTATGACGAGATGAACGCCTCCAAGCCCCTGACCAAGGCCGCCAAGTACACCGGCCCCCTGATGGTGATGTACGGCGACCTGGATACCACCGTCACCCCCAGCGAGAACCGCGCCACCGTGGCCGCCTTCAAGCAGGCCCAGGAGGTCATCGTCTCCGGCGCCGACCACGGCTACGGCTTCTACTCCGACCAGCCCGGCGTCACCGCCCAGGTGGAGGGCACCATCGCCGGCTTCTTCGGCAAGAACCTGTCCAAGCTGCCCACCGACGTGAAGGGCGCCGTCACCGAGCCCGACAAGTACGGCAACCTGGCCACCGACCTCCTGTCCAAGGACCTGTACGCCGCCGGCTACCAAATGGGCGACCTGCTGAACGTCACCATCGGCGACGCCGCCTTCGAGGCCCCCTTCGTGGGCGCTTACAGCGACGTGGCCGTGGGGGCCAAGCTGGTCCGCGCCCCCGCCGCCGGGACCACCGCCATCATCGCCATCAACCACGGCGACCTGGCCACCGAGGTCAAGGCCGTGGCCGGGACCCCCATCACCGTCTCCCTGTCCAAGGCCGCCGGCTACCTGGACGAGTACGAGGCCCGCAACGTGGACCGCTTCCGCACCAACGTCCGGGCCGACTACGCCAGCGACGAGGTCTTCGCTAACTTCCGCCCCATCGTCATGGGCGACATCGCCGAGGGCGTGCTCTACCGCTCCTCCAGCCCTGTGAACCCCGAGCTGGGCCGCAACACCTATGTGGACGCCCTCATCAAGGACGCGGGCGTCAAGACCGTGATGAACCTGGCCGACAGCGAGGAGACCATGAAGGCCTACGAGGGCTACGCCGACAGCTACTACGCCACCCTGAACGTTATCCCCCTGAACATGGGCGTAGACTTCAAGGCCGACGACTTCAAGACCAAGCTGGCCGAGGGTCTGGTCTACATGACCGAGCACGAGGGCCCCTACCTCTTCCACTGCACCGAGGGCAAGGACCGCGCCGGCTTTACCGCCATCCTGCTGGAGGCCCTCATGGGCGGTGAGCTGGACGAGATCGTGGCCGACTACATGCAGTCTTATGTCAACTACTATCACATTGAGACCGGCACCGCCAAGTACGACGTGAACGCCAAGATCGCCGAGCAGATGCTCTGCCAGATCGCGGGCGTGGACGAGGGCGCGGACCTGACCAAGGTGGACCTGGTGAAGGCCGCCGAGGACTACCTCGCCGGGGCCGGCATGACCGCCGAGCAGATTGGCGCGCTGAAGGATGTGCTGAGCGGAACAGTTGCCGCGGACAAGGCGGCATAAGTCCCCTCCGGGAGCCGGGGGACGGCCCGCCCCCGTCTCTGTCATTGCGAACCAGTCCGCAGACTGGTGTGGCAATCCGCATCCCTCGTCCCCACCCACCACTGTGGGGGCGGGACGACCCCGGCCCGCCATGCACCAGCCCCGCCTTACCTTCACGCCTCATGTAGGGGCGGCTATCAGCCGCCCGCCGTCACGCACCAGCCTTGCCGGGCATCGCCATGCTAGGCACGTCCCCCGTCCATACCCCGGCGGGCCGCCGTTCAGGCCCGCTGGGGAGAGGAAGAACAAAGGTCGTGAAGTGAATGTCCGGCAAAGCCGGACGTAGCGGAACGCAGTTTGTTCTGACGACGCGCCGCTCCAGGTCCAGGGCCGAAGCCCTGGCGTCTTTCCCACCCCTTTCCACGTGGAAAGGGGTGCCCCCGGAGGGATTCCGCCCCCCATCACATCCCACTTGACATTACCGCCCGTTGATGATACACTGTCCCCCGTAAGAAGGCAAAGAAGGGGACAACGTCCGCCCGCAGAGGCCCAGAGAGGGCGCGCCATTGGCTGAAAGCGCGCCTGCCGTCCTGCACGGACCGTACCACCCCGGAGCCGCCCACCGAACCAACACAGTAGGCTGGGCCGGGTCCTCCCGTTACAGAGGGTCACGAGCGGCAGCGGCTTTGTATCCCGCTGCAAGCAGGGTGGAACCGTGGGACGCATGTTAGCGCCTCACCCCTGAACCAATCTCAGGGGTGAGGCGCTTTTTTGTCACCTGCCCCCAATACAAGGAGGAATTACCATGGCAGAAGAAAACAACCTGTATACCTTTGAGAACCCCGAATACCGCAAAACCTACTGGCACACCACCAGCCACATCCTGGCCCAGGCCATGAAGCGGCTCCACCCCGAGGTGAAGCTGGCCATCGGCCCCGCCATCGAAAACGGTTTCTACTACGACTTCGACACCCCCGAGCCCTTCTCCGAGACCCAGCTGGAGGAGCTGGAGGCCGAGATGCGGAAAATCTGCAAGGAGAAGCTGAAGCTGGAACGCTTCGAGCTGCCCCGGGCCGAGGCCATCCAGTTCATGGAGGACCGGGACGAGCCCTACAAGGTGGAGCTGATTCAGGACCTGCCCGAGGACGCCGTCATCTCCTTCTACAAGCAGGGCGACTTCACCGACCTGTGCGCCGGCCCCCACGTGGACTCCACCGGCCGCATCAAGGGCAACGCCATCAAGCTCACCGCCTGCAACGCCGCCTATTGGCGGGGCGACTCCAACCGCCAGACCCTTCAGCGCATCTACGGCATCTCCTTCCCCAAGAAGGAGGAGCTGGACGAGTACCTGGCCAAGCTGGAGGAGGCCAAGAAGCGGGACCACCGCAAGCTGGGCAAGGAGCTGGGCCTGTTCATGCTCCGGGACGAGGGCCCCGGCTTCCCCTTTTTCCTGCCCAAGGGCATGGTGCTGAAAAACACCCTGCTGGACTACTGGCGGCAGGTCCACAAGAAGTACGGCTACGTGGAGATCTCCACCCCCATCATGCTCAACCGCCAGCTCTGGGAGCGATCCGGCCACTGGGACCACTACAAGAACAACATGTACACCACCGTCATTGACGACGTGGACTTCGCCGTCAAGCCCATGAACTGCCCCGGCGGCATGCTGGTCTACGCCAGCGAGCCCCACTCCTATAAGGAGCTGCCCCTGCGGGTGGGCGAGATTGGACTGGTCCACCGCCACGAGCTGTCCGGCGCCCTCCACGGCCTGTTCCGGGTCCGCTGCTTCAGCCAGGACGACGCCCACGTCTTTATGACCCGGGAGCAGATGCAGGACGTCATCCAGGAGACCGTTCGCCTCTTCGACGAGGTGTACTCCACTTTCGGCCTGAGCTATACCATCGAGCTGTCCACCATGCCCGAGGACCACATCGGCACCACGGAGGAGTGGGAGCGCAACCAGGACATCCTGAAGGCCGCCATCACCGGGATGGGCAAGGAGTTCGTCATCAACGAGGGCGACGGCGCCTTCTACGGCCCCAAGCTGGACTTCCACCTGGCCGACTCCCTGGGCCGGACCTGGCAATGCGGCACCATCCAGCTGGACAGCCAGCTCCCCGAGCGCTTCGAGCTGGAGTACGTGGGCGAGGACGGCCAGAAGCACCGCCCCGTCATGATCCACCGGGTGGTCCTGGGCTCCATCGAGCGGTTTATCGGCGTCATCACCGAGCACTTCGCCGGGGCCTTCCCCGCATGGCTGTCCCCGGTCCAGGTGAAAGTCCTCACCATCACCGACCGGGCCGACGAGTACGCCCAGGCCGTGGCCGCCAAGCTGGACGCCGCCGGCTACCGGGTGGAGGTGGACCAGCGCAATGAGAAGATCGGCAAGAAGATTCGGGAGGCCCAGCTCCAGAAGATCCCCTATATGCTGGTGGTGGGCGACCGGGACATCGAGAACCAGACCGTCTCCGTGCGCCACCGTACCGGCGAGGACCTGGGGGCCATGACCCTGGACGCCTTCACCGCCCTGCTGAAGGAAGAAGTGGACGCAAGGACCATCAAATAAAACCAGGAAAGACGGGCCGCCCAATGGGGCGGCCCGCTTCCACAGATGAGGAGGTATTCTGATGAAAAAGTCCCTGAAAGCCGCCCTGGCCCTGACCTGCGCCGCCGCTCTGGCCGCCGGGTCCGCCCTGGCCTCCAGCGTCATCACCACAAAGACCCTCCAGGCCCAGTACATGGGCATCCACCTGGAGGTCAACGGCCAGACCGTCACCCCCGTGGACGGCAGCGGCAATCCCGCCGAGCCCTTCGCGGTGGATGGCACGGTCTATATCCCCGCCCGTACCCTGGGTCAGGTCCTGGGCAAGGACGTGACCTGGGACCCGGACACCAACACCGTGGCCGTGGGGAAGGCTCCGTTCGTCGAGGACGCGGAGCAGTTGATTTCCTATCTGGAGAGCGCCCACCCCATGTTCCTGCTGGACGACGTGCCCGCGGGCTACGAGGAGGCCAAGGCGGAGTTCCTGACCGTGGCCGCCGCGCCGGACGTGAGCCTCGCCGAATTCTGCTGGTCGCTCATGGCCTATACGGCCTCCCTGGAGGACGGGCACACCAACGTCAACACCTTCGGCAACGGCCCCCAGGCCATGCTGGACGTGGACTGGGTCGTGGACGGGGAGAAGCTCCTCCTGGACGGCAAAGAGGTGACCGCCATCGGCGGGGTGCCCGTGGCGGACGTGTTTGCCGCCTCGGACAAATACTTCCCCGCCGAGAATCAGTCCGCCCGGGCGGTGAACCGTGCCTCCTGGGCCGCCAACCGGAATCTGCTGTACCGGGCGGGCGCGGCCTTCGGCGAGGACCTGGAAAGCACCACCATCACCGTGGACGGCAAGGAGGAGACCGTGGCCTTCGTCCTGCCGGATGACAGCGACGTGGATACCACCATCGCCACCGGGAAGCAGATGGGCGACGTGTACTACGTGGACCTGAACCAGTGCATCCTGGGCGAGGAGGTGGATGCGGTGTCCGCCGACCTGGCCAAGGCGGTGAAGGCCGGGACCCACAAGGTCATCCTTGACGTGCGGGGCAACGGTGGCGGGAACTCCGAGGCCTGCTACCAGTTCCTCCAGGCCCTGGACATGGAGATCCCGGAGTACGGCTCCTACGTCCGCTACTCCACTCTGGCCCTGGACGAGGTCCAGGACCCTTATAAGCCCTACCCCTACGAGCGGGGCTATACTCGGACTGAGGGCGGCGAGCAGACAGACAAGCCCGACGTGACCACTGCCAAGGCCAACCCGGACATCGACCTGGTGGTTCTCACCGACGAGGCCACATACAGCTCGGCCACCATGCTGGGCGTGTGGGTCCAGGACGGCAAGCTGGGCACCGTCGTCGGCCGCGCCAGCGCCAACGCCCCCAGCAGCTACGGGGATATTCTCTACTATCAGCTGGCGAACACCGGCATGTACGGCACGGTTTCCCATATCCAGTGGCAGCGCCCCGACCAGACCGCCGACCAAAAGACCCTGGTGCCCGACATCGAGACCAAGGTAGGCGAGGACGCCCTGGAGGCCGCATTGGAGTATTTGAGCGGGAAATAACGGCGGGGCGACCCGCTCCGCGGGGATGGCGCTCCCGCGCGGGGGTCCTCTTTCTCGTTTGAGAAAGAGGAGGTCAAGAAAACCAGGGCTTCGGCCCTGGACCTGTGGGGCGGCGCCAACGGGGCATGGCAGTCGAAACCGGCTAGAGCAAACCAGTCTGCCCTCAAGCTCCCGCCTCGGCCGTTACGGCCTAATTTGCACTCGTTTCCCCCCATGCGCTGGCTCACCGCGCCTAGCATGGCGATTCCCGGCAGAGCTGGTCTATCATTTGTGGGGCGCGACGACCCGGCGCGCCATGCACCAGCCCACC